>NZ_JABZFL010000007.1 GCF_014237455.1 Desulfobacula sp. | reverse complement strand
GATTAAAAAAACTTCTTCCTGTCTCAAGTGCAAGTCTTTCCTGTTCCTTTATCAGTTGTCTGTAATTCCAAAAAAAAGATAAAACAATTATCATTATCCACATAAAACTTAATAATAATGTGATTTTCTTTATTTTCATAAGCCCCTCCGAATTATATTCTTTTTCTACCGAACCCCGCGTGAATTACCCGCCTTTATGAAGCGTAGCAAAATAAAAATCAGGCACCTTTTATTTTTCTTTTTTTTTCAATACCATGGTCTTGCTGAAAAGCACGTTCGGCCCTTCAATATTAATAAACCCAACGTCTCTTGCTTTTCTGACCATTTCCTGGAACGCTGATTTTGATACATGAAATGGCGGCTCTACCATGAGAACTTGTCCGCCCGGTTTTAGTATTGTTTCTATCTCACTGAAAAACGCTTCCTTATTCGAAATTTCATGAACCATGTAGAACAACAGAACAAAATCAACCTGCGCTGACACGTCTATTTTATTTTTTCCGCACTGATGAAGTGTGATTCGTTTCTCAAGTTCTGTTCCTTTTATCTTATCTCTTACTTTCTGAAGCATCCCTTCCTGCAAATCAGCAGCAATCACTCGGCCGAATTTACCAACCATTTGAGCCATGTCAATAGAGAAAAAGCCCGGGCCGCATCCCATGTCCAGAACTGTCATCCCCTCTTCAATATACGGCCTCAATATTTTCTCAGGATTTTGCACCCATCTTCGAATGCCGCTATCAAGATGGCCTGCTCTTTCAACCGGGCATACATGTTCTTTTTTATTGCTCACTATCGCTTTCTCCGAACCGTAACAGACTCACCGCCGATACCCCAATTGTCCGTTTCGATCTCATCAATGGTTACGACTGTAGTCGCTGGATTTTTCCTTAAAATTTTGGCAAGAAGATCGGTAACTCCTTTGATTAACTCTGCCTTTTGCTCTGCAGTAGCACCTTCCCTGGTAATTTTTATATTTACATATGGCATTATAATTCCCCTTATGCGTTACCTGTTTTGATAGGGTATCCGGTGTTCCCTTTCGCGCAAGCATTTCCTGTGATGACTAATAATCTGATCAAGTTGTCTCTCATCCATCGCGTTTGCCAACCTCAATCGTTCCTCAATGGGCAACGCTCTGGTATCTTTGTGTTGTAAAAGTTATTGTAGAACCTATACTACATTAAAAAATACGGGTCAACATCCACAATCAGCCTGACCCCTGACCTGGGAGTTACTTTCGGATGATTCATGAGAGATTTTACCAGACGGTTAACAAGGGCTGAAGAAGGACTTTTCACAAGAATCTGCCACCTGAACCGCGACGAAATTTTCTGGATGGACGCCTCGACAGGGCCCAGAATCTGGATCATATTTTTTTGCTTTCTTTCATTCCCACGCAATACCTTGAGAACCTCTGCGATATCAGCTGCATAGGCTTTTACCTTTGCAAAACTGCTTCCGGATATTTTCAATTGAATCATCCGCGAAAAAGGCGGATACAGCAATGCTTTTCTAAACGGCGCCTCATTGTGAAAAAACTCAAGAAAATCCTGTTTTTTGGCGGCTTCAATAATAAAATGGTCAGGATTATAGGTCTGCATGATTACTTTGCCCTTAGTATCTCCTCTTCCTGCACGGCCGGACACCTGAGCAAGCAGCTGAAAGGTTCGCTCCCCTGCCCTGAAATCCGGAAGGCTCAGGGACAGATCTGCGCAAATCACGCCAACCAGGGTAATGGAGGGGAAGTCATGACCTTTGGCCAGCATCTGGGTTCCCACAATAATATCCACATTCCGGTTTCTGATGCTTTTTAATATTTTTATGGTGGCGCCTTTCCGGGATGTCGAGTCCTGATCCATCCTGACAAGTCTGGCATCCGGGAACAGGGCTTTGAGCATGGATTCCACTTTTTCAGTGCCAAACCCCAATGGTTTGATTTTTGAAGAGCCGCACTCCGGGCATTTAACGGTTACGGGCCGGCCATATCCGCAAAGATGACATCGATATTCATTGTGGCCTTTATGAAGGGTCATAGTGATGTCGCAATATTTGCAGGACAAAGATTTCCCGCAATCCCTGCAAACCGGGAAAGTTGCAAACCCCCGCCTGTTTAAAAAGATCAATGCCTGATTCCCATTATCAAGGCAACTTCGAATCTCTTTTGAGAGCTCCGGCGTTATGATCCTGTCATGCCCCCAGCCATCCTTATATTTTTTCAGGTCCACAAGGGTTATCTCCGGCAAGGGATGCCGGTTGACACGTGTTTTAAGTTTTAATTCCTCAAATCGTTTCATAACAACATTCTGATAAGATTGAACTGAAGGGGTTGCCGATCCCAGAATAACCGGACAGTCATTCATTTTTCCACGGACAACGGCAAGATCCCCTGCATTATATCTTAAGCCTGTCTCCTGCTTGTATGAGGTGTCATGTTCCTCATCCACAACAATGATCCCTATATTTTCAAACGGCGCAAAAACAGCAGACCTTGCTCCGATGACAATCCTCACCTTTTTTAAAACAATTTTTCGCCACTGATCCAGTAGCTCGCCTTTGGTTAATGAAGAATGAATCACGGCAATTTTCTCCCCAAACCTTGCCCTGAACCGTCTTTCCGTCTGGGAAATCAAAGAGATTTCCGGCACAAGCACGATGGCGCTTTTTCCCTTTTCGATCACATCCTGCACCAGCCGCATATAGACTTCGGTCTTGCCTGAGCCTGTTATGCCGGACAAAAGATAGGGCTTAAATCCCCGGGTCAAATTTTCCTGTACCCTTTTGACCACGGTCTCCTGTTCTACCGTCAGCGTTGGCGGTGTATCCGGCTCTACAGGATCTCCTAAAGGATCTCTGAAAACCTGGCGTTGAACAATCTGTATATATCCGGCCTCTGCCAGCGGCTTTATCAAGGCGGGTGCCGTAGGAATATGTGCTTTTAATCCGGTCAGGGAGATCTCTTTTTTCTCTTTCACCAGGCAAAGAAGTTTTTTTCGTTTTTGGGACATGCGAATGATGGTTTTCGGTTCATCCTTTTGAAGGATAAATTTCTCTTTTTTTACCTTGGCACCGTCTTTTTTTAATACGGCTGAAACGATAATCAAATCTTGTTTTTCCATCCTGCGGATCAGGGCGTTGATGGTGGCATTTTCGCTGATATAGGTTTTTCAATTGCTTTAAGGTACAGGACTGGCGGTGCAATATAAATTCAATTACCTGCTCTTCCCCTGGTGTAAGCCTGCCTGCATTCAACCGATCCTGTCCGTGCTGTGTAACAAAGACACAAGAAACATCGTGACGGTCAAGACCGGAAGGAAGGGCAGCCTTGATCACTTCTCCCAGGGGGTGGATATAATATCCGGCAATCCACTTAAAAAAAGATATTTGTGATTCCGGAAACAGGGGATGATCATCTAATACATCAAAGATCTTCTTTGCCTTGAATCCTTCACACGTTTCCTGTCCGGAAATAATATATCCGGTCACCCGCCTGTTTTTGAACGGGACCAGCACCCTCATTCCCGGGGAACAAAAATCTTTCAAATGATCCGGAACCTTGTATGTATATGATGTCATTACAGGAAGGGATACGGCAACGGATATATAAGGTGTCTGAATCATATGTTCTATTGTGCATAAAAAAAAAAATAATTCAATATAAGACTGCATTAAGACTTATTTACTTGACTAGCTTAAGCGATTTTAATAGTTTCCTAAGTGACATTTTTTCGATCGGGAAATCACTTAAAACAAAGGAGGCAGCATGACGGTATTTGTAAAGGATCATCCTCTTATAAAACATAAATTAGGATTGATGCGCCAAAAAGACATCAGCACAAAAGACTTCAGGGACCTGTCTTCGGAAGTTGCAAGACTTTTAACCTATGAAGCCACAAAAGACCTTATCACGGAAAAAAAAGTGATCGTAGGATGGGCCGGAAAAGTTGAAGTTGAAAAAATAAAAGGAAAAAAAATTACCGTAGTTCCCATTTTACGAGCCGGGGTTGGAATGATGGATGGTGTATTTGATCTTATCCCATCTGCCAAGGTCAGTGTGGTCGGATTCTACAGGAATGAAGAGACCTTAAAACCGGTACAGTATTATGTCAAAACCGCCAGTTCCATGGAAAAAAGAACTGCTTTGATCCTTGACCCCATGCTGGCAACAGGGGGAACTCTTATTGCCACCATTGATCTCTTAAAAGAGGCGGGGTGCAAAACCATCAAAGGTCTTTTCCTGGTGGCTGCACCCGAAGGGATTGCAAAAGTAGAAGAAAAACACCCTGATGTGGATATTTATGTGGCCGCCGTTGATGAGTGTCTCAATGAAATCGGCTATATATTACCAGGTCTGGGGGATGCAGGGGATAAAATTTTTGGCACGAAATAAAAACAATTATTTAAAAAATATCGCCATTGTATGCGAACCATGTGGCTTCCAGGAAATCCTGGAAGCCACATGCGTTTTTATGAAATCAATTACGCCTTAAGAGGCTTCTTTCTGGTCTTTTCCGGGAAGCACCAGATTCAAGATAACGCCTATGATTGCTCCCAGGCCGATCCCCTTGAGATCGGTGACACCAACATTCAGGACCATGCCACCCAGACCGGTGACCATAATGATGGCCACAATGATCATGTTGCGAGGCTCCATGAGATCTACCTGAGCCCTGACCAGTGTACTCAGACCAATAACTGTAATGGCCCCAAAGAGTAACAGCATGATGCCGCCCATGACCGGTATCGGAATAGTACCAAGCAATCCACCAAGTTTGCCGACAAATGCCAGCAGGATGGCGGTAATGGCCGCCCATGTCATAATGGCCGGATTGAAGGCACGGGTGAGTGCCACTGCTCCGGAAACCTCGGAGTAGGTTGTGTTTGGCGGTCCACCGACCATACTGGCAAGCGAAGTGGCAATACCATCACCCAGCATGGTGTTCTGAATACCAGGATCCTTGACATAATCCTTGCCGGTAATGGAACCGATGGCCAATACATCACCGAAATGTTCAATCGCAGGGGCAATAGCGATGGGTACCACAAAAAGAATTGCGTTAAAATCCCAGGTCGGTAAAGTGAAGTTGGGCATGGCCAGCCATGGGCGGTCAGCCAACCCCCCGAAGGCAATCAGCACGGTGTCCATCCAGGGAGCCGGTGCCACGCCCTGAATCTTACCTTCCACGGCGGTGGCCATGAAAGACGCATGCATAGAGGCAGTCAGACCTGTGATATCGAGCAGTAGAGCGGTTGCATAGCCCGCTGCAATACCGCACAAAATGGGAATAAGTTTGAACCATTTTTTACCAAGCAACGAGACCAGCACTGTGGTGGCCAGTGCCACTCCAGCGATGATCATGGACGGAACCTGCGGTTCCAGCCAGATGGAACCATCACCCGCACGGCCCATTGCCATATGCACGGCCACAGGGGCCAGGATCAGGCCAATAAGCATGATCACCGGGCCGGTGACAATAGGAGGCAGCAGCCGGTGCAGGAAGCCGGCCCCAAAAATGCGAACCAGCAGGCTAAGGACAATATAGAGCAGGCCCGCAGCCACCAGACCGCACATGATGCCCGGATAAGTGAATTGTCCCTGCTGAGCTGCGAATAACGGGGGCAGGAAAGCAAAGGAGGAAGCAAGGAAAACAGGCACCTTTCCCTTGGTGATGAGTTGAAAAATCAAGGTGCCAACGCCAGCCGTAAAAAGAGCTACGTTGGAATCAATGCCCGTCAGGATCGGTACCAGCACCAAGGCACCAAAGGCCACAAAGAGCATCTGCGCTCCGAGCAGGCAGTCTTTTAGCTGAAATTTATACTCGGTCGAATGGACATCGCTCATTTTCCCTCTCCTTCTCCGTAAAAGTAAAATTCTTCAACTGTTCTGAACTGATATTCTGTGCGTGGTGTTTCATCCGCCATTAACTTCCTCCCCTTTTTTATTTTCAAAATTCAACCATCTCTATTTACGGATACAACATAGATATCTACATCCGGATGAGCATCGGTAATCTTCTTGATGCCTTCTGATGCTGCAACCAGAAAAAGGCCTTTGATATTTTTACGGCCGGTTCTTGTCATAGGATAGGAAGTTGCTTCTTGTCAAGAAAAGTATTAAATTATGGCTGATTTTAAATCATGACTCACTGGTAATTCCTCAAATCAATTTCAAAAAAAATATCACTGTCAATCGTAAAAAACCGAACTCTGAGAATCTGAATCATCATAAGCTATAGGTCACGCACAGGCCTATTCAAACAATCTAAATAAGCCTTGAGTTCCATCGTTTTCATATCCCTTTTCCGCCATTTTTTTATACAACGACAAGGCAAGATCAAGCCCGGGGGTTTCAAGTCCCATGCGGCTTGAAGATGTGGCGGCAATATTCATATCCTTTATAAAATGTTTGATATAAAAGCCGGGCTCAAAGTTCCGGGCAATCATTCGGGGACCCATATTATTCAATGACCATGATCCGGCAGCGCCTGACCCGATGCTCTTGAGCACGGTTTCTGGATCAAGACCCGACTTTTCAGCATAGGCAATGGACTCGCAGACCGCTACCATTCCTGCTGCAATGGCAATCTGGTTTGCCATTTTGGTATGCTGACCAGACCCTGGTTTCCCCTGGAGTACAATATTTTTACCCATCACTTCAAACAGCGGGAAGGCTTTATCAAAGGTCTTTTTATCCCCGCCGACCATAATGGAAAGCGTGGCGTTTTGAGCGCCGATATCGCCGCCTGACACCGGTGCATCAAGGGATTCAATACCTTTTATTTTTGCCCTTTCATCAATTTTAACAGCAAGATCAGGGCTGGACGTGGTCATATCAATGACAACAGTCCCTTTCTTAGCACAGTTTAAAATACCATTTCCCCTCAGGTAGACCTCTTCAACATCAGCCGGGAATCCAACGATGGTAATAATAACATCACATTTTGCGCCCAGTTCACTTACAGCATCCTCCCAGACAGCGCCTTTTAAGATAATATTTTCAGCCCTTTCCTTTGTGCGGGTGTAGACATGCAGTTCATATCCGGCATCCAAAATATGACCGGCCATGCTTTGGCCCATGACTCCCAATCCGATAAATCCGACAATGGTTTTTCCCGGTTCAATACTCATGAATCAAACCTCCGTAAAAATAGTTTTTTGCCTCAGTAATAGCAGCTTTTGGGGGTTAATCAATATCAACAGAGTGCTGCAAAATGTTAACTGTCTGCAAAGCGCTTCTTCCTTGACATTTTTCCATCCCATAGATACAAAACATATAATGACAAACACGGAAAATCAAACAAGAAAAGAGATAATAGACAAACAGTTATTGGCTGCCGGTTGGGATATTACTGACTGTACGCAGGTAATTGAAGAGTTTGATATAAAGGTTGCAATATCTGAAAGTATTCACGAGGACATATCTGAATATAGCGCCCATCAATTCAGCGATTATGCACTTCTCAGTAAAGATGGCAAACCCCTTGCTGTAATTGAAGCAAAGAAAACTTCCAAAGGTGCTGAAGCTGGTCGTGAGCAGGCTAAACAATACTGTTATAACATCCAGAAACAATATAATTGCAGACTTCCATTATGTTTTTATACAAATGGATTTGAAATATTTTTCTGGGATTTGGAAAACTATCCTCCAAGGAAAATAATAGGATATCCAACTCGTGACGATCTTAAACGTTATCATTACATAAAAAATAATAAAAAATTATTATCAGAAGAGCTGATAAATACTGATATCGCAGGGCGTGATTACCAAATCAGAGCTATCCGGGCGGTAATGGAAGAGATTGAAAAAAGGCAGCGCAATTTCTTGTTAGTAATGGCAACCGGAACAGGTAAAACAAGAGTATGTATTGCTATTGTTGATGCTTTAATGCGGGCAGGCTGGGCAGAACGGGTTCTTTTTCTGGTTGATCGTATAGCGCTAAGAGAACAGGGACTTGCTGCATTTAAAGAATATCTCCCCAACGAGCCAAGATGGCCAAAGCCAGGGGAAAAGCAAATTACAAAAAATCGGAGAATTTATATATCAACTTACCCTTCCATGCTGAATATTATACGTGATGAGAAAAATCCTTTATCACCCCATTTTTTTGACTTGATCATTATAGATGAAAGCCATCGTTCTATTTACAATACCTATGGTGAAATTCTTGATTATTTTAATACAATCAGCCTTGGCTTGACGGCAACACCTACAGATATAATTGACCATAACACCTTTAAATTATTTAAATGTGAAGATGGAATCCCCTCTTTTGCTTTTTCTTATAAAGAAGCCATCAACCATGTTCCGCCCTTTCTTTCCAACTTTCAGGTAATGAAAATTCATACAAAATTTCAAGATAAGGGGATCAGCAAAAGAACTATCTGCCTTGAAGACCAGAAAAAATTGATATTAGAGGGCATAGAAGTAGAAGAGATCAATTTTGAAGGCACTCAACTTGAAAAAACTATAATTAATAAAGGCACCAATGCTTTAATTGTAAAAGAATTTATGGAAGAGTGTATCAAAGACCCTGATGGTGTATTGCCTGGTAAAACAATTTTCTTTTGCTCATCCATGTCCCATGCCAGAAGAATGCAAAAAATTTTTGATTCTCTATATCCGGAATACTGTGGAGAGCTTGTAAAAGTACTGGTTTCAGACGATGCTCGCGTATATGGCAAAGGCGGTCTTTTAGATCAGTTTACCAACAATGACATGCCCCGGGTCGCAATCAGCGTAGATATGCTGGATACAGGAATAGATATAAGAGAAATAGTAAATCTTGTTTTTGCCAAACCTGTCTATTCCTATACAAAATTCTGGCAGATGATTGGGCGGGGAACAAGACTTTTAGAGGAGAACAAGATAAAGCCATGGTGTCCTGAAAAAGATATGTTTCTTATTATAGATTGCTGGGATAATTTTGAATACTTTAAGCTTAATCCAAAAGGTAAAGAAAACAAGCAGCAAATACCTTTGCCTGTAAAATTTGTTGGTATCAGAATAGACAAGATTGAGAAAGCTATTGATATTAATAAAAATAAAATTGCTGAAAAAGAGATAATATATTTACGAGAGCAGATTAATGAGCTACCCAAAGATTCTATTGTAATCAAAGATGCGGCAAAATCTTTAAGCAATCTAAAAGACAATGAGTTCTGGGAAAAGATGTCCCATGAGAAAATTGAGTTTTTGCGTAACACTATAAAACCTTTATTCCGCACTATTTCTCAAACTGATTTTAAAGCCATGCGGTTTCAAAAAGATGTTCTTGAAATATCTTTGGCTTTCTTATCTGAAGAAAAAGATAAGTACTCAACATTAAAGGATAGTCTTATAGAACAGATAAGCGAACTGCCTCTTTCTGTAAATATTGTGGCAAGAGAAGAGACATTAATCAATAAGGCACAAACAAATCATTACTGGGCTACAGCTACTAATGATACCTTTGATGAGCTTTCTTTGAAACTTGGACCCTTGGCAAAATTTAGAAATATTGATGGGCCTGAAACCGGTCCTGCAATATTTGATTTTAAAGACAGTGTTTTCTTAAAAGAGATGATAGAGTTTGGTCCCGAGCATGAATCCATAAGTATTTCAAAATACCGTGAAATGGTTGAGACAATGATTCTTGAACTAACTTTGAACAATCCGGTATTGCAAAAAATCAAACAGGGTGAAGCCATAAGTGAATCACAAATTAACCAACTTGCTGATGCGCTTCATCAAGAACATCCTCACATAACCATAGACCTTTTAAGAAAAACCTATAATAATCCCAAAGCAAAATTTATTCAATTTATCCGTCATATTTTAGGGCTTGAAATTTTGGAAACATTTCCCAATACTGTGACCAGGGCATTTGATGCGTTTATTAAAAAGCATTCAAACCTAAACTCAAGACAGATGGATTTTTTAACCCTTTTAAGAGAAGTGATTATTGAACGTGAATCCATAAGCAAAAGAGACTTAATAGAATCTCCTTTTACTATTATACATCCTAAAGGTATTCGTGGTATTTTTACTCCATCTGAAATAGATGAAATTTTATTATTAACTGAAGACCTGGCCGCCTGATGAATCCAAAAGAACTTAAACAGATAATAGAAGAAGGTGAAGGTTATCTGGTTGAATTTAAAAAGAAAGCGGCAAACATTGATAAAGAGATGGTCTCCTTTGCCAATGGTTCCGGTGGTAGAATCTTTATTGGGATTACAGATAATGGTGAACTAAAGGGAATAAAAATAACCAATAAACTGAAATCCCAGATACAAGATATCGCCAACAATTGTGACCCAGCAATAAAAATAATATTAAAAGAAGAAAACAAAATACTTGTTGTCCATGTGCGAAGTGGTGAAGATAAGCCATATTGCTGCTCTTCCGGATTTTATACCAGAATTGGAGCCAATGCACAAAAAATGACACGCAATCAGATAATTGAATTTTTCCAATCTGAAGGTAAGATAAGGTATGATGAATTAACAAATATTGATTTTAACTATAATAAGGATTTTGATAAGAAAAAATTGACTCATTTCCTGCAACTATCCAATATATCATTGGTTGTCCCTGTTCCTGCCATCCTTCAAAATCTTGGTGTTGCACAAAAGCAGGGCGGCAAGATGATTTTCAACAATACAGGAATTTTGTTTTTTGCTAAAAACCTTGAAAACATATACAGACATACCACCATAACCTGTGCCCTTTTTAAAGGAACAGACAAAGCAAATATATTAGATAGAAAAGATTTCAATGCTGATCTTGTAAGCAGTGTTGATAATGCCATGCTTTTTCTAAAGCAGCATATTCCTGTCAGGTATGAATTTGACGGCTCCCCCAAAAGAATAGAGATACCCCAAATTCCTTTTGAGGCATTGCGTGAAGCTGTTATCAATGCAGTATGCCACCGAAATTACTTTGAAAAAGGGGCAAATATTATGATTGCAATATTTGATGACAGGGTAGAAATTTCAAGTCCCGGTGGTCTTGTCAAAGGTATTAATAAAAAGAACTTTGGCAAAAAAAGTATTCTGCGAAATGCCAATATTGCAAATCTTTTTCACCGCATGGGCTATATAGAAAAAATGGGAACCGGCATTATAAGAATGCAAAGATTAATGAAAGAAGCAAAGCTTGAACCCATTCAATTTGAATTTGACAGCTTTGTTACAGCTATTTTTGAACGTAAAACTGTTGAAGATAACGTGCCGGACAGTGGCAAGTTAAATGGCAAGTTAAATGGCAAGTTAAATCCTGAATTACTTTTATTGTTGGAATATATCGCAAAACACCCGGGAGTACAGGCAAATGATATAGCAAACAGCCTGAAACGCCCTGTTGATACAATTCATAAACAGATTAGAGCATTGATCCAAAAAGAACTTATTGAGCGCCGGGGCAGCAGAAAAACCGGTGGATATTTTTTAAAGGACAAATAAGTATGTTGCAAAATAACCCGGTATTAAAAAGTAAAATAAATCAGCTTTGGGACAAGTTTTGGAGTGGCGGAATCGCCAATCCATTAACCGCCATTGAGCAGATTACCTACCTGCTGTTTATGAAACGCCTTGATGATCTTGATTTAAAAAGAAAAGCAGATGCTGAGTTTACAAAAGAGTCATATACTTCAAAATTTGAAGGCAGTTTTACTCTTCCAGGTACTAACGAAAAGATAAAAAAAGAAAAGCTTCGCTGGAGCTATTTTAAACATATGCAGGCAGAGGAGATGCTTGCACATGTTCAAGCTAAAGTCTTTCCATTTTTAAAAGAATTAAATGGAGGAACCTCTCCTTTTACAAAACATATAAAAAATGCCGTTTTTATAATTCCTAAGCCGGCACTGCTTGTTGAAGCAATAAAAACCATTGAAGATATTTTTGAAGAGATAGAAAAAGATACGCAACAGGGTGGACAGACTTTTCAGGATATTCAGGGTGATGTTTATGAAATGCTTCTCTCAGAAATTGCCAGTGCCGGAAAAAACGGTCAGTTCAGGACACCCCGCCATATAATAAAACTGATGGCAGAACTTGTGGAGCCAAAATACGGACACAAGATTGCAGATCCTGCATGCGGAACCGCAGGCTTTTTACTTGGAGCATACCAATATATTGTTTCTCAATTTGACA
The DNA here is from genome assembly GCF_014237455.1 of Desulfobacula sp. GTDB lineage: Bacteria > Desulfobacterota > Desulfobacteria > Desulfobacterales > Desulfobacteraceae > Desulfobacula. The sequence continues at coordinate 7,736 of NZ_JABZFL010000007.1, read as the reverse complement.
GGAAAAAAATCAAACACAAACCTGATGAAGATGGTTTTATGAGAAATTCAATAAGTGCATCTCTTACGGAAAAAAGAAAAGCAGTTTTAACAAAAAGTTTTTTTGGCTATGACTTTGATGTCACCATGGTGCGCCTGGGCTTAATGAACCTGATGATGCATGACATTGACGACCCGGAAATTGATTATAAAGACACTTTAAGCAAAGCCTACAATGAAGAAAATCAATTTGATATTGTACTGGCAAATCCCCCTTTTAAAGGCAGTATTGATAAAGGGGATATAAATGAAGCCTTAAAACTGAACACCACCAAAACAGAACTGCTGTTTGTAGAGCGTATTTTCAACATGCTCAGAATTGGTGGAACAGCAGCCATGATTATTCCCCAGGGTGTGCTTTTTGGAGCCGGAAAGGCTTTTGTAAACGCCCGAAAATTACTGATTGAAAAATCAGAACTCAAAGCCGTTATTACCATGCCAAGCGGTGTGTTTAAACCCTATGCCGGTGTCAGTACAGCAATCCTTATTTTTACCAAAGCCGGGGAAACCCAAAATATCTGGTTTTATGATATGCAGAGTGATGGGTACAGCCTTGACGATAAACGCACAAAGCTAAAAGGGTATGGGGATTTACAGGATATTGTTGAAAAATTTAAAAAGCGTGACCAAAAAAAAGGGAATGACCGGAAGAAAAAATATTTCTTTGTGCTAAAACAAGAGGTTGTTGATGAAAAATATGATTTGACCTTTAACAGATACAGAGAGGATGTTTTTGAAGAGGTGGAGTACGAAAAACCAAAGAAAATCCTAACAAAGCTTAAATTATTAGAAAAGAATATCACTGAAGATTTGTTAGAATTAGAAGAAATACTATAATGGCTAACTTAAATTCATTTTTCCAACACAAATGGGAAACGAAAAAGATTTCTGATATTTTCTTTTTTCAAGAAGGACCTGGTGTAAGGAAATGGCAATTTAGAGATAAAGGAATAAAATTGCTCAACGGTAGGAATATAAATAACAGTAAACTCAATTTATCTAACACTTCTATTTATATTGATGAAGAAGAAGCAAATATCAAATATCAACATTTTTTAGTTAATGAAGGAGATCTGGTGATTGCCAGTTCTGGCGTTGTAGTTAATAATTTTCATAATAAAATAGCCTTTGTTAAAAAAGAACATCTACCTCTTTGTATGAACACAAGCACAATAAGATTTCAAACCTTAGATGATAAAATTTCTTCGCTGGCTTTTTTAAAATTTTTTCTTAAAACCATTTTTTTTAAAGCGCAAATGAAAAGACTGATTACAGGTTCTGCTCAACTAAATTTTGGACCAAGTCATCTACATAAAATTAGAATTCCACTGCCATCTCTCAACGAACAAATCCGCATAGCCACAATCCTTTCTAAAGCAGAAAACTTAATTGCCAAACGTAAAGAGAGCATTGAGCTTCTTGATGAATTGCTGAAAAGTACATTTTTGGAAATGTTTGGCTTTACCAATTCAAAATATAAGGACTGGAAGACTGAACCATTATTGTTAAACACAGATATAGTGTCAGGAGTCACAAAAGGAAAAAAATATAATGATAAAAATCTAATAGAAGCGCCTTATATGAGAGTAGCAAATGTTCAAGATGGGTATTTCGATCTTAATGAAATAAAGACTATTGCCGTTTCTCAAAAAGAATATGAAAAACATCTGCTGCTAAAAGGAGATATCCTGCTAACAGAAGGAGGTGATCCCGACAAGCTTGGTAGAGGTTCTGTTTGGGAAAACAAAATACCAAATTGCATACATCAAAACCATATATTTAGAGTGCGAATCAAAAGCTTATTAGAATTAAATCCATACTTTTTGAGTGCATTAATTGGATCAATGTACGGGAAAAAATATTTTTTAAAGGCAGCAAAACAAACAACAGGAATCGCATCAATTAATTCGACACAATTAAAAAAATTTCCACTTATTTTGCCTCCGGTGGATCTTCAAAACAAATTTGCACAAATAGTAGAAAAAGTAGACTCCATAAAATCAAAATACAAACAAAGCCTTACAGAGCTTGAAAACCTTTATGGCACATTAAGCCAACGTGCTTTTAAAGGAGAACTAGATTTGAGTAAAATACCAATCAAACAAGAGCCTAAACCAATAGCCGGGACAGCCGATATTACATTACCCTCTATGGAAACGGAAGGGGCAATAACAGATCAAAAACTATTTTCAAATCAGGAACTATTAAAAATAAAGCAGCAGACAAGAACCCTTATGATGAAATAAACTTTTTACGCAAGCCATATTTAGAAACTCGCAACAATATAGGACTTTTTAGTAAAAATAATGAAACAAATTGATTTAAGAAGCGATACCGTTACAAAACCTTCGGCCGGCATGATGGAAGCAATGATGACGGATAGGGTGGGCGATGATGTGTATGGAGAAGATCCCACCGTAAATGAGCTTGAAGCCCTTGCTGCAAAAATGCTCGGGACTGAAGATGCCATTTTCTGTACCAGCGGCACCCAGAGCAATCTGCTGGCACTGCTGGTCCATTGTGACAGAGGAGATGAATATATTGTGGGGCAGCACGCCCATACCTACCGGTATGAAGGCGGAGGCGCGGCCGTGTTTGGCAGTATTCAGCCCCAGCCCCTGGATTTTGAAGAGAACGGGACCTTAAACCTTGAAAAGGTATCCCAGTTTATTAAACCCGATGATTTCCATTATGCCAATACAAAACTCTTATGCCTTGAAAATACCCAGGCCGGGAAAGTACTGCCGTTGGAGTATCTTGAAAAGGCCAATAAATTTGCAACTGATAATGGGTTAATACTGCATCTTGACGGCGCAAGAATCTTTAATGCCGCCATAAAACTTAAGGTTGACGTCAAAAAGATCACAACATATTTTGATACCATTTCCTGCTGCCTGTCAAAAGGCCTGGGCGCTCCTGTGGGGTCTGTTCTCTGCGGGTCAAAAAACCAGATAGAAAAAGCAAGACGATGGCGAAAGGTTTTAGGCGGCGGCATGAGGCAGGCAGGTATCCTTGCAGCCGCAGGCATTTTTGCCCTTTTAAACAATATTCAGCGGCTTGAAAAAGACCATGAAAAGGCCCTGATCCTGGCCAAAGGATTATCTGAAATTAATCATATTCACATCAATATGGAGAGGGTTCAGACCAATATCCTTTTTGCAGACATCAAGGCGGATATGAACGCTCTTTGCAGTTTTTTAAAGGAAAAGGGAATCCTCATTGATAACAGCAATCATTTAAGGCTTGTGACTCACCTGGATATATCAACCCAAGATATTGAGGCTGCCATCCAGGCGTTCAAAGCGTTCTTTTATTAGGATCTTGTGGGATCAGGATCTTGTGGCGAACAATTGCGGAAAATCTGTAATGATACCGTCAACACCCAGATTAACTAACCTCGATCATCAACGGGAATATACTCCTGCAACTGATTACCGGTATAAACCTGACGCGGTCTCGATATCCTCATCTCGGGATCAGCCACGTCCTCTTTCCACTGGGCGATCCATCCCGGCAATCGGCCTATGGCAAACATAACCGTAAACATATTGGTGGGAATCCCCATGGCCCGCAATACAATGCCGGAATAAAAATCCACATTGGGATAAAGATTTTTTTCTTTGAAATATGAATCGTTTAAAGCCGTTTCCTCAAGTTTTTGGACAATATCCAGCAAGGGATCTTTTCTTTTAGTTTTTGCAAGGAGAATATCACACATTTTTTTCATGATCTTTGCCCTTGGGTCATGCGTCTTATAAACCCTGTGCCCGAATCCATAAAGTCTGAAAGGATCATTTGGATCTTTTGCTTTTGAAATGCACTCTTTGACAGTCATCCCGTCTTTATGAATTTCTTCAAGCATATTGACCACTGCCTGGTTTGCTCCGCCGTGCAGGGGTCCCCAAAGTGCTGAAATTCCGGCTGAAATCGCTGAATAAATATTGACTTTACCGCTTCCTACAACCCTTACAGCCGTAGTGGAACAATTCTGCTCATGATCGGCATGAAGAATCCAGAAGACATTCAATGCCCTGACCATGTCATCATCTATACGATAAGGAACCACCACACCATCAAACATCATGTTTAAAAAATTGGCACAATAACACAGATCCGGCCTTGGATAGACAACCTTTTCCCCTAATGAAATCCTGTAAGCCATTGCCGACATTGTCCTGATTTTGGAAATCAGGCGAAGATAGGTTTTGTTCATATCCTCCTCAATGTCAAGCAGTTCAGGATAAAAACTTCTCATGGCATTCACCATGGCTGAAAGGATTCCCATGGGGTGGGCCTTGGGGGGATAATTCTGGTAAAATGCCTTCATGTTCTCGTGCAGGGGAGAAAAATCATTCAAATAAACGCTGGTCCGGGTGAGTTCCTCCCGGGAGGGAAGATGTCCTGCGATCAATAGAAATGCGGTTTCTACAAAAGTTGACTGTTCAGCCAGTTGCTCAATGGGGACACCCCGGTATCTTAAAATCCCCTTTTCCCCATCCATATAGGTAATCGTACTTCTGCAGGTTCCGGAATTTCCAAATCCGGGATCAAATGTAATATATCCTGTCTCCTGCCGCAGACTTCTGATATCAATCGCCTTCTCTCCTTCTGAGCCTTCAATCACCGGAAGTGTCAGCTCTTTCCCGTCAATTACAAGTTTGACAAATTCTTTCAAAAAAATCTCCTTTGCCTTATGCGGCTGCTTTACATCGAATTTAAAATGGAGAAAACCTTAGGGTGGCAAATGAATCTTGCGAGGCTATCTTGTCTCACCTGAAACGGTATACGTTTTGCAGGATCCGCTGGAACATTCTCTTTCCTGGGTCTGAACACCTTTGGATTTCCCTGAAGATGAACTTCCCATGGCAAAATTAGTTTTGGAAACAACTCTTTCAAATTCCTCTGATTTGCACTTGGGACAAGCAGCTGTATCATCATTGTTTGAGCCCATTACAAGAACTTCAAAAAATTCTTCGCATTTTGAGCATTTAAATTCATATATTGGCATAAAAACTCCTTTATTCAACTTTTCAATAACTTCTTAAGTTAACCATATATGACTATTTGTCAAGATAATGTCTGGTCAAGAAGTTCCCTGGCATGGGTCAGGGTGGCATCTGTAATACTGGCCCCGCCAATCATCCTGGCAATTTCTTCAATTCTCGCCGTCTCTTCTGCCAATGGGACAATGGCCGTAAAGGTCCGTCCATCGATCACATCCTTGGATATCCTGAACTGGTTTGTGGCATATTTTGCAATCTGGGCCAGATGCGTAATACAGACCACCTGATGTTTTTGAGACAATTGTTTTAATTTAAGACCGACTTTTTCAGATATCGCCCCCCCGATACCGGCATCCACTTCATCAAAAATCAATGTTTCCAGAGACTTACTTTTTGATAGAACCACCTTTAATGCCAAAACAATTCTTGACAGCTCGCCGCCTGAAACAATTTTAACAAGCGGCTTTAATGCTTCACCAGGATTTGGACTGAGAAGAAAGCGGATTTTATCCATCCCGTCCGGTCCTATTTTTTTCCGATCAACTGTCGCAATATCTTCCAAGTCATTTGTGATCCCGCTGGAAAAGGCAACTTCAAACTTTGCTTTTCCCATTTCAAGGGCATCCAATTCATCTTTTGCAAGGTTAGATAATTTTTTTGCTGCTGTTTTTCTTAAGCTTGATAATTTTTTTGCTTTTTGCTCTATCTTTTTTGAAAAAACGTGAATATCATTTTCAAAGGTTTCGATCTGACGTTCAATCTCAGTCGTGTGAAAGAGCTTCTTTTGCATGGCTTCATACGCATCAAACAACGCATCAAGGCTCCCGCCATATTTTCTTTTCAACCTGGAAATCAGGTCCCGTCTTTGATCCGTTATCTCAAGGGAGGCTGGATCAAGATCAATGGTAGAAGAGAAATCCCTTAATTCACTGGCAATATCCTGCAACTCAAATATGGTACCGGAAAACTGCTGTGCAATTTTTTCAAGAGATTCATCCGCCATACTTACTCTTTCCATACCATCTCTCAAAAAAGACAGTTTCTCGATAAGAGACCCTTCCCTGTCATGAACCTCATGGATGGAACGATTGACAGCTTCAAATATTTTTGATGCATTCAACAGTGCCTTACGCTTCTTTTCAAGGTCTTCATCTTCATTGGGCAAAATGGCGGCATCATTGATTTCGTTTATCTGAAACTCCAGAAAATCCTGTTCTTTTCTTTTTGTATCCAGGCTTTGGGTAAGTTCTCTTATCTTTCTTTTCAAAGGGATAATGGTCTGGTACAGGTTCCTGACTTCATTTTTCAGGTCTGTCGTCTCTGCAAACTCATCCAGGATATCCAAATGGTTTTCTTCTTTTAAAAGCCCCTGGTGGGCATGCTGGCTTGAGATACCGGCAAGATTGAAGGTCACCTGTTTTAAAAGATCCAGAGTGGAGTGCCTTGAGTTGATAAACACACGGCTTTTGCCCGAAGATGAGATAACCCGGCGGACAATCAGGCCCTCAGAACCGCCAAGACCCTGCTCTTCTAAAATCATGGCAGCCCGTGAACGCTCATCAAAGTCAAAGAAGGCCTCCAATTCTGCAGTGTCACAGCCTGATCTCACCAGATCAGCCGAAGCTCTACCGCCAAGCAACAGGTTGACTGCCTCAATAATGATTGACTTTCCCGTACCGGTTTCCCCGGTTAATACGGAAAATCCGTCTTGAAATGAAATCCGTATGTCATCAATGATCGCAAAATTTTTTATGGCAAGCTCGCTTAGCATAAAGCCTCCTTGCAGATAAAAAAAATGAATACGACCAGACAGCAATGATAGCGGCAAACAGTCTTGGAATCCATAACCAGAATATTGGCAGCCCCAGCGGCAGGAACAGTGCGGGATCTTCAATCATGGCATGGTTGATTCCAATGGAAAGATGAAGTTTGGTTAAGTCCTCTTTTTTATAATCATTGGATTGGGTCTCTTCAACAATAACTGCTGCTCCATAAGCCAGCCCGAAAATGGATGTCGTCAGCCACAGCATCCCGGTTGAACGGCTCAAGCCCATAATCGAAAGAACCGGAGATGCCATTTTCGTTATAAGATTTATAACATTAAATGTTTTAGCCAGCTCCAGAATCACCATAAGAGGCATGATAATACAAAAAATCTGGGTGGTCAGTTTAAAGGTTTTCCAACCCCAATGTTTGATCATAACCATAAATGGTTTTGATTCCTGCGCATAGATTCCTGCGCCTGTAGCCCCGCCTGTATCAGGCGTCACCCCCATAATTTTTGCACAAATAAAAGTGACGATCAACGCCATAAAAAACCTGAAAAAAGCTGCAATAAAAGGATTGATCCCTGAATTTCCCTGCACAATACTTTCCTGGATCAGGTTATGAGATATCAAAGTAAATATGGCGATCAAAATCATATGGTCCATGGCAAAAGGCATGACAGAAAGGGCTGCCACTGTTCCATAAATCCCGGTCAATAGACCTATAATCAGGACAAGGGCTGCCGATGCCGGCAGTGACAGCCAGGTCATGATCGGAGTCAGCAGAAAATCAAGCTTGTAAATAATTTCAAAGTGAACCAGCAGGGCGGTGGCAAAAGAGATGGGAAGTATAATCTTCAGCAGCCAGACAAGACCTTTCCAACCTTTTATCAGGCCTTGCCTTAAAGCCTCTTCAGTCTTGTTGGTCA
>NZ_JABZFL010000012.1 GCF_014237455.1 Desulfobacula sp. | reverse complement strand
TCAACAGGCAAAGAGTACAATTAGAGCACGTGGACAGTACAACTTGACAAAAAAACAACTTTTTTTGTAATGGATGAGTTTATTCTCTTGACAAGGACCTTTTAATGGGTGACCCCGTAAAATAAATAAAAATAAAGGAAGATAAAAAAATGTGTGAATCCAATGTATACTTAAGAAAAGATGATGATGAAAAACTGATCATGGAAAATGTGGCTGCTATAACCCCGATTGGTGAGGATACATTTCTTTTAAAAGGCCTCTTGGGAGAAAATATGGAAGTCAAAGCCATTATTGAAGATATTAATCTTATGGGACATAAAATCATCCTAAAATCCCTGTAATGAGCAAATTTTCTGATTATCTTGAGTCCATTTCCCAAGTCAACGGTCTGGCCAACAGCATGGGAAATGGTCAAAAAGTTGAATGGCTGTTTTATTGCGGGATGCTTTTTTCAAGCAAGGATAAATGGTGGGGAGATTTTAAATTCCGGCATTCTGCCCATGAAGGAATAGACATTACCTATTACAGAACGCGCCTGGATGAACTTCACAGCTTTGATGATTCCATTAAGGTTCCGGCCATGGATGACGGGATTGTTTTAAATATCTGTGATGATTTTCTGGGAAAGACCCTTGTGGTTGAGCATGAAAATTCATTATTTTCCAATACGAGAATTCTGTTTGCATATGCCCATATCATCCCTGAAAAGAGTTTAAAAGTCGGCCATATCATCAAAAAGGAAGAGATCATTGCAAGGGTATGCGATACTTATAAAAACCCACAATTACCGCCCCATCTTCATTTTTCCTGTTTTGAAGTCTTAAAAAAGGTTCCGCCTGAACACCTGGATTGGAATCTGTTTTTTTCAGAAAACCTTGACGTCAACCTGGTTCATCCGATTTTCCTCTAACTCAGGATATTTAGTAAGTGCTGCCGTTTAATTCAGTATTTAAGCTCGGTTTATTATTAAAAGAAGAATTGAAAAAAAAAAATATTTGATCTATGATTATCAAAACTTGGCCGTATTATAATACAAAACTTGGATATGGAGTGGATGAATGAAAAAAATTAAATATCTTTTGTGGCTGATTATTTTAGGTTTGCTTGGAATTTTAATTTATCAGAATTTAGATTATTTCATGACAACCCGCGCATTAAAATTTGATCTTAAAATTGCTTCCTGGAACTGGACAATGCCGGAACTTCAAAATATTGCCTACTTTGGAATTTGCTTTCTTTTGGGCCTTATTCTGGTCGGCATCAAAGGGTTTGTAGTAAAACTCAGACTAAAAAAAGAAATTAAAACAAAAGATGCTGCTGTCGCTTCTTTAAAAGAACAGGTCAATACCTTAAAGACAGAACTGGAAGTGTTTCAGCATGATCCGTATATTAAAAAAGAGCTGGAAGAAAAAACGATTGTTGACCTACCCGTACTGGACCAGCCGGAAAACGACACTGAAAAAGGTGATAAATCAGATACTGCTGTTTGATTCTGCCGGATAAAGATAGCGCATGAGCAAAAAAAAAAAAACTCCCATGATGGAGCAATACCTGGCCATCAAAGAATCATATAAAGATGCAATTTTATTTTACCGGATGGGAGATTTTTATGAAATGTTCCTTGAGGATGCAAAAAAAGCCGCCGCTATCCTGGAAATCGCCTTAACCTCCAGAAATAAAAATGACGACACCCCTGTTCCCATGTGCGGGATACCCTTTCGGGCTGCTGACACTTATATTGCCAAACTCATTGGAAACGGATGCAAAGTTGCTGTGTGTGAACAGATGGAAGATGCTGCGGCAACCAAGGGGCTGGTGAAAAGGCAGGTTGTCCGGGTCATAACCCCGGGCATGATTTTAAATGAAAAATTGCTGGATAAAACGTCCAATAACTTCCTTTTAGCCCTGTCAAAGACACAAGATGCTGCAGGGATCGCCTATCTTGATATATCAACCGGAACCTTTAAAACCACCCAGGTTGAATCCCGACAGTCAAAAATACCCTTAGAACTGATTGACGAGGCGTTAAAGGTTGATCCCAAAGAAATTATTTTACCGTCCAATTTTAAAACAGACCCCGTCTACAAGCATATCCGCCAGGCGTTTGAAGGAAGACAAATCACCTATCTTGAAAAGAGCGCGTTTGATGTTGAAGAAGCAAGAGAAAGGCTTTTAAACAAATTTAAAACCAGGAGCCTTGAAGGATTCGGTGCAGAAACTCTTTTTGCATCCATTTCTGCTGCGGGCGCCATCCTCTGCTATATCCAGGACACCCAGATGCAGGACACAACGCATCTCTTTCAAATCACACCCTATGATATGAAAAATTTTCTGGTGATTGATGACCGATCCTGCAAAAATCTTGAGATCCTTACCAATATACAAACACTGGATAAAAAAGGAAGCCTGATCCATGTGCTGGATCGGACGGTTACTGCCATGGGATCAAGACGGATCAAGACCTGGGTCAGATATCCGCTGATTGATAAAAACAACATCCAGCAGCGTCTGGATTGCATTGAAGAAATCACCAGGGCTTCCCATATTCATCAATTGATCATCACCCATTTGAAATCGGTGGTTGATCTTGAACGCCTTGGCAGCAAAATTTCCATGGGCCAGGGGAATGCCAGGGATCTGATTGCCCTTAAAAACTCTTTAAAAAAACTTCCCCTTCTTTTTAAGGAACTCTCCCTGTTTAAAAGCGCTTTACTCAATGGGAAAGATCTTGAAAACCAGGAAATGATTTTAAATGAGCTTGGCTCCCTTGCCGATTTGATCGAAGAGGCCATCAGGGAAGATGCTACCCATCTGCTCAATGAAGGCAGTTTAATCAATGATGGTTACAATCCTGAACTGGATGAACTGCTGTTAATCTCGCGGGATGGCAAATCATGGATTGCAAAGACTGAGGCTACGGAAAAAGAAAAAACAAAATTATCTTCTCTCAAAATTAAATATAATAAGGTGTTCGGCTATTTTATTGAAGTATCCAGGGTTCAGTCAAATTCGGTTCCTGATCATTATATCAGAAAGCAGACCCTTGTGAATGCCGAAAGATTCATTACCGATGAGATGAAACAGGTTGAATCCACCATACTGAATGCGCAAGACAAGCGTAATACCTTGGAATACAGTATTTTCTGCACCATCAGGGACAAGATCATTTCAAAAGCAGCCCTTATTCTTAAAATAGCGGATTTTATTGCAATAGTGGATGTGCTCCAGGGGCTTGCCCTGGCAGCATCAGAAAACGGATACACAAAGCCTGTCATCAATGAACTCAATACCATTTCCATTGAAGATGGGCGGCATCCTGTGGTGGAAAAATTAATCAAAGGGGAGCGGTATGTCCCCAATTCCATTGAAATGGATGATAGTGAGAACCAGATCCTGTTAATCACCGGTCCCAATATGGCAGGAAAATCAACCGTATTAAGACAGGTTGCCCTGACCGTGTTAATGGCCCAGATGGGATCATTCGTCCCTGCCCGAAAAGCATCTCTTGGGATTGTGGACAGGATATTCACACGGGTAGGCGCGCTGGACAACCTCTCCGCAGGTCAGAGTACGTTTATGGTGGAAATGGAAGAAACTGCCAATATCGTTAATAATGCCACAAAAAAAAGCCTTATCATTCTTGATGAAATCGGAAGAGGAACCAGTACCTACGATGGAATGAGCATTGCCTGGGCAGTTGCCGAACACCTTCATGATCTAAATAATAAAGGCGTGAAAACACTTTTTGCCACCCATTACCATGAATTGATAAAACTGGAAGAAATAAAGCCCCGGATTAAAAATTTTAATATCGCAGTCAAGGAATTCAATGATAATATTGTATTTTTGCGACGGCTTGTAAAGGGCGGAACCAATAAAAGCTATGGCATCCAGGTGGCCAGACTTGCCGGCATGCCTGACGTTGTCATTGATAATGCAAAACATATATTGTCCGGCATTGAGCAGAAAAACGATACAGACATCCCGAAACCTTTACCCCAAAAGACCAAAAAGAAGGGTAAAAAAAGAGCGAAAAAGAATGACAATCAACTGGAATTATTTAATTCCAATGAGCAATCCATTAAAAAGATGTTGGAAAAGATTGATATTTCAAGTATTACTCCCCTTGAAGCGATTAATTTGTTAAACGATTTAAAACAAAAAAGTAGTAAATAGAATATGGTCAAGCTTAAGACGTTCATACTGCCAATATATTTCATTATTATTATTTTTACGGGTGTTTGCGTTTTAACAACAACCGGGTTTGCCAGCAGCGCAAAACAAAAATACATGGCGGCAGACGCCTGCTATAAAAAGCTTCGAAATTCCTCATTAAAACAGAAGAAAGCAACAGAATGGATCCATTGCATCAGCCGGTATGAAAGCATCTACAAGCTTCACCCTGGCAGCTCATGGGCGCCTGCAGGAATGTATAAGGCTGCCCGGCTTTATTTGACCCTCTCCAGATTATCCGGCAAAGATATCTATAAGAATCAGGCCGTTGACCTTCTTACAAGACTCAGAAACAAATATCCCAGGAGCGCATACAAGAGCCGCGCCAAATCTTTGCTCAAATCCATAAAAGCCACCCCACGTCTTTATACAAAAAAAATTAAACACATTCGGTCAAAAAAAAAGCTGACAAAAAACGATGCCCTTATCAAAAAATTTATTCAAAGCAAAAAAGATCTCCCAGCAAAACAAAAGCCCGTTGCAATAAAACCGGCTCCGGCAAAAGCCGGTTCCCGGGGGGATGCCACAATTACAGATCTTCGATTCTGGTCCAACCCGGAATACACCCGAATTGTTGTCAATGCGAATGATGAACGGAATTATTCCCACAGGCTTTTAAAAAAAGATCCTGATATTAATAAGCCTTTTCAGCGTCTCTATATTGATATAGAACAATCAAAACTTGGAAAAGGAGTTGCCGATCACACCCAGATCAATGACAACCTTTTAAATCAGGCCCGGGCAGGACAATATCTTCCCCATACTGTACGGGTTGTGATCGATATAAAATCATTTAAAAATTATAAAATATTCTCTTTAAAAGACCCCTTCAGAATTGTCATTGATGTCTGGGGGAAAGGATCTAATGGGGGGCCTGTTTCTTCTTCCGATCAAAATATCGCAGATTCAGGCAAATCTGAAAAACTTTCCCGGGTCACAACAGACAACTTAAAATCGTCTGATATCACTCGGCAGTTTGCATTGGGAGTCAAAAAAATAGTCATTGACCCGGGCCATGGCGGCTCTGACCCCGGGGCTCCGGGATATTATAAAAATGTCTGGGAAAAAGATATTGTTCTAAAGCTGGCCAAAAAACTGGCTGTTATCCTCAGGAACCGCTTAAACTGCACGGTGGTGCTGACAAGGTCAACCGATAAAAAACTGACCCTTGAAGAAAGGACGGCTATTGCCAATACAAAAAGAGCAGATCTGTTTATATCCCTTCACTGCAATGCGGCTAAAAACAGACGCCTTAAGGGCATTGAAACCTATATTTTAAATCTTGCTACTGATGAACAGGCCATTGCTGTGGCAGCAAGAGAGAATGCAACATCCAAAAAAAATATTTCAGATCTGGAATATATCTTAAGTGATTTAATGAAGAATGCAAAAATTGAAGAGTCCACGCGGCTTGCCAATCTAGTGCAGAACTCTTTGGTAAAAGGACTAAAGAAAAAATATTCGGGGATCAATAATTTAGGAGTTAAACAAGCCCCGTTTTATGTCCTGCTGGGTGCCAGAATGCCGTCCATTCTAATTGAGGCATCATTTATCAGTAACAAAACTGAAGGCAAACGGCTCATGAGTGATGCATACCAGACAGCAATCAGCAGCGCCATCGCCGATGGTGTTGAAAAATATATAAACGCAACAAATCCCAGACAATTATAACCTATACTAAAGGAGATCATCATGTCTTTTGAAAACATTATTCTTGAAGTTGACGCCCCTATTGCAACCATATTTTTTAACAGGCCGAAGGCTTTAAATGCTCTTAACAATGCCCTGTTTGATGAACTTGACATTGCCCTGGACCAGATAAGAGACAACATAGATATAAAAGTTCTCATCCTGACCGGTAGCGGAGATAAAGCATTTGTTGCAGGAGCTGATATTGCAGAACTTGTAAAAATGAATCCCCTGGAAGGTAAATTTTTTTCCCGCAAAGGCCAAAAGGTTTTTTCAAAAATTGAAGACCTTCCCATCCCAGCCATTGCTGCGGTAAACGGGTTTGCTCTGGGCGGAGGCTTAGAAGCTGCCCTTGGCTGTGATTTTATCTATGCATCTGACAAAGCGCTTTTCGGTCTGCCCGAAATCAACCTGGGATTAATTCCCGGATTTGGCGGGACACAGAGACTGGCAAGACGAATCGGCTCAAATCTTGCCAAGGAAATAATTTTTACCGGAAAAAACATTAACGCCCAAAAAGCTCTGGAATATGGTATTGTCAACAAGGTCTGCGAGCCTGAAAGCCTCATGGAAGATGTCTTGAAAACCGCAAACCTTATTGCCTCTAAAGGCAAGGTGGCCCTGAGATCTGCAAAGGAAGTCGTTCAAGATGGTCTTAACTCTGATCTTGAAACGGGCTGTAGAATTGAAAACAATGTCTTTGGTCTTAATATGGCAAGTGAAGATGCAAAGGAAGGGACCCATGCCTTTCTTGAAAAAAGAAAACCCGTGTTCAAAGGTAAACTTTATTAAACAAAAGGAGTTGCCGCCATGTTTATTGAACAGATATCCGTATTTATTGAAAACAGGGAAGGCAGACTTGCAGAAGTTACTGCAATCTTAAGGGATGCAAATGTCAATATCAGAGCATTGTCCCTTGCCGACACAACTGATTTTGGTGTATTGCGCTTAATTACAAATAACAATGACACAGCAGAAAAAGCCCTTGAAAAAGAAGGATTTAAGGTGGGAAGAACCCAGGTTCTTGCCGTTGAAGTAATAGATGAGCCCGGTGGATTAAATAAAATCTTAGACCCGTTTTTCGAAAATGAAGTCAACCTAGAATACATGTATGCATTTGCAAATCCAAAAAGCAAAAATGTCATCATGATTTTCCGATTTGATGATCATGACAAAGCCTTAAAAATTCTTGCCCAAAAAAATATCAAGGTCTTCACCAGCCGAGAAATCAGTAATTTATAAGAAAAAAACAAAAAGGGTGTAAGACATTTTGTCTTACACCCTTTTATAACAACTATCTGTCTAATTCAAGCTGTATGGCTTAGTGTCCGCCCATTGCTGTTACTGCAGGTGCAATAGCAGGATGAACAAAGAGAAGAATCATTGCAACAACAAGTGCATAAATACAAAGAGACTCGATCAATGCCAAACCAATCAGCATGTTCACCTGGATTTTACCGGCTGCTTCAGGATTTCTTGAAATACCGGCCATTGCGCCGTTCAAACCCAAACCCTGGCCAATGCCGCAACCAAATGCCGCAATACCAATTGCAAGACCTGCTGCCCATACACTACCAACTAGAAATTCCATGTTTTACTCCTTAATATAATTAAAATATAATAATATAAAATAACGGGCTTCTTCCCAGTTCCCGTAAAACTCTTATTAATGTGCTTCTTCGATTGCCCCTGCAATATACATGGTGGGCAGCAAGAAAAATACAATTGCCTGAATCAGAGAAACCAATATACCCATTGCCATGATCGGAAGCGGTACTAAAAATGGTCCGGCGAGCATGAGCAGAATTCCCACTACAAGTTCATGACCCATTATGTTTCCGAAAAGACGTAAGGTCAGGGACAAGACGCGTGCCAGATGACCGACAATTTCTATAACTAGAAACAAGGGCATCAAGGCAGGTACAGGCCCCAAAAAGTGTTTGATATATTTAATTCCGTGCATCTTAATACCGATCACATGACTCCATGTTACCACAATAACAGCCAGCGCCGCTGTTGTGTTAATTGCTGCCGTTGGTGGATAAAATCCGGGAATCAATCCAAACAGGTTTCCCAATAGGACAAATAAAAAGATGGTCAATAATAAAGGAAAAGATTTTCTGCCCTCGTCCCCGGTGATGGATACCATGAATTCTTCGAGCCCTGATATCACGACTTCAAATACATTCTGTGCGGTTTTCGGGACCATGGAAATACTCTTTCCCCCCAGCCAACCTAAAATGATTAAAACGACCATCGCCAGCCACATATAGGTAACATGTGGATGAGCTGCAGCCCATTCTTCCATTCCAAATATTCCGAACAACGATGTCATAAACAAATATGGATGTTCCACTTATACTGCCTCCTTGAAGAATATTCTTTTTAATTCAAGCGCCGTAGCCAAAAAAACACTTGCAACAAATACCGAAAGGCCTGCCAAAAGCCCTACCGGATGAACGATATGTTTCGATATCAGCAGGAAGATCAACACCCCGCTTATGGCAAATCGAATGTAATATTTCACCAGAACATTACCGATAATGGACCGTCCTCTTTCTGATACAGTATCAGGATGAAACATCGTTTTTAATGTCCGCTTCAAAAGATGGAAATTAACAGCAACAATCAAACCGCCTAAAATGATACCCATGGCAAATTTAACCGGGGTCATCGCAAGGCCGATTATTCCTCCAGCCAGAAGGATCAGCCAGTTAGACGTTGTTATAAAATCAATTAACTTTTGTAGGTCCTGCATTAAAACTTTTTCCCCTTTTGCCCTGCTCTGTAGATGTTGCTGAATCCGGCTGCAATACCGACTGCCAGCCCAACCAATAACAAAACAGGCTCTGTACCAAATTTCTTATCCAGCCAGAGACCGATGAAAAGACCGATGAAAATGGCGAGAGCTACTGATATCCCAAGACTGGCAAAATATCCAAGTTCTCTGATGCTTTTGCCGGTTTCCTTTTTCATCCTCTGCCTTTTTACCTTCCTCTCTTTTAACCGTCAAAGATCAATTTATCTTGAAAGCAAATACCATATGCCGAATCTCAAGTCAATGTGAAAAAACATTAAATTAAATTCAAAAAACCCGTATCGCTGTCACGGGTAATTTCACCAATTATCCACGCGTTTAAGCCATGGGTTTTCATTTTTTCCACACATATCTTGCTTTTCTTTTCATTCAAACTGATCAGCAATCCACCGGATGTCTGAGGGTCGAACATCAGATCAACAACTGCCCGGTCAACCGCCGGATCAATATGGGTCAATTTTTCAAAAAACCTGCGGTTTTTATGAGCACCTGCCGGCACCATACCCATATTTGCAAAATCGAGTGTATTTTTTAACATGGGAACTTTCCCCGTATGGAGTGTGATGCATTTTTTTGATCCTTTTGCCATTTCCAGCAAGTGCCCGACCAGTCCGAATCCGGTAACATCAGTACAGGCATTAATGTCAAATTGTGATATGACCTTTGCTGCAGCCCTGTTCAACATGGACATGACAGCCACAGATTCTTTAATGTTTTCCTCTGTGGCCAGTTTTGCTTTTATGGCAGTTGACATGATGCCGGTTCCCACGGGTTTTGTTAATATAATAGTATCACCAATTTGGGCCGTGGCGTTGGTCAGCACTTTATCCGGATGCACAATGCCTGTGACGGAAAGTCCGTATTTAAATTCCTGGTCATCCACTGAATGACCGCCCACAAGTGTGGCACCGGATTCATTGATTTTATCTAAACCTCCCTTTAATGTCTCGGCCAGGATATCCTCTTCCAGTTCACTACAGGGGAAACAGACGATATTCATCACAGTAACAGGTTCCCCTCCCATGGCGTACACATCACTTAAAGAATTGGCAGCAGCAATCTGACCGAATTCATAGGGATCATCAGTAACCGGTGTTAAAAAATCAAGGGTCTGGACAAGCGCTGTTTGCGAATTAAGTTTATAAACTCCGGCATCATCAGAAGAATCAAGCCCCACAATCAGGTTGGGGTGAGCTTTAGCCTTAAGCCCCCTCACAATTCGATCCAGCGTCCCTGGATCAATTTTGGCTGCTCAGCCAGAGGCTTTTACTTTCTGTGTTAAAAAAACTTTGTTAATTTTTTCCATTCCTACCCTTTTTTATTTCAAATATTTACTCTAAAGCCAACCCTTATTATTAAACCATAGATATCACACAGGCAAACCTGTCGGTTGTTTTTTCTTCCCGAAAAGAATAGAATACATCTGTATTACATTTTGTGCAAATTTCCATATTTTCAATGTGTTCTTTTTTTACACCTTTATCCATAAGCTGAACCCCGGTCATTTCCCAGAAATCAAAATAATCTTTATCTTTAATTTTATATTTCCATAAAGTTTTTGGAATCTCGTCCTTATAATTCACAAATTCGGAACAACAGGGACCAAGCGATGGAGAGATGCCGGCCAAAATATTTTCCGGCTGACAGCCAAATTCAAGGATCATTTTATCCACACAGTTTCCAATAATATTTTTAACACTTCCCCGCCACCCGGAATGAACATTTGCGATTACTTTTTTTTCAGGATCATACAACATCACAGCCTGACAATCGGCCACCCGAATGACAAGAAATACATCCTTTATGTCTGTAACAATACCGTCAGCAGTAAAGGGCTCAATACCGGGCTGAAAATTTTCAGACAACCCATTGTCATCCTTTTTTAATACCTGAATATCACTCCTGTGTACCTGGTTTAAAAAAACAAGGGGGGTTATACCCATTTTCCTGAT
Source organism: Desulfobacula sp. (assembly GCF_014237455.1). Lineage (GTDB taxonomy): Bacteria > Desulfobacterota > Desulfobacteria > Desulfobacterales > Desulfobacteraceae > Desulfobacula. Next base: position 9,618 of record NZ_JABZFL010000012.1, on the reverse strand, counting down.
TCCCCCCGCCCTTGTAAATATACCGTGAACAATACGGGCATGGTTTTTAAATAGTTCAAATTCATAGACTTTGATATCAGCGCTTTCCATAATAAAGTTCGCCTATCCGGTCTATGATTTTTGTTGTGGAGATATCCGGTTCCAAAGAGACCGTTTCTATACGTCCCCCATTTTTTTTTACGAAATCTGCCCCGATAATCTGATCTTCCATCCAGTCCGCCCCTTTGACAAGCACATCAGGACAAATAATTTCAATCAAACATTTTGGATCCGGTTCATCAAACAACACCACATGATCAATACACGCCAAAGCTGCAACAACCAAAGACCGGTGCTCCTGACCAATCACCGGACGTTTTTCTCCTTTAATGCGCTTCACCGAACGATCGGAATTCAGTCCCAAAACAAGAATATCCCCAAGGCTTGCGGCAAGGGTTAAGTATTTCACATGGCCTGCATGAATAATATCAAAACACCCGTTGGTAAAAACGATTGTCTTTTTAGCAGTCTTGTATTGCCTGGATAGTGATTTAATTTCAGAAAAACTAACAATTTTATCCATAAATATCATGTCTCCTGTCTGTCATACAGGGAATTAACTTTCTGGCATTTTCTACCAATTTTATTTCAATTTCTGCTAAAACGCTGCCTTCATCGCTCCCGGCATCAGCCAGAACGATTCCCATTGGATCAACAATCATGGACATCCCGGGAAACCGCAAGCTGTCATCCATCCCTGTCCGGTTTGAACAGATCATAAACATTTGATTTTCAATAGTCCTTGCTTTGACCAGCGTTTTCCAATGCTCTTTCCTTGGTTCCGGCCACTGGGCAGACACAACAACAATTTGTGCCTTCTCTAAAAACAACGATCTGGGAAGTTCAGGAAACCTTAAATCATAGCAAATCATCAACCCGATCCTGCCAAAACTTGAGTCAATCGTAACAATCTTATTTCCGCCAGTGTAATAAAGATGTTCGCCGGTCAGCCTGAAAAGATGGAGTTTTCTATATCTCCCTTTTACCTTTCCATCCACATCAATGAACACCATGGTGTTGTATATCCGATCTTTCTTTTTTTCAAACCTTTAACCGTTTCTTATTATCAAATACTCATCATGAATTAAAGCAATTTCACCATATAGTTTCACCCTTTCATCGTCAATCTTTTTATCCTTTCTCGATCCCAAGTTTTAAAACCAGTTCAATTATCAATGGAAACCCAAAAGCAACTGTAAGGGAAAATCATGTACAAACACCCGTGAGATTGCTATAATCAGGCCCAATTTTATTATTTTTCAAAATTTATGAGCCGGTTGAGACCTACCCTAAAATTGTTAAGCAGGAAAAATAAATCACATATGGAAACAACGCATCGACTTTTTTTTCAAAATTCGAATAATCTTGACCAGATCCCATCCAACAGTATTGACCTTATTGTCACATCCCCACCCTATCCCATGATTGAAATGTGGGATGATATCTTTTTAAAACAAAATGGGGCCATTGGAAAAGCAATTCAAAGACAAGATGGGAACAAAGCATTTGAACTCATGCATAAATCTTTGGATTCCATATGGGATGAGGTATTCAGGGTCTTAAAAAACGGGGGGTTTGCCTGCATCAATATCGGGGATGCCACAAGAACTCTCAAGTCAAACTTTGCAATTTATCCAAACCATGCAAGGATTCTTCACTATCTTGTTAAAATTGGTTTTACAGCCCTGCCTGAAATCATCTGGAGGAAACAGACCAATGCCCCCAATAAATTCATGGGGTCGGGCATGCTGCCGGCTGGCGCCTATGTCACCCTGGAACACGAATATATTCTGATAGCCAGGAAAGGCGGCAAGCGTGAATTTAAAACCGAGCCCGAAAAACAGAACAGAAGACGAAGCGCCATATTCTGGGAAGAAAGAAATATGTTTTTCTCAGATCTCTGGTTTGATATTAAAGGAAGCCGCCAGGGGTTGCTTGATAAGGCTTCCAGAAAAAGAAGCGGTGCATTTCCCTTTGAGCTGGCCCTTCGGCTGATCAATATGTACTCCGTTAAAGGAGACATCGTTCTTGACCCTTTTCTTGGCACGGGAACCACCATGGCAGCATCCATGGCATCTGCCAGAAATTCCATCGGATGTGAAATTGATCATAGTTTCTATGATTCTATCGCCAAGATTAAAGAAAATATTATTGATTTATCCAACCTTTATATGGAGAATAGATTAAAGAAACACATTCTTTTTGTTAATGAAAGAACAGCGTCAGGCAAACCCTTAAAGCATAAAAACAATCCCTATGGTTTTCCCGTAATCACCAATCAGGAAAAAGAACTGATATTGAATGAATTAACCGCCATTAAAAAAGTAAAACCCCACTTAATGGAAGTCGATTATTCCGACCATCCCCAACCGGCATTCTGCCTGGAATGGGAAAAACCCGGAATAGAAAAAAGATGTTCAGACCTTAAAAAAATAAATATTCTTCAATCTGCCCCCCGGAAAAAAGACAGGCAATTGGAATTGTTCTAGACTGACGTCGGCGCTCAGCGGTCGCAGCGATTAGCTGTCGGCTGCAAGAGCCTGGTTATGTGGTGCCATAGGCCTGTGTGAAGTGAATTTGTCCTTGGGCCCTATGTGGCTCACTTCTGAGGACCTTTCATATCAATCTTTTGATAGCATTTGATGCTTCAGTTGTGGCAAGCTCGATCAATCCTGTACATTTATCAGAAGAAGATATATGCCCTTGGAAATTATTCCAGTCAGAAAACGCCTTCTCCGTAATTGTATGGCATTCTGTCGCACCTGCTTCCTTTCTGAATCTTTGAACAACACTCTTACCTACACCAAAGGGTTCAGGTTCTCCAATAGGCTTTTCTAAGAGCAGATTAATATGACCAACAACAAATGCCTTAAGTGTTTGAAAATATGATGTATCACGAATATCCATCCCTAATAGGAGATTTATGCCCATAACTGCTCCGGCGAGAGCACCACAAATTCCCCCTTGAAGGCCCACTCCCCCATCAAAAATGAAAGACAAGCGCTCAAGAAGTGGGTCGCCTATACCAGTGCGATCTCTTATACCTCTTAATACAGCCTGCGCACAATGTATTGGTTCACTCTGTATTTCCTTCGGCTCCAGACCCATTCCAGGCAAATCTTTCTCCTGATAGATATGCAATTGTCTCATTGCGCCTCTAATATGCCACAAACACTTTCCAACTCTGTCACCTGGTAAAAAATAGCGCAGCTGTCCCATGGTTGTATAAAAATCTACGCCACTTCTTTCTCTGCAAAATGATGAGCCAAAACTCTCTTCAAACCATCTGATGTATTCACCAATTAGAGACAGCACCGCTACCTCTGCTGCAATTCCTCTCTCCTTCAGCACATTATCGTGCATCAGTGCGAGTCCTAAAGCGCCGCCTGTTACCACACCACAGGTCGAACCACTTGCCACCATACCACCTTCCAGTCCTGTGAAAGCCTTCAGTACACGGTCTTCTTGCCTTTCAATCATATCCTGGAAAACTTCCAGGGAAGCCAATGCTCAATTAAAATTCTTGATGAGGTAAAATGGGGCTCTTCGTCCCCAATATCCTTTTTTCTTCTTATTTATCGATTTTGTCATGAGAGCACCTCCAACATTGGGAGACTTAAAGATAATTATGAAAACCACATAACGTATCATATTAAGCAGAAAAAAATCTGTATATTAGCGCTATATATTTTCTTTATATTATAATATCAAAGCATCTAATACAGTTTTTAAATTTATTTTTAAACAACTCAAAATACCCTGACATACCAGGAAAAATATGTAAAGTAATATCCAAGTTCAGCCACCTGTTTTCATGGACAGAACCCGGTTATTATTGATAAAAACATCAAAGGGCCTGCCGGGGAGTGCCTGGGAGGTCTGGTTGCAGGGAATCGTTGATTGGGCTTCTGTACAGATTCTTAATGGCGTGGAGCGTTAAGACCGCCAAGTGTCTGAGCGATAGCGAGTTTTGGCGGTCAGCGCAGCGGCATTTAAAAACTGTAAGAAATTCAATCGGATTCATCGCAATCATACCCCGACTTAACACCTGTAATGGCTTGACTTTTCAACTCTTTTTGATTACTTTATAAAGTTAAGAGGAAAAATAGAATTGATTAATATTTACTATCCAATTAATGACATTGACAAAATTATTATAAAACAAACGGCACCGATACCTGCATATATTTTATAAGGAGAAAAAATGACACAAACCGATTCTTTTCTCAAAAACAAACACATACTGGCTGTTGACGACGAATGGGACGTCATTGAAACCATACAGGAAATTTTGAATGAAGCAAAGGTGGATGTTGCCCAGGACTATGAGACAGCTTCCCAAAAAATTCTCCAGACCCAATATGACCTTGCTATTCTCGACATTATGGGCGTCAACGGGATTCAGCTTTTAGAAGAATGTGTAAAAAGAGATATTCCTGCTGTCATGCTGACGGCCAATTCATTGAACCCGGAATCCTTGATGCAGTCCATTAAAAAAGGCGCTATTTCCTATCTTTCCAAAGAACATTTAAGTGATCTTGACTCATTAATCAATGAACTTCTGGGTGCACATAATGATGGCAAAGCCACCTGGAAACTTCTGTTTGAAAAACTGGGCAACCATTTTAACCAGCGCTTTGGAAAAGGCTGGAAAGATGAGAACAAGGATTTCTGGAATGATTTTGAGAAAAACTGGAAAGTCTCAAGAGGCATTCAGGAAAGACTGTTACACGACAAAAAGATCATTGATAAAGGGATATAGTCACGTAGATTAAACAGACGCCGGGATTCAAAAAAGGTTGATATTCCTTGAATCCCGGCGTCTGTTATCAAGCTATTGGCACAAACCTTCTTTTTTTACATATATCCCAAAAGCCTGGGCAAAAAAAGTACAACTTCAGGAAAATATGTCAAAAAGAAGAGTACCCCGATCTGAATAGCCAGGAATGGCATTACTGCCCTTGAGACATAGATGATATCCCGCTTGGCAAGTGCCCCCGTAATAAACAAACTCACTCCCATAGGCGGCGTACAGTACCCAATGGCAAGGTTTACAGTCATGATGAGACCGAAATGCATGGGGTCTACATTAAAGGGGCCAAGCAACGGCAGGAATACCGGGCCCAATATCAATGTCGCGGAAATAATATCCATGAACATGCCGATAACGAGCAGCAGGATGTTCATAGCCAGTAAAAAAACAATGGGAGATTGAATACTTGCCACAACAATTTCCGCCACCCTGTTAGGAATATTCTCAAAGGTCAGATATCTCCCGAAACACGTGGCTGATGCAACAATTAAAAGCAAGGTGGCGCTGGTTACAGCAGAACTGACGGTTATTTCTTTTACTACTTTAAACCCCATGGACTTGAAAATAAAAAGCTCAACCAGGAACGCATATACACAAGCAACAACTGCTGCTTCATTTGCAGTAAACATGCCTGAAAATATGCCGCCAAAAATGATAACAATGAGCATTATTGCCCAGAATCCTTCCTTTAAAATAATATATAGCTGCTTAAAATCAGGGGCAGGCAATCTGTTGATATCCGTTCTTTTTCTGTAAAGAAGCCAGGTATAAAGACATACACAGGCAATGATAAGAATGCCCGGGATAAGCCCTGTCATAAAAAGCCCTTCCAAAGATACATTGCTGATCATTGAATAAAAGATCATGCTGATACTGGGCGGAATGATAACACCAAGGTTTGGGGAGGTGGTCATAAGGCCCAGTGTGTAGTCCTCGTCATACCCGTTCTTGATAAGAGCCGGAATCATGAATCCGCCAAGGGCAACCACTGTGGCAACTGTAGATCCGGATATGGCACCAAACAGGCCGCAGCCAATGACACCGGCCATACCAAGGCCTCCCGGCAGCCAGCTGACCAGGGCATTGGCAAGGTTGATCAATTTTTCAATCATTTTCCCTTTGCTCATTATATTACCACAAAGGATAAAGAACAGGACCACAACCAGTGCAAACTTATCAAGACTCCGGAAAAGTGTCTGTGCCAACAGATCGGGAGGAATATCCAGGAATACGACAAAACCAATGGTTGCAGTAAAAAACAAACATAAAAAGACCGGGATATACGTTGTCATAAAACCCAGGAGAATACATAGAATAATCAAATCGCTGATCTGCATGAAAATAAACCCTTTTACCTATTTCGGATGTCTGGTTCGAAAATCTTGAATTATTACCTGAACAGTTCTGATAAATACCATCACGCCCATTACAGGCATGATGGTATATATAGCGACAAGGGGAATCTGCATGATAATTGTTTTCTGGTTTGTCAAAAACTGCAGGTGGGTCATTTTATACCCATAGTACACCATCATGCAGGCAAAAATAAGCATCAGTATATTGGAATAAAATGTCAATCCTGATTTAAGCCTGGGAAAGATCTGGACAATGGCATCGATTTTGATCATTGCCCTTTGCTTGACTGCCACACTGGCACCCACAAATGTTGAGTAAATAATGACTATGCGCACCAACTCTTCACTCCAGGCAAGGGTGTAATTAAACCCATACCTTAAAACAACGTTGGCAAAAAGAGATAAAAGTGCTGCCATTACAATAATAAAAAGGGTCCACTCTTCCATATTGGTGACAATGGTGTCTATTTTTTTTAAACTTTTCCCAAGCATAAACCAAGTCCTGTTAAACGGTTGTTATCAATCAACAATTAACTTATTGCAGCAATCCCTGAACTTCTTTTAAGAAATTATCCGGTTTGTAGGTATCGCCAGGATAAAGCTTATTAATTTCCGGGGCATATTTGTCATATACTCCCTTGCTTTGTTCCAATAAGGTTGCCATGTCTGAATCTGAAAGCTTAAAGAATTCGACACCGGCTGCTTTTGCTTTTTCGATATTGGTATTTTCTTCCGTGAGTGATTTCACACGGCTCTTTGCACAGACATCATGGACACTGGCAATAAAAGCGCCTCTTATGTCAGCAGGGAGCTTTGCAAGCCAGGCCTTATTAAAAATCCAGATAAAAAGTCCCTGGGCATAGTTAATCTGGGTAAAATATTTGGCCACTTCAAATTTCTTTGTTACATTACAAACGGTGAGCGTATGATCAAGGCCTGTGATAACGCCCTGTTTCAAAGCAACCGGCACATCAGGCCATGGCATGGAAACAGGATTGAATCCCCAGTTTCTGTAGCTTAACTGATTAACAGCCGCTTCTGCAATTCTGAACTTTACCTTTTTGGCATCTGCAATATTTCTAACGGGTATGGTGGTTGCCCAGCCATAATTTCCATATCCTGTAATATCAAGACCGGTTATCCCCTGGTGATCCATTGCATTTAAAAAATGGTTAAAAATCTTTTTATTATTGATGAATTTATCAAGATTTTCAAAAGAATTCACAAGGAAAGGAAGATTCACAAGACCGAATCTGGGACCCAGGTTTGTCGAAGCCACAGAGCTGACACCCATACCCTGGACAGCACCCATCTGAAGCATGTTCAACACTTCCACTTCACCCCCCAGCATGGAATAGGGTTTAAAGTCCACATAGACCTGGCCGTTTGTTCTTTTCCAGACTTCATCGCGGATTTCAAAACCGGCCAGTGTACCTACCAGACCCGGAGTTGACACGTTAGAAACCATGCATTTGTATTTGGCTCCTTTGGGGTCAAAATCAGGTTTCCACTTATCCAACGAGGGTGCCTTCTTTGCAAACACCGGAGAGGTGAACATAAATGATCCCACAATTAAAACAAGCAATAATACTAAAAATGTTCGAAGTTTCATACTTAGTTCCTTTCCTTTAATTTAAGTTTAATAAAAAATTTATTAATCCAGTTTTTTAAATGCCTCCTTTCTACCGGTAAATTTCTCCCGAAGTTGGGGTTTCATCAGCTTCCCGGTAGGATTTCTGGGAACCTGATCAAAAATAACCTTACGCGGCACCTTATAAAGGGAGAGTTTTGATTTTGCGAATTCGATCACTTCTTCTTCACTCAACTGCCTGCCCTCTTTGATTTGAACGATTGCAAGAACAATCTCCACCAGTCTGTCATCCGGGTATCCGATACATGCGATATCATCTATATCGGGATGATCCATCAGTGCATCTTCGATTTCAACAGGGAAGATGTTTTCACCGCCACTGGTAACCATATCTTTCATTCGGTCAACAATGTAAAAATACCCATCTTTATCTCTCTTTAGTAAATCCCCGGTATAAAGCCAACCATTTTTTAATGCTTCTTGTGTTTTTTCAGGATTTGAATAATATTCCCGCATCATTCTGGGTGTTCTGAATATCAGCTCACCAACCTCATCACAGCCAAGTTCATCTCCTGTGGGACCGACAATTTTAGCTTCTACACCAAAAGTTGGTTTGCCGATGGAACCGGGTCTTGAAAGGACATCTTCCGGATACAGGTTGAACAATCCGCCACCGCCGCCCTCTGTAATGCCATAAATATTAGATACGGCACAAGGCAGTCTTTTCACCAGAAGTTTCATAATATCAAATGGCACAGGTTGAGCACCGATCTCCATATATTTCCATGAAGACAGATCATAATCGGAAAGAACAATCTCCCCTTTGTCTATGGCATTGAGAACAGCAATCCCAATGGGCACCACAAACAGCACATCCGTGCATTTTTCCTCGGCAATGGCTTCAATGATCCATTTGGGGTCCCTGAAATCTCTTATAATGGTTCCCGCAGCTCCGGTGGCATAAAAAGGTGCCCATAAAAACATGGTGCCACTGTGATATAAAGGTAAAAAGAATAAATAATTATCATCCTTTTGAACGAAATAGGTCATTCCATTACCAATAGCTGTATTATTAATCGAGAAATGGGTGTGAAGTACGGGTTTGGGTTTCCCTGTTGTTCCAGACGTAAACATCATGGCCAGATCGTGATCCCTGTCAACTTCAACCAGTGCATCAGAGGTGTCTTCATAATCTTGCACGACCTTAAAATTGATCATGTCGTCCGGGACATCATTGCCAATACAGATATAGTTTTTAATGGTAGTAAGATCTTTTTGAGCAGGCTGGACAACTCCTAAAAATTCTGAACCGAGAATAAAGACTTCAGGATTACAGACTTCTGCTGCATACAATACATCAGAAGTTTCAAACCGGAAGTTTAAGGGTACTACTACCGCTCCCAGACGTATGATGGCATAATACGTAATGAGCCATTCCAGTGAATCTTTCTGAAGGTGCATAACAAAATCTCCATGCTTAACCCCCAGGTCCTTTGCCAAAAAGTTGGCTGTTCGATTGATCTCGTCATTAAATTCCTTCCAGGCAATAGACCTTCTTTCACCCGTTGCCGGAGTGCGTTCGATCAGGCAGACCTTGTCAGGAATATGGCGAGCATGAATTGAAGCGTAACCTGAATAATTCAACGATGCCCTCCTTTGTTGTTATGGGGTCAGGCTTTCCTTATTGTCGTTATTGAGTTCAATAACGACAATAAGGAAAGCCTGATAATCATATAAAAGGCAACCTCCTAAAGAGTTTGAAATAAACTCTGTATAGAATCAAAAATGAGTTCTATACTGTATTTCGGCAAAAAAACAAA
>NZ_JABZFL010000106.1 GCF_014237455.1 Desulfobacula sp. | reverse complement strand
TTCTTCCGATACAAAGAAAGCTTTCCTTTGCAAGATAAGGCGATGTTGCCTGAACCACCATCAACCCATGCTGTGACAGGTGCTGCTTCACTTTTTTATAAAACTCTTTGGCGTAAAGCTTGGTCAATTCAGGCGTGGAGGGGTCCGGCAGGTCAATTATGATGACATCCCAGAAGCCGGAAACAGCGCTTAAAAATTTATCTGCATCAATATTCATCAGTTTTACATCGGCAAGTTTCCGGGTTTCAGATTGTTTGGCGTGCTGATTTTTTTTATTGGTTTCAATGTAGAGCCTTTTATCGATTCCCGGGGAGACTCCTTTGCCTGCTATGGTGACAAGGCGGGCATCTTTGAAGGCGTCCTGGTTAATTCGCTTTAAAACAGAATGGGTTTTAGCAAGACGGGTCATTTCAGGGTCAAGGTCCACCAGAAGCACTTCTTTTACGTCTTTATATTTTAAGACCTCCCTTAAGACACAGCCATCTCCGCCGCCGAGAATAAGGATTCTTTTTTTGATCGGAACAAGATTCATGACCGGATGCACCATGGGTTCATGGTATCGTTGTTCATCTGTGCTGCAAAATTGCAGGTTCCCGTTTAAAAAGAGCCTGACTTCATCAAAGGGCTTGTAATGGGTAATGGCGATATGCTGGTATCGGGTGGTTTTGCTTAATATAATGGGGTCATCATACAGGGGTTGCTCAATTTTTATATTCCATTGCCGGTTATTAAGATATCCGTAAAAGATGGCACAAAAAGTGATCAGCATGATGGCAGGAATCAGAAATCCTCTCTTTAACAGGCCTTTTTTTGAGAAATAGATAAAGGTGATAAAGGCCAGAGAAAAGTTGGCCCCGGCAGTCAGAAAGGCTGCTTCCGTGATGGGTGTGAATCTTAAAAGAACAAATACATAAATGAATGAACCGATCAGGCAGCCAAGGTAATCAGCGCTCAGGATGTTTCCAAGGTTGGTGGATAATTCTTTGCTGAAGTCGTTGTTGATCCTGATAATCACGGGGATTTCAAGTCCTATCATGATCCCGATGAAACTGACGAAAAAATACAGGACCAGGATGTAATGGGCGGTATAACCGTAAGATATGTAAGTTAAAGTAGGAGAAAACCCTCCCACAAGTGCAAGTGCTGTTTCAACGGCGATAAAAGTGTAAATAAGATATTTTTTTGAAATCTGTGCCTGGATCAGACTGCCAAACCCCATCCAGAACAGCATGAGTCCAATGACCATGGCCCATTGTTCAAAGGAATTGCCAAGGATCATGGAGGCAAGGCTTGCCTGGATATATTCAAGGATAATGCCGCAGGCACCGCTCGCAAACATGCAGGCGCACAGCAACACAGATGCAAAATTGAGCCGGGCCTTTGTTTTTGTCATTTTTTTACATGGAGAAGGCTATGATAATCGCAACCGCATTAATGGCACTTACCACAACGATCAAGGCGGCAACATTCCGGTCTTCCTTGACTTCCGTGGCAATATCGGTCGTGGGCAGAAGAAGTCTGTCGATCACTGTCCTGAAAATCAACAGCATAACAATTCCGAAAAAAGCATATATGCCAAAACCTGCAAGATCATTGGCCCATCCTGTGAACGGACCTGAAATACTTGACATGAGAATAATGCCTAAAGCCATGAGGAGACCGCCAAGTCCGATACCGGCTGCCAAATTATTATCTTTTATTTCTTTCCTTACATTAAAGGGCGTGATCACCTCATAAAGAAATCCGAAAAATAACAAGGTCAGTTGCCCCACGATAAAAAAGAGAATGGCACTTACAATTCCCTGGAAAAAGGTTCCACCGGTTCCTGAAAGTGATCCGTTAAGAATGAATCCTGTGGCAATATACATTCCTGCTTCGACCATGCCCACAGCTGTATTCCCGACAACTTCACTCCCGTCAGGCTGTTGAAATACTTTGATGCATTCTTCATCATTATTGATATTGCTCAACATGATAAAATCATTGATAAACCGGGACAAGAACATAAATCCCGTGATAATAAGCCCATCAATCAACAACTGGATCACATCAAGAAAAAAACTTTTTGAAGATCCGCCCATGGCACCTGAAAGTGCAATGGCAATCCCGAGATAAAGCCCGGCCCTTCTTAAGCCTACAGCAACATTTCCATCATCAATATGCGTATCATCATCAAACTCTTTTGTGCGCCGGTCATCTATTTTTTTAACCAGCCAGATAAAAAAGATGCCCACAATGACATATGTAAGTGCTTGACTAAGCCCTGTGAGAGTTACAGCTATATCCATTCTTTCCTCCTTAGAATTGTTCTATTTACCTTTACTTTTCGGACCACCGCCACGAAGGTTGGCCCCGGCGCCCCTGACAGAAGCGGTCTGGGATTTGAAACCGCCGCTTTTTGCAAAATTTGTACTCTGAAATCCTGGTGATTGTTTTAGTAAGGTGCCAGACGTACCATATTTCTGGAACCCTTTTTGGGTCTTGCCGAAATACGGCCGGCTGTTCCTATAATTATTGTTCCAGCCATTCCAGGAATTGTAACCATAATAGGATGGCCGAGGACTGAAGAGCATGGAAAAAAGGGCATATTTTCCATACCAGGACCAGAATTGATTGCCTGTATTATCTTTTTTCCATTCCCCGTATTGCGAATTGCCCACATAGGCCATTCCCGGCGGTGCTGCCTGGGTCAGACGATCCTGTTCAAACACACCATAGGGTTTGGCCAGTATAGCCATACCAAGGTATTCAAACTTGGCATCATAAAAGCTTGCATCCACTTTTTCCCAATCCGTCTCTTTTGTTTCACCGTTTTCTTCCAGCGTGTATTTATGGAAATAGGCTTCCTTTGAATCTTCAACCCAGAAAGCAGCGGCATTATGCCCTCTTCCCGGCCATTGCTCGGCAGGGTTAATGGACAATTCTTTCCACATGTTGCCGACCTTGCTTGAAAATTTTGACCCTGTGAAGCCTGCGGTAATCGCTGCAATGGTATCCAGGTTATCAGCCGTTAACCCCTCATATAATTCAGGACTGACCTGACGTTGAAAGGTGGCAAACTTTGGGTCGTAATAATCAGAGTTTTCATTCCAGGATTCCCTTTTTATGGTTACGAAATACTCTTCTTTCATATCCTTAAGGATTTTTGTGTAACCTGAATAGAGCTGGGCCATTTCTCCGGTTATTTTTGTTTCAAGGGTTTTAGCTTGTGAAAGATCGGAAGAAAGCGCTTCAGTACTATCTGTGAAAGCCGCATAATCGGCATTTGACCCTGCCGAATGCCTGTTGTATTCGGCTGTCACAATACTCAAATAATCGTGGGACTGTCTTTCAAGTTTTGATAGAGGTGCAAACCGGGCATTTATTTTTTCTGATAAATCAGGAAAGTCAGTGTCGGCTTTTGCTATGGGGCCGGTTTTTATTTCATTTGCAATCCGGCTGATCTGTTCGGCATCGTTTTTTGACCGGGAGTTTAAACCTTTGGCATTGTCAATGGTCTCCCTGATCTTTGAAAAGCGTGAAGACGGGTACCGGGCCAAACCTTCAGCATCCTGGAGAACTTTTTTTATCCGGCTGATCTGCTGTTTAACCTGGGGAACAAGCTCGGGTTTGTTTTTGCTGACCAGGGGTTTCAAGTCTTTGTCATAAAGTTCTTTTGCTCTGTTAAGTTCATCATGGGCAAGTTGAAATTTTTGAATCCAGTTTTCCTTTAAGGCAAATGCTTTAACAGCCTTAAATTCAGATGCTTTCGTCAGGCTTAAATATTTATCCTTATGTTTGTCCACCTGGGATTGACCGGTCTTAATGACGTCGGGCAGAGATTTGGCTTCATTTTTTAGATCTTTGGGGAGACCTGCGCCGCATCCGGTCGTCAAGATAACAATCAGGCCTGCAATGGTCAATCCTGCAATGAAGTTCATAAGGAGATGTCTTTTTTTATGAATCATCCTTAAAGGTCTCCTTTGCTGATGATGCTGATAGTGTTCGGATCAACAGGGCTTGAAGTATAAATCTGGTATTCATCCTTGCCTGATCCCGACCATTCCTCAATGGTCAGAAATTTGGTATGGCCTTCATTTTCAAATTCATACATATAGACCTTTTCTTCCTTGCTTCCCCGGTAATAAATCGATGCCCAGTCATCTTCATACCAGAATTTTTCACCATTGATCACAATCATATCCTTGTCATCGGCAATCTGGTCAAGATCATCTTCATCTATGGACTCTCCTGCATCATCTTTTAGACTCCTGAATGAAAATCGTTCAAGGGTTATGGAAATTTCAAGTTCATCATCGAATTCCCATTCAAAATTTAAAGTTTGTCCGGATTCAAGGCAAAGACAGGTCAGTTCAGAAATAAAATATCCTTTTTTGTTTTTAAAATCATCGGAAGTTTCTTCATATTTATTTAAGCTTTTTACAAAATAGGTGTTGCCAAGGTATTCAAAAAATGAATGTTTCCCGGCTTCCTTCAAGCTCAGCAACATCTTTTCCTGTCCGGAAACAAGCTGTTCTTTTTTAAGGGTTCTGATGGCACCCAATCTTTCCTGGAAAGATTTTTGTGTTGCTATATCAAGCATACAATTCCTCCAAATTTAAACGTCAGACCTATGTGTCCTCACGCCTTGCTGTTAACGCATCGGTTCTTGCCCGGAACCGGTCATTCATTTTTCCAAGGGCATTGGAGCTCTGGGAGGCAATATTAATAGTTTCCTGTGAAATCAGGGCATAGGTTTCAAAAGCCTGTTCATAGGTTTGACACGCTTCTTCAAGAGCTTCAATGTTTACGGTCATGCTCTGACTCATTTTAGCGCCTTTGATGGCGGCATTGCCAATAACAGTGGCCGTGTCTTTCATGGTTTCGGCAGCAGCCTTCTGAACCATATCCAGGTGTTGCATGGTCTCCATCTGTTGTTCAGCGGCAACCCTGACAGCCAGGGCATTTTTAACAGCCGTGGAAAGGATCATGTCAGTCCTCTGTACCAGCCGTCTGACCAGGTGGGAATTTCTCACCATCATCTCTCCGCCAAACCGTGTCTGGAGATTTGAGTTGTCAATGGTCTGGAGGTCCACCACAGCCATGGCAAGGTCACTGGTCAGTGTAGTCAGGGCCTCTTTGTTTCTCGCATCTTCAATGGTTCCTATATGATCCATCAGTTTCTGCCAGATGATCTGTCCGAGGTAGATTTGTTCCTGGAGCCTTGGCTGAATCTCTTTTAAAGAGTCACAAATGGTGGAAAGCTCTGATGCATCAAAGGCTACCTGGTCGGCTTCATTCCTTAGATGATCACGGATACCGTCAATTGTGGAATTAACGGTTTCCCTTCGCTCTGCGATAATCTTAAGTATTTCATCTCCCTTAGGCAGCCGGTTCACGGTCTTTGTGAACAGACCCAGCATTTTTTTGGAAAAGGGCATCTCAGCTCTTGCCACCATGGTGGGGTTCACCTTGTCCAATTCTATTTTAATGGCAAGGATATTTTTGCCCACAGGGGAAGAATCATCTGCAGCCACATTTTTGAGCACATTGCCCATTTTACGGTCATAAAGGGTCACCTGGGCCTGGGTTTCGTCCATAATTCCCTGGCCCAGGCCGAAAACGAAATTGCCAAGCTGCCAGTCAGATGGATCAGTTTTTATTTTTTCAAGGAATTCATTGGCCTGGGCTTCAATAGCCTGTATATCTTCAACCGCCATGTGTTTGGGTTGTACAGGTTCAAGATTGGAAGGAGCCTGGACCGGGGTTAGTGCCCCTTGACCAGATACCTGAGTTACTTCGGCAAGTACCGGAGCTTTTGCCTGTTGAGCGACGTTTTGAAGGTCTTGCACCATATCGTTCATTTTGTCCTCCTAAATAAGAGATATCATAACAAAAGGTTTAAATCTGTAAATATTTATGAAAATTTACCTGCAAGGAAATTCGCCATTGTTTTAAATTCTGCGGTCTCATTTTTTTCAACAATATCCCTGGACCGGTTGGAGACGTCATGCAGGCTTTTTATAGTTTTTTCAAATATGTCAAACTGGTTCTTTCGGCTGTCCTGTGACAGGTCAAGGTATTCCTTGACAGTCTTGTAAAGATGTTCCCTGCCGATTTTTTTGATTTCATAGGTCAGGGTTTCACCGGGATATCTTTCCATCATTTCCGGCGTGATTGCCATAAGGTCATCAATAATGGCTTCTATTTCCGCGGTCATTTCAACTGGAAGATTTCTGTCCTTTCTCATCAGAATATTTAAATTTAACAAAGAATCCAGAACGGCCTTGTACTCCTGGTCGGGAGATGTTTCAGACCGGGGGGCTGGCGAAGGCTGCGGGCTGTCTTTTGCCGCAGTCCCTTTGGCTTTGCCCTTTTTTATCATAATGGCAAAACCGATACCGGCAATAAGAATGATTGCTATTGCAATGTTCATTGTCTTGCTCCTTGGGTTGTGGATTTATCTCAACAATATCTTTTGGAAAAATAATGCAAAACTTTATATTTACAAGGTTAGAAATCGTTAAACCTGTAACACTCTATACGGGGTTTCCTGAAAAATCAAGAAAGGAACAGGGTAAACCAAAACCAGAATTCTTTAACTTTTAAATGGGCCGGCAAGGGGAAGGTAAACTTTTTAAATATTTGAGTCTACAGATTGAACAATCTTTTTTTTCTTAATAAAAACCTTTCAGCTTTTGTTAATACGCTTTTTTCTATAAATTTAGTTTTTGAAAGAAAGTTTAATGAGAGTTTTTGAATGACCTTAGAAACACCCTTAGTCTCAACCCTTTTAATTTTAAAAGGTTGAAGTTTATTTCCATCAAAAGGGCATTCAAAAAATCGATCAGAGTTAACACCATTAGATAATAGAAAATCAAACAAAATTCTCCCGGTGCATTGTTTGATTTTTAAAATTTTTTCAATGTCTTCCAAATTATCTAATGGGTTTTTATAATTCGTTGCCCATACGATACATTCGTACTCCGGTTCATTGATTTTTTTGATTTCAAAGTCTATCATTGTTTATATCCGCAAAAAGGAGCTACATATAACATCAAAGATTTCATTAAGCAAGGCTTCTGCGGTTTGTTTTTTTTCTATTATTCGAGTAGTTTCCGCAAAAGATTGGGTGTGAACCAACGTGTGCCGATGCTTATAGTAAATAGAATAAGCATCTTTCAAAGCAAGGCAAACATTATCATTTGCTATATCTTTTTTTAAAAAGTCTAAAGGTTCAAATGAGTTGGCATCGAATAATGAACCTATTTGTTTTGTGTTTTTATGATCTTTTGAATACTCCGATAATAGTTTTCGAATGTAGCCCTCAATTCCGCGTAAAGCCGGGAAAACAAAACTTGAATAATCATCAAGCTGGATTTCAATTTTCATCAAAACAAATGATGGTGCAATGATTTTAATAATTTTTTCATCCAAAAAATCTATAACCGGGGCCAGTCTTCCTTCAATTTCGAGCTGAATATCGTTTGGCTTGATATCGATTTTATAAAGATTGGACTCTATTTCGACGACTTTATCAAAGTCTATTAGTCCTGCGAGTAATGACTTTGCTTCTGAATAAAGATATAAGGGTCGGCCCTGAATTAAAAAACTGTTTGTTGTCGGATATCTTTTTAATGTGATGCTATCTTTATATTTGCTTGTAGCTTTGTAGTGTATTTCATTTTCATTATTTTGGATCTCGTTTATTTCATTTTCTTCTTGTAAAAACTCAATCAGTAATTCAAATTTATCCTGAGAGAAATCAGGACATGAAATATGACCACTATTTGTTTTGTTTACGATACATTTTTCACAAATTTCTTCAAGGAAATCTTTTGCTATATTATCTACAGGATCTATAATTTGGAAAGTTGTGGACCCATTTTTCTTAAAAAAAGCGATAAACCTGGCTGATTTTCCTTTTTTGGTAATTTTATGATGGAGACCATTGCCTTTTTTTTGAATTTCAACTGGGTGGTCTAAGGAACATAATTCATGCTCCTTTATAAGCTTGTCATAGGTCTCTCTATTAATATTTAGGTTTTTAAATGAATTTGGCATTGCTATTCCTTTATAGATCGGTGTATGTCGTATAATAGTTAAGTCAATATCAAAGTTACTTATGCGGCACAATAGAAAATAGAGCTTGATATATAAAATGTGCCTGGTATTGATAGATTGTTCGCAAATTGCAACCCGTGCAATAGCTCATATGGTTATATCCTTTTGGGAAATGGAGAAAAATTTGATGAAACACGAATTATCAGAGAATGAGAGAGTAGAATTAAAAGAAATACATAAACAAATAGAAGTTTTGACAAAACGTGCTATTCAAATACTCTCAGGTTCCGAGGACGTACCCTCGAAAAGTCAAAAGCCGGTAATATCAGAAAAAGAGCATGATTTTTCACAAGCTAAATCCATTGTACTCTATACAGATGGTGCCTGCGCTGGAAATCCAGGACCAGCCGGTTCGGGCGTTGTCATTATGCAGGGTGAAAAAGTTATTCATGAGTTTTCAAAATCCTTAGGGAAAGCAACTAATAATATCGCAGAATTGACCGCAATTAAAATCGGACTTGAGTATATGTCCTCTCGGCATGATACACAAATTACGGTTTATACAGATAGTACATATGCAATTGGTATTCTCACTAAGAACTGGAAAGCAAAGGCCAATTTGGATCTTGTTTCCTCAATTAAAAATCTAATGAAGCCTTTCAAAAAAATATCTATAAAGCATGTTAAGGGACATAACGGAGACTTTGGTAATGAACGGGCAGACAAATTAGCTGTTAAGGGTGTTCGGTCTCAGCGCTAAAAGAATTTTAAGGTCTTTGATGTTCAGGCAACTACCGCTACGGAAATCCCCAAAAGTTGGACAATATACGAAGTTTTTGCTCTGTTCAATGAAAGGACAGCACTTCTGGTACGGTTCTGAGCGATTGATTTCGGGGGCGACGAGTGAGCCTTCAATTTAACTCGCTCAGCGGCCACGATCAAATCTCTCAGTTTAACAATTTGAAATTTTGACTATACATTTTTTTTATTGGAGGTGACACTCTTTTGATAACTATCATCCGATTTATAGGAGATAATGTTTGTCCTTTCAGGTAGTTCAAAGAAGGTGCGACAGTAAATTTTTTTCTTGCCACGGGACTGAATCATCACATATAATTGAGAACCATAAACGACCGGAGCAATCATCACATTTCCCCAAACGAAAGGAAAAAGAGATGAATCAGGATATTATTCGTTTGCATGACCATTACATTGAGGAGGGCATGGATCGTCGGGACTTTTTAAAAAAACTAACAATCCTGACGGGCGGCACTGCTTCTGCCCTGGCATTTTTGCCCATGCTTGATTACAGCCATGCCCATGCTGAAACCATATCCCGGGATGATCCACGGTTAAATACAGATTACCTGGATTATCCCGGCAAAAGTGGGAACATCAGGGCATATTTTGCCAGAAAAAAAATTGAAAGCAAACAACCCGGAGTGATCGTTATTCATGAGAACAGAGGATTAAATCCCCATATTGAAGATGTCATCCGAAGAATGGCTCTTGAGGGATTTACAGCATTAGCACCCGATGCATTATCTCCCATGGGAGGCACTCCCTCTGACCCGGATGAAGCCAGGGATCTTATACGAAAACTTGATAGCAAGCAGACTGTTCAGAATTTTATCGCTGCTGCCCAGTATTTAAAAACTCACCCGAAAACAACAGGCAGAGTAGGCGTTATCGGTTTTTGCTGGGGGGGAGGGTTGGCCAACCAGTTGGCTGTACAGACACAGGACATTCAGGCCTCAGTCCCTTTTTACGGAATGCAGCCTGTTGCAACCGATGTTCCGAAAATAAAATCTGCTCTCCTTCTCCATTATGCCGGCCTTGACGAGCGTATCAACAAAGATATCCCAGACTTTGAAGCAGCCTTGAAATCAGCTGGTATTGATTACAAGCTCTACATGTATGATGGTGCAAATCATGCATTTCACAATGATACAAGCGCATCCCGTTATAATCCGGATGCGGCAAATCTGGCCTGGAAACGAACCATTGAATTTCTTTCTGAGAAATTAATCGAATAAATCAAGAGATGCCCTGATTTATTGTGTCATACAACACCGTTTGAATTTTTTCCCACTTCCACAGGGACAGGGAGAATTGCGGCCTGTTCTTACAGGTTTATCTTCTTGTTGTTGTTTTGGCATAAGCTTTTGAAGCTGTTCAACAAAGGGAAGACAATGATTAAAGAAACGTTTGTAGCCACGGCACAGGTGATTGAGTTTCATGGTTGATCCGGATATGTGCAGGATTCTGTCCTTGGGGCATCCCCCATTGTAAAAAGCGAGAACTTCGCAGGATTTACACTGTGATGCCAGACCGGTTTTTTTATTCTTTCCAAACTCTCTCATGGTTTTAAGATTCATTAATTTTCCAAGAGGAGTTGTGTTCAGGTTCCCTAATTTAAACGCAGGCCTTACGAAATGATCGCATGGATACACATCTCCATTTATTTCAACCACTGGAATTTCGCCACATGCCTTTCGAAAAATACAAAGCGCATGATCCTGACCCATAGCTTTTGCACATACTTCTTCAAACATTTGAACTTTGATACGGCCAATATCATATGTTTTCCATTCATCAAATATGGAGCAGAGAAAAGTGCCGTATTTTTCAGGATCAACGCTATCTGTTAGAGAATTAATTACGGGAAGAAAACCGATATAAACAGCACCTATTCTTTTGAAGAAGCGATACACATCGAGGGGATGGTCCACATTATGATGATGCACCACACACAGAATATCATAGGGGATCTGGTTTTTCTGCAGGAGCTGTTGCCCAAGCATAACCCGTGAATGGGTTCCCTTTCCTGATTTTGTGGTTCGGTATCTGTTATGAAGGTGTTCCGGACCGTCTAAGCTCAATCCAACGGAAAACCCCTCTTTTTTTAAAAACCTGCACCATGTTTCATCCAGCAATGTCCCATTTGTCTGTATGCCGTTCTGAATCAGAACTCCTGCAGGCTGATACTTTTTCTGAAAAGCCACCGCTTTTTTAAAAAAATCAATTCCCAGAAGAGTCGGTTCCCCGCCATGCCAGGAAAAGCGAACAACAGGCCCGGGATGTGCTTGAATATGCTGGCAAATATAAGTCTCAAGGATATCATCAGGCATCCTTTGGGCAGAATCAGATACAGCCCCACCGGAAGAATAATAACAATAATGACAGGCCATGTTGCATAAATCTCCGACGGGTTTGACAAACACCTGGAAATCGGTTTTGACTTTACTGCTTATACGTGGTGTCATTTTCCCCTCTATTCTACGGTGCCGCTGCCGATGGCGGAAAAGGGAAGGCCCGGCCCCAGGCTTTATCAGAAGAACAGTTCGATAAAATTGAATCCCACCGGTCACCCCATCTCCATAAAAATCAACCTACTATAATATGGCGGTGCAAGACAAATAAATTTTCAAAAAAAATTCTACTGAATGCTTGAAGCATGGACAAAGGTGTTGTAGAATTGATGGAAATAGATTGTATTGCATATAAGCCCAAAGGTTAATTTATTGTTTGGAAAGGATATTTTATGAAGATGTTAAAATCTACAGCAACTGTGGTTCTTCTCATGGCCGCCATTGCCGTGGTTGTGGCAGGATGCGCATCAAGCAGATCCGGCCAGGTGTATTCACGGGATGAGGCAAGACAGGTTCAGACCGTTGAAAATGGGACGGTTGAGTCTGTAAAGGAAGTGGTGATTGAAGGCACCAAAACTCCCATTGGAACTGCTGCAGGCGCTGTTACAGGCGGTGTTCTGGGCAGTACGGTTGGAGGCGGATCAGGCAAATCGGTTGCCGTCGTGATCGGTGCCCTTGCCGGTGCTGCAGCAGGAACAATGGCAGAAGAAGAGATAACCCGGAAACCGGGTCTTGAAATTATTGTAAAAAAAGACAATGGTCAGACCATCGTTGTCGTACAGGAAGCCGATATTATGATCGCTGCCGGTGACAGGGTCAGGATTATTACTGCTGCTGACGGTACGACAAGGGTGTCAAAGTAGGTTGACCTTTAAGTTTTCATGATTATTTTTCCTGCCTGAAAATAAAGACGGAATATGAACAGGAGAATCATGAAAAAAAATACAGAAGTTAATGACAGGATAAGAAACGTTGCCATCATTGCCCATGTTGACCATGGCAAAACCACCCTTGTTGATGCAATGTTCAGGCAGAGCGGGCTTTTCAGGGAAGGCCAGAAGGTGGATGACCGCCTCATGGACAGCATGGATCTTGAAAGAGAACGCGGTATCACCATTGCAGCTAAAAACTGCTCTGTGACCTGGCAGGACGTTAAAATCAATATTATTGATACCCCGGGTCATGCGGATTTTGGTGGTGAAGTAGAAAGAGCGCTTTCCATGGCTGACAGTGCGATTCTTCTTGTTGATGCATCCGAAGGCCCCTTGCCCCAGACCCGGTTTGTCCTTAAAAAGACCTTTGAATCCAATCTTCCCGTTATGGTCATTATCAATAAGATTGACCGTAAAGATGCCAGACCCGACGAAGTGCTGGATATGGTGTATGATCTTTTCATTGATCTTGATGCCACGGAAGAACAGCTTAATTTTACCTATCTGTATGCCATTGGCCGTGATGGTATTGTTAAAAAAGAACTGGATGATGATGTTGACAATTTGACTGTTTTATTCGATCTCATTTTAGAAGAAATGCCGGCCCCTGCATATGATCCTGAAGCCCCTTTTCAGATGCTGGTTTCAGATTTAGGGTATTCCGATTATCTTGGACGACTTGCCATAGGTAAAATTTTTAACGGCAGTGCAAAATCCAATGAAAATCTTGTGTGCGTCAACGAAAATAATGAATTTTTATCGTTAAAGGTATCCAAACTTCAGTCCTATGAGGGGATGACGCTTTTGCCTGTAGAACAGGCTCAAGTAGGGGATATTATCGTATTGTCCGGTATCGAGGATGTTAAAATCGGAGACACCATCTGTACAAAACTCGAACCGGTTCCTTTAGAAAGAATCACAGTGGATGAACCCACAGTCTCCATGCAGTTCTCCATTTCCACATCTCCCTTTTCCGGTCGTGAAGGAAAATATGTTCAGTCCAGGAAAATCAGGGAGCGTCTTCTTAAAGAAACTTTAATGAATGTCGCTATTGAAGTGGAAGAAAGTACCACGGATGAAAGTTTCACCGTCAAAGGAAGGGGGGAGCTTCAACTTGCGATCCTGATCGAAACCATGCGAAGGGAAGGATTTGAACTCTGCGTCGGGCGACCCAAAGTCATTTATAAATATAAGGAAGGAAAAACACTGGAGCCCATTGAACATTTGTTTGTGGATTGCGGTGAAGCGTTTCTAGGTGTTGTAACAGAAAAACTTTCCATTCGAAAAGGCAAGATGACCAATCTTGTGAATAACGGCAAAGGCAGGGTGAGAATTGAATTTTCAATTCCCTCAAGGTCTTTGATCGGGTACAGAGATGAGTTTATGACGGACACCCGGGGAACCGGAATTATGAACTCATATCTTTCAGGATACGAAAAACACAGAGGGGATTTTCCTGTCCGGTATACCGGGTCCATTGTTTCAGACAGACAGGGCAAGGCTGTGCCCTATGCATTGTTTAACTTAGAACCCAGGGGACAGATGCTTATTGAACCCGGAACCCCGGTGTATGAGGGTATGATTGTCGGAGAACACAACCGACATCAGGATATCGATGTGAATGCCTGCAAGGAGAAGAAACTTTCCAACATGCGGGCATCCGGGAAAGACGAAAATGTTGTCTGTTCGCCGGTAAGGGTCATAACCCTTGAAAAGGCCCTCCATTTTATTCGGGATGATGAAATGGTGGAAGTTACGCCTTTATCCATACGTCTTAGAAAAAGCGTACTGAATGCTTCCCGGCGCCAGGTTCTGAAAGCAAAGCAGAAAAAGAAGGATCAAAAATAAACAAATTTCTGTGATCGTTTCTTCTGTATGATCACATTTTTTTTGCAAAATCAGTCGCAACGTATTATAATACTTTAAAAATGTTCCCTTGTGTTTTTTTGGGACTTTAATCAAGGTATCAATATGAATTGGAAACAAAAAATCATTGATCCTGATATTGTCATGAAAAAGATTCGGCCGGGAATGAGTATTTTTTTGGGCACGGGTGTTTCTGAACCCCGCACCTTGGTAAAGCGGCTGATGAGCTCCGATAGCAATAAGCTGGTTGATCTTGAGTTGATTCAGCTTGTAAACTTCAGTGATACGATATCTCTTAAAACACTTGATTCCCATAAATACCGGCTGAAGACATTCAGTTCAGGCAATATGGTAAATAAGGCGATTACCAGAGGCTTGGTAGACCTGATTCCCATTCGATTCAAAAGATTGCATCGACTGTTTGAGTCGGGGCTTATCCAGGTTGATGTCGCGTTTATACAGGTTTCCCCGCCTGATGATTCAGGAAGTGCCAGTCTGGGAATTTCCATTGATGTGGCACGGGCGGTCATGGAACAAGCCTCCTTTGTCGTGGGTGAGATCAATCCCAAAATTCCCAGGACCTTTGGTGATACATTTGTCGATATGTCGGAATTTGACATGTTGATCTATTCACAGGATGATCCGGTTTATTTTGAGCGCTGGGAAACCGGTCCTGCTTTTGACCGTCTGGCCAGCCGCATTGCCTCTTTGATCCCGGATAAAAGCTGTATTGCGTTTTCCATTGGTCCGTTGTTTGAATCCCTAAGTAAAAAACTTATGAATAAACATCACCTTGGGGTCCACTCCCCTGTGTTTACCGATGCCTTGATGGATCTTGTGAAAAGCGGGGCAGTGACCAACCTTTATAAAAATGTCTCCCAGGGAAAATCCATTGCATCCTATGCATTTGGAACGCCTGCCCTAATGGCCTGGCTTGACCGGAACCACCTGGTGGAATTCCAGGGAATCCAGACGGTTTTTGACCCGGTCAATATTGGTAAAAATCCAGGATTTGTTGCGGTGATTCCCGCGCGCAAAGTTGATCTGTCCGGCCGCATTGTTTTACACCACGGTAGAGGAAATGTCATCAGCGGTCCCATGGAACTGATGGATTCTTTTTTAGGGGCGCAGATTTCCAAGGGAGGCCGGATCATATTCGGCCTCCCCAGCAGGAATCTGAACAATCACTCCAATATCAAATCTTCAATCAAACGGTACCACAACCAGCTGGGGTTTGAAGAATCCATTGACATGGTGGTGACAGAATACGGGGCGGCCATGCTCAACGGTCTTTCCATACGGGAACGGGCCCAGGCCATGATTGAGATTGCCCATCCGGATGACCGCATGGCGTTATTTAACAGGGCAAAAAAGAAAAACATGCTGTATCCGGACCAGATATTTTTAAAGGAAAGCAGCCGTCTTTATCCCCATGAGATTCACGAGCGGCAGATCTTTAAAAATGGGGTCAAGGTGAGGTTCAGGCCCATAAAACCTTCTGATGAGGAACAAATGAGAAGATTGTTCTACCGTTTTTCTAATGAAGCCATTTATTACCGGTATTTTTACTGCATTACCACTATGCCCCATTCAAAAATGCAGGAATATGTCAATATTGACTGGAACCATGTCATGTCAATCGTGGGGCTGGTCGGGGAGCCGGGAGAAGGCATTTTAATTGCCGAGGCCAGGTATTTAAAGGAAGAATCAGACTCTATGGCTGAAATCGCCTTGATTGTTGATGAAAAGTATAACAACCTTGGTATTGCCACCTATATGGTGAATTTATTATTAAAACTTGGAAAAGAAAGGGGTGTTGAGGTTTTTACAGCGACAGTCTTGTTTTCTAATTATAAAATAATGAAGGTGTTTAAAAAGGCCTGTCCAAATCTTAAGAGTGAACGGGAAGACGGTGTATACAGCGTTACCATGCCTGTCGGTCATGCTGACAGATAGAGGCTCTTTATGAAAAAACCATTAATTTTAATAACAGGTGCCACAGGTTATATTGGCGGCAGACTTGTTTTAGGATTACTAAAAGCCGGCTACCGGGTCAGAGCAATGGCTCGGTCAATGGGTAAAATTCAGGGAAGGTCATGGAAAGATTCCCCCAACCTTGAGCTTGTCAAAGCAGACTCTCATGATCTTAAAAGCCTGGAAGAGGCACTGAAAAATTGTGATGTGGCATATTATCTTGTTCATTCAATGTCTGAAGAGCATCATAATTTTGCCGATGCAGACCGCAGGGCTGCCAAAAACTTTATTTCACTGTCTGATAAACACAACCTTAAGCGAATCATCTACCTTGGAGGCCTGGGCGGGAATGAACCCAATGCAAGTTTACACCTTAAAAGCAGGCGAGAAGTTGAGAAAATTCTTCAGTCTGGCCGAGTGCCTGTTACTGCTTTCCGTTCAGCCCATATTATTGGATCCGGCAGTGCTTTTTTTGAAATGCTCAGATACATTGCAGAAAGAATGCCTTTTTTTATTATTCCCAAGAGCGTGATAGATACAAAGATTCAGCCCATCTGTATCAGAAATGTTCTGATTTATCTGGAAAAATGCCTTGAAAAAGAAGAGACTATCGGCCAGACTTATGACATTGGCGGGCCGGAAATTTTAACCTACAGGCAGCTGTTTGAAGTTTATTCGGAACAGGCGGGTCTGCAAAAGCCTTTGTTTATTCATACATGCATACCTTCTTTTAAGCTGGGTAAAAAAATCGCACATACCATCGCAAAACTCCTACTTCCCATATCACCCGGTATCTCCCAGCCGCTTCTTGATGGACTTGGTGTTGAAATCATTACAAAAGAGGATACAATCAGAGAGATTATTCCCCAGGACCTGGTATGTTGCTGTAGTTCCATTGACCGGGCCATTCAAAAGGATTCTCTTAAAATTGTGGAGACACGATGGACAGATGCCGGCGATTTGCATTCGCCTGAATGGATGTATGCAGGAGATGCTGCCTATTCAGGAGGGACACTGCTTCAGGGCGGGTATAAAATTACTTTAGCCTGCGAACCCGATGAAATCTGGTTTTTGATAACCCGGATCGGCGGGTCTAACGGATGGTATTATGGCGATACCCTGTGGCAGATCAGGGGATTGATGGACCAGATTGCAGGCGGAGTAGGTTTAAGAAGAGGACGACGTCACCCTGAACAGCTTTATGTCGGTGATGCCCTTGATTTCTGGCGGGTTTTAGATGTCAAGCCTCCCTTTAAACTGATTCTTCTGGCAGAAATGAAATTGCCGGGCGAAGCACTTTTGACTTTTGAGCTGGTCCCTGACGAGAAAGGGACAGAACTCAGACTTGGTACGAGATTCCGTCCCACAGGTTTGTATGGAATCCTTTACTGGTATTCTTTACTGCCATTTCATAATCTTCTTTTTGGGGGCCTGTTAAACGAGCTTGCCGGAAGGGTTGGGGAAAAAATTCTTTACGGCCCTGAGAAATACAGGCCAGGGCCGCTGATTTTAAATCATTGAGTAATGATGAAGTGCTCCCAATGCCTTCCTGTCAGATTATTGCATCGTTTTCTTTATCCCGTTCGCTGAGTGTGAAATGTTGATCTGTTTTACCTTCAAAGATACCGACTTTGCGCCTGATTTCCATGAATTGATCAAAATGGGTAATAAAAATATCAAGAAAATCAGGGTCAAAGTGCTTACCCCTTTCTTTTTTCATGATATCAAAGGTAACCTCGGGCGGATAAGGATCTTTATAAGGTCGCTTTGAGGTGAGGGCGTCAAAGGTGTCTGCCAGAGCGACAATTCGACCGGATATGGGGATGTCAGTCCCTTTTAATTGATTGGGATACCCTTTTTTGTTAAATTTTTCATGATGGTTCAGGGCAATTTCATGGGCCATCTGAAGGATCTTTGATTTGGATTGAGATAAAAGCCTTGCCCCGATCTGTGTGTGGGTTTTTATGGTTTCAAACTCGATACGGGTGAGCTTGCCCGGCTTTAACAGAATCTTATCCGGGATGCCGATTTTTCCGATATCATGCATGGGCGCGGCATAATAGATGGTTTCTTTAAATTCCCGGGAAAGATTTAATTTTTCAGCCATGAGTGAGCAGTATCGCCCGATCCTGACAATGTGATCCCCGGTGTCTTCATCTTTATACTCTGCTGCCATGACCAGACGATGTATGGAGTCGATATAAGATTCCTTGAGGTCTTCATGGGCTTTTCTTGCCTCTTGCTTAAGACGTCTTTCCCGCAGCACACGATTTACCCTGAGCACCATTTCTCTGGGTGAAAAAGGCTTTTCAACAAAATCACTGGCACCGATATTGATGATTTCATCATACTGATACCTTTTGGTTTGGCCTGTCATTACAATGACATCGGCAGTAAATTTCGATTTAATAATTTTAGCAAGATCAATACCATTAACGATCGGCATATCAATGTCAGTAACCACTATATCAAATGTCTGCCCGGAGAGTATTTCCAATGCTGCTTTACCATTTTCTGCAAAACAACAAGTATAATTCGTTTTTTTCATGATATTTTCAAGCAGATCTCTTATCATGGGCTCATCATCAACAATTAAGATATCAGCGTTTTGCGAATTTTCAAAATCATCCATTAGGGCCCGCCTTGATTATTCTTTTGAAATTTATGTTCTGAAATTACACTTAATAAAAATATCAAATCAACGTAAAGTCAAGCTAAATTCAAAAAAACTGATCACCGGGGAATATTTTTTCCTGGGGTTTTAAATTATATGCGATTGCTTTTTCATCAGATTTAGTGAATAGTAATATTATATCAACGCCCCTTAAAACTTTGTGAGGCCGGGAATGAAAGCTTTAAAATTCATTCATAAATTTCCTGTTATTTTTTTGCTCCTGATTGTGTTTTATTTTTCAGCTGGTTCAGAATCAATCGGGAAATCAGGCGATTATACTGCTGCCCGTAAGAATATGGTTTTATATCAAATCAGACATCGGGGTATCACAGACCGGGCTGTATTAAATGCAATGGAATCCGTGTTTCGTCATGAATTTGTTGAAGCTGCTTACAAGAGAAAGGCCTATGAAGACAGACCATTGCCCATTGGCTACGGCCAGACCATTTCACAACCTTATATTGT
Organism: Desulfobacula sp.; assembly: GCF_014237455.1. Classification (GTDB taxonomy): domain Bacteria; phylum Desulfobacterota; class Desulfobacteria; order Desulfobacterales; family Desulfobacteraceae; genus Desulfobacula. The sequence continues at coordinate 1,251 of NZ_JABZFL010000106.1, read as the reverse complement.
TGCGATCATGAGCCAGCTGCTCAATGTGGATAAAGAGTCCAGGGTTTTAGAAATCGGAACAGGCTCAGGATACCAGGCAGCGGTTCTGGCCCGGATCGCAAAGGAAGTGTACACAATTGAAATCGTAAAGCCGCTTCATGAACGTTCTCAAAAAGCACTAAACCGTCTGGGGTATCAAAATATCCGCACCTTGAATGCAGACGGTTATTTTGGATGGAGCGCCCATGCGCCCTTTGATGCCATTATTGTGACCTGTGCGTCTGATTTTATCCCTCCCCCTTTAATAGACCAGCTAAAACCGGGTGGGCTCATGTGTATTCCGGTTGGGCCGCCTTTTAAAGTTCAGCATCTGGTCCTGGTGAAGAAAGGAGAAAAAGGCGAACTCTCAACCAAAGTTATTACCTCGGTACGATTTGTTCCCCTTACAAGAAATCAGTCAAGAAAAGAGGAATAAGAGCAGTTGAAAGATAGCTCAAGAATGGTTAATTTCAGTGTTTTTTTTACCTCTTTTTCAATCCTGAGTTATCAAATAATTTTTACACGGATTTTTGCCTGGGCACAATGGCATAATCTTTCGCCCCTTATTATTACCATGGCTCTTTTGGGATTTGGTGCCAGCGGCTCTGTTGTCAGTGTGATTCAAAAAAAAATTGAAAACAGGTATTCACAGTTTTTTTTTACAGGCCTGATATTGTTTCCTGCCTTTTTAACTTTTGGATTTATCCTTTCCACAAGGTTGGTTTTTAATCCCTATGAAATGGCCTTTAGTGTAGGACAGATCATCAGCATGTTCCTCTATTTTTTTCTCATGGGATTTTCTTTTTTTCTGGGGGCGGTGATCATCTGTATGGCATTGTTAAAATATTCCGTATCAAAGACCTATTTTTTTAATCTTCTCGGGTCAGGAGCCGGTGCCCTGGCAGTGGTTGCGGCATCATTTTTATGGCACCCTTTTCATGTCATGATGGGCATTATCCTTATTGCCATGGTACCCGCATTGGGTATGGCGTTTCATGACAGTGTTAAATATGTCTTAACTGCCGGAACCGTAACGGCTGTCATTATCGGCACTTTTTTTACGTGTGACCTTCAGGTTATGCTGTTTCCTTTTTCGGATTTTAAAAAAGTATCTCAATACAAAGCCATTTCAGGGGCCTTAAACCTGCCGGACGCTCAAATTGTTCATGAAGCTTACTCGCCTCTGGCTGTCGTCCAGGTGGTCCAGGCAAAAGGACTTCGCACAACCGCAGG
>NZ_JABZFL010000020.1 GCF_014237455.1 Desulfobacula sp. | reverse complement strand
CCCCAGCAGTCTCTATTTGCCAAAGAGACAATAGCGGAAGTCGAGAGGGTATACGATTCAGTTGTAAGTGATTTTGCGGATAATATTATTGAAATTCCAAGAATTATAATCCAGCAAAGCGATGATGTTCTGTCCGGGTTCAAGGATTTTAGCCTTGATACCGAAAATCTCAACTACAAGCCTGTATCTGAAGAGATTTTGATAAAAAAGCTCCGTGAACAGGAAAACAGCACTGATATTGTTACAGGTAAAGGCAGGATTGTCCCCGACAGTCTTGAGAACATCATTGTGAATGAACTTATCAATTTTCCGGAGATAGATTACGACAACCAGTCTGATTTGTTATTCAAATTAGCAGGTCAGGCAGTTGAGAAGTTCAGGACATATCTTGTTGAAGACGATATTATCAATGTTGCTCAATATCATAAAAAAGAAATAGGGAATTACATCTATGCACAGATGATGGGCCATTTCTATTACGAAACACCGGGATTTGTGAAAACTACTGTACGACCTTTTACAAAAATAGAAGAGCATAATTTTTCAAAATACACAGAGGACAATATCTATCATTATACGGAAACAATCACACCAACCAACTCCATACCGGCTAAAGTATTCAGCGGTTTTAAAAGGGCCTGCCATAATCTTTATAAATTTGGTTCTAAAACGGAAAAAGACTTTGCCTGGATACTGGAACATGACAAGTCAGTATCAAAGTGGCTTCGTCCTGCCGAAAAACAATTCCATATTTACTGGAACCATAATTCGCGACGGTATCATCCGGATTTTGTAGTTGAAACAGGTAGCGCTATCTATCTGGTTGAAACGAAAAAGGAAAGAGATGTTGATTCGTCAGATGTTCAGGAAAAAGCACGGGCAGCAGTCCAGTATTGTGCCCATGCAACAGAGTTTACAACCCGCAACGAAGGCAAGCCCTGGAAATATGTCTTAATACCGCACAATGTTGTGAAGATAAATATGAGTGTTGATAGATTGGTTAGGGAATATGAGTATACAGAAAGATATTAATGGGGTCGCCAAGCATCCAAGCTGGTTTCAGGCGACCACACCTATTGGCAGCTATAATCCTGACTGGACGATATTAAGGGAAAACGGCGATATCGTTTATGTAATACGGGAAACAAAAGCCACAAAAGACCAGTTGCAACTGCGTGGTTTTGAAAGCGCAAAAATCAAGTGCGGTAAATGCCATTTTGAAACAATTGGCGTTGATTATGATGTGGCTGTCTCTGTTAGTGATCTTTAGATAATAATACAAATTCAGCAAAAATAACCAAAATATTGTTTCAAAAAAACTCCAAACATAGCATAAATACAAAAAGAGGTGAAGAAATGGAGAATGTAAAATGGGAACTTTATAATACTCCCCAAAAACTGGACAGTTGTTTAAGGTGTAAAATGAGCATATCCTGATCAACGAAAAGGAGGCTCATTGATGGGTAAAATTAGAAAAAATTACAGTGCATCCTTCAAAGGAAAAGTGGCTCTTGAAGCAGTCAAAAAAGAAAAAACGATTTCCCAACTATCCAGTGAATATGGAGTTCATTCAAATCAAATAAATCAATGGCGAAAGCGTCTTTTAGAAGAACTACCCGATATATTTTCAAAAAAGCGCCAAAAAAAAGAAAAAGATACTGAAGAACTCCAAGCTGAGCTTTACCAGCAAATCGGCCAATTAAAGGTTGAATTGGATTGGCTTAAAAAAAAATCTAAATTGCTCAGTTGATTTAAAGCGTCAATGCGTCAATCAGGATAAGCCCCGGATACCGATAACACGACAATGTGATCTGTTCGGGATTAACAGATCAAGCTATTACTATCAATCCAGCAGAAATGACAACTATAATCTGTTTTTAATGCGATTGATAGACGAAGAATATACCAAGTATCCGTTCTACGGTGTTGAGAAAATGACAGCCATATTAAGGCGACAAGGGCATACGATCAATCCCAAACGAATAAGACGTTTGATGCGGCTTATGGGGCTTGAAGCGATATATCCAAAGCCGAACCTGAGCAAGGCGGCAAAAGGGCATAAAATTTATCCATACCTTCTGCGCGACGTTTCAATTGATCGAGTTGATCAGGTATGGTCAACGGACATTACGTATATTCGCTTGAAGCAAGGTTTTATCTATCTTGTAGCAGTGATAGACTGGTTCAGCCGGTATGTCCTGAGCTATGAGTTTTCAACCACACTGGACAAGGAGTTCTGTATAAAAGCATTGCAAGATGCCTTAAAAGTTGCAAAACCTGAGATATTTAACACAGATCAAGGCAGCCAGTTTACCAGCGATGCCTTTACAGGCACTTTAAAAGATGCCGGAGTAACGATCAGCATGGACGGCCGTGGCCGAGCCCTGGATAACATTTTCGTAGAGCGCCTGTGGCGTACTGTGAAATATGAACGTGTCTATCTTCACAACTATGAAACCGTCCGGGAGGCGATTCAAGACATTGGGAAATATTTTAACTTTTATAACAATATACGCCCCCATATGTCTTTGGATTACCAGACCCCGGCAGAGATATATCTTGATGGCTTTTTCCAAAGAAAAGTTTTATCGTAGATCAATTTTCCCCTGCGGAACCTTGATCTGTTTACTATTATTTTTTTAATTTTCAGGATTATTTTTGGCTCAAAAGTGCACCTTAAAAAACCCTGTTTTTTGTCTTGACAATGGGGAGTACCTTAAGGGGGTTAGTTTCATCGTTTCAATATGTCATGTGTGCCGATGGCTCGAAATAGAACCCCGTCTTTAAGAAATTCAAAGGTGAAGCGATATTTCATGGTAATTGATCCCTCCCACCGATTTTTTGTTCCCTGGATTTGCTTAACTCTGAGCGAGGGGTGCGACGTTCGTTTCAAAAAGAGAGATAGCTTTTTGTCGAAGGCTTTTTGAATTTCTTTGGGCAGTTTATTATATTCTTTTTTGAATCGCTTGCTGAACTGGCAGGCTGTTACTTTTTCAACCATTTTAATCCTTCTTCCGCAGTCTTGAATGTTGGCGAAACAAGCCCTTTTTCGATCTCGCTATCAACGCAGGCCTCCATTTTCTGCCATTCTTTTGTCCAGTACCACCCCTGCGAAGGATCAATGAGCTTTCTCGGTTTCAAGATGATGTCACTGTCTCTCACATCCACCTCAACATAG
>NZ_JABZFL010000054.1 GCF_014237455.1 Desulfobacula sp. | reverse complement strand
GGACTCGTTGCAAAAAGCGGCTTAAAAACTAAGAACTTCATTTTATCTTTTTTGCAACGCTGGGGTTTAATTTTAAGGCCTATGAAAAATTATTATAGTTATTTATGTCTATGTGCTTATTACTTTAAACGATAATGCCCAACTGATCATCCGCAATTCCACCTTTAATTTTGAACAAGACTATCATGAGCAGTACTCAATAACTCTTAATGACTCTTCTTTATTTTTAATTGAACAAAATGCCATATTGACTTCAAATTATCGTTTTTTTGTGACCCTGAATGGGAATAGCAGTGCCGCTGTGAACAATTCAGTGGCGTTAAATGAATTTTTAGACTGGAAAAGAGGTGCTATTTTTCAACCAAATGCGAATTCAACATTTTCTTCCACTTCTTCTAAATTAGACTGTGTTGGGGATATGTTCTCTTACTCTGATACTTCAAAGGCAACTATCGAAATTGTAGATTCTACAATGCAGGCAATGAATTTTCATTTTCCACTTAACTCGAATGTTAATTTGAACGATTTGAAAATAGGTTTAATAGAAAAAATTGAACTGTTGAAAAGTGCCACCAATTTACCTTATGATTTGATTGTCTCAAATACTACAATTGAAAATGGCCTTACTGCCTGGATCAAAGATAGTGCAGAGGCAACATTCACCAATTGCAAATTTTCTCAAGTCTCAGTTGATGATCAATCTTCTGTTTATTTAATAGATTCTGATATTGTTCAAGTGTTTGTTTGTTTAAGCGAGCCAAATTTGAATATTCTTATATCTGATTTAGAAGGAGATTATACAGAATCATTAACCTTAGATATGACGTCATCGGGTTTATCTTTTCTTAATATTCAGAATTCATATGTTGGAGGCTGGCATGTAAAAACTGCAGGCTGCATAGATTGTAAAATTACAATAGAGAATTCAGAACTAACAGAGTTCAGGGCAATGGCACAAAATACAGATATAAATATAAACAATTCATTCTTAGATGAAATATGGTTTTGGGATTTTACAGGAATACTGAAATTTGAAAACACTATAGTAGAAAATTGGTATGATACAAGAAATTATCCTGGTTACACCAATGAATTTTTAATTAAGGGTAATGTTTCATTTATTGAAGCTGATCTCATTTGGCAAGACCTTGGGGATCAATGGCTTGATACTATCGTGACAAGGGAATTTCCAGTCCAGATACAGACCCCAGATCCAAGTGAAACGGTTATAAAAATATACGACCCTGTTGGTAATTTGGCATATTTTGGAAATTTTGATGACAACGGTAATATCATTACTGACGCTTTAACATTCGATTCCAGCAATTATGATAAAGCCTGGGAAATAAAACTTTTTAAAAATTCTGAATTAATTAATGAACAAGATCTGATGATGTATAGTTCAACCCCAATTATTTTATGTGGAAGTGAAATAGCCGGAGACGGTATTGATAATGACTGTGATGGTCAAGTTGATGAGGGATACAGCACTCTTCAGGGCTTTGACAAAGCATATTATTTAGCCGCAAAGCTTGCTGCGTTACAGGCAAGTGACTCAAGCTGGATTGGTAAAAATGTTGATGATCTGGAAACTTTGCTTTTAAATTTTGGTTTTACGGCTGAATCTCACTACTCACAATATGGGTATAAAGAAGGATTAGCCCCAAATGAATATTTTAACCATTATGAGTATGTCCTTGCCAAAGCAACTGCAATGCGCAACTCGGGTGGATATTCATCTGTTGAAGCAGCTCAGACTGCGTTCAACGCAGCATGGCCTTATGATGCCTATCTGCACTATCTCCAGTATGGTGCCGCAGAAGGTATTAATCCTTCAAACCTTTTTGATGAAAGTGCTTATTTGGCCGACAAGCTTGCAGCACTCTGGGCAGAAAGCAGCGACTGGAACGATAAAACGATTGATGATTTAAGGAGTCTATTGGCTTCCTATGGCATGACAGTACTTGATCATTATATGAACTATGGGGCTGCTGAGGGATTGTCTGTAACACCTGTTCCAGGTTATTAGCGTGCTGATGTCGGAGACTAAAAAGCAAACAAAACCAGCCTCAGAAGCCATCCTTCCAAAGTATATTTTATAAAAAAATGAATGGTCGCAAATTGGACGCATTTTGTGGATATTTTGGTCCTTTTTGCCCGATTTTACCGAAAAACAAAAAATCTTGAAATCCTGCAAAAACCCTGATATATACTGTTGGTCGTTTGTGCGCCCGTGGCTCAGTTGGATAGAGTACCTGACTACGAATCAGGGGGTCGGGAGTTCGAATCTCTCCGGGCGCGCCATAAGCGACAAGGGTTTTCAGCTTTCAGTTTGAAAGCCTTTTTTGTCTGATGCAGAGGGGGGGGGATTGTCTTGCCTATAAAAAGGTCAAAAGGCAGAGCCACCAAAGGCCCTGCCTTTTCTGAAAGTAACACAATAATTCAGATAATTACTGAGGACTGTTCAATAGTGTTTATCCGTTTAGTCTAAATCCACTATTACATCCTCATCCTTTATCATTCTTACCGTCTCGATGGTGACAGAACCATTGCCAAGATAGGCTCTTGCGGCAGCTGAGCCCCACGCCAATGTCAAAAGCTCTGCATCAATAGTTTCCTGTACCAAATTACCTGTTGCCAGATAAGAAAGCTTCGCCTGGATTTGTACCGTATGCGTACCGGCGAAAAGGTCAGGCACGATAAAATTGAAGGAGTTTGCCTGCATGGTGTCAAGAATCAACTGAAGCATTTCGGGTGAAACACATGCCCAGTCAATGACAATTTCATCATAATCATCCGTAAAATCATCAGGAGTATCATTATCATTAACGACTATGGTCATACACCCGCTGATATCGCCTGCAAATTCAGCAATCAGCTGTTGATTCCTTCTGGCAAATGTGATGTCAGTGTCAGCGGGCTCATTTCCATTAACAGGCACGGGAACACTATCCACTACCACCCTTACCTCTACAACGGCTTCGGCCTCTGCTACTGCCCTTGCAAGTTTTTTGCTCATAACCGTGGTGTCAGTGGTAAGTCCGCATTCCAGCGAAACGTTGATAAAAAGATCCTTTCCGGTGGGAGTTTTGATATCCTGTGTAAAGAGCGTTCTCCAACCAGTATTACCTTCTCCGGTCACACCAGAACCACCACTTTTAGAAACGTCAACCACACCCAAATCCCCTATCTGCGCTGTCGCTTTTGCCGATGGTTCAGCATTGACGGTTGTAAAACCAAAAACCACTGTCATAACGACAGCCAGACAAATAATAAATAATTTTTTCATTTTGATTCTCCTTAAAGATTTATATTTTGTTTAAAAATCTTGTGTTCCAAGTTAGCTTTTTCGATGTTTCACATTATTTTTTTTAATCACCTCCTTTGAATGAAATTGTCTGACAATGTGAGGTTTCAAAAAAGTAACCTGTGCCTGTTCGGTAAATCCTGTCCAAAATAAAAAAACCGGATTACCTTATTTTCAGGCAACCCGGCTGTCTTTTTTCAAGACCCGTGGTTTTCCGTCCCCTGATCACTCAGGGTTTGGCTTTGTCTGGTCAATGATTTAATAGTCGGTTGTTATGCGTTTCCGACAGTATGATGCGTTAAAAAAAAGGTTATCTGTTCCTCCTGTTCTTTTGTGAGCTGATCAAACTTCAGCCCGCACCGCCTGTTTGCTAAATTATGCATGACCGTTAATTGATCGTTGTTGTCAGTATCGTAAATCAGACTGCAGGGTATATGGGAAAGATGAAAGGAATTGCTTGAATCAAATATGTCTATTGTGCAGGGGTTCTCTGATGCAGGGTTGTCTTTATCTTCAGACTGCAGGTAATTGAAACCAAGGCCGCCTTTGCTGATATCATTTATCGGACCGATTTTATTAAACTCCGGCCGGAACACAACAAACGCCGAATTTTGCGGCTCAAATCTTTCATGCTGACGCTGTTCATGATGTGCTGGCACTTTGTTCTCCCTGCCGTCCAAATATGATTTTTTATAAATTGATAGTTTCGATGATCATAACTTCAATGGTATTTTATTGTAAAGGGGGATTTTTATGGGAGTAAAATGGGTATATGTTCTCCCCCCTTATGTTGCTGTGGGGGCGGATCGAAGATAGACGCCAAGATTCTGGGTGGAATTATTGAGGTCCAGTTTTTTGCGAATATTCTTGCGATGGGATTTTACTGTTTCCGGTGAAATATACAGATGTTCGGCAATGTCACCGGTTTTCAACCTGTTTTTTATCAGCAGTGCAATGCGGAATTCAGCGGGGGTCAGTATGGTGGAAAGTTTTTGCTTAACGACCAGTCTTGATGTCAGATCTGACACCAGATCCATGAGCAGCTTAAGATCGCGATAATGTGAACCGGGAATTTTTTTATTTTGTTGAAGTTTGTTTATTATCGGCAGAATGGAAGCCTTGATTTCATTTTCAATGGTGAGTTCAGTATCTTTCCGTGTTCTTTCTATGTTTCTCGCTAATGTGGACAATGCCTTGTTGGTCTCCATTAACTGTCTGTTTGCATCCTGCAGTTTAGTCTTCTCATCCCTGTACGCGAGTTCCACTTTCTGTGTTTCAAGCGCGCGTTTTATGGCATGAACCATCAATTTACGGTCGAACGGTTTTTCAAGAAAATCAAAAGCGCCGAGCCTCAGGGCGGCAATGATGGATTCCTTATTGCCAAACCCGGAGATCATAATCACCTTTGTGTCGGGGCTGGCCTCATCTATTTCCGAAAGCAGGTCCATCCCGGACTTTTCCGGCATATTGATGTCGAGCATGACCACGTTATAAAAACGGGCCTTTATGAGGTCAGATACCTGCAAGGGATTTGAGGTGGTTTTAACGCTGATCCCAGGGCGGGAAATCATTTTCTGCAGGATATCACAAATCCTGGGGTCGTCGTCCACGATTAAAACAAGGATGTCTTTTTCTGTCGTCATGGCACTCATCAATAAAGGGTTTGCTGAAAACAATCAGAGCCAATGATCCGTTAACCAGTACCTGTAGTTTTTTCGTAATTAAATTTTAATATCATTAATAAAAATATACTGTCAAGAATTTTGGGAGTTTGCAATCTGATTTTATTTGGGGTAAACTCTTTTTTGTCTGATATCTTGAAGCTGAAAACAAGGATGATAATCTATGTCGGTATTTGAATATCAAGCATTGAGCACCAAAGGGAAAAAAGTATCCGGCATTATTGATGCGGAAAGCGCTTCTGCTGCCAAATACAGATTGAGACAAAAGGATATTTTTCTTACAGCACTCAGTAAAATTGAATCCGGGTCAACGGTTAAAGAGAGACAAACACCCTCCTTTCGGGCAGAGATCAGCCTGTTTTCAACCGTCAGCTCGTCTGAGCTGTCCATGCTTACCAGACAGATGTCAACCCTGTTGTCTGCCGGGTTTCCCTTGGTTAAAGTGATGGGCACGCTTATTCCCCAGACCAAGTCAAAAACCATGCAGAAAGTGCTTTCACGGATAAAGGATGCCATTGAAGAGGGGAGTAGCTTTGCCAATGCCCTTGAACTCTATCCCACTGTATTTTCGCCTGTTTTTATCAATATGGTCAAAGCGGGAGAATCTTCCGGAACCCTGGAAATTGTTCTGGAACGGCTGGCTGATTTTACCGAGCATAAAGAGGATTCAAAAAAGAAAATCCAGGCTGCTCTTGCGTATCCGATTTTAATGTCCCTTATCGGGCTCGTGGTCTTAATCATTCTTTTAACCTATGTTGTGCCGGGTATCGTCACTATATTTTCCGACATGAACCATGCCCTGCCGTTGCCAACGATGCTTCTTATTTCTGTCAGCTCTTTTTTCAAGTCCTACTGGTGGGGGTTTGTTCTGACGCCTGTTCTGGTTTTTTTACTTGTTTTTTTAATCCGGAAGACGGAAAAGGGGGCCTGGTTTATTGATAAGTTATTGCTCTCGCTGCCTGCTGTTGGAACGCTTTTAAAAAAACTCATTGCCGCGCGATTTACAAGAACGCTCGGGTCTCTGCTGGATAATGGCGTTCCCATGCTGAAAGCCCTGAATATCACCAAAAATATTGCCGGAAACAGGGTGATGTATGACCTTATCTCTACTGCCTGTGATACGGTTGAACAGGGAGGAGAACTGGGGGATGTTCTTTCCCAAAGCAGCGACTTTCCCTACCTTGCATCACAAATGATTAAAATCGGAGAAACCAGCGGAGACCTGGAAAAAATGCTGGAAAAAACAGCCGATCTTTTTGACAAAGATGTTCAAACAGCTGTCACGGCAGCCACATCCTTGATTGAACCCTTGATTATTCTTATCATGGGGGTGGTGGTCGGGGGGATTGTCCTTTCCATCTGCCTGCCGATCTTTGAGATAAACCAGCTGATTCAATAAGGCTTAAAATTCAAAATTAAATACCAGTCCCGCCCCTTTTTTTTCTGGATCAAAGGATGAGGTGATCGACACTTCCTTCTTGAGGATTTTGATGGTCTGCGCCCGGTTATATTTGTGTGCACAAGAGATGGAACCGTAAATATTGCCGGTATAAAATCCGGTTTCCACAAAGGCGATCACACCGGCCAGGGCCTTGTTATCATTGTCAAAGGCCTCATAGGAAGCCGCCATCAGCCCGATATTGAGTAAAAAGGTGATAAAGGCATCATGGTATCTTTCGCAATAGAGAAACCCGCCGCCGGGAATGACGGCAAAAAGTCCGGCAGCCTTTGGATTTTTTTTGGGTGCGTGTTCCGCCGCCACGATCAACTCATGATATTGATCTGCATGATACGTTATTGCGCCCGCATCTGATATGTTTGACAGGCTTTTTTTTGCAAGGGCCAGGGACCCCTGCTTACCGTTCCTGGCGTCTGCCAGATGTATTTTTGCCAGGTTAAAATAGATCCTGTCTTTTGTTTCTGTGTCTGTAACCAGTTTAAGATAATTCTGCAGAACAATTTGAGCATATCCGGTGTTGCCGATGTTCATGAATGCCCTGCTCTGAAAAAAGCAGGCTTCTTTTATTAAATTGTCTTCTTTACTATTGATAATAATATCATTAAATGCCCGTGCTGCGTCATGGAACTTCTTTAAGTTAAACAGGCAGACCCCGATGTTAAACCGTGCCTGTTCCACGTTCTTGTTGTCAGGGAAAAAATGAATAAATCGTTTGAACTCAACCATGGCCGTCTCATGGTCTTTTGTATCAAAAAGTGTTTGGCCGTATTCATACTGCATGTCTGAAGTGATAACCAGCTGCTTTTCCTCGGCAAAGCTGTTATGGGGCAGGGCTGTCAGGAGGAACAGAACCAGAATATATATATACCGTAATGTCATTCTTTTTTTTCTTTTTCAAACCACCAGAAATCATTGGCTTCCACGGAGTCATAGATTAATTCCTGATGATTCATAATGACCTTTTCTGAAAGCTTGACTTCATCCCTTCCACAGCGGACAAGCCGGTCGCAGGTCATGATCCAGCCCAGTACCGGTCCATGCTTTTCAAACGCCCGGGATGCATATCTGGAACAGGAGGGATACATTGAACATCTGTTTCCATCTACCACGGATATGTGTTCCTGGTAAAATTTGAATAAAAAATTCTGGTCCAGGGCAAAAGGCGTTTCACATAAGGAAAGGATAAAAAGGATAACAAAAATGGATATCATCTTATTCCTGGGTAACACGAAGGACCTCTCTTATGGATGTGATCCCCTTGAGCACTTTTGACATGCCGTCCCTACGAAGGGTTATCATGCCTGATTTCAAGGCGGCATCCTTTATCTGGTTGGCATCCGATGTTTCCAGGACAAGATTTTTTAACGCATCATCCATCCGCATAATTTCAAAAATAGCCTTTCTGCCGGAATAGCCGGTGTTAAAACACTTTGAGCACCCTTTGGGTTGATAGGCATATTTCCCGATGTATTCTTCCCCGGCTCCGTTCAGGGTTCTGATATGGGACGGCGAAAGCCTGTATTTCTCTTTACAGTCATTACAGAGCACCCTTATGAGGCGCTGGGCAATCACCGTACTGACAGCAGATGATATGAGATAAGGTTCCACCCCCAGATCCACAAGTCTTGTGATAGCACCTGCTGCATCATTGGTATGGAGTGTTGAAAAAACAAGGTGACCTGTAAGGGCGGATTGAATAGAAATTTCTGCTGTCTCAAGATCTCTTATTTCTCCGACAAGTATGATATCCGGGTCCTGCCTGACAATGGACCGCAGCCCTTTTGCAAAGGTGACCCCGGTTTTTGTATTGACCTGGATCTGGCCGATCCCTTTGAGTTTATACTCCACAGGGTCTTCAATGGTGATAATGTTTTTATCTGGGGCGTTAATTTCCGAGAGTGCCGCATACAGCGTTGTTGTTTTTCCGCTTCCGGTAGGGCCTGTGACAAGGACGATGCCATTATTCTGACGGATAATGGTATGAATCATGTTGTAATTTTTATCGGAAAGCCCGAACTCTGAAAATTCAAGGAAATAACCGGATTTATTCAGCAGCCTCATGACCAGGCGCTCGCCATAGGATGTAGGAACCGTTGAAATACGGATATCAATCTCCTGGTCTCCGATTCTTACCTGGGCTCTCCCATCCTGGGGAACTCTTTTCTCGGCAATATTCATTTTTGCCATGACCTTGATCCTGGATATCATGGACGCCTGTACCCCCTTGGGCGGACTGAGCATTTCATACAGGATGCCGTCTATCCTGTACCTGATCGTAAGGGCATCCTGGAACGGTTCGATGTGAATATCACTTGCCCCTGCCTTAACCGCCTGGGATATCATATGGTTCACCAGCCGGATCACCGGGGCATCACTTGTATCGTCAAGCAGGTCTGCGGTCTGATCAAAATCATCAATAATCGTGAATCCATTGTCTTCCATATCCTCAACAAGCTGCTGGGCACTTTCTCCCGATCTGTCATAGAGGATATTGACGGCGGACAGAATCTGATTTTTCGGGGCCAGCACCAGTGAATATTCATCAAGGTTGAGAAGGGCTGCCACATCATCGACAAAACTTAAGTCAGACGGATCATTAACAGCAATAATTGAGTCGTCTTCTTTTGCCAGAGGGGCAATGCATGCTTTTTTCAAAAACTGTCTTGAAATCGCTGCGGTCCAGTCATCCCTGATGTTTTCCATTGGCAGCGCCGTTTTAAAGGGAATTGAGTAAAGAAGACTTAACGCTTCGAGGACTTCATTTTCCGGGACAAGCCTGGTTTCAACGGTGGCGTCAATCAGCCTGGACCGGTCTTTAGCATAAGCGCCTCTGATTTTTTCACAGTTTTCCCTGGAAAGAGAGGTTCTTTTTGCAAGTATGGTTATAAATTTTTCAATCATTGGGTTTTCTTTGATTCATCTTCTTCGGGTTCATCATTTTTTTTACCGAATGTATTGATTTTCTCGTATAGAGATACCTCGCCTTTTTGAATGGCATCAATGTCTTTCTTCTTTTCCTTGTAGATTTCATCGGTTTCAAGGGGATTTTTAACAACCCTGGGGGTTAAAAAGACGTAGAGGTTTGTTTTGTCTACCCCCTCGGATACATTTTTAAAGGCCCATCCCAGGACCGGAATATCGCCAAGACAGGGGGTCTTGTATTCCGTTATTGTTGCTGTCTCATCAATAAGGCCCCCGATGACAACACTGTTGCCGTCTTCTACTATAATGGTTGTTTCGATTTTCCGTTTCAAGGTTGTCGGTCTGTCAGGACTTGTCTGGTTCACACTGTCAAGTTTTGTCAGTTCCTGGTATACATTCAGCCTTACCAAGCGGTCCTTGCTGATCTGGGGGGTGATTTTAAGGCTGATCCCCACATCTTTATATTCAAAGGAATTATAGGTTGCAACCCCTGATTCTGCGGCTGATCGTGTCTGGAAGGGAACGTTCTTCCCCACTGTAATGGACGCTTCCTCATTTTCAGTGGTTAAAATTTGCGGTGTGGCAAGGATGTTCACGTCTTTATCACTTTGAAATGCCTGTACCACCGCCTGGATATCCGGGAAGGTCACACCGCCGATATTAAAATTTTTACCCAGCACCCCTACAGAAAATCCTTTGGGAAGCGTTCCTGATCCTGAAACACCTGAAAGATTTGAATACCCGCTGTCACCGGTGCCGCCAAATCCGCCGAAAGCAACCCTGCTGTCATTGTTAAATCCCTGGGAAGTTTTCCATTCCGTTCCGATGGTCAGATTACGAACTACATTGACTTCCATGATCAGGCATTCGATATAAACCATGGCTCTGGGAATATCCAGTTTGCTGATGACCTCTTCGATTACCGGGTAATCTTCCTTATCTGACATAATGATGAGACTGTTGGTTGTTTTATCTGCCATGATTTTTACCTTTGTGGATAAAATCGGCGCTTTTTTCTGGCCCGGTACGTCTTTCTTATTTTCCTTTGTGGGGATCTCCAGTAATACTTTTACAAGATTTTCTGCTGATGCATGCTCAAGATAATAGACACGGATTTTTTCATCGCCTTTGGGAACTTCCTGATCCAGTATTTTTATCAATTGATTCACCCTGTCGGATTCTATCTTGCTTGCCAGAAGAATAATCGAGTTGGTTCTTTCATCCGCCACAAATTTCACAATCAGGTCTGTCGTCTGTCTACTCTTGGTCCCTTTTACCCGCGCAGAAAAAATTGAAGAAAGGCTGGTCACCAGCTTTCCGGCATCGGCATATTTTACAGGGATTACACTTATCTTTTTCCCAATACTCGGCACATCAATGGCTTCTACAATTTTTAAAAGCCTGTTAATGCTTGTCATTGTTGCGGTTACGATCAGCATATTGGTGTCCCGGTAAGACAGGACAGCACTTCCCTTGGGAACCAGAGGCGTAAATAAAATTTTAAGTTCATTGGATTTTGCATATTCAAGGGGAATGATTCGTGTGACGATTCTGTCTCCGAGGGTGCCGGCCCTGATCGGTCTGGTGGCGATTTTTGTATCAATATTGTCAGCCTTTGCTTTAGGCGTGGGAACAATTTTTATTATTTTACCGGATTCAACCGTGGAGAATCCATTTATTTCAAGGACGGATTCAAAGACTTTATAGGCATCTTTAACTGATAATTTTGTCGGGGATATAATGGTCACATTCCCTTTAACCCTGCTGTCCACAATAAAATTCTTGCCGGTCAGTTTGCTGATAAATTTAATAAACACGGTGATATCAACATTATTGAAATCGATTGCTGCATACTCGGCATCTGCGGTAGTTTTTTCTGCGGGTTCGACGGCAAAGCCGGTAACAGGAAAACTCAGAAAGACGGCACAAAAAACATACAGGACAACCATTCGCAATGCCAATTTTATATTACAAAACATTATCACTCCTCCCCTTTATTTTTCAATAACTCACCATCCTCGGCCGGATAAACCAGCTCTTTCACCTTCCCTTTCCTGAGCAGGGTAATCCTGGCATTACCGGTATCTTCAATTTCAGAAAAAAGACTTGAAGCATCCCCGGCGGATATAATGGGTATGCCGTTAACATCCTTTATGATATCCCCGTTCCGCAGCCCGACCCGCCTGAATACGGAATTTGATCGTATCCCGTAGACCATAAGCCCGTCCGGTTCACCTTCGGTAAAATGGGGCCTGAATTTAACCTGCTTTCTTAATGCACTCATATC
Source organism: Desulfobacula sp. (assembly GCF_014237455.1). Taxonomy (GTDB): domain Bacteria; phylum Desulfobacterota; class Desulfobacteria; order Desulfobacterales; family Desulfobacteraceae; genus Desulfobacula. Next base: position 9,013 of record NZ_JABZFL010000054.1, on the reverse strand, counting down.
GTCCAGTGAATCATACATCAAAGGCTTAATGACAGGCAGTTTGCTCAAGGCTGTTTTTTTACGATCTGTTTCCATCTTAAGGATCTGGTCTTCCCCCTGGTACGTCAGGATCACTTTATGCCTTAAAATTTTTTTGATTTTTGCTCCCTGGATGGAATCCCCTTCTTCATATAAGGACTGCTTCCGCATTTTTTTATCTTCAATGACAGCATAGACGTCGGAATCTCCAGTCACAGTTCCCCATAACACCAGTTTAAGCCTTGTCGGTTCCAGTTTTTCAAATTCGTCATCCTCTGTTTCCTGTTTTATGACAGGCGCTTTTTTGTCTTCAATTTCAACCTTGAAAATATTTCTTGCAACAATGATATCGTATTGATTCCTGCTGAAAACGGAGGTTGCCTGCTGCAGGCTGATATTCTTTGATATGGCACCCGGAGAATGGTTTTCAGGCAGTAAAGTGGTTTCAGGCAGTTCATTTTTGAATATTATATCAACACCAAAATATACAATGGCGGCAACCAGGAGAATGTTTATGATATTAAATAAATATTTCATATCCCTTTAGTTTTATGCCTTGTCCTTTATTATCAGCGTTTGAGTCTCAATAACCGCATCCAGTTTTTCTTTTTCTTTCCCTGCCTTTATCAATGACAGAGAAGTAATGGTTACACCGTTTTTCGATGATTCAATATGATAAAGAAAATTCACCAGCTCTTTTAAATACGCTTCCTTGAGTTTGACCTTGACGGTTACAAGGGTATCTTCAGAGTTCACCAGTTTTTTTGCAAATGGCTTCATATACGCCACGTTCTCTTTTACATTGCTTTTCTGTGCCTGGGAATCCAGAAAAGAGAAAAGAGAAAACCCTTTTTCCCTGCCTGCCGGCACTTTGGCTGTTGTATCAAAACTGTTTGAAACCATAAAAAACTGCTGCTGAAGTGAAATCATCTCTTCCAGAGAGGCCTGCTTTTCATTTAATATCCGGTTGAGCGTCTCCCTTTTTTCAAAAACAGGGGCAACACCAAACTGGAAACCAAGAAACAGAACCACAAAAATTATTCCGGCTGTCAACACATTTATTTCACGTTTTGAAAGATTGGACATCATAATGGTTTCACATTTCAATTATAAATTTAAAGTTTACCCTGTTCCCTTTGCTGTCCGCCGCTGCACTGCTGATACTGACATTTGTAAAAAAATCAGATGATTCCAGCCTGTTTTTAATCGTGTCCACCGCATTGAAATTATCGGTTGACCCCGACAGGACCAGTCGTCCTTTATTATATAAAAAACTTGAAATTTCCATATCTATTGCAGGATCAATTTTTTGAGAGAGTTCTCTCATGATTCCCACGATTTTAACGTTTTTGTTTTTGCTTAATGAATTTTTGCCCACTGCGGTTCCGGATTTTTTCATTGCCGCACTGACATTTGCCTTCATCTGCAGATAGGGGTCCAGAATCTTTTTTTTATCCGGAAAGCTTGCCGTAAAAATGGAAAAAGCCTCCTCATCAATGGCGGCAATTTTTTTATTCAGTTTTGTGTTATCAAAGCCGGCGTTCACCATCACCATGCCCAGCAGGAATAAAAAGAGAATAACGCCGGCCGCTATATTTGAAGAATATGTTTTTACAAAAGAACCGGACCCGTATTTTCCCCTGCAGAAATTAAACAGATATTTCACGGAGCGGTCCGGCGAAATATTGAGCAGCAGAGCATCGGATTTTATTTTTTTCTGTGATCCCGGCCCGGATGTGTGGCCCGGTATTTTTTTCAGGGCAGTATAAATACGCTCTGTTTCTGCAGACGCTTCATCAGAGCTGACAAAAACATCAAACGAGATATCAATTCCTGTTTTCTGATTGAATCCCATGATGGTCTGTTTGACAGATTCGGCAAGGGCTTCCGGTGAGATAAGGGACGGCGGAAAAGTACGCACGACACAGGGCTTCTGGTTGTTCACCAGCACAAGGGCAGTGCCGGAATCAGCAACATGAAGAAAAACAAAGGGTGACGTATCTTTATGCGTTTTTAAAAACTCAACAGCAGCCGCATACCCGCCGGGAGCAATAATCCGTGGCTTGATATTGAACCGCTCAAGTGTTGTCACATAATTTTTAACCCGGGATTCAGCAATGGACGCACTTAAAACCCAATTTGAATCTTTTTCAATATCCAGCATATGGAAGTCTGAAATGTGGTTTTCATTGACACCCGGCAACAGGGTTTCAAGCTCAAACGGCAGGACCTGTTTCATCTTTTTTTCTGAACCGAAAGGAAGGTCAATGGTTCTGAAACTGACCAGAAGCGGTGATACAAAGATAACGGCTGTAGAACATGCCCGGAGGTCAAGCAGCTGGGCAACCCTGTCCATGCCTGCACCAAAAGGATCTGGATTTTTATCTGAATCAGGCAGGTCTTCAAACCGGACACGGCAGTCGCCTTTGATCAAAGCAAGTTTATAATTTTGATCAACAATCAGGGCTTTAATGCCTGAATTATCAAGTTCAAGGTGTAAAAAAGAACCTGCCATCAATTATTCCCTTTCCATCTGGATGATCCGGCACACCCACTTTCCGGACTCTTTATGCTTTTCTCTTTTTAAATAAGCAACACGTATTACGCTGACATCATTTTTCTGGGTCCGGCAGTCTATTTTAAAAATATCGCTTGAGTATGTTACAGTACGCTCGAACCGGTTGAGTTCTTTTTCAGATAATTCTATAACCTTTTTATACCACCCATTGTCAAGAGGATTTACAAAAATTTGTTCCAGTTCGCTTTTTTGTCCCCTGAAATCAGCCAGATCCCGGGCCAGATCTTCCATTCCTTCCGGAAGAAGTGCGGCAAGCACATCAACGCCTGCCGTATTGATGTTCACCTTTCCTGTATACCGGTAGCCACCGTGTTCGGTCCTCTCATTGTCCAGGCCGTATACGGTAAATATATCGCTTAGCTCAGTTTCTTCTGCAGACGCATCGATTTCGTCCGTTGTCTCATTTTTCAGCAGATTTTCTGAAATCCCTTTCACGGTCAACACTTCGTCGATATCATTAAACGGCCCGTCAGCACATATATATGGGGGATCAAGACCCAGATAATAATCTGACTCTGCCCCTGACATCCCGGTGACAGCATCATCATCCCCGGAATCCAGCCAGTCTTTCAGTGAATTTATGATCTGGGCAGGATCTCTTTCATCCATGGTTTTGTCGTCTGAAAACCTGAGCCTTAAAAGATTCTCCCATATCCGGCTCTGGTCAGGGTTCAGCTCGTTTCCCGGAAAGGTTAACAATAATGCATTCACCTGGATTTTAGACAATTCATCTGTGATCTTTATGGTAAGCGCCTCTTTTTCCAGTCCCAGTTCATTAACCGCCTGTGACAGCATATCCGGATCTGCCCAGGCTTCCTGAACAGAGTCAGTCGTGTTCTTTTCCGCATCGTCAACAAGTATCATCATGGCAAGATGGATGCCGGACAATGCGAACTGCTCGGCCTGGAACCGATCCTTTTCCGCCAGTGTCGCCATAACCGAATCACCGGTAAATTTTCCCATCTGCAGCGCAGCAGTCAGCAAAATCGCAACAATGGCAAGGGTCACAACAAGCGCAGCGCCTTTTTCATTATGCAAAATATTAGTCAAGTGGGCCCCCGTCCTGTTAAAAGGCCAATGGAAAGTATAAATGCCTGCTGTTTTTCCCCGGAACCAACGGTTATTTTAAAATCAATACTTGCCGGGAACATATGGTTAAACTCTTCAGCATCCGAATCCCAGTACCGGTATTCATTTTTGTTAACATCTTTATAAATCATGTCAAACCCTGAAATATCCTGGCACAATACCGGGTCAAGGCAGGATGCCGTTTCTTCGGGAAACGGCGGCAAAGAATCTGCCCGATAGAGATCATACCTGTTTTTTTTATTCTCCTTTAAATAATAGACAATCCTTGCAATGCCGTCCCTCTGGTTGGCACCGAATTTTGCATGCGCACCGGATGTAAATGCCATGGAGGAAACCACCTGCTGCCCCACAGCCCCCTCTTTTCCAGTAAACCCGTAGGGGTCAGGATCAGAATCAAAGCCCGGTTTCTTATATCGTGGCGGCTGCAGAACAAATATTGACTCAAGGTCCATGCTGATTCTTTTAAAAACCCTGCTGATTTTTTCATCGTGCGCCACTTGTTTTTTAACCGCTTCGCTTGAAACGATAAATGCCTTAAAAGAAGAAAACAAAGTAAAAATAATAATGGAAAAAATCAGGACCGCAATAAGGATCTCCACAAGCGTAAACCCGCTGCAATGATGTTTTGCCGGCCTATTCACCCGCAAACCTCCAGGTGTTGATTTTATAGGATCTCGGTCCGGACGGATCTGTTATTTCGATCTCTATTTTCTTAAAGGCGTTCCGGTTTTCCTCACTGATAAATTCTATTTCCTCAAAGGATGAGTCCAGAATTTTGCAGGTCCATTCAATCCCCGGGAAATTATCTCCAAAATCTCCTTTGGGTTCAGACCAGCCATCAATATCCCCCTTTATTTTTACAAGCACCTGGTTAGCCAGTATCGGGGCGATGCTGTTGAATTTTCCGGCTGCTGCAAGTTCTATGGTGGAGGACTGCATCCTGAAAAGCGAAACAAAAACCAGGGCGATAATCGACACACTGATCATCACTTCCAGAAGCGTAAAGCCGTTGCTGTTACCGGCCCTTAAAATATATTTAGATGCAGTCTTCAAGGTAAACATGTTTGTTAAAGACCTGAACCCTGGAAAGGAACGGCTCTATTCTCAAGGTTATATTATTTTCACGGTCCATGAGATGGATAAGCGCGAAATCAGAATATCCCTGCTTTCTGAACCGGATCCGGTGTTCCCGGGGTCCGGTCTCCCTGATGCCGGGAAATTCAACATCCAGAATCGTCAGTTCCTCTGAAAGCCGGACGCCTTTTTCCTTTGCCGTCTCTTTTTCCTCATCATTCATGGCCGCATCACTTACCCAGAGCCTTCCGGATTTCGTGTCCACGTGCATCAGAAAATCAACCTGCTGCTCAACCGCCCGTTTTTTCAAATCATCCATTAACCGGGCAATATCCCCCACCTGGCCTGCAGCATCGGAAAACAGGCGGATGTCTCTGAATAAAGGAAAGGAAAACGATAAAAGGAGGGCAACGATGCTGATAACAACAATCAGCTCGATCAGGGTAAACCCTGATATTTTTTTACAGCTACTCAAGCTCCCAGCTGTTGATATCTTTGTTTTTCCCATCACCTCCGGGAGCCCCGTCAGCGCCGTAAGAAAGAATATCATACTCATCATGAACCCCGGGAGAAAGATACAGATACTCCCGGTTCCAGGGGTCTTTGGGAACCCTTGCTTTTTCCAGGTATCCCTTTTCCTTCCAGTTCAAGGGAACCGGTTCAGTGGACGGCTTTTCAATCAAGGCATAAAAACCCTGCTCCGTGGTCGGATAATGCCCATTGTCCAGCTTATACAATTTAAGGCTTGTTTCCAGGGCAGCAATATCCACCTTTGCCTTGACAGCTTTTGCATCATCAGCCCTGCCCATAAACCGGGGGGCAATATAGGTCGCCAGGATACCAAGGATAACCACCACCACCATGAGCTCAAGAAAGGAAAATCCTTTTTCATTCATCAATTTTCAGCATCTCCTTTTCTGAAACCGGTTTATTATTTATCTGTTGCTTCGGGTCACCCCTTAAAAAAACTTGATTGAGAATATATAGATTCTATGCCGGTATCCTGGTTTTTGTCAAGAAAAGTTTGGAAAAGCCAGGGTTTCAACTCCCCTGAATTCATTATTTAATAAATAAAAAGGCAGGGCCGTTGCTGACCCTGCCAGTAATTCTAAATATCAGATTTGATTGTATCTGAAACAAGTAAGATTTTAGTGTAATATCCTCATCAAAAGGATGATCCTGCTCCGATCCATATCTGATCTTTTTTAATCCATATCTATAAATTGTGATAAAAAAATCTTACTCATTAGACTGAATATCCCATTTGTTGTTGGCAAACCCTCCGGTAAAGTCATCATAGGGCATACCATCAACTTTTGTATTGTCAACATTGACTATCATACTGCCAGTATCGCCGTCCTGTTGCAGGCTTCTGACCCGGGTACGGATTTCAGCATGAATAAAATTATCAGAATCAAATTCTATAATAGAGTCCATATCATAAAAGCTTTGATATGGGGCGTCCGTACTACCGTCATCAAACTCAATCATCAACTGGTTTGTTGCTTCAAAATACTCAACTGCAAGAGTATATGGCTCACCAAAGGCTAAGATTTTACCATGAGGATAATTGCCGGAAGAAGGCGCAGGGTTAATTACATCAGTTCCATCAGCATTTCTTGACCCCCATACAAATCCCTGTAGCCGGAGCTGTCCACCAACGTAACGTATTCTGGCATACAGCCCAATAAAATTTGTATCACCATTTCCAATATCTTCATAGGGTTGATAAGCCAACCTGATTTCAGTTTCAACATAAGCATTCCCTGTGACAGAAGCACTTTCAACCGTAATGGGAACTTCAAACCGTTCCAGGTATTTCCCTCTGATACGGGTTCTTACATACATACTTGCCCAGTCAGGATTAAGATTCTCTGAACTCCAGGCATGTGTAACATCAAAGATTAATTGATTATTCACAACACTGATAAACTGTTCTGACCAGGGGTCATATCTTTTGTCGGTCTGATAATGCATCAGGTTTGTGTCCCGCATGGTAACTGCAAAACTGGCTGTACGTGGTAAATCCGCAGTGCTGTCCGGTTGATAAGTTCCAGATGTAAAATCATAAAAATTACCAGGAGAATACCAGGCAGGATTATCAACTTGAAGTTCATTCCAGTTCCAGTATTGATCATTCCACCCCAGTCGAGTCCATGATGGGAAAAGTTCCGGATTGGTCGGGAATGTCCAGGAAAAAAGTCCGTCATTGCCTGGAAATTCATCAGGGTTAGCGGAATCACTGTCGTCGTAAGGTTGAAAAGAAATTGTGTCCTGTTCAATTGTCGCAAAATAATTTCCCGGGTCTGCCATTAATTCACTGACGGGGTGAGGCGCCTGGGGAATGGTATACAGCCAGGTCCTGACCGGGTTGTCATCATCATCAAGTCCAATGACAACAAATTCCATGGTTTCCTGGGATTTTAGGACATCAAGATCAATCCGCCTGTCGCCGGGTTCTTTACTCAACTCGTAAAGGCAGTCATTGGTCCAGTAATGGGGGACATTACTCAGGCGGAACCGGGTATCCAAGCCACCCTCACGTCTTTCAAGCCTGACGCAGTTTGTCTCCACACCGTTGATTTCCTCAGGGGCAAAGGCCGGGTTGAAAATAGCAAGATTGGTTATTCCCATATCCAAAGCAAGATTTCCTATGTCATTGTGCCAGAAATGCAGACCTGAGTGATAGGTCACTGCATCGGCAGGAAATAACAATTGTCTTGCCCGGGGCCTTCCGGGGTCAGCTCTTCTAACCGCCTGTCTGTTGCCGTACCATTTCCAAAGCTCCGTATCCGTATCTGAATCTATATCTACAAACGAGGTAAGCCATGACATGACTTTCCCATTAGTATTTGTAGTCACCAATATCCAAAGGCCGGAATCATGGCTGTCCGGCATTTCTTCAACAGTAGTAGTACCATAATCCTGGGTGGCCATTGGCCTGTAGATCGCACAGCCTACAAAATATTCTGCAGGAGCAACCTGTGAACCGTAAAGAGCCAGGCGGTCAATAAAGTCTGAAGATCCCTCACCTCTGTGCAGGAAACCCGTTGCAAGATCAGGAAGAAGCTCAGCTTCGAGTTTTGTCTTGTCTGGCAGGTTATCCGGATTATTGAAAAGAGCAAAAAAGTCACTCAAAATCTGGCTTATCTGTTCCAGCGTACCACCAGTCTGGACAATATTGTCAATTATGTCTTGGGGAACTTCTTGAGGATCAGGATCATCAGGATCAATGGTAAATGATTCTCCCTCAAGGTCAGTAAAAACTATATTACCTTCTTCATCACTTTGAACGCCAATAGTGTCAAATATCTGGTCTTCTGGGGAGCCCACTTCTCCAATTGGAGTTTGGAATAAATCAAAATTTTCTGGAACCCCTATTACAGCAAAAAGATTTTGCAAGGTTTCGCTTACGACCGCTTCAATCTGTTCAACCGTAGTCGGATCAGGAATAGGTGCTGATTCAGGATCTATCTCAGAAGCGGCTTCTCCAATTGCCGATTCTACAATTGCAGTGGTAATTGGAGTTGTATTGACAGTGACTTCTGTTTCACCTTCATCAAGATCAAATGTCGACAAAAGCCTTAAATGCGTGTTGTTCACCCATCCCTCTGCCCATATCAGAAAAGGAGGCGTCCATGTTTCATCAATATAGAGTGTATAGGAACCATCAGCCTCTATGGCAGAAAAAGATGTCTTGGCAGGATCACTTGAATCTTTAATATTTATGGTTCCCACAACAGGCAGACCTGCAATTGCTTTGCCTGTTACCGTAATAGGAGAAATTGCAGTTTGAATTATTTCAACCCTAATCGCACCTCCCGGCTTCCCGTTCAGTTCTACAGATATAGAATTTTCCTTATCAAGTAAGATTTCAATCTCTATATATTCAACTTCTTGATTAAAGTTTTCCGGAGATAGTACATCTGCGCCGTTTAGCATGATTTTTGAGCTGCTTACACTTTCATAATCATCATTTTCAGCTGAATTATAGACCTTTAAAACTCCCGTGCCAATATCAGCGGGAAAATCAGCGGTCTCAAATATTGGCGCTCCCGTTCCCCTTTCAAACAGTCCTTCATATTTTACCACCTCAACTGCAGATGCCACACCAATAAAAAACATAAGTGTATATAACTCACATTCAACACCCTTAATATAAAAAATTAAGGATTTTTTCAAAATTATATTATTTGTTATTTTGGGTAGTTAGCCTAATTAACAACGGCATTGAATTGGTTTTATTCACTGAAT
>NZ_JABZFL010000050.1 GCF_014237455.1 Desulfobacula sp. | reverse complement strand
CTGACCTCAGCCCATTATTGAAATTACTTTGATAAAATTCAATGTCAGGACTATCATATATTCGTGGTATTTGTTTTTTGGGTTGGGGAGACATGACGTATGGGTATTGGCTTTATCGAGTGAGGAAAAATGAATAAACGATCTGATGTCAGCTTGAAAAAAGCCAACAGGCGTAAGCAGATTAACTATTGGGTGGATTCCGCTATTCACGACCTTGATGTTGCTGAAACCCTTTTTAAGAGTGGAAAGTATGACTGGTGTCTGTTTATAGCCCATCTGGTCCTGGAAAAAATGCTCAAAGCGTTCTATGTTAAACATGTTGGAAAACTACCACCTCGTATTCATGATCTGGTCAGGATGGCTTATATGGCGGAAGTTGAGTTTGATGAACAGACCCTGGAATTCATGGATGCAATCAATACTGGTTTAAGACCGGGTCTGACCCTGGCAAGGTTTTGTTTTTACAGGTAATGTTGGCTGAAATATGAGTTGAAAAGGTCTTAGAGTGTGCTTTTCGGGGGGTGGAAAGGGGGTTTTAAGGTTTAAGTATTAAGGTTTAGGTTTTTGATGCGGTATCCTTGAAAATCAGTATGTTGATATTAAAAAATATTTATATCACTGATAAGCTGAATCATGATCAGGATGTAATGACAACAGGCGTAGCCATGACCCGTCACGATATGCTATTCCCCGAAATCCCTTGCCGATTCGAAAACTGTAAAGTTTGTTACCGCCCGGGCCTTTTTGTGATAGAATAACCTCCCATTTTAGACCGTAATCTGAATATACCTGTTGCCATGTCATATTTGTCAATTTCCGCAAAGTATTGAGGGTGTTGTGCTGATCACTTTTGGACAGATTGAAAAGCAGGCGTTGAAAAACAGGATTGTTTAAATCTAAACGTATGTGTTGATGTATTTTTTGACTCATCATTTGATCCGGGCTTCTAATTCCTCAAAGTTTGTATCTTCGGGCGGATTTTTCTCTGCCCAGGTAATTGCTTCATTGAGTTTGGTTTGGACATCCGGCCTGTGAAGCCACCTTTCATTATCGGGAATGAAGCGACCCAGCTTGACAATCCAAACCCCTGTGTCGATTTCATCCAACATTACGGTTTGACCTGCGAATTTTTTACCGAGGGAGATCTGCCCGCTGCTTCCGACTGTTTTTATAGTGTTCATAAGCTCTCCTATAATTAATTAATATTGTATATTAATAATTCATGATAGCACGAATGCATGATAAGTCAAGACAAAGAATTATTAACGGGTTTGGCGTTGTTGTTGACTCATTCTGATTTATCGTATAGACTAAACAGAGTAGACTAAACTTAAGATCAGGGGGGATATTATGGAAATATTTAATATTCATTATGCAAAAACACATTTTTCAAAATTGTTGCTCCGGGTACATTCCGGGGAAGAAATTATTATTGCAAAGGCTGGAAAGCCTTATGCAAAATTAGTTCCTTTAAAACAAATTACCAGAAGAATATCAGGTATTGCCAAAGGTAAGGTAACAGATGCATTTTTTGAACCTTTGTCTGAAAAAGAACTCCAAAAGTGGGAATAAAATTTAATGATAATTGATACCCATATTTTTCTTTGGTGGCTTTTTGATGACCCCCGGTTACCGGTTAAGATTAAAAAGTACATGCAAAATATTAATCATACAATATATGTAAGCTCAGCATCGGTCTGGGAAATTGCTACAAAATATCGTCTGGGAAAATTGCCTGAAGCTGCTTCAGTGGCAACAGATGTTCCGAAATGGATTATAAAAGCAGGATTTCAATCTTTGGATATTACTCCTGAACACGCTCAACTGTCAGGAGCCTGGGATATTCCCCATAGAGATCCCTTTGACCGGATGCTGGCAGCCCAATCCAAATTGGAAAACCTCCCGTTAGCCAGTATTGATAAAGCGATGACACTCTTTCCAATTAAGGTTAATCGGGGTTGATAAGAACGGTGTATAACGGGGCCGTGTATAACGGGGCCAGGGGTTTATTATTTACTTTTTTAACTTGACGGTATAGTATTAACAAATGGCACGCAAACCAAGAATAGATCAGGTTGGGTTTTATCATGTGATTAACCGTGGAGTTGAAAAAAGAGATATCTATCTGGATGATAAAGATCGACGTCGCTTTTTGGAAATTATTGACGAGAGTGCCGGGCTTTTTGATTTCAGTATCTACTCCTATTGCCTGATGACAAATCACTATCATTTGTTGCTCAAGACGCGTAAAGAGAACTTATCAATAATTATGAGGCAGATAAATTCCAAATACAGTATTTATTTTAATCGGAAAATGAAAAGAGTAGGGCCTTTGTGGCAGGGGAGGTTTAAATCCTGGTTTGTCTATAATGAAAAGTATTTAGCGGCTCTGATCAAGTATATTGAGCTTAATCCGGTTAAGGCGCAGATAACAAAAAAAACAGGTGAATATCGCTGGGCAATGTCAACCCGTGTTGAGAATTTAGAATGCACTGACTTTGGGTTGATGGATACAATTGATTTTAAACTGAGTATGAGTGACAAAGAGACTCAGAATGTTGAGGCTGTGTTTTCTGCCAAGCTTGAAGTTAAAGGGAGAAGAGTGGTTAATAAAGTTAAAAAACCTTTGAGCGAACATTTTGATAAAGTCAGAAGAGAGGTTGCCGTGGCAAATGCCATAAAAGATGGTTATACTCAGGTGGATGTTGGCAAACATCTGGGCTTATCCAATATTGCGGTCTCCAGAATATTTAAAATTTACAGGGCCAGGGATTGTTTGTTTAGCAAACTCCGGGATATGGGTGTGTTCTGGAGTTATTCCAAAGAGATTGACTATGATCAGGCCGGGCCGGAATTATGTGTGGAATACCTGTTGAAGTATGGGGATTTTGATGATATCAGGCTGGGCTTTGAGTTGTTTGGAAAACGCCTGATGAAAAAGGTATGGCAGGCCAGAGTTGCCTGCAACAGGCAGTTTTTAAAGCTTAATGTGATGCTTGCCAGAGTATTTTTTGATATGGATGTGAAAAACTAGGGGGTCAGGCTTCCTTTTAGCAGGGTCTGACCCCGATAAGCTTTTGTTTTTACAAAAGATATTGCTTGAATCAGGGGCTAAAAAGGCTATTACCGCAAATGACAGTTGGATTCTACCAACCATTTGATTTTATTTCAATTAATTTTAACCAGTTACCTTTGCAGAGTATATGATTTAGTTCTTAAACCAAGAATTTTTAAGATT
>NZ_JABZFL010000045.1 GCF_014237455.1 Desulfobacula sp. | reverse complement strand
AACCTTATTGGATGATGCAGATTGCCTCTGTTGTAATGCCATACTAATTTCCTAAACCTGGTAACCAACTCTGCAATCCCTCCTAACGCTGAAAACCCATAAACCTTCGGCTTAATCCATTTCCAGAACAGTTCCACCGGATTATACTCTGGGGAATATGTTGGCAAATAAAAAATGTGGGTATTTTTATGTCGCTTCAAATATCTTTTTACTTTTTTTGATCTATGGATGCTGGCATTGTCCAGAATAATGGCGATTTGCTTTCCCGGCGTCCTTTGGCGTAGTTGTGTTATAAACCATAGGAATGGCTCACTGCCCGATTTTGTCGATTTTTTCCAATAAAATTTTTGTGTCCTGATATTCAAACATCCAAAGTAGGTGAGGCTTTCTCTCTTTTTGGGTGTTGGAATCCTGTGGCGGCCACCTTTTTTTAAACCAACCTTGAACAAGATAGGGTTCTGTTGAAAAATGCGATTCATCGAGGGTGTAAATCACACTTTCCTTCTGGTCAATTATTTTTAGAATTTCTTGTACCATTTTCTTTACGGTTTCCTGCTTTTCTTCTTTGGTTGGAGCATGACCTGGTGTGGTTTTGGATGGGCGTTTATAAACATAGTCCATATTCTTTAGAGCTCGGGTTACCGTTTTTGAGCTTGCATTTAAATTAAGATTTTTATTTACCTCAAAAGTAATCAAGGGGACACTCCAGGTTGAGTCCTGATAACCATATGCCATTGGGGAATTTCCAATTATCTTACCAATTTGATGTTGTATTTTTTTTCGCATGGTACTTGGTCTTCCCGGAGAAAAATTTCGGTTCAACCCTTTAATTCCCTGATTTTTATATCGCTTCAGCCAATCCCTAATAGTGTGTTGGTTGCGTTTTAACATCAATGCAATTTCAGGTACTGATTTACCATCGTTGCTTAACAGAGTCATCAAGGCTTTCTCAGAATCTTTTGAAGAGGCCTGTTTTCGAAAGCTTTTGAGTTCCAGTTGTTGTTCATTGGATAGTTGAATTTTTAACATGGTTCCTCCTTGCCGTTTATGTTTATAGTTTCAAACAGCAAGGAGAATGTCAATATTTTTTATAAATATTTATGTCCTTATGCTTAACATCTATTTTTGAAAAAAAATCCTATAATAGGAAGCAACATCAGTTTGCAAAAATTTTTCATACCAAATATATGGAAAATCACCACATGATCCTACCCAAAAAACTGGAGACTGAGTTAAGCCACATTTTCAGATTGTACCATTCCTGTTCACAGTGAGCATAAACTTACTATAATCAAACCGGTTAATTCGTTTGACCTTAGGAAAAAAGATTTATATAAACATAGCTTAGATTATGGATGATGAATATTATATGAATCTTGCCATTAAGGAGGCAAAAAAAGCAGCGGATATAGATGAAGTTCCTGTCGGCGCAGTCATTGTGGATAAGGCCAACGATGTTATCGGATATGGTTACAATTGCCCCATATCATCAAATGACCCCACAAGCCATGCTGAAATCAATGCCATGCGCATGGCGTCCCGGGCATTGAACAATTACAGGCTGATTGACACGACGTTGTACGTTACCATTGAACCTTGCATTATGTGTATGGGCGCCATTATCCATGCCAGGATCAAACGAGTTGTTTTTGGAGCAAAAGACCCGAAATGGGGGGCGGCAGGTTCATTATATACCATGGCAGATGATAAACGATTAAACCATCACCCTGAAATCGTATCGGGGATATGTAAAGAGAAAACAAAACAGCTCATAAAAAGTTTTTTTATAAATAAAAGGAGTAACTAGTGGGAAATACAGTAATTGTCGGTACACAATGGGGAGATGAAGGCAAAGGGAAAATCGTTGACTTATTAAGTGAACATGCAGATTATGTCGTCCGGTTTCAGGGGGGTAACAATGCTGGCCACACAATGGTCGTCAACGGCAAAGAAATTATCAGCCACCTCATCCCTTCCGGCATTCTCCAGGGTAAAAAATGCTTTATCGGCAATGGTGTTGTGGTCGACCCCTTTGTTTTACTGGAGGAAATTGATTATTTATTATCAAATAATATTGATATTTCACCGGATATGCTCAAAATAAGCAACCGGGCTCATATCATCATGCCTTATCACAAGCTGATCGACGCTGCCAGGGAAGCCAAAAAAGGAGATCAGAAGATCGGGACAACCGGCAGGGGAATCGGTCCCTGTTATGAGGACAAGGCAACAAGGAGAGGGATCAGGTTTTGTGATCTTCTTGATTTTGAGTTTTTCAAAGAGAAAGTAATCACTATTCTTGAAGAAAAAAACTTTTATCTTAAAACTTATTTTAACACCGAAACCATTGCCCCGGAAACGGTCATTCATCAATTTCAACAGATCAAAGATCGATTGCTGCCTTATATCGCAGATGTCTCCGTGATATTGTTTGACGGAATAAATAACAATAAAACCATTTTATTTGAGGGAGCCCAGGGGACCCACCTTGACATTGAACACGGGACCTATCCGTTTGTGACATCTTCCTCTGTTGTGTCCGGCAATGCCGCCAACGGATCTGGTGTCGGCCCTGCAAATCTTGATGACATCATCGGGATTGTAAAAGCCTATACCACACGGGTTGGTGCCGGCCCGTTTCCAACCGAATTATTTGATGACATTGGGGATAAAATCCAGAAAACCGGTTCGGAATTCGGTGCCACTACGGGCAGGAAGAGACGATGCGGCTGGCTGGATATGGTCGTTCTTAAGAATGCTGTAAGGTTAAACAGCCTGACCGGCCTTGCCATCACCAAGCTTGATGTCCTTGATGATCTTGATGAGATCAAAATTTGTACCGGTTATGAACATAAGGGAACAAAAATTTCAAACTTCCCCCCTGAAATCAAAGTGTTGCAGGAATGTACCCCTGTATATGAAAGCCATCCGGGCTGGAAGCAGGATATCTCCGGCATCACAGAGTTTGACGACCTGCCTGAAACAGCAAAAAAGTACCTTGCAAGGGTAGAAGAACTTTCCAATGTTAAAATTAAAATCGTCTCTGTGGGGCCGGGAAGGGAAGCAACCATTATAAAAGAAAATATTTTCAATTAGACTTTTTACTTTTTTTTGTGTATAAATCTTTCTTGCAGTCGGGATGTGGCTCAGTCTGGTAGAGCACAGCGTTCGGGACGCTGGGGCCGGAGGTTCAAATCCTCTCATCCCGACCAGGTTTACAAGGATTTAAAAATCAAAAAAGTATCATTTTGGGATACAGCATAAATGCCCTGAACGGTAATTTTTTTAACCTTTTTTATTTTATATCTTATATTGCCGTCAACGTCTTTTGTCTCATCAGCTATAGCAAATAATTTTATGGGATATTTCGTAACAAAAATTTATCAGCACACAAATACAAACTTATTAAGGGAACAGATCGAGCGGATACCTGGACTGGAAACAAATAAAAATAAAAAAATTATTGATTTTGTCCGGGCGGCAAAAAAGAAAAGAATATGACCATAATAAAAAAATACCTTATCTGGTTGCGGAATATTATTATATGGATATTAGAACGCAGAATTTTATTGTTATGCCTGCTTGTGCTGGGTTTTGTATTTTGTCTTTTGTGCTTTGTTTGGAAAAGTGAGCTCGCTATCCGGATAGCAGGGTTTTCATTACAGGTCCTGGGACTGGGTGTCGCCCTAAGAAATCTTTTAAATTTAAAAAAAATGTTTAAGCTCAAATCATATTTTGAAACCTTAAAAGATTGGTTGCCACGGTTCCCAAAAATGAAACCTGTTTCAATGGTCGTTGACGGTGTCGTCCCTGCTGCAACAGCAACCGCAAAAGGAACACGTGAAAGTTGGATGCCCGACAACCCGGATCAGAGTATTGGAGATCGAATAAAAAAAATATTTATCAATCTTGATTATTTAAAACAGTCCCAGAAAAAAACAACAGAAAAAATTAATCAAAACCAGAGAAAACTTGAACAGGATATAAAACGTGAAGGCGAAAAAACAAGAACAGCCCTGCAGGAAAATCAAGCAACCACTAAAAAATTGTTTGTCGATGATATACCGCTGAACCTTTGCGGGCTTGTATGGCTTTTCATCGGATTGGTAATGGGGACGTTTTCAGCAGAGATTGAAACGTGTATCCCAAAAATTTTGGGATAACGAGGATACAGCAATATCTTTTATTAAAACAATAGGATAAAAAAACCCCTCCCGTTCGGAATCGCTGGGGATAGAAAAGACCAATACAGCATCAGGATCAATAATCAATGGCGTATATGTTTTACATGGGAACATCCAGACGCTTATAATGTTGCAATAGTGGATTACCACTAAAGGAGGTATGAAAATGAAAAAAATAAAACCTGTTCATCCAGGAGAAATACTTTTAGAAGAATTTATCAAGCCCCTGGGGATCAGCCAGTACAGGTTAGCTAAAGATATTAATGTGTCACAAATGAAAATAAGCGAAATTGTAAACAAAAAAAGAAGGGTGACTGTAGACACTGCGTTAAGGCTATCGAAATATTTTGGAGTATCTCCTGAGTTCTGGATGGGAATCCAAAATGATTATGATATTGAAAACGCAATGGATAATAAGGAAGTCTATAATACTATTGAAAAGATTCAACCCTTAGAAAATATGCTCCATGCGTGACCCTGTAAAAAATTCTATATCTGCTTTTTCACTTAAAATTCCCTGGTCAAGAAGAGAATCGAAAAATAATCGCATCGCCTTTATTTTTCTGTCATCAAGGTCACAATAAAGTAAATCAAAGTATTCTTTAATGACGGATTGCTCCAGGTTTAATTTATCTGTCCCAGCTTCAACAATCTTGTCGATATGCTGATATCCCTGTTTTTTTGACTCCAGCAGCAATTTGTGAATTTCTTTTACACGGGAGGGATATTTCTGTGCAAAAGACCGCCTGACCGCCCAGACAGCAAATACAAAGGGAAGCTGTGTCATTTCATACCAGAGCTGTCCCAGGTCAATACAATATTCAAAGGTTTGATCCCAGGGATGCTTAAGCGCGGTATCCCCGATCACCAGGACGGCATCAGCAGATTTAGAAATCTCTTGATAATTGTTTACAGGTCCGACTTCATAGACAGGCGTTACCTTTTTCCGGCTAAATATCATTTTCAGAAAAGAGGCGGCAGAGGCTGACTCCTGGGACAACATTACCTTTTTGCCTTCAAGGTCATCAATTTCATAATTACTTGCCAGAATAACACTTAATACCTTTCCGTTACAGGATATGGACAAGTCGGGAAGCAGTAACAGCTCCCTGTGATTCATGGCGTAAAATGCTGCGGAAATGGGGCTTACTTTTATCTGCCCGGTTTTTATTTTCCGGTTCAAAACAGACGGCACATCCGACACCATTCTCAGCCAGTCGGGCAAAAGGCCGTGGTCAAGGCCGTAGTAGACAGGAGCATCATTGATATAACTGATTTTTCCAATATTTACCTGTTTATCATTCATTGGATATTATTCTTTGAAAAAGATCCTTTTTATTCATTGCTTCCACTGATCGGTACAAAAACTGCGCCTTTCTGCCTTTTGAAAGTATGCCGGTCAATCCTTCGATCCCCAAAGCCCTGGCGCCGTTTATCGTACCCATGGCAAAAATAACTGCGGGATCGATTCCCGGGTAATGTTTTTGTACAAAGTCCATTTCATCAAAAATATTTAAAGAATCACAGCTTGCAAGACTGTCAGTCCCAAGAGCCGGTTTAATGCCGGCAGTTATCATCTTTTCAATATCAGGAAGTTTTCCGTGAAGATTTTGATTACTCCTGGGACAGACACAAACCTTTGTTTTTGATTGGGCAAGTATTTCCATATCCTTGTTATTCACGTTTAACAGATGAACGGCAATAGTTAAAGGGTCGAACAGTCCCATATCATTGATGTATGACACAGGCGTTTTTGATCCGATATCCCAGGATGACCAGTCTATCCCCCGGTCAGTTAAAAAATCAGCCCACTGCCCTTTTTTATCATGAATAAACTCTGATTCATCATCAGACTCTGCCACATGGATGGAAAAAGGCAGATCATTTGATTCAGCACATTGTTTTAATGCCTTGAGCAGTTTAGGAGAGGAGGTATGAGGGGCGTGACCTGCAACAGAGAAGGAGATAAAATCATTCTTTTGGGCAAAAAATGGTTGGCCGCCTGATCCCAGAAACTCATGGAAACAGACGCCGCTTAAGGCGGAATCTTCAATAATTGGTTTTGTAATACCAAGAGTTGAGATATCACCCACATAGAGGTTGCCGGATTTTATTAAATTTCTGACAGCCTTTCGGGCTTCTTTAATCAATTTTTCTTGTCCCAGGGTCTCCCTTTTTTCCAAAAGCGTTTTAATCCAAACTTTAAATCCCTTATCAAAAGGCAGACAGCCTTTTAAGGCAGACAACTCCAGGTGCAGATGCGTATTGACAAGGGGCGGCATTAATACACCCGGGCCGTGATCAATACCCTTCTCTTTTGGTGCTCCTTTGTGAACACCCCGTATGAAACCATTCTCAATTTCAATGTATCCATTCTCAATAACAATAGAAGGATCAACAATAATCCAGCCGGCCCGGTGAAGTTCTCTTCCGCTGTGGCTTTCACTACAGGAAACGTTTTGGGGATTCGTGGTCATAGCAGATGGTAATAGCAGTCCCGTTGCCGTGGTTCAAACCCTGCCCTGGTAATTAACCGCGTCAATTCTTCTTTTGAAAGCATAAAATCAACACCTGCCGAAGCCACAACATTCTCTTCAATCATGGTGCTCCCCATATCATTTGCACCGAAAAAAAGTGCGGTCTGGGCGATTTTATCTCCCTGGGTCACCCAGGATGCCTGGATATTATCAATATTATCAAGAAATAATCGGCTCATTGCCAGAACCCTTAAATATTCCACGCTGGTCTTTTTTTTAACAGCAATCTTTGTGTTGTCCGGTTGAAAGGTCCAGGGGATAAAAGCTGTAAAGCCACGGGTTTCATCCTGCAGGGTTCTTATTTTATCCATATGCTCAAAGATATGGAAATCTTTTTCAAGATGGCCGAACATCATTGTAGCACTGGATCTCATTCCCTGTAGATGGGCCTGCCGCATCACTTCAAGCCATTCGGAAGAACTGCACTTATTGGGGGATACCTTCTGCCGGATATCATCACATAAAATCTCCGCTCCCCCACCGGGGATGGAAGCAAGACCCGCTTTTTTTAAAATCGATATGGTTTCACTGATAGATAAAGAAGATTTTTTCGTAATAAAATCTATTTCCGGGGGGGAAAACCCGTGAATATGAATATCAAAATTTTCTTTGATATAGGTTAACAGGTCAATATAATACTCAATTTTAAGATCAGGATGCATGCCCCCCTGCAACAAAATCTGAGTACCCCCAAGGCCTACGGTTTCCTGAATTTTATCAAACAGGTCCTGTTTTGAAATAATATACCCTTTGGCCCGATCATGATCTTGGTTCGGGGGTTCAAAAAACGCACAAAACCTGCAACCGGATGCACAGATATTCGTATAATTAATATTTCTGTCCACCACATAGGTGACAATTTTATCCGGATGATAATAAAACCGTTTGTGGTTTGCAAGACGTGCCAGGGTCAAAAAATCAGCCTGCCTGAAAAGCGCCAGGCCTTCGTTGACATCTATTCTTTGATTTTCTTTAACCTTCTCAATAATACTATTTAATTTGTCCATTATAGTCACACAATCAGTTCATCGGATGATAGAAAGAATCCCGTTCAACAGGCTCAAATCCGGCTTTTGTGATCATATCCTCCATTTGATCCTTTGTAAGGCCTTTGGCTGATGTTGCACCGGCCATATGGGTAATTTTCTCTTCAATAATTGTCCCGTCCAGGTCATCGGCCCCAAAACTTAAGGCTACCTGGGCCAGTTTTTCTCCGATCATCACCCAGTACGCTTTGATATGATCAAAATTATCCAGCATAAGACGTGCTGCCGCCACATTTTTTAAATCATCCATGGCCGTTGTGGGCGGGATATGGGATAATTTTGTATTTCCAGAATGAAATGCCAGCGGAATAAACGCAGAAAATCCATCTGTTTCATCCTGTAATTCTCTAAGTGTGATGAGATGATCCACTCTCTCTTCAATGGTTTCAATATGCCCGTACAACAGGGTGGCATTGGTTTTAATCCCGGCCTTATGAACCGCCCTTACAATCTCAAGCCAGCGTTCATGGTTGATCTTTCTGGGGAACAATTCTTCATGGATTCTTGAATTTAAGACTTCTGCCCCGCCACCCGGCATCATTTCTAGCCCTGCATTTTTCAAGCTTTGAATGGTCTCTTCCAAAGAGACCCCGGCAAGATTGGACAGATAATCAATTTCCACACTGGTAAATGCCTTAATAGTGGCTCCGGGTCTGATTCTTTTGACTGTCTTTAAAAGATCAATAAAATATTCAAAATTCAAATCCTCATTAAGCCCCCCGACAATATGCAGTTCATTAACCGGTTCATCAATGCGCTCCAAAAGCCTTTTTTCAATCTCTTCAATGGACCAGGCATAGGCGCCTTTTTCTTTGCGGTCCCTGGCATAGGCACAAAACCGGCACCGGTTTTTGCAGATATTGGTATAATTTAAATGCTGATTATAAATATAGAACGCCTTATTGCCATGCAAAGACCTTCTGACATGGTTTGCAATCTGCCCCAGACCGATCAGATCATGGGTTTCATAAATACAAATCCCGTCTTCCTTGGAAAGACGGGAGCCTTTTAAGACTTTCGAATAAATACGTTCAAGTCTTTTATCAATAAACATTGATACTGACATATCCGATACCGGGGGTAACTTCATCTGGTTTAGCTTCCGCATTCATTATTCATCTTCATGTTTTGTTTCTGACGGGTCTGTTTCCGGCTGGTTTATTTCAGAAATCATATCTGCAATATCTGAAGCCATCTGAGCCACTTTACCCTCCTGTTCAGGACTTATTGAAGGGGCCGCCGTCTTCTTTTCATCAAGCAAATCGTCTTCGCTTTCTTCCTCAAAATTATCTCGTGTGGTTGAAACCTCTAAACATTCACCCTGTCTGTTAAAAATTACAGATAATGGGACCTTAATTTCAAAATCAAATTTATATGCGATAGTATCATTATAAACCACCAGGTCACCCTTTTTGTAATCTATTTCTTCTTGAAGTGTGAAACTGTGTTTTTCGAAAAGCATTTTTCCAATGGCGTCCCGGTCTAATCCTGCATTTATTGTATCAATAAATGCTTTTTCACATTCCTGAATGGTCTCTGACTTTGTAAGTTTCATAAAACACCTCTCGAATTGAAGAAAAAATGTATTTCCTCTGCAAAACTCAAATACGCCTCAGCTGCCGGACTCTTCATATCATGCAATGCCACAGGAATCTTTAAATCGATTGATCTTTTAATAGTGTCATCTTCAGGAATAAACGTATCATAAGCCATTTGTTTTATATCCGAAAAGTTCTGATTTTCTATAAAGGAGACTATATCTTCTTTTGCTTCACACCTGTTGAAAAGAACTCCGGCTATCTTCAAGGGAACATTGTGAGTGGTCCGAATATATTTTACCGTTCGGAGTAAACAATGGAAATCTTCGATTGAATTGTGATGAACAGACATACAGACAAGCAGCCAGTCAGCTGCTGTCATGGCTGTAACGCTTAAAAACCCGTATGAAGAGGGAGGGTCAATAATAATATACTCATACTCATCTTCAACATCTCTTAAAAAAAGGCGTAAAATTTTTTCATTTTCAGAATTTTTTGCCAACTTCGCGGCAACTTGAAACAAATTAAATCCTGCAGGTATCATATCCAGATAGTTGACTTGAGTTTTCACCACCGCATCCGTGACCTTTGCCCGACCAGACAAAACTGATGCAATATCACAGTTATAATCCAGGCCATTAATACCGCACCCCTGGGTGGAACATCCCTGTAGATCACAGTCTACTAACAGCGTTTTTTTTTCTAACAAAGCCAATGATGTGGCAAGATTTACCGCTGTAGCACTTTTCCCTGCGCCCCCCTTTTGGCCGGCTATAGTAATTATTTTATTCATGACCCTGTACCTTTAGCACAATTATCAAAAAATTCAATCATCATATAGGTTAACCCCAAATCCACCATCAAAACCCTATCCATGATTTCCAAATAAAAACCAATGAAATATTCAGGGTGAGTTGAAATAATATTGTGAATATATCATAATGCGAAACAAGATCAAAGAGGAGAAATATGTGGATGAATTAACTCAAAAATATCTTGATTTTCTTATTGTTGAAAAAGGGTTGTCTAATAATAGTGTAGCGTCCTATTCAGCGGATCTGGCCCAATACATCACTTTTCTTGAAAAAAACCATATCCATGATTTAAATGATGTAGATACTACCGTCATTCTTGCCTGGATTATCGACCTTGCTAAAAAGGGGCTGTCAGCCAAATCAAGAGCACGGCATTTGATTACCATCCGCGGTTTATATAAATTCTTAATTAATGAAAAAAAAGTAACGAAAAGCCCTGTAAAAAATGTTGATATTCCTAAAACCGGTCTGTCACTTCCCAAAATCATGAGTGTCAGTGAAGTTGCAGATCTTCTTGATGTCCCGGATATCAGAAAACCCCGGGAACTGAGGAATTCAGCAATGATGGAAATTATGTACGGAGCAGGCCTGAGGGTCTCTGAACTTATCTCACTCTGTCTACAGGACGTTAACCTTGATGCAAATTTTGTAAGAGTGATGGGAAAGGGCTCCAAGGAGCGAATCGTTCCCATTGGTTCCCATGCAAGATCCATCACGCAAAAATGGATCAAAGAGGGCAGATCATCCCTTTTAAAAAAAATTCCAACGCCATATCTCTTTGTTGCAAGGGCCGGAAAACCCATGACCCGTCAATCTTTCTGGAAAATCATAAAAAAATATGCCCTTCTTACCAATATATCGAAAAATATCACGCCCCATACATTGAGGCATTCGTTTGCAACTCATTTGCTTGAAGGCGGTGCTGATTTAAGGTCGGTACAAACCATGCTGGGCCATTCAGACATATCGACCACACAAATATATACCCACATCTCAAGGGAGTACTTAATGAAGATGCATCAAAAATATCATCCGAGAAATTAATCAAAAATTTCCATATTGATTCTTAAATTCCTTTTATGGTATTAGATATGGCTGCTATTTTGTAAAAACAGCAATTAAAAGCTTTTTGTCTAAATTTTTATACGGAAAACATTAAAAATGCCTATGGAAAATTCAATACCATTAAAAGAACTGCTCATGCAGGTGAACAAACCCATTTTTGCTATTCAGAACGATGACGGGCTTAATTTTGTAACGAAAGATGATGGTTTGCATCGTTTCAAAGCATTTGTTCCACCTGTCCGGCTTGAAAACCTTGGTGATGAAAAATTTAAGAAACGGCACTCTTTAAAATATCCGTATATTGCCGGAGCCATGGCCAATGGAATTACGTCTGCGGATATGGTAAAAACCATGTCAAAGAATGGGATGATTGGTTTTTTGGGTGCCGGCGGCCTTTGCCTTGAAAAAATTGAAGAAAACATTATCAAGCTTACAAATACCCTGAAAGACAAGCCCTTTGGCTTTAACCTGATCCACTCCCTGGGTGACCCTGCCCATGAAATGGCTACGGTTGACCTTTATTTAAAGTATAATATCAACCGAGTCAGTGCTGCTGCCTTCATGCGCATGACCCCGGCTCTTGTCTATTATCGAATTAAAGGAATTTATAAAGACGATAAGGGGCATATTGTTACGCCCCATCATATCATCGCAAAAGTATCAAGAATTGAAATTGCACGGCAGTTTTTCTCTCCGCCGCCTGAAAAACTGGTGAATATCCTCCTTGAAAAGGCCTTGATTACAAGGCAGGAGGCCAGACTGTCTCAATATATTCCCATGGCCCAGGATTTGACAGCAGAAGCAGACTCGGGCGGGCATACGGACAATCGCCCGGCACTGGCTTTATTGCCGACCATGATTGCTTTAAAGAACGAATTCATGAAAATCTACAATTACAAAGAGCCCCTGTGCGTTGGGCTTGCAGGGGGGATTGCTACCCCACAATCAGCAGCTGCCGCCTTTGGAATGGGAGCAGCCTATATCCTCACCGGGTCAATCAATCAATCCTGTATTGAAGCCGGGATCTGTGAAGATGTTAAAAAGATGCTCTGCCAGGCTGATCAGGCAGATATGGCCATGGCTCCTGCTGCGGATATGTTTGAGATCGGCGCAAGGGTTCAGGTTTTAAAACGGGGGACCCTGTTTCCTGTAAGAGCTGATAAACTTTACAAATTTTATAAATCTTGCAATAGTTTTGATGAAATTGACGAAAAATCAAAGCAGGAAATCCAGGAAAAGTTTTTGCAGAAAACGTTTGAAGAGGCCTGGGACTCCACAAAAATTTTTTTCCGGAAAGCCGGGAATATTAAAGAAATTAAAAGAGCCCAAAATGATCCAAAATATAAAATGGCCCTTGTTTTTAGATCCTATCTTGGCCTTTCGTCAAAATGGGCTATCCAGGGCATTCCCCAGAGAAAAATGGATTACCAGATCTGGTGCGGGCCTGCCATTGGTGCCTTCAACCAGTGGGTGAAAGGCAGTTTTCTTGAAACCCATGAAAACCGCAGGACTGCTGAAATCGCTTTTAATCTCATGTTCGGTGCCTGTATCTGTATCAGGGCATCTATTTTAAAAATCCAGGGAATCGAGCTGCCAATGGATGCAAGTGATTTCAAACCTATGAAAAAAAAGGAAATCTTCAGTTTTCTTTAGCCATTCCTTTCAATGTAAAACTTTTGTCAAACCCTGATCAATTGGGTGATTCCCCTATCTCAAGATAGTATATTGTCCACAATTCTAATTGTTTAAATTCAAATTTATATTATGAATAAAAAGAATAACAGGCATGAATAAAAAGAATAACAGGCATGAATAAAAAGAATAACAGGCATCTTAAAAATAGCGTTGCCATCATCGGTATGGGATGTATCTTCCCAAAATCCAATAACTTGAAAGAATATTGGCATCTTCTGTTTAATGGTATTGATGCGATTGAAGATATTCCTGATGATACCCATTGGAAATTAAAAGACTATTTTGATCAGGACCCCTCCACACCAGACCATATATACTGCAAAAGAGGCGGTTTTCTTCCATCTGTAACCTTTGACCCTTTAAGTTATGGAATTCCCCCCAATAATATAGAAGCCACGGACACATCCCAGCTTTTGGGACTTGAAGTAGCAAGAATGGCCCTTGAAGATGCCGGATACCCGATGAATCATCCTGTCCTTGAACAAAAAAAGGTCAATGTAATTTTAGGGGTTACCGGCACTCAGGAACTGGTTATTCCTTTAGGCGCACGGCTTGGACATCCTATCTGGAAAAAGGCTTTGGAAGATTCCGGAATCAGTGGAGACAAAAAAAAAGAAGTCATTCAACGGATACAAGGCGATTATGTCCAATGGCAGGAAAACTCATTTCCGGGCCTTCTTGGCAATGTTGTTGCTGGCAGAATCGCAAACCGCTTAAACCTTTCCGGAACCAATACGGTAACAGATTCTGCCTGTGCAAGTTCTTTGTCTGCCATTCATACGGCGGTCATGGAACTTGTTTCCAAAAAATGCGATATGTCCGTTACCGGTGGCGTAGATACATTGAATGATATTTTCATGCACATGTGCTTTTCAAAAACCGGGGTTCTATCACATACCAGCGATGCAAAACCTTTTTCAAAAGATGCAGACGGTACTGTCCTGGGTGAAGGTATCGGGATGCTGGTTTTAAAACGTCTTGAAGATGCTCAAAAGGATAATGACAGAATTTATGCCGTCGTTAAAGGCATCGGTACTTCAAGCGATGGCAGGACCTCGGCCATTTATGCCCCAAATTCCAAAGGACAACTTAAAGCATTAAACGAAGCCTATCGCGAGGCAGGGTTTGACCCTTCCACGGTTGAGCTCGTGGAAGCACATGGAACCGGAACAAGGGTTGGCGACAAAGTGGAATTTGAGGCATTAAAAAAATGTTTTGAACACTCTTCTGAAAAAAATCAAACGACCATTGGTTCGGTTAAATCCATGATCGGACATACCAAGGCTGCGGCAGGGGCTGCAGGAATTATAAAAACTACTTTATCCCTTTACAACAAGGTCCTTCCCCCAACGCTAAAAGCCTTAAAGCCTGACCCGGAACTTGATATCAATAATTCTTCCTTCTATTTAAATTCCGAGTCCAAACCCTGGATACAAAAATCAGCATTAAAAGCATCGGGTCATCCCAGAAGATCGGGTGTCAGCGCATTCGGTTTTGGCGGCAGTAATTTTCATGTGGTTTTGGAAGAGTACAAGTCTTCAAAGTCTCATGTTTCATGGGATGGGGCCATACAAATTATTGCCTTTTCATCTAATACAAAACAGGGGCTTCTGGACAACCTCTATGCGTTTAAAACAAATCTGAATGAGACAGAAAATGTTCAGGAAGAGAGACAGACCATTGCCTGGCTGTCCCATGAATCAAGACAAAACTTTTCAGCCCGCCATGATTTCAGACTGCTGATTGTTCACAGAAGAGATGATGATATTCAAAAGGATCTAACCGACGCCAAGGAAAGTATTGATACCGGCAAATCACAATCGAATATCTATTTTTCATCCGAGAAAAAAGAAGGAAAGCTGGGCTTTTTATTTCCCGGACAGGGAAGCCAATACACGGGTATGGGAAAAGATCTTGTTTCAATATTTCCTGAAGCTTTGGAAGCCTTAGAACAGGCAACAGATATTTTTTCCAGAACAAACAACAAACCGTCAAAATTCAAGCCATTACATAAATATGTATTCTCCCCTCCACCCCATTTGCAGACAAAAACAAAATCGGAAGAAGAGCTTCGCCAAACCGACATTGCACAGCCGGCTATAGGTGCAGTCTCTCTTGCTATGATTAAAGTGTTAAAAAGGTTTGGAATAAAACCTGCAATAACCTGTGGTCACAGTTTTGGAGAATTATCAGCCCTTTGTTCAGCCGGCTGGATGGATGAAAAATCTTTTCTTTTTCTTGCTGCTGCACGGGGAAAATATATGGCATCCGCCGGATCACACCAGGATGGTGATTCGGGCAGCATGCTTGCTGTTCAAGCCCCTTTGGAAGATATTGAGGCACTGGTAAAAAATGAAAAACTTGATTTAATTCTTGCAAATAAAAACAGCAAAACCCAGGGGGTTTTATCCGGCTCGACCAACGAAATCCTTCGCGCAAAAAAAATCTGTAAACAAAAAAAACTAAGAGCCGTTAAGCTTCCTGTTGCGGCAGCATTTCACAGCAGACTTGTTCAAAATGCTGTAACCCCTTTTAAAAAGGATTTATCCTCAAAAATATTTTCACCTACACCTGTTGATGTCCTCTCCAATACAACGGGAAAGCCTTATGTGAGAAAAGAACATGACATCAAAAAAATTCTTGGGAATCAACTGATAAGCCCGATCAATTTTGTTGAAAATATTGAGTGCATGCTGGACAAGAACGTATCCACTTTTATAGAAATCGGCCCCAAGGCGGTATTAACAGGTCTGGTAAAATCAATTTTACAAAAAAATGATATTACAGCGATTTCTCTTGACGCATCTTCAGGAAAAAAATCAGGAATTGAAGATCTTGCCCACGTATTGTGTATGATCGCTTCAAGGGGATTTGCAGTTGATCTTACCCCCTGGGAGGATGCAGCAAAAAAACCGGCGCCTAAAAAAATAAAAATAAACCTTTCAGGTGCCAATCCTAAGCCGAAAAACAAGAGCAGTATTCCAAAATCAAAACCATCACAAAAACAAGCAGTTAATAAAAACAGGTCAGTTTTAAAAGGATCTGATATGACATCTCAAAATACACAAAAAAATGATAACAATAATCTGAGTTCACCTGCCACTGAAGCCATGAAAATGGTTCAAAAAGGACTTGAAGCCATGCAGCAGCTTCAAACACAGACAGCCCGGGCTCATGAAAAATTTCTTGAAACACAGGCCCAGGCAAGCAAAACCCTGGCGAGAATGATGAAG
This sequence comes from Desulfobacula sp., assembly GCF_014237455.1. Taxonomy (GTDB): domain Bacteria; phylum Desulfobacterota; class Desulfobacteria; order Desulfobacterales; family Desulfobacteraceae; genus Desulfobacula. The sequence continues at coordinate 4,753 of NZ_JABZFL010000045.1, read as the reverse complement.
CAAACCCGTAATCTTGCTTCACCTGCGATGAACGAACACAGATCGGAACCTGCCCGTCAGGAAAATAATAAAATCACAGTTTCTCAAGCCTCTTCCGTTAGCAGTGAAACTCAAGCGATTGAACCTGATACTCAAATTGAAACACCACAGCGAGTTGAGATGGACCTGCCTGCTGAGTCTGAAAACAATGATTCTAATGCTCAAATTGAACAAATCCTGTTTGAAATTGTAAGCAAGTTGACGGGCTTCCCTGTTGAGATGCTGGAATCAGAGATGGACATTGAATCTGATCTTGGCATTGATTCAATTAAAAAAGTGGAGATTATTTCAGAGCTTGAAAAACAAATCCCTTCCTGTGAGGGATTAACGACTGAGAATATCGGTTCCGTCAGAACGCTGAAAGATATTAGTCATGCCATACAAGAGACTGCTGCTGTCATTGAAACTACCGGGGAAGCGGACACTGATACCACTAACACCAATACTATCCTTCAAGAGGACATTAAACAAGACACCTGTCAAGCCGTTTCAGCAGTACTGGTCAATACCATAAGCGAATTAACAGGATTTCCCGTTGAAATGCTGGAACCGTCCATGAATCTTGAATCAGATTTAGGAATTGATTCCATTAAACGGGTAGAAATTCTTTCAAAACTTGAGCAGGAACTGGATCATATCGAGACCATCTCTTCCGATGACATTGCAAATCTGAAAACCATTGAAGAAATCATTACATATCTGACAAAGAGTGATCAGAAAGCACCAGTTGAATTGGAAAAAAAAATATCAGTGTCCAATGATGCGCCCCAAAAAAAACCAAATAATATTAGCTTGGATAAAAAACTGACCCGACAAATTGTTTCTTTACAGGAATATCCGACCAATCAGATCAGGTTTTATAATGGCGCAAAAATAGAAATACCAGCTAAAAAAAAAATCTACATTACGATAGATAGCTCAAATATAGCCAACCTGTTTAAAGCGGAATTTAAAAAAATAGGAATAGCTGCAGATCTGATTGATATCAGCAACGGAAACATTCCGGACTTGCCGGATGCTGCAGGTCTTGTCCTGGTACCGGATTCTTTTAATAAAAACAATTCGGATACTCCAATAGAATTTTTAAAATCGGCTTTTCTACTCGTAAAGAAAAATGCCTGTTATCTCATGGATTCCGGCAGTGAAAAAGGTGCCTTTTTAACAACTGTCTCTTTTTTAGGCGGCGGATTTGGATTTACAGGAAAAGCTTTCGATAGTGACCCGGTTTACGGCGGGCTTGCAGGACTTGCAAAAACAGCCAGTCTTGAGTGGAAAAATGTTCTATGCCGGGCATTGGACATGCCTGATTCCAAAAAAAAATGTGCGAAAAATGCTGAAGCTGCCGTCTCTTTAATGATGACCCATGGCGCTGTCGAAATGGGTCTGGATGGAGACAGCTGTAATATCCCCATTCTGTCTGATCAAAATCTGACACATGGCAATGTTGATCTTAACCCTGATGATGTGGTCATTATTACAGGCGGGGCAAAAGGCGTTACCGCAGCATGTGCCATTGAAATGGCAAAAAAATATTCCCCCACCATTGTTCTTATCGGCAGATCAAAGGCTCCATCTTCAGAACCTGAATGGGCAAAAGACATTCATGACCCTGGAATACTGAAAAAAGCCATATTAACCCATGAGTTTAAAAATCAGACCCCAAAACCCGCTGATATAGAAAAAATATATCAAAAAATCATGTCCAACCGGGAAGTTAAAAAAAATATTCAATTGATGAATGAAAATGGCTCCCGGGTTAGATACTTCTCAGCAGATATTAGAAAACCAAAAGAAATTGATATCGTTTTTAAAACTGTACGAAAAGAGTTCAAGCAAATAACAGCCGTCATCCATGGTGCAGGGGTCCTTGAAGACAAACTGATCATTGATAAACATATTGATCAGTTTACGCATGTGCTGGAGACAAAAGTAAGGGGACTTGAAGCCCTCTTGTCTGCATCAAAACAGGATAAACTCAAATATTTTGTTTTATTTTCTTCCATTGCTGCCCGAACCGGCAACCGGGGACAATGTGACTATGCAATGGCAAATGAAATCTTAAATAAGACGGCTCAAAAACTGGCATTAAAAGACGCTGATTGTAAATTCCTGTCAATCAACTGGGGTCCTTGGGAAGGCGGAATGGTTAATGCATCTTTGAAAAAAGAATTTTCAAAACGAGGCATTGATCTTATCCCTTTAAAAGCCGGCGCCAGACAATTATTAAATGAAATGGGAAGCATAGAAAAAAATGGCCCTGAAGTGATCATTGGCGCACATTTTTTGGAAAAGAAAAAATCGAAAAAACCAAAATTTACAAAGGCGATGTCCCTGTCTTTTGGGTTAACGGCAACACCTGTTTTAGCCTCCCATCAGATAGCAGAAGAACCTGTGGTTCCTTTTGCATTATTAATGGAATGTCATGCCCATGCCGCCCAAAAAAATAATCCGGGCCTTGTTTTTGCCGGAATAGACAACATACGCCTTTTAAAGGGCATTAAACCCGGGGGAAAAAACTTAAGTATCAATGTAAACTTAGAAAAGTGTAAACCATGTGAAAACGGGTATGAGACATTCAGCAGTATTACATCAGAAGATGACGGCAAACACTCATTTACGTGTGACCTTCAGGTTATTCATTCAAGCTGTGCTGTTATATTAAAAGACAAGCTGCCCAAACCACCGGTGTTGTCCAAAGCCGCTTTTATGGAATTAAAGCCCTATTCACTCCCGGCAAAGCAAGCTTATCTTGATGTCCTTTTCCATGGGAAGGCTTTGCAGGGCATACAATCTATCAATGGATATTCAAAAAAGGGTATTGAGATTATTACATGTTTGGCGCCAACTCCTGATCAATGGTTTAAAACCCCTTACAATTCAAAATGGACTATTGAACCCATGATGCTGGATGCAGCTTTCCAGGCTGCCATACTCTGGTCGCATGAGAGAATGGGACAGGTTTGTCTGCCAAGTTTTATTGCCAATTTAAGGCTGTATTCATCCTTTGATAAACTAAAAGGAACTATTCGAATTCTCTTTACAGTAAATGAAGAGACCAAAACCAAAATAAAAGGCTATTTTACCTTTCTGGATGAGAAGAATATGGTTGTCGCCAGTATCACTGGATTTGAAGCGATCACCGATCCTGTCTTAAATGAAAAATTTAAAACCAACCCTCTTTTTTCAAAAAAATCCATTCTTTCTTTTGCCCAGGGAAACCCTTCCGAAGCATTTGGAGATAAGTATAAAATATTTGATAAAGAAAGGCAGATTGCACGTCTTCCCAGACCGCCTTACTTCTTTATGGACCGGGTACTTAAGGCAGATCATCCTCAATGGGAAATGAAACCGGGCGGATGGATTGAAACTCAATATGATATTCCAAAAGATGCGTGGTATTTTAATGCCAATAGGACCGATACCATACCCTTTTGCATCCTCCTTGAAATTGCGCTTCAGCCCTGTGGCTGGCTGGCTGCATATGCGGGTTCCGCCCTTGAAAGTGATGAAAGGCTCCATTTTAGAAATCTGGGGGGAAAAGCCACACTGATTCAATCTTTATCCAAAAATTGCGGCACCATCACTATCAGAACCCGGATGACGGATGTATCCAAAGCAGGGAGTATGATCATCCAGGATTTTGACATGGAAGTATTAAAGGATGGCAATGCGGTTTATAAAGGAACCACCAATTTTGGTTTTTTTACCCAGCAGGCTCTTTCAAATCAGATCGGTATCAGAGACAGCAAATTTGATAGATATTCATTATCGAAAAAGACTCTTGAAAATGCAAAAAGCTATCACTTCAAAAATGACGCTCCTTTAACTCCAGAAGACAAAAATTATGATAATAACAACGGAATGCCTTCAAAGGCCCTGAGAATGATTGATACTATTGAGGTTTTAAGCTTTGATGCCGGTCTTTATAAAAAGGGATATATTAAGGCGATAAAAATAGTTGATCCTTCAGAATGGTTTTTTAATGCACATTTTTATCAGGACCCGGTCTGTCCGGGTTCTCTAGGAATAGAATCCTTTCTTCAAATGATTCGATTTTTTCTTCTTAAAAAATTTGATATCCCTGCAAACGAATGTGAAACACAAATGGCACAGGGCCAACCCCATGAATGGATCTACAGGGGACAAATCATACCGTCAAATAAAAAAATAGAACTCCATGCCCATATAAAAGACGTCATCCATGAAAACGATAACTATTCTGTTACAGCAGATGGTGCTCTTACGGTTGACGGCATCTGTATTTATGAAATGAAAGATTTCAGCCTTGATTTCAATAAAGCACGCCCATCAAAACAAAATTTAAAAAAGAAACAAGTTTCTGAAAAAAAATTGAGTCAAGAATAATTTTAAAATGAGTCGTAAATTGGTCTGGATCAATTTACGACAGTATCCAAACCAAAAGAAGGCCCTGGGCATCGCAATTGATGCCCAGAGCCTTCTTGAAAAAAATGAACCGGCAGCGTTCTACTCTCCCACACAGTCTCCCATGCAGTACCATCGACGCTAAAGAGCTTAACTTCCGTGTTCGAGATGGGTACGGGTGTGACCTCTTTGCCATAGCCACCGGTTCAAACTATATAATCCATTGCAGTAAATATCTTTAATATGTCCGCAGTAAAGCGTTTAAGCTTATAAGTGGAAGAAGTGGCTAAGCCTCACGACCTATTAGTACCAGTTAGCTGAACACATTACT
>NZ_JABZFL010000033.1 GCF_014237455.1 Desulfobacula sp. | reverse complement strand
GCATATGAACCAGTTCCTGAAAATTTCACTGCTACGATTGATTCTGCTGTTAACGCTACTGGTGTAACCATTGGCACACCTACTGCCACTGGCTTGATCTTAGACAATGATGCAGCGCCAACGATCGGAGAATCCTTCCTGAACGTCTCCGAAGAAGGACTTGCCGATGGTATTAAGGATGACGCAGGCACCATCGACACCACGGACGAAGCAACACGTACGGGCACGATTGCCATTACCGGCAACGGTACGGCTGCACTGACTGCTGAACTCAGCCTGGCCGGATTACCCGCCTATGAATCCGGTGAGGTACCTATTACCTGGTCATATGGCGCCAATAACGCCATCATTCTCGGCAAGGCCGGTACGGAAACCATCATTCAGATTACCCTCAACGGCGGCAGCACGGCTGTCAATGCTGCAGGCACCTCGCCTCCTGCAACGCTTGATTATCAGGTCGCACTGCTTGCCCCTGTAGACCACCCGACGATAGATATTGAAGATGTATTAAGTTTTAGTGTGGGTGTATTCATTTCCGACGGAGCTAATCCAGCAGTTTCAGGAACGATTGGCATCACCATTGAAGACGACATGCCGCTTGATATTTTACCTGATAACGCTTATGCCGAAGACGACGTGACCAATCCTGATGTTGTTGAGAGCCTTAATTTTATTTCCGGTGCTGACGGCGTTGAAACGGTTGCGTTTACAGGAATTACAGGGCAAGTGGCTACGGATACCGGAGGAAACTCTCTGATATTTGAAGGAGAACAGCTTTATCTCCAGTACGGCAGCAGTGGAACTGATGAGACGCGGTTGGAAGCTGTAACAGGTGATGGAGACGTTGGCTTCTATTTTGACATTGATCCAGAAACCGATACATACACCTTCCATTCCAATGGAATTATTTCAAATGGAACCGAAACAACTGCTACTGACCTAGCCGGTGTTGGCGGTGGGAATGTCGTATGGAAGGCCCTGACAAATATAGGCGGGACCGAAGATGATGTGATGATGTCTACTATGACGGGCGACACGGTCAATACCAATAGTACGCAAATCGGCATCTCAGAAGGAAACAGCTTTACCGCTGGCGAAGGGATCCGGTTTGATTTTGTAAACAACCTTGACGCTTGGAAAGATGGCAGCGACTGGCTCTTTGACTATGATGGAACGCATAACGAACAGGTCGCTTATAGACAGATAGTAGACTGGGCACAGGGAAGTGTTAATCTGACGTTAACTGCCATCGATGCGGACGGTGACAATCTTTTCTATAATGATAGTGGTGAAACAAAGGTTGGTCTGGATATATCTATGATCACTGTCTATGATGGTTCAGGCCAAAAAGTTACTACAGGATTAACCTTTACAGACAATGGTGATTCAGTTACGATTAACGGCATCCAGGCAGGCTGGACTTTTGAAGTTGATACTGTTGACCAGCCATTTACCGCGATCCAGATCGATGCCGCTGCTGGTACGAATGAATTCAAACTGGGTTTCTTTAGTTACGGCGAAAATAGTTTTGGAGATCCCATCGAGCTGCAATACAATATTCAAGGAACGGATGGGGATGGCGACACCACGGATGGAGTCATCAATGCCACACTGTACCCGAATGATGGAGACGTCTGGACAGGAACAACTGGTAATGATACCCATAACGGTACTACCGGTGATGACATCCTGCTGGGTGACGGCGGCAATGACACGCTATATGGTGACGATGGGGATGACATCCTTGCCGGCGGTATCGGTGATGACGAACTGTATGGTGAAGTCGGCAATGATACCCTCTACGGCGGTTCCGGCAACGATCTACTGGACGGTGGTTCGGGTGATGACACAATCGATGGTGGTTCCGGCTACGATACCCTGTTGGTTGCAGATACCGATCCTCTTGATTTCAGTAACGTCGATAATATCGAAAAGATCGAATTGACCGGAGGAGATCAAACTATTTCTTTAACAGCTGCTGAAGTACTGGATATGTCTTCTGGTAATGCCCTCGAAATTTTAGGTGGCGGCTATGTACAGGATACGGTTGAACTGGGTAGCGACTGGACACAAGGGACAGGTTCAGATGCTAATATATTTACTGCATCTTCCGGTGAAGTTATTACTTTTTTTGATGTGACTGTTGATCTGAATGGAACCTTAATACAAGTTGATGACAGTGGTATTGAAATTTAATAAACCATAATTGGGTACAACTTAAACAAAAAGCCGCACCGGAGTTTTTCTGATGCGGCTTTTTTATTTGCTCTATTTTTATTTCATCCGGGTGGCAAGCTCCAGCCGGTTGTGGCAGCCTGTTTTTTTAAAGATGGAAGTAAGGTGGGCCTTGACCGTACGAATGGAGATGAACATCTTTTCACCGATCTCCCTGTTTGACAAGCCATTGACCAGCCATTTGGCCGTCTATATATAAACAGCAGGGAGTTGAATAATCTTGTCTGCAAGCATTTGGACTTGCTCACCATTATTTATTACTATACCAAGAGGCAGTTCATTGTCTTTAACAAATTTTTTCAAGGTCTGAATCTGCTGCATTTTAACTCGGGTTCCAAATTTAATCTCAATGGGCAGAATTCCAAACGGACCTTGCAGGATCAAATCAATTTCAGCTCCGTTTCTTGTTCTGTAATAAGAATAGTTCCAGTTTGTACAATGGGTAGCTTCAATTCCCCTGATAATTTCTTCAATTATAAAAGCTTCAAAACTTGAGCCCACATTGGAATAATTCATTAATTGTTCCCGATTGGTCACTCTCTGGAGAAAGTGAGATAAACCGCTATCCTGAAAATTTCCCCTTGGCATTTTAGTTAAAGATCGCCGGCTGTCCCCGGCATAGCTGAAAATGTTACGCCAAATATAGCTGTCCTGTGCAATATCAAGATAATCCCGGATTGATTTCTCACTGATATTTAATGATCTTCCTGTCTGGGAACGATTTATTATGGTGCCGCTCAGTGCAGAAAGCATTGAAATAAAGCGTTGATATTTAATTAAATCAAGCCTGGGAAAAAGTGATCTGATATCTCTTTGAACATAAGTCTGGAAATAATTCTCCATCCAGGTAGCATAAAAGAACTGATCATTTTCCAATATTGGCTCAGGATATCCACCCATCAAAAAAGCATCCATGACTTGATTGTGATTTAATGCTGGCTTAAGCTTTTTTATTTCTTCAATGGAATTTGATCCAAGAGGCTTTTCAAAAATTTTGTAAAAATCAGGCAGGGGATGAGAATTTATCTCATTGGCTTTAAGGGTGTTTAACTCAATAACACCGACCCTGCCTGCCAGGCTCTGGGATACATTTTTTATCAGATCAAGAGAACTGGAACCTGTAAGAATAAAACGGTTTTTAACTTTTCTGTCCCTGTCAATAACACCGCGCAGATGTGAAAACAGTTCCGGATATTGCTGGGCTTCATCAATAATAAGTGAATGGGGATTTTCCTTAATGAAAAATTCAAAATCCCGCGAGATAAATTCAAAGTCCTGAAAGCGCTCAAGATCAAAATATGCCCATTCAGGCCTGATCATTTTTGCAAGGGTGGTTTTTCCGCACTGACGTACGCCAAGAATAATAACAGCCGGAAAAAAATCCAACAAAGTATTAAGCTTTTTATGCAAGTTTCTATCAATCATATTCGTACTATACAAACGAATTTTACTGATGTCAACTGAATAATCCCAAAATAGTTTAAGCGATGCTTTTTACTTCATCCGGGTGGCCAGTTCCAGCCGGTTGTTGCAGCCTGTTTTTTTGAAGATGGATGTGAGGTGGGCCTTGACCGTACGAATGGAGATAAACATCTTGTCACTGATCTCCCTGTTTGACAAGCCATTGACCAGCCATTTGGCCACTTCTGCCTCCCGGAAGCTTAATTCTTTGAGCAATGCCGGTGACATAATAAGTGCTTTTGGTGATCTCAGCATTTTCTATAATCATGCCGATAAACTCGTCAATATCGTATTTTGAAGGATTGAACCGCTGGATGATGTGGGGATAATGTAAAACCTCATACAATTCTTTTAAGATTGGTTTTGAGCTTATGCCTTGTAAAGGGCATTCTCGGTTATCTATTTTACAGCGTATGCCTTGTCGTGAGGGCCTATCGTAAGGAAAATGACTGTTCTATCAGGCAGGTCTTCACAAAAGCAAAACTCACAGCTCTGGATATTGCGGCACTCTTCACAGACCACAAAAATAATGCGAAATTTTCTATCTATCCTGATGCTGCGGCATCCAGTTAAATTTAAATTTCCTCTGTGATCACCAAGGAATTCAGTGTTATGGTATGGATCTTCTATAAGTCTATTTATTTTGTTTTTGGCGGATTTTTTTATTGATGAATATTTGTGCAGATTTTTGACAAACAAATCCTCATACACAGCTTGATAATTACTCACTCCAGACCTCATCATGTGAATGTAATTTTACATGACCTTTAATCTTTCGTTGCAGGATGTCTTCCATATCGTTATAAAGCGGCATATCCGGATCGAGATAGAAGGTGCCAAATTCTGTTTTTACCAATCTGGTTAGTTCTTCACGTATGATCCGTCGGATCAACGGTTCAAGGATATGACTTATTTCTTCAGCCTGTCCTGAATTTTGATAGGTCTGGTTCATTTTTTTATTTCTCCCTTTTAAGCGAAAATGAGGTGTTTATATCTCTAAATATAACCTTCATAATAATATTTTTCAATAAATTTATTTCTATATTTGTAGGTTTTTGTAGGAGACCTTAGAAAAAAAGGCCACCAACCTGTTAACTTTAGAATCCCCGCGGCAGTTCATTGTCTTTAACAAATTTTTTCAAGGTCTGAATCTGCTGCATTTTAACTCTGGTTCCAAATTTAATCTCAATGGGCAGAATTCCAAACGGGCCTTGTAGAATCAAATCAAGCCTGGGAAAAAGTGATCTGATATCTCTTTGAACATAAGTCTGGAAATAATTCTCCATCCAGGTAGCATAAAAGAACTGATCATTTTTGCAAGGGTGATTTTTCCGCACTGACGTACGCCAAGAATAATAACAGCCGGAAAAAAATCCAACAAAGTATTAAGCTTTTTATTTCATCCGGGTGGCCAGTTCCAGCCGGTTGTGGCAGCCTGTTTTTTTAAAGATGGATGTGAGATGGGCCTTGACCGTACGAATGGAGATAAACATCTTTTCACTGATCTCCCTGTTTGACAACCCGTTGACCAGCCATTTGGCCACTTCTGCCTCCCGGGAGGATAATTCTTTGAGCCATGTGTCGTCTTTCTTTTCATTTTTATTTGAGGGCAGCGCTGTAATCATCCGGTTGATGATGGCAGGGGGCAGCCAGATCTGGCCGGCTTTAAGGGCGGATACAGCCTGGCGTAAATTTTCCTCGTGCATGTGCCGGTTGCCGTAGGCTCTGATACCACGGCGCAAAAGCCGCATGGCCTGGGCATTGACCGGTACGGTGACAAGGACCAGGGCCGGGCAGATGATTTGAGGCAGATCTTTTTCCCTGCAGAACTCAAAATCAATGATCAGGATGTCTTTGCCGGTGATTTGCAGGGAGTTCAAGTTGTTTTTTCCGGATAATTGTTTTACCGTGTCTTCTTTGACGAACAGGTCCATGCAGAGTTCAACAAGAGTTTCGTCGCCGCTGTAAACAATAAGCATTGTCTATCTTTCCCTTAATGCATTGTTTTTTGCCCGGAGAATCGGTTTCATCAGATACTGCATGATTGTTTTTTTGCCGGTAATAATATCCACCTGGGCTGTCATGCCCACAATGATCTCTTTCTTATTTGCTTCCGTGCCCAGATAATTTTTCTGTGTCATAATACGGACCAGATAAAATTCCTCCTGGCGCTCATCGGTAATGGTATCCGCACTGATATGAACCACCGCGCCATCAAGCCCCCCGTAAATGGCAAAATCATAGGCGGTCAGCTTTACGATGGCTTTCAAGCCCGGATAAAGAAAGGCAATATCTGCGGGACTGATTTTCGCCTCCACCAATAATCTTTTCTCATGGGGAACAATCTCTACAATATCCATCCCCGGCTTGACCACACCGCCAACGGTATTGATCAAAAGCTGCTTGACCGTGCCGTCAACCGGAGAGCGGACATTGGTTCGTATGACCCGGTCTTCTATGGCAACCTGGTTTTCTCTCATGCGCTCAATTTCCGCCAGGGCTTTATTTAATTCTTCCTGTGCTTCGCCCCGGTGCCTGCTCTCTATTTCCCGGATCTGGTTTTCAGCCTCCCTGATCTTTGATACCAGAGATTCGGCATTTTTTATCGCGCTTTCATGTTCTTGCTTCTTATCCAGGACCTTTTGTTTGAGCTGGATAAATTCCAGCTCAGAGACCAGTCTTTTATCAAACATAGGCTGGGTGAGTTCAATTTCCCGGGCCATCATTTCCCGACTGGATTTCAGAGTTTTTATTTCCAGGCGGGTAGCTGACAGCTCTATCCTCCGCTGCTTCAGCCGCTGTTTCAAGACCCCGATTTCACTTTTTCTCCGAATCATATTGGTGTCGTAAAGCCGTTTTTCCTTTACAAGCAGCCCGTTAATATCGACAGATTCTGCCGAGCCTGCCTTAAAACTTTTAATCCCGGCTTCGGCCTGGAGACGGACAACGCGTGCCCGAAGCTCATTGATCACAGATTTACTCTCTGCAAAGGAACTTCCGGCACCGGTATTGTCAATAATGACCAAGGTCTGCCCTTTTTTAACGGACTCTCCTTCATACACCTTGATTTCTTTGATAATCCCCCCTTCCAGATTCTGCACCACCTGAATCTGCTGGGAAGGGATCATCCGCCCGCTTCCCTGGGTTCTCTCATCGATTTCAGCATAATTCGCCCATGCGATCAGAGAAATAATCACAAGGGCTACAGCATACAGCAGGATGTTTGTCCTGGCCGGACTGTCCGACAGAACTGCCGCACTCAGGCTGTTCATAAACCGGATGTCGTTCCGGCTGTATTTTTTATGGGACTGTTCCGGCAGTCGACTGGACGCAACCTTTTTAACGGAATCTTTATCAAGGCTCACTTGACTTTCCCTCCAAGTTTCGCAAAAATCTCTTTCTTTGGGCCGTCCATGACAAGTCTCCCCTTATCCATGACGAGAATGCGGTCAACGATATTTAAGATGGACGGTTTATGCGTTATGATGAGGGTTGTTTTGCCTTTGGTAACCCTGCTCAGGTTCGAAATTACCTGGGTTTCCGTATTGAAATCCATGGCATTGGTGGGCTCGTCAAGCAGAACCACAGGGCTTTCATCAATAAAAGCCATGGCCACGGCAACCGATTGCCGCTGTCCACCGGACAGGGCAAATCCTCTTTCCCCCACCTGGAGGTCCATGCCCATGGGGTGACGGTCGGTGAAAGCATCAACTTTACCGATTTTTGCCGCGGTAAGGATCTCACTGTCACCGGCATGGGGGGACTTGAGTGTAATGTTGTCCCGTACCGTTCCGGAAAAAAGAACCACATCCTGGGGCACATAGCTGAAATTATGACGCAAATCAACCGGATCAATCTGCTTTATATCCAACCCGTCAATAAAAACGGCACCTTCACCGGGATCAAACAGACCGAGCAGGAGCTTGCCGATGGTGGATTTCCCCGAACCCACCGCACCGATGATCCCGACCCTTTCGCCGGGAGTGATATGAAAACTGATATTTGATATGGCTTTGGTCTGTTCTTCCGGATAACTAAACCCCACATCCTTGAACTCGATTTCCCCCTGAAGCGTTGGCCGATGGATAAACTTCTTTTTTTCAGGACGCTCTATTTCCTTTTCCATAAACTCATTCAGGGATTTGAGCCCGACTTTCATCTGCCCGAAATTCAACATCAGTGAAATCGCCTGGGAAAAGGGCGCAATACTGCGTGAAGAAAGAATGTTGATCGCGATAAGTCCGCCCATGGTCAACTCTCTTTCCTTGATCAGGTAAACGCCCGCAATAATAATGGCCACACTGCAGCACTGTGAAAGAAAACCGGTCAGGGTGGCAAGTGAGCCGGACCTGACCCGGGAACGCTGGGTTTTGCCTGCAATGAACCCGGTGCTCTCTTCCCAGTGCCACTGCATCGAACTGTCCGCATTAAATGCCTTGATGGTCTCAAGATTGGCCAGGGATTCCACCAGGATACTGTTCCGCTGATGGGTCGCTTCATGGGTGCTGTCGATAACTTTCTGGATGGAATGCCGCATGGGAATACTGAGAAGCAGAATAAGAAGAATGGTCGCCAGCGGGATCAACACAATAATATTATTGATGGAATAAATCACCAGGAGAAAAACAGCGGCAAAAGGAAGATCAATAAACGCTGTAATCGCACCGGATGCAAAAAATGAACGGATACCGTCAAAATCCTTTATGATGCTTGAAAAAGCTCCCACAGAGCGGGGTTTGTTTTCAAGTTTGATGCTCATGGCCTGTTCAAAAAGCATGGAAGACAAAATAACATCACTTCGTCTGGCGGCATTTTCCAGGAAATAGGTCCTGATATGCTTGAGGACCAAATCAAAGATATAAATGAGAGCGACACCGGCGGCCAGCACCCAGAGGGTGTCAATGGCATTGTGGGGAATAATGCGGTCATAGACGTTCAACGTAAAAATAGGACCTGCAATCACAAAAAGATTCACAAGGAATGTTGCCAGCAGGACCCGCCCGTATATCCCCTTGAATTTCATGAGAGTGCCGAAAAACCAGTTTTTCCGTTTTATAAACTCTCCGGTTAACTGCTCCTGGCCGAATCCTTCATATTTTCGTTTCAGAAAAAATGCATAGCCCAGATATCCCTGTTCCAGTTTTTCCAGATTCACCTGAACAGGGGCCTCATCCAGGGAGGGGATGATCACCTGTGCGGTTTTGTCCTTGCGGTTGATTTCCAGAAGAACACAGGCATTGTCACCTTTCAGGGTAAGGATTACCGGCAGCACAAGGGAAGGGATATCCTTTAATTTACGCCTCTTTAATTGTGAAATAAACCCGACTTTTTCTGCAGCCCGTGAAAAATTTGCCTTTGCGTTATCAATACTGAAGAGTCTCTGCTTATCACTCCCCGGCTCAAAGGGAAGCCCGGAGGCCAGAACTTCCGCAGAGGTTGGTTTATGGTTCAGCTTTGTGAGTATCACCAGACACTGCATCAGGGGATCGGTAGTAAGCATATTACTCATTTTTGTCTCTCAAAGGAGCGATCCCTGCAATGTCATGCCCCTGGAAATAATTTATATTTTTATCTTCGAGTGCCATCCGCTGTGCTTTGTTTTCAATTTTTGTTGCAATCAATTTAATGCCCAGGCCGGCGCTGATCGTGAAAAGTGCATTTAAGACCATATCAACTTTTTCAGGATCATCAAATACTTCCAGATAGTCCCGCTCAATTTTAATATAACAGGGTTTTATCTTCTTGAGACGGCTGAGCGATGCATCATGCATGGTGTACTGGTCTAAGCCGAATTTAAATCCCGTCCCCGTGATTAACCCGATAAAATCAATGCAGATTTCAGGGTAGCGGATCAGTGTGGTTTCATCAATCTCAAAAATAAGGCGGTCCTGCAGGGATTTGTGTTCTATTAAAAATTTCCTGAGCCAGGGGCCGGCCAACCGATCCCGACAGAATTCAGTCGTGATATTGACGGTCAAGACATGGTCGGGATTAACCGAAAGATACCGGCCCGACTGCTCCAGGATATATCGGTCAAGCCTGCTGGCCAGCCCGAGCGTCAATACCATGGGCATAAACAACCCCGCCTGATATTGAACGCCTTGCCGGTCAACCATGTTGACAAAGACTTCACGATGGAATTCATCTGCACCAGACATGACAGGCTGAGCTGTCAGGAAAAAACGATTCTCAGAAAAAGCCTCTTCAATTAACGTTTTCCATGCCGACTTGCCGATGGCCGCCTGAGACTGCTCATCCCTGAATCTTCTAACCGTTCCGTTCAATCCGATCCGGGCCTTTGACAGAGCATAGTCTGCTTCGGAAAGAACCGTGCTCAAATTATCCTCACTATTGTAAGATGCCAGACCACCATAGACTTCTATGACGTCGGGGAGAATCTTTTCATGACGCAATTCTGCTAAAAAATTACTGATGGCTGCTTTGGCGGTTGCCAGGCCTTTTTCCGGGCTGATGCCCGGTAGAATCACGGCAAATTCCCGTTGGGGCAGCCGGGCTGCCAGAGCCTCCTCTACACCCTCTGTTTCTTTTTTCAGTGTTTTTGCCAGAAGTTTGAAAATTCTATGGGTAAGGGGCCGATCCCCGGAAAGTTCAATTCCTTCCATTCCGGTCAGCCTCAGGATGATCACCTGGCCCTGGGATTTTTCCCCGGGGCTTTCCATAAAACGGGCAAGCTGTTTTACAAAAAACGAGCGGTTATGAAGTCCGGTAATCCGGTCTTTATACCGTAATTCCTGGTAACGCGTCAGGCTTTCGAGATGGCGGTCAAAGATCGATTCGACTTTTTGGACCATGATGTTCATGGCGAGTACCACTTTTTTCAACTCCGGCGTTTTCGGAATATCCGGGTTGATAATAAATTCGTTATTGCTGATTTCCTGAGCCTGGTGCTTGATCTTTTCCAGCGCTCTTAAAAGGTGACGCAAGCCGAGATAATTTATGAAAATAACAATGCTGCCCAGCAAAAGAAACTGCAGACAAAGCTGCTGCAATGTCTCCCATAGTTTTTTATAGGACTGACCGGGGTGGCCCTTGATCTGGAGCGTACCAAAAACAGACCACCCGTCCATCACTTGAGCTTTTGCCACAGGTATGATCAGGTCTACATGATTTAAAAAAAAATCAGGTACACCATAAACAGCCACCTCTTCACTCTTCTTGTAAATCACAGTGCCGTCCTGGTGGACCAGTGTTATGGATTCGTAATATCCGCCGTCAAACATTGCATTAATGCTGGTTTTTATAAAAACATCATCCGACGGTCTTGAACTGAATGACAGGGCAAGTACGTTGGCAAGATTTTTCGCATTGAGATAGGATTGATTGGCAGTAAACTCCCGTGCTGTATTGAAATTGATCCTCAATACGATAATCAGTGTGATCAGCAGCAACAAGGTCACTAATAGCTGTATTTGCTTTAAAAGACTCAATTTTCCCTCTCCTGAATTTCCAAATCAATCGTTTTTAAACTAAGCTGAGTTTTTAACAATTTCCGGTTAACCCGCTTGCCAAGTCCATATTGCTTCTGGATGTAAAGCTCGCTGGCAGTAAAACTGTATACCGGGATAAGGTCTGACCGCTGGGTGGCGGGCAGAATTTCTTTGATATAGTTGTCAAGGACGAAAGGCACGGTACCCGGTTCCTTATAGTAGGTCACTACAAGATGAGCTGCATCCGGGTAGCCGACCGCCTTAACATAGGTTAAAAATAATTTTTTCTCTGGAACACCCAGCTGTGCCATGGTCAGAAATTTAGCCACGGCATAATCTTCACAATCACCCTGGCCCCTGCCAAGAAACTCAAGACGGCTGGCCCAATAGTCCTTCTTGTTCCATGTTTTGATATCAGACCGATATTCCAGCTGGTTAAAAAACCTGTTTACGCTAATAACAATTTGATCTTCCGGTAAGTTAATCAGCTCCTCCATCTGCAGCAATAAGCTGTTTAAACGTCTGACGGCCTGCTCACCGTATTTCCTGCTGAAATTATCTACCAGGTTTTCAGGTACGAAAAACCGGGTAGAAGTCTCGGCAAAAACCACCAGAGCCAGAAGGCTCAACAATATCACAACATATTTAATACCGTGCCTCAACCGGAAGTTACTGGGTCAACTTGAATTCAGTCCGGCGGTTTTTTTGTCTCCCTTCCGCTGTTTCATTGGTTGCAACAGGTTCGAGTTCACCTTTTCCATCTGATGCAAGCCTGTCCTCACTAATTCCTGCTTTTTTCAGTTCTTCGTAGACGCTTTGTGCCCTTGCCTCAGAAAGGTTCTGGTTGTACTCGATGCTTCCAACACTGTCCGTATGCCCTATAACTTCAATCATGTATTGAGATTCTTCAATCAGTTGTCCAGATATAGGTACGAGTATCCCCAGTGCCTCATCTGTTAATTCAGCAGAGTCAAAATGGAAATGAATGGTATCCAGATGGATGGATTGTACCTTTTTAGTCTCATCAATTTGAAGAACTTTTTCCGCCTCTTTAGGTAAAATATACGGAGTCAGGGCTTCGGGCTCCTGATACCCTATTGGGACAAGCGTTCCTTCAACACACCCAAAAGGAAGAACCGTACTGCCTTTGATCGAATTGTCACACTGATCGCTGACATCTACGACAATATCGACATCCCGGTTTGGATCCAGGTCGTCCTCATATGCTTCCAGATCATACGGCTTTTCAGATGGGAGGTGCATCTCTTCTAACAGGTCGGTATCAAATTCGTGAATTAATACCCCGGTTGCCTGAAAAATCCGATAATAGGCCACCAGGTTCATATACTCTGATTCGGTGTTGGCGATCTTGGCCGCGTTATACTCGTTCTCCATATCAAGAATATCAAGCAGCGTTCTCCGTCCTCCATGATACTCATCTTTAAAAGCGGATAATGTTTCGGCACTCAGGTCCACATGATCATTCAAGAAATCCTTTTTAAAGTTCTCCGCCTCATAAATATTCCAGGCCAGTCTGACAGCCTGGTTGACATTCCGGCGTTCGGTATAAGCGCGTTGATATTCCTTTCGCAGCTGTCTGTATTTTTGGCCTTTCTCACCATCCCGTACACCGCCGTCATAAAATAAATAATTCAGTTTCAGCATGGCGGAGGCTTGCGTTGTATCACCATCATCTCCATTGACATCATTACGGTACTGGGCTTTTAATTCCAGATCCAGGGTCGGCCAGTAGTCTGCTTCTGATTTTTCATAGGCGTACTTGCGGGCATGAATATTATATTTTGCCACTTCAAGGGCGGGATGGTAGCGTAACCCCATATCCACGGTTTTATCAACCGTATCCGGAATTTTAAACACAGGCGTGGGCATAATAAACTGCGCAGGTTTTATCAGACGGCCAAACTGACGATGGAACTTGACAATCGCCTGACTCAAATCCTGCTGTGTGGAAATATAATTACCTTTGGCCAGAGACAACCGGGCTTTTGAGTTGCTCAAGTCGGAGACCCGGGTAAACCCTGCGATTGTTTTTTCTTTGACCTGTCCCAGGATTTTTTCCTGGGTCATGACGTTTTCCTTTGAAAATTCTAATAATTCGCGGGTTTTCAACACATTGATATAGGCTTCGGCAGTTTCCAGAAAGACTCTATTGGCAACGGTTATTACTTCATAGGCGGCTGCAAGAATCCGGGCATCGGTTTCCTCGACAAATGAAGCCGTCTTTCCCCCGTTAAATAAATTTTGCCGGGCATACAACGTCGCCCTAGAAGCCCAAAGTTCTTCCCGTATGTCGTTGGTATCCACGCCGTCCGTCACTTCCGGGCCGGTAGATGCCTCTACGCCTATTGTTGGCCGGTATCCACTGGTGGCGATGGACCGTTCTGCCACAACGCTACGATAGCGCTCCTGGGCTTCCAGAATTTCCGGACTGGTCTTGATCACGTCCTCCAAAATTTCATTTAAAGATATGGGAGACCGCGTTCTGCTTTCATCCGCCACTGCGTTAATCCCTCCAGTCAATAAAAATACAGCAAAAACGATTAACCATTTCCATTTAAAGAATTCATACATAGTCTGCATTTTGAAAATTCTCCTTTCGTAGAGTTGCCAGCAAAAATACATTTGTTTTTTTAAAACACCTGGAAAAATATATAGTGCCTACACAACAAAGTAACGAGAAACTGCTGTGCATCCAACAATAAATTGAACAAATATAGCACCGTATTCAGGAATTTAATTCTATATTTAGAACAGGAAAACATTGTTTGTCAAGAAAAGTATAAAAAATTTCAAACGCTGAAACGTCGGGGCCAGTGAAAATAATCAACAATTCATATTTTGGCTTGAACCAAATTAAGACTTGTGATAGCAGTGAATATAGGAAAAATCTATTGGAAAATAATTTATTACACGGCAGGAGTAAGATATGAAATCAGGATGCTATACAGCATTAATCACCCCTTTTAACCCGGCAGGAGAGCTTGATCAGGAAGGCCTTGAACAACTTGTCAACTTTCAGATCGAAAATGGTATCACAGGAATACTTGCAACAGGAACGACCGGCGAAAGCCCCACATTCAAATGGAAAGAACATGATCATGTGATTGCCCGGGTTGCACAACTTGCAAAAGGCAAATGCCTTAGGATTGCCGGGACGGGCAGTAATAATACCGATGAAGCCCTGGAAGCGGCGGGTCATGCTGCCAGAGAAACGGTTGATGCAGTCCTTATGGTGGACCCCTATTATAATGGCCCCAGCTCCCTTGAAATCAGGAAAGAATATTATGAAGTGGTTGCCGGGAAATATCCTGATGTCAACATTATCCCCTATATTATTCCGGGCAGAACCGGTGCCCAGATGCTGCCCCAGGATCTTGCCATCCTGGCAAAGAACTTTCCAAATATATCCTGTGTAAAAGAAGCTACGGGCAATCTTGAAAATATGAAGCTTACCCGGAAATACTGCGGAAATGACTTTAAAATATTCTCCGGAGATGATGCCTTGATTTATGATATTATGACAGATCCTGAAATCAAGGCCTGCGGGGGAATTTCAGTGATGGCCAATATTGCACCGAAATTTCTTACCCAGATGATCTCACAGCTCAACCAGGGAGATACGGATGGGGCCATGAAAATCCAGACTGCTTTAAAACCCCTGCTTGACCTTGTTGTGGTGACCACACAGGAAGAATCCAAATTCGGACCTGTTACTTGTCGGGCAAGAAATCCGCTCCCTTTAAAAACCCTGATGCAGTTATTGGGAATGCCGGGAGGTCCCTGCCGCAGGCCCTTGGGAAAAATGACCCAAAAAGGCTTTCATGTTCTTTTGGATGCTGCAAAAACCGTTCAGGCCAATAACCCGGAAATCTTTGAACCGATTGGTTCATTCTTTGATGTGGATATTGAAGAAAGGTTGAATAACCCGGAATTTCAAAAGGATCTGTGGTATAATTACTAAAACAAGCCATGCCATGCCGTTCCCGGCATGGCATGGCTGAATTCAGGTATGGTTTACTTTTTTTCTTTTATTTGAAATTTTTCCTGCCCTGCTTGAAAAAAACTGGCTGTAAGCCATTCAAATCCAAACTGCAGCAATTTGACATCATCATTTTTAATTTCTTCAATTTTTTCCTTTTGAAAATCGTATCTCTCAAGGAATGTGCTGTTAAATACAAATTCTCTGAACATATCAATATTATAGCAAACCAGAAAAAACATTCTTTTGCTCTCTTCGGAAAGTTTCATACTGTCAGGCAATGATTTTTTTCTGACGATCAACTCCATCCAGCCGTCATTGACTTCATCACGAAGGTCAACACCCTGGTCTTCTCTCCATTCGGCAACCGTCCATTTTTTATTTTCATCAAACCCCAGGCAGTGCGCTTCTTTCACCGTAAAATAGAACTCATCTTTTTCACCCTTCTCTCCAGAATAGCTTAAAGATCCAACCCCTAATGGATAGTATCTACAGGTGGTGGGACGATCCTCATAAATGGCACATCCTTCCTTGTCATCAACAAAGGGACATGATTTTCTTTCATCATCCAGAAGTTTAAGCGTCACCACAGGAAGGCCTCCCTTCTCAAGAAGTTGCGGTGCGGTAAATTCAGCAAGAAACTCCTCAGAAGTTATCTCTAATTTTGTGCGCATGGTTAAAATATCGTATGGGGTCAGCATAATATCAATCCCCCGGCAGCAATCTGTAAAACATTTGATCCCTTTATGGCATTCAAACTGAAACTTGCTCCTTAAGCTAAGCTGTTCCGGCGGTATTTCAGATGTTTTTTCTATTTTATCAGTCATCAAAGCTTCCTTATTTAAAATTATTATGGTCGTTTAAGGTTGTGGACTATACAAATAAAAATCAATGATGTCAACCGATTACAACTGGACAACCCATTCATTGCCATGAATATCATAAGTCTTTAATTAAAATAAATTTGACATATAATTATTTTCAAAATAAATAACAAGGCAAGGCAATTTTGAGCACCATACTTATTAAGCATGAATCACTAAATCATCCAAAGGAGTTTTCATGAAAATCAAAAAGGCGGTTTTCCCTGTAGCCGGACTTGGTACTCGATTTATACCCGCCACCAAAGCCATGGCAAAAGAAATGCTTCCGGTTGTTGATAAACCCATTATCCAATATGCTGTTGAAGAAGCCTTTGAGGCCGGTATAGAACAGATTATTTTTGTTACGGGACGGGGGAAAAAGGCTTTGGAAGATCATTTTGATAGATCTTTTGAAATTGAACATGCTTTGCAGAAAAAGGGAAAAGACGATCTTTTAAAACAGATCCAGGAACTTGTTCCAAAAACCGGTACCATTATTTATACCCGGCAGAACCAACCGTTAGGCCTTGGTCATGCCATCTGGTGTGCAAGGGATATTGTCGGCGACGAACCCTTTGCCGTTCTTTTAGCGGACGACCTTATCCAGACAGACAAACCCGTTCTTTCTGAAATGGTAAAAAAATTTGACAGGTTAAGGGCCTCCCTAGCGGCAGTCATGGAAGTTGAAAAAGACCAGACAGATAAATACGGTATTCTTGATGGCCGGCAGGTGGAAAAAGATATTGTACGAATCGACGATATGGTTGAAAAACCAACTCCTGATGAGGCGCCATCCAATCTTGCCATTATCGGCCGTTATATTCTAACCCCTAAAATTTTTGACTACTTAGGGAAAAAAGAAAAAGGCGCCGGTGGAGAAATCCAGCTCACCGATGCCATGAAAACCCTTCTTAAAGAACAGCCGATCTACGGATATAAATTTAAGGGAAAACGATTTGATTGTGGCGACAAGGCAGGATTTCAGATGGCCAACCTGGCATTTGCCCTTGAAAGACCGAATATGAGAGACAAGCTGATAAAATTTATAAAAGAAATTCAAAAAGACTTTTAGCCGCTGATCAGGATTTTTTATACTGGCTGTAAGTTTTCATTACTTTTCTGACATAATCCTGCGTTTCTCTATATGGCGGAACCCGTTTATGTTTATCAACTGCTTCGGGCCCTGCATTATAAGCTGCAAGAACCAGGGGCAGTTTGTACTCATATCTCCTTAAAAGCCGCCGAAGATAAAGCGTTCCCCCCATGATATTCTGTAAAGGATTAAACGGGTCTTTTATAAAAAGGGTTTTCAAATTATCCGGCATAATCTGCATCAGCCCCTTTGCTCCTTTTTTTGAGACAGCTTTTGGGTTAAAGCCTGATTCCACTTTAATCACCGCTTTAATCAAAGAAAACTCAACACCATGTTTTTTTTGTGCTTTCTTAATAATATCATCATATTTTTTTGTGCTGATCCGGGGCAGTACTTTTTGGGGTTTTTCTTTGATGTATAATTTATAATCCGAGGATGTGGGCACATTTGTAAAATGGACGATACCGCTGCTGTCAATATACATGTAGATATCAGCAAAAGCATAGTTCACACAAACAATGCTTAAGGTAACAAATAGAATGATTCCAGTTTTCTTTAACATTTTCCTACTGTTCTTAAGTTTAACCGATTCAAACCGGGTTAAAATAATTCCAACTGCTTTTCTTTTTCCCTTACTTTCAGAGGGACAAAACTTTTCTCAACCTGTGTCAGTTTTTTTTCAATATCCTCAATAAAACAAGATCGTTGCCTTTTAAAACGTTTGCCATATATGCTTCTTTTTTTTGCATAAGTCAAACAAAGAATATCCATGGCCCGTGTCATGGCAACATAGAACAGGCGGCGCTCTTCTTCAAGATCATTTATATTTTTGCCATCCTTTGCAAAAGGGATAAGTCCCTGTTCACATCCTGCAACAAATACAACAGGAAATTCAAGCCCCTTGGCTGCATGCAGGGTCATCAAAGACACTTTTTCCGTATTAAACTCCAAAGTATCTGTATCCTGATTTAAGACAAGTGCATTAAGAAAACTTTTCAAGTCATCGTGCAACCTTGCAATGGATAAAAGTTTTTCAAAAGCCTGTTCTGCTTTGTCATTGCCTTTAATTATTTTACTTAAATTTTCTTTTTTGCACAACAATTTTAACCCTGTTTCAATATCACAGTCTTTAAACTCATCTGGAAAGTCTGCACTTTTCACCATATTTCTGCAAAAATTAATTAATTGTTTTATACCCTCTATTTCAAAAAATTTCTTTTTATCTGCTGTCTGAAAAGGGATACCCTCTTTTTCAAACACGCTGATAAAGATCTCGCACTGTCTTCTTGTTCGATAAAGAATGGCAAAGTCTGCAAAAGAATACTCTTTTTGTTCATCCGGATCTGTTTTGCCGGCATCCATTGAAAAAAAGGATGTCCCCCCCACAAGCTTTTCAATCATCTTGCCAATGGCCACGGCCTCTGCTCGTTCTGAAGCTGTCTCCTTGATGATCAATTTTTTGGTACTTTCCGCATCTGAAAAAACCTTGAGTTTCTCTTCATTCTCCAAAGATTTACTGATCATTTGAAAAGAGGCGTCAAGAATAGTTCGCGAGGACCTATAATTTTTAGTCAATATAATCTTTTCACATCCCGGGAAATCAAGGGCAAATCGTTTAAAATATTTATTGTCCGATCCCCTGAATCCGTAAATTGACTGATCCGGATCACCAATCACAACAATATGGTTATCCTTTGAAATAAGCTTTGCAAGCTCATACTGGCCAAAATTCAAGTCCTGGTATTCATCAATAAAAATATAGTGATACGTTTTTTGAACTTTTGACAGAATCTCTCCATCATCGGTCAGCATCTTGACCGTCATGAGAATCAGGTCTTCAAAATCCGCCGCATTCTGTTCGTTACAAAGAGATTGATAGGCTTGATATACCTCTTTAAAGGCATCTCTATCGTCATCAGCTATGAGTTTTTTAAAATCATCATCAGGGCTCAGTAAATTCTGCTTGCACAGGCAAATCATTTGATCTTTTCTTTTTACCGCTCCTCTTTTGGCATTTCCCCCCATGGCTTTCCTGACCAGCGAAAGTCGTACCGGATCATCGACAATAACAGCATTAAATCCTTTGTATTCTTTTAAAAGCCTGAGGCAAAATGAGTGGAAGGTCGCTGCCATCACAGAGTTCTTTGTTTTAGGCACATATTTGTCTATTCGCTGTTCAAGTTGTCTTGCCGCCTTGTTGGTAAACGTCAGGGCAAGGATATTGTCCGGATCAATATCTTTCTTTGATACAAGATGGGCGATTTTAGCCGTCAACGTTCTTGTTTTCCCTGTACCGGGACCGGCCTGGATTACCATTGCACGGGCAGTTGATTCAACCGCTTTCTTTTGTTCGGGATTCAGACCGGTTAAAAGATTCCGGGTCTTAACAGGCTGCTTTATTTTCTGATTCTTTTTTATTTTCTTTTTTTTAAAATCCGGTTTTACAACAGCTTTCTTTGTCCTTGTCTTAGCTCTTTTCCCGGGCAGATCAAACAGAAGATATTTCTCTCCTTTCAGTCGTTCTTTTTCCTGCCTTGAAAAAAATTTCACTTTTCCATATTCACCGTCATACCCCGGGTCAATGCTGATATCTCCTGTTCGCATCTTCATGACGGCTTCTGCCAGCAGGGGTATATTGGCGGTTTCTATTTCTTCAGCAGATTTGTCCAAAAGGATTCCAAGCTCCGGCCCCAGGGTTTCAATAGCCCTGTTATAATAGCCAGCCACCTTTTTGGTTTTAGGGCCCACCTCAAAAATTTCAGAAAGAATATCGGCAAGGGGGACAATGCTTTTGAATCCGTGCCGATTTTCGGGCATATACCCTTCCGGTCTTGTGGCAAGTTCCTGAACTCTGTTCAGCACTCCATAGGTCACTTTACGCCCGCACTCGGGACAGATGCCGTCAATCTGGGCTGTGGTGGCAGGATTTAGGCAAATATTACATTTCCTGTGGCCGTCATAATGGTATTTACCCTGATGCGGGTACATATCAAGGGTGCCCTGGTATTTTTTAAGATCATTTTTTTCAAGGGCCTGCCGGATATGAAAAAAACTCAAATCCGTATCAAACACAGAGGCATTCCGTCCCAGGTATCCCGGTGAATGGGCATCGGAATTAGACATCAACCGAATATCATCAAGCTCTTTAATCCGCCAGTTCATGGGAGGATCGGAAGACAATCCTGTTTCAACGGCAAAAATATGCGCCTTTAAGGAACCAAAACACTCTTCAATGGAATCAAATCCTGATTTTGATCCGAACATGGAAAACCAGGGTGTCCAGATATGGGCCGGCACAAAAAAACCTTTATCATTGATATCCAGCATGATGGCAAGCAAATCCGCTGCATCAAGTCCCAGTATCGGACGTCCGTCGGATTTGATATTTCCGATGGCATCAAGTTTGGTATTAAACTTTTTTACACTCTCAATATCAGGAAAATAAACCAGATTGTGATTTTTTCTCACCCGGTCGTCTTTCTTATAAATATTGCTGATTTCCGTCTGCAGGACAAACCGGACAGGGTTCCTGCAATTTTCCGGGATGGTTTTATCAATGTCTTTTGCAATCTCCTTTTTTAAAGAAAATAATCCCGGCTCTGTCTCTTCAAGCTTGGACTCAATGTCGCTGATCCAGGCAGGATAGGTAAAATCTCCTGTTCCGACAACCTGGACTCCTTTAATTTGTGCCGCATAATAAAGATTTTCAAAATCAAGATTTTTGGCTGTTGCCCTTGAATACTTTGAATGAATGTGAAGGTCTGCAATAAATTTCATTTTTGTTTTTCCCAGTCCAAATTTTATATTTTCATACAGATTCAATAATTTACATGATTTCCTCTTAATTTAAAAGCAGGATTCTGCTAAACCCAAATCCACCGCCTAAATTTTTTTATACTGCTCCAAGCTAAAATCGGGGGGATTTTTTTAAAATCAGGGGTCGATTTTAACAGAATTTAACTTTTCATGCCAAAAATATTCTGTAAT
>NZ_JABZFL010000086.1 GCF_014237455.1 Desulfobacula sp. | reverse complement strand
AAAGGGAGTATTTAAGAGCATTGGGATTAAATGAGCAAATTTTCACAAAGCCGGGAGGATAATAGATTTCCTCAAAAAAAATACTCCACATTTGTGGATTGGGGTGTGGAATGTCAGATATAATAAAATTAATATACTTATTTTTTTCATAATGATTACTCCTCCTTTAAGCCTATTTAAATTTAAGACCATGATTTTGGCGAAACAGACAGCACTCTGTCATAGATTCACTAAAAATCAAACGCCTTCCCATTTTGATTGCGTGCGATGGTCCTGATCATATCTGGAATACGACAAAAGTCAACGAAATAAGCAGTCGAAAATCGATCGCTTATCGGCTATAAAAAATAGCCTATAATTAAAAAGCAGAGAGAAATGTCCGAAGATTTATGTTCTCGTTTTGCAACCCGAGTTTTTTTCTTATGCTTTTTCTGTGATTGGATATGGTGTTAACAGACCGGTTTAAAATACTTGATATTTCTTTGTTTTGTTTCCCTGATTTTATCATACTGGCAATCTGGGTTTCCATGGGGGTGAGGTTAATCATTGGATCTGACAGCCTCTTTGAAAAAGGTGAGATGATATCTTCCAGTTCTGATTCCAGGAGAGTTAATAAGGACAGGCGTTGTTTCGGGGTTAGATTTGTTTTCAACCGACCAATTGTGGGTGAAAGGCGGAGCTTGAAATTGGCCAGAAGACTTTCTTCAATGTTCTCCTTATCATTTTCTCTGTTTTTAAGCAGTACCTTTAAAGCGGTATTTAATTCTTTTAATTCTGAAGTCCTTTCTTTTACCCGTTGTTCAAGCTTTTCATTGTTCTCTTCCATTACCTGTTCCACAAGTTTCCGGTCGGTAATATCTATTGCGATTTCCATTCGCACAAAACGGCCGTCTACCCAAGGGATCGCCTGGTCATGCAGTTCGTACCACCCTTCAATTTTTTTATTGTAAAATTCCCATATATGAGGTTCGGTTGGGTTCCCATCAGCATTTATTAATTTGCCATTCGTGCAGAATTCACAAGGCCCTTTTAAATTTTTATGAATTGATTTCCAGCAGATACTGCCCGTCAGGTCAGTTCCAAAAAGATTCTTCATATGATCATTCATGAAAAGTATCTCATGTGATTTCATGTCGGCAATATAAATGGATGAATTAAGGCTGTTAAGGATGATATCTAATATGAATAAGGTTTTGTCATCCAAAGCATTATGGGAATCGTTCCTTTCTTTGAAAAATTTTTTAGCCATTTTCACCACCCAATATTTGTTAAATGATTGTAAGGTCTAATTTTTTTTGTGTTAATTTGACAGGGATCATATATCTGAACTGATACCATAGTAAACAGTTAAATATTTTTAAGCTTTGTATATGAAGTATTTTGGGAAGTTTAATTTTGGGAGTTATTATTAAAACAGCCGTCAATCTCGTCGAATAAAAAAAGGGAGGGGGTAGAAAACAATCATCTCCACCCCCTGGAACTTATAGCTGTAAATTATAAGCGACGGTCAAAATTTATCAAAATATATTTTACATACTGTTATTCACAGTCCGATGTTTCATCATTTAGATCAGGGGCATACAGGGAATCGCTCAATTGAATATCAGTAACTTCAAAGCAGAATTGATCTATACTATCCTTTGTTTTGTCTCCGCTAATGAAAGCAATTCCATCTGGCCCCGTTATACCGTTTTTGACCGTATCATTTGGGAGATTAAACTTTCCATAAACAACGGCACCTGAGACTGGGGCGCTATCCTGATCATAGACAAGAACTTCAGCTTGACCCGTCGTATGGTTTCTTGCGGTTTTTCTGCTGACGGTTATGGATTCCACGTGTACAGTAGAGGTATCGGTCTTCTCACTCACATTGATATAATCATATTTGGTTAATACATCTGTGCCTGAGTCGTTCGTAACAGTTAACTTTACATCATAAGTGCCGGGATGCTCATATGTAAAAGTAGGATTCTGCTCCGATGAAAAATTATCGTCACCAAACTCCCATGACCAAGTTGCAGGCGCGCCACTTGAAAGATCAGTAAATTTTACCTCCAGCGGTGCATAGCCTGTTGTTGGTTCACCAATAAAATTTGCTGTCGGTTTCGTTGGAGTCATGTCAACTTCAAAATACATCTCATCAATATGGATTGTATCTAAGGAATTATTTCCCCAACTGCTATTTGAGTCCGTCACCCTGACGTATACCATGCCGCTCAGAGAGCTTGGCAGTTGTGCAAAATAGATTTTTTCAACCTCATCATTGACTGTGAAGAGGTCATAATAAGTGCTGCCATCGGTTGAATACTCGAACACAAAGTCATCTCCATCCTCATTATCAGAACGATAAGCCTCCAAATAAAATGTCACCGAGTTCCCAGTGTCGACATTGAATGCCCATTTGTGTTCGAGATAGCTTGTTGTCTTTCTCGGGTGATTACTCGAAATCACTTCGGTAATTCTTTCATACGCCCCGTCGCTTGCAAGTGTATCGGTGTAATTGCCGCTTATGGTACCGGCCACAGGGATATCAGCATAAGAATATTCCTTCACCTTAATTGATGGTTCGTTAACGGTGATGTAGTCAATCTTTGTTATTGTGTCGC
Source organism: Desulfobacula sp. (assembly GCF_014237455.1). Lineage (GTDB taxonomy): Bacteria > Desulfobacterota > Desulfobacteria > Desulfobacterales > Desulfobacteraceae > Desulfobacula. The sequence goes on along the minus strand of NZ_JABZFL010000086.1, from coordinate 18,627 downwards.
TCCCATGTTCATTGGTAGCTGTCAAGGAAACGGTGTATGTGCCTGGATCCTCATATGTATGACTTGGGTTTTGTACGTAGGCTGTTCCTCCATCTCCGAAGGTCCAAGTCCACTCGTATGGGCTGTTGCTCGAAAGATCTTCAAAAACAACCGTATGAGGAGCAGACCCTGATGTTGGTGTTCCTTGAAATTCTGCAACAGGTGATGCAGGTCCTATTGCGTTAAGTGCATTATTTGCATTCACAATGCCGACGCCAACATCTTTTGTATAATTGTAAGGTGTAGTGTTGTTGAGAATGATACTCCGTTTTTGTTCTGCTGAAAGAGCGGGATCTTTTGATTCGAGTAAGGCTGCAACCCCGACCACGTGCGGACAAGACATGGAGGTTCCACTCATTGTTGTCACATAATCTGTCCCGGGATCTGTCTTGACAGTGTAAGTGCTCAAAATATCTACGCCTGGTGCGGCAATATCCACCCAGGAACCATAGTTCGACCAGGATGCAGGATCGCCGTATTTGTCAGTTGCTCCGACGTCAAGACAATCATTACGGGAACCTAAATAGTCCGGCTCTGAAGAGCCGCTGTTTCCGGCAGCGACGATGACCATTACATCTTGAGCTATGAGGTAATCAGTCGCAGTTTGGAGCCCACCGCTATCTGATGACCCGAATGAGCAGTTGACCGCAGCAACATTTTCATCTCTTATTTTAAGCCCTGCCATATAGTACATTGCTTCGGCAACGTAATCCATTATTACTATGCCCCCACTATTATTCACCTCATAGCCGATTCTTAAAGGGACAATTTTTACACCATTTGCCACCCCAGTATAAGTTCCGTCACTCCAGCCGCCTGCAGTACCGGCAACTGCATATCCATTATTGGTGATAGCAGCGATAGTCCCGGCCACATGGGTTCCGTGGCCATGTCCGTCGAACGGATCATTATCTGAAGTCTCACAGTCAAGATCACTGCAAGTATACCCGTACCAATCGCCCCGTTCAACAAAGTCCCAACCGATTATATCGTCAACATAGCCATTTTCGTCATCATCCTCACCGTTCCCCGGGGTTTCATTTTCATTAACCCAGATATTGCCGTTTGTGTCTGCATCATCCGGACCGGGGGGGTTACTTCCGCCTAAGTCAACGTGGTCATATTTAACACCTGTATCAAGAACGCCAACGATAACGTCCGGGCTGCCGGTTTCATTATCCCATGCAAGGTCGGCATCAATGCCGTAATCACCATGATATCCCCATTGGGCTGGATATCCCCAATTAATATCAGGGTTATCGTTAGGTGTTGCATAGAAAGTATGAATACCAATCGGCTGTACATGATCTACAAAGGGATTTTTTTCGTATTCCGCCATTGCCTGTTCGAGTGTTCCTTCTGATATTGTGACTTTATAGTGGCGGGCAAGGTTTTTCGCAGACTTCGATTCCGCTTTGGGGCCTCGATCTGAATTAAAAAACTGCGGCCGCAGTTTTTTTACCTTGAATTTGTTTGAAAGTGTGTTGAAACCGTCTAAATGTGCTAATGCAACCGGACTTCTTTTGTCTCGGGCATGATCCACGGGAACGGTTTCTTTCAGCACCACGATGAAACGATTCGGAACAAAGCCTAAAAAGCTGCTTTCTCGAATTTGTGGCGAAGGCTTCACCTGTATTACTTGCTGGGCTTTGACTGCTAGTGGTATTATTAATAATACCGCAATAAATAAAGCGCTAAATTTCTTCATTGAATACCTCTATTTTTTTGTTGGTATTAACTTCATATTAAGCATTTCGTGTGCTTTTTTTTAATGGTATTCGTGTCCAGAATCTTTCAGGCTAGAATCAAATTTATCAAAAAACATACTACATAATGATAAGTGGTGTCAATAAATTTAAAGCAAACCTATATTCATTCTGATATCAAAAATTAAATTATTTTTTAAAGTAATCGTTGCAGGTCTCACATTCTTCCACATATTTTTTTTGTAAGTTTTTTTGTGCATCCCTTTCGGTCTATCAGGTACCAATGAGTTTAACCCTGCTTATGCACTATCGTCCAGACAGATTAAGAATCCGCCAGTCTCTGGTCATACATGGATCCCACCCCGTATTCATTCCGGCGCATAAATTTATCCAGAGACGGGCCAATGATCTGCATCTCAGGATTTTCTTTTTGAACATCCCGGGCGATTCTTATCTCTTTGGTACAGCCGGTACTATAAGTTGAATCCTTGCCAATCCATTCCGGCGGGACTTTTTTGTTTATAAGTGAAAAGCTTTCGGCGATATCGTCTGATGTCTGGAATCTCCATATATCTATATAGGTACTTTTTTGAACAATTTCCCACATATACATGAGATCGTCTGCGTCCATCCCGGGTTCATAATAAGATGACGGGTTGATAATAAAAAGATCGGCAGATTGTTTATGCAACTGGTCGATAAAGGTTTTCATTATTTTTTTTGCCACATCGATTTTTCCAGGGATGGACCCGATAATACCGCTGTAAAACATGACAGACATGCCTTTGTTCCTGGCTGATTTCATTTGATGGATAATTTTATTGGCCTTTTCTTCCAGGTCTGCGTGGGAAAATTTGATAAAGTCAGGGTGTCTGGGTTTGCAGGTGATCAGCAATGCCTTTTTATCAAGGCTGATATTGATGATATTCTGGGTAAACCTGAAGTGGGAATTAATTAATCTTTTTTTCTGGGAGTTTCCCCTCGATATGACACAATCCACCTCTTTGAAGATTCTGGAAAAGGTGGTAGAGGCCAGCAAAAGATTTAAAGTTTCCCGGGTCCCGTCAGATACCACATAGATATTTTTGTCATGTTTCAAGAGCTTTACCAGGTTGTTTTTACTGATGGTTTTTTCATGAATAAAGTGTGCGGTTTCAAGTTCTTTTATCAGGATCGGATCTGTTCTGGTGTCTGCCAGGCAGACTTTTTTGAAAAAGGGAGCCTCTTTTACAGCAAAAATAACCACATGTCCAAGTTCGGCAAGGAATTTGGCGATTGTCAGATCTATAACCGCTTCATCGGATTCATCGGCCAGCCAGAGAATTTTTTGTTTCCTGGCTTTGACCAGCGCCATTAATGGGGACAGCCCATCTCCTCTGATCGGGGTTTTAAAAATTTTTTCAATTTTATTTAACGACGGGATCTTTGAATTTTCATGAGCCCACAGGCTGTTTTGCGTGATCAGGGTCAACCGTCTTTTGAATTCAATCTCTTTGATTTTTTCCCTTAATTCAAATAAAGACAGATTGTCAATCATTTGTAATGAGCCGTCAATCTGGTTTAATGCTTTTTCCATGGTTGCAGAGCTTAGAATGGTTTTTATTTTTTTATTGATCGATCTTTTGTCTGCTGAATACGGATTTTCAATATGGGTACGGCTTAAAAAGATTTTGTACAATTTTTTTTCAAGCCTGGAAGGTATGAGGAGGCCGGTTCGGATTTCATCATCATATTTTATCTTGATTAATGCCTTTAAAAATTGGTTATCATACTCAGAGCCTATTAACTCATCAATCATGGCCATGATCCTGTCAAACACCTGCTGGTAAGATTTTTTTAAAAAAGGAGGGTATTTCCTGGACATAATCGCGTCAAACATTTTATCGGAGCAGGGGAAATATCGTTCCTCATTCTCGGGATAGACCATGAATTCAACCTGTTCTCTCGAGCCTACCTTGGTGGGATAGGCAAACGGATCTATGCTGTTTTTAAGAAAAAAAGCAGTGAACCAGGCATCAAAATCAGGACTTTCTCCAACATGAACAGGGGTGTGTTTTTTATTTTCCATAGGGTCTCCTTTTGAGAGAAAAAGATGCTTCATGATATCATTTCAATTTAAAAATCTATAGTCATTAATTTGTTTTCTGTTTTAAGCTCAATAAGACTTGCCGAATCCTTTTCAATTACACCGTAAGAATAAACACCATTCCGCGGAGAAGTGATGGACCCCGGGTTCATGAAGATATGCCCGTCCTTTTTTTCCAGAAAACAATGGTGGGTATGACCCTGAATGATAATATCAATATTTTCAGAATAGGTGAAAGGACGATGACCATGAGAAAGAAGGATCTTTTTGTTGAAAGCGCTGAACTCCATTATGGTGTCAAATCCGGGGAAAAAAGAGGGCGTATCACAATTTCCATAGACGTAATAAAAATGATGTTTGAATGTGTTCAAATCATTTTTTATGGATTCCGGCTGAAAATTTGTATTTGAAAAATTACCGTATTTCGTATCAAAAAGATCTCCGGCAATGGCAAGTTTATCAGAAGGCTTTAAAAGATTTTTCATGGTTAACCATGAACTGTAACTGCCGTGAATGTCTGCTGTAACAATAAGTTTTTTCATGCCACCAATTTTTTCTTGTTAAAAAAAATAAAATTTCATACTATCGAATTCAAATCAACTAAATTCTCAAAAAATGATACAAATTTAAAATTAGCAATGGTTAAGATTCAAATATTTTTATGATGGATAATAAGACACCCCCCAATAAAGAAATATTTGAGTATCATTACTTTTCACCCAAAAAGAATTTAAAAATCCGATATGGGACAGCCCCCTGTTGTGAAGGCGCTGCAAAAGGCATCTTCCTTTTGTTGCATGGACGATCCGAATTCATTGAAAAGTATAAGGGAGTTGCCAGACAACTGCAGGAAAAAGGGTTTCAGGTTATCAGCCCGGATTGGCGGGGGCAGGGACTGTCTTCCCGGGAGCTTGAAAACAGGCAGAAAGGCCATATCAGCCGGTTCGATGATTATGTGGACGACCTGGAAGCACTCTATTTAAAGGCGATAGAGCCTCAGGGATTGCCGGTTTATATACTGGCACATTCCATGGGCGGGCATATTGCCCTTTGCTTCATGAGCAGGCACCCTTTAAAAATAAAAAAAGCAGTCCTTGTTTCTCCCATGGTTGATATTGCTTTGCCGGCAATGCTTTATCCGGTAGTAAAATTAATATCAAAGAAATTGTCTAAAACTTCATTTGCAAAAAAATATGCCATTGGTTCAAGGGATTATTCTGTTAAAAAAGCAGAATTCAAGGGGAATAATTTATGTCATGATCCGGAAAAATATTGGATTTTACATGATGAGATTGCAAAGAACCCTGACCTTGCTCTTGGTGGTGTCACATGGGGCTGGCTGAATGCAGCCCTTGAATCTGTTGAAATGTTAAAACAGGATGACAGCATTGGCAGGATTACCACTCCTGTACTGATGATCAGTGCCCAAAAAGATTCTATTGTATCATCAAAAGCCCAGGAAAAATTGAGCGGGAAATTGCCCAATTGTTCATTTTTTTCGATTAAGGGCGCATTCCATGAGCTTCTTTTCGAGGAAACCGGAATTAACCGTCAGGTCTGGGATACGTTCAACCAGTTTATTGCTGAATGATTACAGGGATTTTAATGTGTTGATTCTTTCAAGTACGGGTGGGTGAGAATAATTCAAAAACACATAAAAGGGATGAGGGGTTAAATTAGAAAGATTGTGGGCGGACAGTTTTTTTAAGGCATTGATCAATGGCATGTTGTCTTTAATAGTCTCTGCGGCAAACCGGTCAGCCTCATATTCATCTTTTCTGGATGAGATTTGAAGAAGGATTGATAGGAACAGATCTATAGGTGAGTACAGCATGCCAAAAAAGATCAAACCCGCATAAATGGAAATCTCTTTCATGAAAAAGGCATGAAACAAACCTTCATTTGAGATAAATATGGAAATAAGATAAAAAACAAATCCCATTTGAAAGATACCTGAAATTAGTCTTTTAATAATATGTTTTTTTTTAAAATGGCCCATTTCATGGGCAAGGACTGAGACCAATTCTTCAATAGACTGTTCTTTAATCAGGGTATCAAACAAAACAATTCGTTTGTTTTTTCCAAAACCTGTAAAAAAAGCATTGGATTTGCTGCTCCTTTTGGACCCATCCATGACAAAAATATTGGAAAGTAAAAAATTAATAGATTTCGCATAGTTGAATATGGCTTCTTTTAACGGGCCATCTTCCAACGGAGTGAATTTGTTGAACAACGGCATAATCCAGGTGGGAATGATATAATGAACAATAAGAAGGAAAACAGCACTTGCGGCCCAGCAGTAAATCCAGGCAAGCCGGCCGCCAAATTCTAAAAAGCCTAAGATCAATGATAAGAGTATTCCTCCCAAAACCGCTGAAAGAACAATGGACTTAATAAGGTCGGTAAAAAAAAGCATTGGTGTTGTCTTATTGAATCCAAATTTTTCTTCAATCACAAAAGTGGAATAAATACTGAAAGGCAGGGAGATCAGCAGCTTTAAAAATAAAAGAATGCCTGTGAAAAAAAGTCCTGAAACAATTGAGCCGAAATTAAATGATCTGACAAAGGAATCAATCGTTTGGAAACCACCTGAAAACCAAAACAGAAGGATAATAATAAGGTCAACACTTGATGTGATAAATCCAAATTTTGTATTTGCCTTCAGGTAGTTCTGAGATTCAATATATTTTTCAGGTTTGTAATGGTTGTCAAACTCTTTGGGAAGGGGCTGGTTCAGATTCCCAAGGTTTAGAAAGTCTGCAATATTATCAATAAGGTAACTGCCTATCAGTGTCGTAAGAATGATAGCGGTAATAAGTTGTTCTGAAAAAAACATCTTTACAGGAAAGCAGGCTTAAGAATTGATCAGATTTCTTAATTTCCCAGAACATTTAAAGGTTACAACCTTTCTGGCCGGCAGGGTCATCTCTTTATCGGTTGCAGGGTTTCTGCCTTTTCTGGCTTTTTTTTCGTTCACACAAAATTTCCCAAAACCACTAATCATGATATCTTCACCATTTTCAATTGTTTCCTTAATAATTTCAAGGAACTCTTCCATGACTTCATAGGTTGTTGTCCTGGATAGATTAAGCTTGTTTTGTATTTTTTCAGCGATAATTGTTTTGGTTAATGCCATAAATTCTACTCCTGCAACAAAATTTGGCTTTTCATTTAAGCTGGATATTAAAAATTGTTTGCTAAAGTACTTTATTCCCTGGGTATTTGTCAAGTCACTAACCCAAGAATTTAGATTGTTAATTTTTAAATTGTCTGCTATTTTATGTGGTGCGTAATAATTTCAAAAATTTAGATGATTTATTAATAAAAGTCAAATGATTTTAAATATTTAGTGATGGAGTGGAAAAGTCGATGATAAACGCACTGACTGCCCTGGATGGAAGATATGCCCGATTAACAACAGAGCTTGCCGATGTTTTTTCTGAGTATGGCTTGATAAAACACAGAGTGTTTGTTGAAATTGAATGGCTTAAATTCATATTAGCCGATCTGAAACTGGCCCCCTTTGATGATTTAAGCATCAAGAAACTTAATACTATAGCCCGGACATTTGATCTGGAAGATGCCCGTAAGGTTAAGGAGATTGAAAAACAGACAAATCATGATGTAAAGGCAGTTGAATATTTCATAAAGAATCAACTTGATCTTTTAGGGCTTTCAGATATAAAAGAGTGGGTCCACTTTGCCTGCACTTCAGATGATATTAATAATACTTCCTATGCATTGATGTTGAAAAAAGGTAAAGAAATTGCCGTCGCTTTATTAAGGCAGTTCATCACCGACCTTGAACAGAAGGCGGTACAGTATAAATCAATCCCCATGATGTCAAGAACTCATGGCCAGCCGGCAACACCCACAACTGTAGGAAAAGAATTTATAAATTTTGCCTGGCGAATCCTGCAGGAAGCAGATCTTATCGATCAAAATAAAGTTCAGGCAAAAATAAACGGGGCAACCGGAAATTATAATGCGCATTATTTCGTATATCCTGAGATTAACTGGATTGAGGCATCACAACGATTTATTTCTACCCACTTAAATTTGGAACCTATTCTTTTTACAACCCAGGTAAATCCGAATCATTCCATTGCTTTTGTCCTGCATGCCATGATCAGGGCTGCGGCAACGACCATTGATCTGGACCGTGATATGTGGGGATATATCAGTCTGGGGTATTTTAAGCAACGCGTCAAAAAAGGAGAAATCGGTTCATCCACCATGCCTCATAAGGTCAATCCCATTGATTTTGAAAACAGCGAAGGAAATATGGGGCTTGCCATATCAATGATGGAACATCTTTGTGTCAAACTGCAAAAATCAAGATTCCAAAGAGACTTGAGTGACAGTACGGTTTTGAGAAGCCTGGGATCTGCATTTGGTTATTTTGCCATTGGAGTGAAAAATGCCTTAAAAGGATTATCCAAGGTAGAACTGAATAATGAAGTGATACAAAAAGATCTCGATGATAACCCGGAGCTTCTTGCAGAACCTTTCCAGACCGCCATGAGGGTGTTTGGTGAGGACAACCCCTATGAAAGGCTGAAAGAGCTTACCCGTGGACAGAAAATCAATAAAAAAGACCTGGGAAAATTTGTCGAGAGTCTTGAAAAGGTGCCGGCAGATTTTAAAAAACGAATGAAGCAATTAACCCCTGAAACATATGTCGGGCTTGCACAAAATCTGGTTGATATTTATTTTAAAAGCAAATGACAGATAAATTATCAAAAAAAGATGGCACATTGCTTTTGAAACTCGCAAGGGAAAGCATTCTATGTGAGTTCGGGCAAGAAGATGACACGCTTGGATCTTTGAAGAGCAAAGTGCCAACTTTGGTTTTGGAAGAAATCCGTGGAACCTTTGTCAGCTTACATAAAAAAGGGAATCTCAGAGGCTGTATCGGTAATATCGAGCCGGTTAAAACGGTTTTCGAAGGGGTCAGGGATAATGCAAGACACGCAGCCTTTAACGATTCAAGATTCAGCCCGCTGTCCTATGAAGAGTTAAAGGAGACAATCATCGAGGTCAGTATTCTAACCCGGCCGCAAAAGCTTGATTACACGGATGCCCAGGATTTGATTGCAAAGCTCAGACCTGATGTTGATGGTGTGATGATCAAAAAGCGTTATCATGGTGCAACCTTTTTGCCCCAGGTATGGAAACAGCTGAAAGAGCCCAGAACATTCTTAACACATCTTTGTATAAAAGCCGGATTATCATCGGATGAATGGAAATCCGGCGACCTTAGTGTATTAACATATCAGGTTCAATTGTTTAAAGAACAAGCTTAATATGGTTTTATAAAAAGAAAACAAAGAAAGGGTAATACATGGCAATTGATCAGGACTTGTTGAAAGTCATATCATCAATCGATAGCCTTGATGATATGAATCACTTTTTTGAAGATATTTTCACTCCTGCTGAACTGGATGATATTTCTTTGAGATGGAAGCTTTTAAAGGATCTTCACAATGGACTGACCCAGCGTAAAATTGCAGAGAAATACGGTATCAGCCTGTGTAAGATTACAAGAGGATCAAAAATTTTAAAAAATAAAGATTCCGCTGTATTAAAAGTATTAAACTCCTAAAGATCCGATATGAGCTCCAATGCCAGTTTTGACCATAATTCCAAGTTTAATTGTTCAAGATTTTTTGTTTTTTCCCATGCAAATTTAAATAGCTCAGAACCGGGGGAAAATTTTTCAGGAGCGGTTGTCAGTATCCTGAAAACAGCGCCCAGATGAACCTTTCCAACGTCTGTAACATCCTCGCTGATCACTCCGATAAACTGTGGAAGGTCGTCTTCAGATCTTTGATCAAGTTCTTCATTTAGTTCTCTTTCCATGCCGGCAATCAGAATTTGCAAAAAAGACTCGTTTTGTGTTTTCATGTCAATGGGATTAATATGACCACCTATTCCGATGGACCAAAGGTCATGAAGCCGTTGCTCAGTTCCTTTCCGGTTATATATAGCCGTCTTTTCAAAGTCTGAGGTTTGAAGAATAATATAGGGGATAATCTGTTTATAAGAGGGGTTCTTTTCTGCATCTGAGCGATTCATAAACTCAAATCCTACAGCAGAACAGTTTTCAATAAACAGGTCCAGTTCCAATGGCACAATGCTTTTTTGCTGCACCCATGATTCTGGTAAGCGGTTCCTTTTAATACATAACACGGTTTCGTTTTTAGTCACAAAAATTATCCTTTTTGCATGTTGATGAATCCTAAATTTCATATGTTTATCATATCCTGTAAGAAAAATGAAAGATGATTTTTGGAGTTTTAATTGCAGATTTTATCGGGTCTGTGGTATTGAGGGATATAACAATCATTAAATTCAGAGGCGGTTATGTTATTCTTAAACAAAGATGCCATTCAAAAGATAGATCAGAATAGTATTCAAACAGCTGTTGAACAGGCTTACAGACTGGTGCTGAGTCAAAATTACAATATGCCGGACAGAATGCATGTAGCAGACAACCAAAACATACTTTTGTTAATGCCCTGTTTTTCAGAAAAATTTTTTTCGACGAAATTAGTTTCAGTTTTTCCTGAAGCCCAGCAGCATGGACAACCGGCAGTGAATGGAGTGATGGTTCTTTCTGATAATGTTTCAGGACAGCCCCTGGCTGTCATGGATGGTGCAGCAGTCACTGCCCAGAGAACAGGCGCTGTCGGGGGATTAGGGGTCAAGCTTCTTACACCTGAAACTGTGAGAGCTGCCGGGGTTTTGGGTGCCGGGGTACAAGGGCTTAGCCAGGCTCGATACCTTCTGTTTAACCGTAAGATAAAAACCCTTTATATCTATGATTTGTACAAAGAATCTGCAATAAATATGACCAGGGTTCTGAAAAAAGAATATCCAGATGTTGACTATGTAATAACCGAGAATGCAAACCAGTTGGTTGAAAATTCCAGTGTGATTATTGCTGCGACAACGAGCAGCAACCCTTTGTTTGAAACCACTCCCGATGGTGTTATGGGGAAAATCTTTATTTCAATCGGTTCATTTCGACCCGATATGCAGGAGTTTCCGGATACAGTGATTGAAACTGCAGATGATGTTTTTGTTGACACCCTGTTTGCTGCCAAAGAATCAGGTGACATCGCCACCCCTTTAAAAAAGCATGTTATAACAAAAAACAAGATAAAAGAATTTGCCGGGTTACTTGGAAAAAATACATATCCTGAAAACAGAACTGTTTTTTTTAAATCCGTTGGGATGGCCTTGTTTGATTTAACCGTATCCTCTGCTATTTATCAGCTGGCTGTAAAAAATAATATCGGGCAGGCACTTGATTTTTAGTATGGAAATAAAAAATGTATTAGTTACCGGTGGTGGCGGTTTTTTGGGTAAGGCGATTGTTAAAAAACTTGTTAAGAAAAATTTGGCAGTCACTTCTTTTTCAAGAAATTTTTATCCTGACCTCGAAAATTTGGGTGTTTTACAAATCCAAGGGGATCTGGCAGATAAAAATGCAGTTGCCAAGGCCGTCAGAAATATTGATTCAGTATTTCATGTGGCTGCAAAACCGGGAATCTGGGGATCCTTTGAAGACTTCTTTCAGGCAAATGTGACCGGGACTGAAAATGTGATATTCGCGTGCCTGGAAAATAAAATTAAACAATTGATATATACCAGTTCTCCCAGTGTGATATTTGATGAAAATGATATGGAAGATGTGGATGAAAGCATTCCTTACCCGAAAAAATATCTGGCACCATATCCAGAGACCAAAGCCATGGCAGAAAAATTAGTGAAAAGCGCGGCAAAAAAAGGATTGAGCACCATCATCATTCGGCCGCACCTGATTTGGGGACCGGAAGATAACCACATGGTTCCGGGAATTATCAATAGAGCCAATAAATTGAAAAGGGTAGGGCGAAAGGATGACCTGGTTGATACAATTTATGTTGACAATGCTGCGGATGCTCATATTCTAGCCTCTCAAAAGCTTATAGAAAATCCTTCATTATCAGGAAATATCTATTTTGTCAGCCAGGATGAACCGGTCTCAAAATGGGAAATGGCCAATGCCTTTTTGGATGCTGCTGGTTTGCCACCGATAAACGGACATATTTCTGCAAAAACAGCCTATATCGCAGGATCAATTTTTGAGTTTTTTTATAAGCTTTTCAGGCTTAAAAAAGAACCGCCAATAACCCGGTTTGCAGCAAAAGAGCTTGCCACATCCCACTGGTTTAATATTTCAAGGGCTAAAAAGGATTTGGGCTACACTCCAAAGGTTTCTACGCAAGAAGGACTTCGAAGGCTAAAACAATGGTTTTCAACCAGGGAATAAAAAACTATGAAGCATTTTCAAAAAGTCATCTCGCTTAAATTTAACAAGTTCAAAAAGGTTTTTATTTTTGCCGCAAAAGGGTTCCGGGAGGATCGGTGTGACCTTCGGGCATCATCTTTAACCTTATTTACGCTGTTATCAATCGTTCCTGTGATGGCCATGGCATTCGGCATTGCAAAAGGATTTGGGTTCAAGGAAATTCTGGAAAAACGAGTCCTTGAATTGTTTGCAGGGCAGGAAGAGGTGATCCAGAATGTTTTGGCCTTTTCAAGCAATCTCCTTGAAAAAACAAAAGGCGGCTTAATGGCTGTTTTCGGTATTATCCTTCTTTTTTATTCTTTAATAAAGCTTATCGGGCATATTGAAAATGCATTTAATAAGATCTGGTGGGTGAATGATGACAGGCCATTGATTCGAAAGTTTACAGATTATATCGCTATTTCAATCACAGCCGGTATTCTGGTCATTTTTTCAAGTAGCGCTAATATCTTTATTACAGCATATCTTGCCAGGTTTTTGTCCAATCTCCAACTTCCGGGGAATGTTGAACAATTAATTTCTCTGGGGCTTAATATTTTTTCTTTTTTACCCATCTGGATATTGTTTATCTTTTTTTATATTTTTATTCCGAACAAGAAGATAGATATTAAAGCGGCATTGGCCGGCGGTATAATTGCGGGGACCATATTTCAAGTGACTCAAATGACCTATCTGAAATTTCAGATTGGCGTTTCCAATTATAATGCCATCTATGGCAGCTTTGCAGCCCTGCCTTTATTTTTAATCTGGTTGCAGGCCTCTTGGGTAATTGTTTTATTTGGAGCGGAAGTTGCATTTTCCTGGGAAAATACCGAAGCACTTGAAACCCAAGACATTGATTATGGCAAGATCAGTATCCGGTTAAAGAAATTAATTGTTTTGCGAATCGTTCATCTGTGTGTAAACCGGTTTGCCAACAAAGAAACACCTGCTTCAGATATTGATATCGCATCTAAGATAAAAATTCCCTTAAAAATAATTAAAGTGTTGTTGGTAAAACTCGTCGAATGCCGTGTCCTTCTGGAGGTGAATGGACCAGACAACATTGGCTATGTCCCCGCTTCAGATATAGAGTGTCTGACTATTTTTGATGTATTGACTGCGTTTGAACAAAGAGGGGATGATGTCATCCAGGTCGGTGGCACAATAGAATTTGAAGCCTTGGAAGAAAGCCTCGATGACTTTGCCAAAGCATGTCAGCAATCTTCCGGGGACAGAAATTTTAAGGATATTTAACTATTTAGTGCCATATGTATGAAAAGAAACTTTATGGGACTGCAAACTATCTTTGAGATGACCTTTTTTAACTTCATCAGGATAGCCAACGGCAATGATTGATTCAATCATTATATTATCGGGGATGTTTAACAGTTCTTTAACATAAGCATCCGCACTTTTAGCAGGAGTATGTTCTCTTTTTCGAATTTGTATCCAGCAACTGCCAAGTCCCAGGTCATGAGCAGCCAGATGGATAAAGACAGAAGCAATGGATGCATCCTCAACCCAGACGTCGCTTTTTGATTCGTCAGCGCAGACTACAATTCCAAGGGTGGCTCCTTTTAGGAAGGTTGCCCCGTGGGGTTTGGCTTTGGAAAGTTTTTCAAGGAGATTTCTATCTTCTATAAAAACAAATCGCCAAGGGTTAATACTTTTTGAAGAAGGCGATCGTAAGGCTGCCTCAATAAGTGAATCTATTTTCTCTTTTTCAATTGGTTTGCTTTTGAATTTTCTAACACTTCTTCTGCTTGAAATCAGGTCTAAAAACATAGTCTGTCCTGTAAAAATTAATGAAAACGGGTAATATTAATATTATTCTGCAATTGCATTTCATCGAATTTTTTTCTTAATATTCGTTTAAATTTATTCCGCGTCAAAGGCCATAACAGGAGTAACCCAAAAACATCGGTGATAAGTCCGGGCGTGATTAATACAACTCCGGCAGCAAAAATAATGACGGCATCAATCAATTCTTCTGCCGGCATAAGTCCTTGGTTCAAGTTTGTTCTAAGTCTCATCATGGTGTTCATGCCTTCCAGCCTGGCAAGCCAGGCCCCTAAAAATCCTGTCAGAATGACCAGCAAAATCGTATTAAGGCCTCCAATGACGGTTCCAATTTTTATTAATAAATAAAGTTCAATAACAGGAATCAGGGTAAAACATAAAAATAATTTTAAAAGCATTTTCTTTGTTCCTTGTTGCTTTGGATAACATTAAACATAATGATACCTAAACTTTTTTTGTCAAGCCTTTCACATATATTCAGAAAAAATCGGTTAAATTGTATCTTTATAAATTCGAGCAATGATTTCTTTTAAAAGTTTTGCAGCAACCATGGATGTCATTGAATTAAGATCTCTGTCCGGATTATATTCAACAATATCGGCGCCTATGATTTTTCCTTTAAGTTGATGAATGATATCGATGACCTGACGTGTGGTCATTCCTCCGGGCTCATGATGAGAAACACCCGGAGCAAAGGCAGGGTCCAGACAGTCCAAATCAAGAGATAGATATACGGGCCCATCAAACTCAAGTTCGTCCAACCAGCCATCCCCATTTTTCATTTCCATAACTTCTACACCAAACTTTTGAGCCTGTTCTCGCTGATGGCCGTTCATGGTCCTGATGCCTGCCTGGACTAGTCTTTTAGCCGGTTTTCTTTCCATGATCCTTGCGAAAGGACAGGCATGGGAATAAATATTTCCATGAAGGCTGTCATATAGGTCCGGGTGAGCATCAAGATGAAGGATATTAATATGATCGTATTTTTGAGCATATGCCTCTATGATCGGAAAGGTTACAGAATGGTCCCCACCAAGGCTAATTAGATGACAATCCAGATCTAAAATGTTTTTAATTGAATTTGTGATTAGATTAAAATCATCTATACCCTTTTTAAACTCAATATCCCCCAAATCATATAAATATTCGATAGATCCAAGATCCAATCCTTTTTCCGACCAGAGATTGGATGAATCGGAAAAATAGCTTTTCCTGATTTGTTCGGGTGCCAAAGAGGGGCCTTTTTGAAAGGAAGAATTCTTATCAAATGGAATCCCTAAAATACAAATACTGCCATTTTGAATATTTTTTTTTACTGGTTTCACTCGTTCCTCTAATTAAAAAATTTTCAGACTGATATTCGGATCCCAAATATCTTTGATATCTCTTCTCTTAACAGACTTATTGATGATATCAAGGAAAGAATTCCTGGAAATTTCTGTGGCGCCCATGTTGAGAAGATGGTTTGTCGTCACCTGGCAGTCAATCAGGTCAAATCCCTGGTTTTCTAAATAGTTTGCAAGCGCTACCAAAGCAATTTTGGACGCATCACTTTCAGAGGAAAACATGGATTCACCAAAAAAAGATCCGCCAAGGCAAACGCCGTACAATCCGCCGACTAATTTGTCGTCTCTCCAGGTTTCAATGGAATGGACATATCCCATGTTATGAAGTTCTATATAAGACGCTATCATTTCATCCACAAGCCAGGTGCCGGCATCGTTATTTTTTCTCGGCCTTGCACAGGAAACAATGGTTTGCTCAAATGCGTTATCCATTGTAACCGTAAAGCGATTTTGTCTGATTTTTTTATTCAAGCTTTTTGAAATATTAATATCTTTGGGGAAGAGTACAAGCCTTGGATCAGGCGACCACCACAAGATGGGCTCACCTTTTGAAAACCAGGGAAATATCCCATTTTCATAGGCAAGTAGAAGTCTTTTGGAGGAAAGATCTCCCCCAATGCATAAAAGTCCGTCAGATCTTGAAAGCCAGGCCGGGGGGAAGTCTAATCTTTTTGATAACCTGAAAAGGGGCATTCAGCTTTTAAATATAAAATTCAGCGTATTGTTTTTAAGACCAATGGATATTTTACCACCTTTTGCAAGTTTGCCAAAAAGAATTTCATCTGTGAGCTTATCTTTAATTCTAGTCTGGATAATTCTTGCCAGCGGTCTGGCACCAAACTTGGGATTATACCCTTCTTTTGCAAGAAATGATCGAACTGTAGCAGAATAACTCAATTTAATTTCTTTGACCTTGAGCATGGCTTTCAGTTCTTTCATGTTTTTATCAACAATCATTTCCATGATCTTAGGGGACAGATGGTTAAATTGTACAATACCGTCAAGCCGGTTTCTAAATTCGGGGCTGAATGTCTTTTCAGCGGCTTTCAGTCCTTCGCTGCCTGCATTTTGTGACTGGGAGCCAAACCCAATTGCATTGGCACTCATTTCCCTTGCGCCGGCATTGGATGTCATGATAATGATGACATTCCTGAAATCTGCTGATTTTCCGCTGTTATCTGTCAGGGTTGCATAGTCCATAACTTGTAAAAGAATATTATAAAGGTCCATATGGGCTTTTTCAATTTCGTCAAGCAATAGAACACAGTGAGGGTGTTTTCTTATACTGTCGGTCAGGATACCGCCCTGGTCAAATCCGACATATCCTGGCGGGGCTCCGATAAGTCTTGAAACGGCATGCTTTTCCATGTATTCACTCATGTCAAATCTCAAAAACTCTATTCCCATATGATGGGCAAGCTGTTTTGCCACTTCTGTTTTACCAACACCGGTGGGTCCCATGAAAAGGAAAGATCCAATGGGACGATCCGGAGCTGCCAGACCGGCCCTTGATCTTTTAATGGAAGTGGTCAGGGTTTCAATGGCATCGTTTTGTCCAAATATAACCTTAAACATTTTTTTTGGCAGGGATTCCAAATTGGCCTTATCTGTTGATGTAACACTTGTGACGGGTACTTTGGCAATTTTAGCGACAATTTTTTCAATATCTTTAGGGCTTACGGTTTTTCGCTTACCTTTGCCCTTCAGCCTGAGATAAGCACCCGTTTCATCAATAACATCAATGGCTTTATCCGGCAGGAGTCGGTCATTGATATATTTATCCGAGAGATAGGCTGCGGCCTCTATAGTCTCAGCGGTGTATGCCAGCCCGTGATGCTTTTCATAATAGGGTTTAAGACCTTTCAGAATTTGAGTTGTCTCTTCAATGGATGGTTCTGAAACTTCAATTTTTTCAAATCTTCTTGAAAAAGCTCGGTCTTTTTCAAAATGATTCTTATATTCTTCATAGGTAGTGGTACCAATACATTTAATATCCCCGGAAGAAAGAGCCGGCTTTAAAATATTTGAGGCATCCATGGAACCGCTGGTGGTTGCACCTGCGCCAACAACCGTATGGATTTCATCGATAATCAGCAATGCATTCTCTTTGGATTCAAGGGCATTGATGACGTCCTTGAGACGTTGTTCAAAGTCTCCTCGATATTTTGTTCCTGCAAGGAGAGCCCCCATATCAAGGGAAAATAGCTCACAATTTTCCAAAAGATCCGGTACTAATTTATCATTTATTTGTATTGCAAGCCCTTCGGCAATTGCTGTTTTTCCAACTCCAGGATCTCCCACCAGGATCGGATTGTTTTTTCTTCTGCGGCAAAGAACCTGCATAACTCTGTCCATCTCATTGACCCTTCCGATGAGCGGATCAATCTTTTTGTCCTCTGCTTTTTTCAACAGGTTTGTTGTAAAAGTTTCCAAAGGATCTTTCTTTTTCCCCCGTTTTGTTTTCTTGTCCGCATGTTTAAATACTTTCCGGGAAGGATCCAAAGGCGGGCCGGGTTTTTTTACTGGTCCCGCGGTATCCGCGGTATGTGAAATATATTTTAATACGTCAAGACGCGTAATTCCTTCTGATTCGAGGTAAAATGCAGCATGGGAATCTTTTTCCTGAAAAATGGATGCAAGAATATCCCCTAAATTGACTTCATCCTTCTCAGCAGATCTGGCATGGTTGATGGCTCGCTGTATCATTCGCTGGAATCCGATGGTCTGCTGTAACACATATTCTTCTTTTGTGCTGATTCTGGTTAACTTTTCATCAAAGAATTTTTCAAGTTCTTCTTTTATCTGTTCCGGGCTGCCACCACATTTTTCAATAGTCTGGGCACCTGTTTCATGGTTAAGGATTGCATAAAGAACATGTTCAACACAAACATACTCATGCCTTCTTTTTTTCGCCTCCCGTACGGCAAAACCGAGGGTTGTACTGAGTTCTTTGCTAATCATACTTACTCCTTCTCCATTGTGCTTTTTAAAGGAAATCCCTTATTGTTTGCCAGATTGTGTACTGTTTCTACTTTGGTTTCTGCAATCTGCAATGGGTAGATACCACATATTTCTTTTCCTTTACTATGTATATTAAGCATCATTTTCGTCGCTTTTTCAAGTGATTTTCCAAAAACGTTTATAAGAATTTCCACAACAAACTCCATGGTAGTATAGTCGTCATTATGCAGGATGACTTTATACATGGGAGGCCAATCATTTTTTGATCTGGATGAAACCTCATCTTTTATTTCTGAATCAGTGGATGCCATTACCCGTATTTCTCTCTATCCCATACAGCATTTTTTA
>NZ_JABZFL010000049.1 GCF_014237455.1 Desulfobacula sp. | reverse complement strand
TGATGACTTTATGGCTCTGATGCCGCAAAATGTTGACAAGACCCTGCTTGCAGGTCCCGCCGTTTAAATTTATATCTGATTTTCACACGCCTTGAGGGTGTGGTTCCTTAAGCGCTTACATCTTATACATCAAAAAATTTATAGGGCTCGAATCGCGGAGAATAATTTTCAAAATCTGCAACTATAAATTTGCTATATTATATCGTTGAATTCAAAAAAATGTCTTTGATTAAACTTGTCAAGAAATATAGTTGCACAATTTGTTATGTGATTTTCACAGCACCATATGTCATTGTTTCTATGGCATAATTCAGCATTTTCACAAGGTCTTTTGTGTGGGAACAAGTTGAATATTTTTTAATATTTAAAGGGTATTTATTCATGAATGATTTTGCAGCATGTTTATTGGTTGAAATTTGACCTTTTACAAAATAATATTGGAGGTTTTCAGCAAAAGATTCTTCGAAATCAGATGCACTTATTGTGTCTGACCAAACATTTGGAACAGATGCTGTTATAACGCCAACAATTATGCGTTTACGAAATTGTGGAATTTTAAGTTTGTCTTCTAACCTTTCATACCAATCATCCCATGCCATTAAGGTGTCTTCACAACTCCAATTAATTATTTCACCATTACTATCTTTTACATGCTGATCAACTACATATTTTTCAATATCTCTTGCAATACTAGTGATATAAATTTTAATGTCATCTTTATAATTTTCAATTACTTTGAATAATGATTTGTAATATGGGGATCTTTTTTCAGATTTCTCATCAATTACTTCCTCTATATTTTTTCGTTCATCAGAAGGTGCCCAAAAGCCATAGCATGTTTCTATGCAGAATTTTTTCCACGACAAGTTACTGCTTGCTTTCGGAAGTAATAATTTCTTTAACTTATTACTGTTTGATATTAAATTTTCTAAGGATAATGAATTGTTAATTTTTGCCCCAATAAGTGGATTGATATTTTGATCTATGTCCCTAATTTCAGGCGATAGATTCAATGGAAAATTGAAAGGATTATTGTCTTTTTTTTCATAGTACATTTCGCCATCTAATAGAACTTGTCTTAAAGATGATGGTTTTATGTTGAAGTCACTATGGCCAATTTGTTCGGATGAAATCTCTTTAATGTAATTCCAAACTTGATTTGCCAACAGATTAATTTGTGAATGTCCTTCTTTTTTAGCTTGCCCGCAAATGGCCATTTCTTCATTTTTCGAAAATCCATAATTGGTGAAATTTATTGATCCCAATATGAGATTAATACTTGTTCTAGATTGACTAATAATGCACTTTGAGTGAAATAATTGTCCATCTTTTGCCAAAAACACACCACTTTTAGAATCAAATTTTTCATGAATTTTTACTGCAATGTGGTCTATCTTTTCTCTTGCAAGTTGGTTCGAAGAGTACCCACTTGAATGATAGTCAAGATAGATTGAAAAATGTAGTTTATCGACCTTGTTACCATTTTTCAACATATAATCTAATATGTTATCAATAAAGTCAATATCAGTATATGCTGAGATAATTTCAACTGATTGAACTTTACCTTTAAGTTGAAAAATTGATTCAAAAGATAGATTGTTTAAAATTTTTGTAGATTTTATTTCCATATTGAAACGCTTCATTTTTTATAGATTTCCATTACCTTAAACTCAAACAAATAAATAAATCATATAAATTAAAACTAAACATAGATTACATATCAATATTTTACATCAAAAATAATTTATTAGGAGATGGCTTCCGGTTTTGTTTTTATTTCTAAAATTCATTTCCATCAGGTATTATCATCTTCTGACAATGGCTACATACCATATTCAGCTTTTGGACATTTCCTTTAAAAAGAAATTTATTACAATGAGGGCAGTGATATTCTTTTAGCGTTTGAGAAGGGATTGTTGGGTATAAGGTATTTAAATTGTCGATTTTCCCTTTGACCAGAATCAGATCATCAATTATCGAAAGTACATCTTCATATTCACATGAAGATACGACATGGTTTTTTTCAAATGAAACAACAACCTTTTTAATTATTTCAAGTTCAGCTATTTCAAAATTTGTCTTCAATAAAGTATAATATATGAGTTCTATTCGTACTTGATCGATTTTTTCCAATGCCTTAACTATGCCAACTTTTTGAATAAAAAAAACAAATGCTTTTCTCTGTAACCATAAGTCATATCCACCAAAATCCGGCGTACCATCCGGACAATGCAAAGCGATTTTTTCTATTAGTTCTGTGTCGCTATGATATTTCCACAAATATGTTAAAGAAAAATATACCAATGGGAACAGGGCATAAAACCTTTCCCATTCTGTTTTGGGAGTATTTGCTATTGGGTCCATTATACCTGTTTTTTTAAGTCTCAATAATGAATCACTTTTCCTTTTATTTTGCCCTTTTATCCACCAATCATAGTAGAAATTTAAGAGATTTAAGGAGTCTTCTATTAGTTCCGGTTTGCCAGAAATACAATTGTCCCATTGCCGATTATTTTGATAAATTTCTTTATCGCTCAGCTTTTTTCTTATCCTTGACACGTATTGTTTGCTGTCCAAGCTGCTTTTTTTTAGAACAGTATTAACTATGTCATCTCCAAATATTGAAGTTATTTTTTTGTAAAGAACATTATCAACCCCAGATAAAATATATTTTTCATACAATCTGCATAAAATGATCCCTGCATAATCGTTTCGGCATTCAAATTTTTTGGCTTCATCTACAACTAAATAAAGATTACTTTCTTCTTGCAAATAGTTTTCAATATTAAAGCCGTCAATTTTTGTTTTCTCACCCTTATATGCCAACTCCAAAGCTGGTATAAGCACCCCGCCTTCAAAGCAATATCCACACATTTTTTAATCCTGTTATTATGTTTTATGTTTGTCAGACCTTAGAATCAATATAGGTCTACTTCAAAAAGGATTTGATCAGAGTCATTCTTATCCTTTGTGGACAACAGTGTTCGAACGGGTTGATAGCTTGAACACACTGATTTAAAATGTTCAAAATCCACAGGATAACCCAACTTTGAAAAAGGAGTTTCTGTATCACCCCACTGGTTGGTATATTCAACAATAATTTTATTCAAAACAGCTTTTTTTGTAATGGGTTCTATGGCCAGTGGATCTATTGATTTATTTTCCGTTGAAGGATCTCCAGCGGAACACCGTAATGTCCCATAACCCTTATAGAGCTGCCCGAGTTGTAAATATTTTTCATATTTATTCAACCAATTAAAATGAAAAACTGTGAAATTATTTTCAACCTCAATAAGATAATGATAACAGCCTCCATGCTGTTCATTCTTGAATCTTTTTACAGGCTTGAAGGTGAACTCATAGATATTGCTGATAACATGAGACAAAGGAACAGGATTCTTGGATGTGGTTTCATAAAAATCCAAATATATACAGGGTAAAAATATAATCTTGTCCCCTAATGCAAATATTTTTTTTAAGATGTGGCCGGTTTCATAATCGAATTGAATTTCATCAATAAATAACTTTCTTTCATTATTTTTTAAATGAGTCATCGTCCATCATTCCTTTAAAATTTTAATTGATTAAATTCATTATACACCTAATTGGCAGGTGTTTCGAGCCCTTTTATATTTTTATTTTACGATTGCTTTTGGATTAGCTTTCCAATAAATTTGATGCTACATGGGAACATCGTCATCGTCATCATTAAAATCTACTGCTTCAATTTCATCCAGGGTGTCCTGGGCTGCCTGGGATACATTAATATCTGAATCTGCCTTTAATTTTTTTAGAATGAAATCTGATGTTTCATCATTTTCTGCTAATTTAAACCTTATCGTGGGATCTGCTTGTTGATAGAGTTTTTCACACAACCAATCTTTTTCGCAAACTTCATGCTCGTCTGTTAAATCAGAAATGTTATCCACGATGTCAGTTAAAATTTCAGAATCACCAGTGTTTATAAATTGTTCAATATCTTCTTTCCTCATTAGTGATATGAATTGATCCCGGTCAATCATAGATCGAATAACCTCTATTTGGGAGTCAGATAAAAGAAGCCTAACCGTTTTAGCATGAAGATGATTTTGCGATACAATATTTGACCTTGTATCTGCTGAAGGCGATTGAGCCAATTCGTGAAAAATATCTTTGGTTCTTTCACAATCGTTCAGGGCATATGATATTTCATTTAACTCTCTATGTCCAAGCTCTAACCTGACGTTGTTGATAATAAGTTCTGCTTTCATTTTGTTATCCCCCTTTTTTTATTGTTTAATTCATATTATCATGACAGTATTCCATGGGATGGAACGACTCTTCACTTATTTTTGAGAGGGACATCATGACCAAAAAAATCAAGCCCGATAAAGATCATGGGCAAAAAGTTATTGAATTATTTTTTAAACTATACTTTTCTCCTTATGAATATTCATTGACTGAGCTTTCAAGGGAACTGGGGTGTTCAAAACAAACAATCGGGCGAATTGTCGATAAAATAAACAGCTCCACTGAAGGCATTAAAATCGAAGATTTTATTAAGGATAGAAGACGGATCTTTAAGATCAAGAAAGAGAAAATTCCTGCTAAAGAAATGAACTTGAGTCAGTCAGAATATGGAATTTTGCAGATGTGCTGTGCTTTTACCAAACACTTAATTGGAAAAGAAATATTTGACCAGGCTTTGAATGCTCTTGGTAAAAGTCAGATCTTGATAAAAAATAGAGAAACCGTTTCTGCTAAACATTTTGGTGCTTTTACCCCTGGAACAATCGATTATTCGGGCCACCAGGGAATAATAAAAGATGTAATAATTGCCATGGAAAACAGCAAGGTCTGTAAAATCACTTATAAATCCATATTGAATCAAGAACCTAAAATATTCTATATCAAACCATTAAAGCTCTTTTCCAAAGACGATATCATTTATTTACATGCTCAAATGGCCAAAGCCCCCGGCAAAGTATATAAGGCACCTAAGTTTGATCCCCTGCTGGTAATTCACAGGATCGAGGCCCTTGAAATCACAGAGACACCCTTTAAATTCCCTGATAATTTTGATTTTGAAAAGTCGTTTAATCGAACCTTTGGTGTTATCAAAGAAGATTCTTTTCAGGCAAGGGTGGAATTCACCGGTTATGCTGCCAAGCATGTAAAGGAAAGAATCTGGAGTCACGACCAAATTATAAAAGGAAAAAAGGGTGATAAGGTCGAACTTACATTTACTGCGACATCTTACATCGAAACTCTTTCCTGGATACTTTCATATGGTCATGAAGCACGGGTACTTGAACCGGATTGGTTCGTGGAGGAGATGCAGGGGGAGATCAATAAGATATATGAATCATATAGACTCTGAAAGGGGGTCATTTTTCGGTTGTAAAAAACAAACTTAAGGTTGTCCACGTTTTACGACTGGTTAGCTTATTATTTCAAATATTTTCTCTATAATATATGTATATTCTTCTTCATCCCCTTCTTCCCAACGTGTAAAATACTCACCAACTTTTATCTTCTTTGTGGGTAGATTTATTTTGCTCGTAGCATATCCAGAATCTGCGCCATAATCTAACATTAGTGTCTTTTTGTTCGTTGTTGCTGTTATGATAAAAGGATATCTGTCGAGAACATCTTCACTTTCATCAACAACATAACCAAACATTTCTGTATCAGTCAGAAGGTTATTTTCATGATCAACCAATACGGAAAGAATGAAATGTTCTATTTCGTTCTCTGTATAATTTGCCTTAATTCTGACCAATTTCATTTTACTTCCTTAGTTTAAAATTTTTGAAAGCTAAGTAGTTGCTTGTGCGGATCTTTTTAACTTTTAAATTTTAATGATATCCGAGCAAACAAATTAAAAAAATACATTCTGGAAATCTATATCAACATCTTTGAAGGCTGTAAAGGCATTTCAATAATTCAACTTAGGTGGAAATATAATTTAATCAAGAAGGATATACCAAAAGGTTCTTTATTGGAGACTTAGATTATTTTAGAAAACTCAATTTTATTCAATTTTTTATATCACTTAGCACAACGCAGAATTTGAATCCAATGAGTTGCAACCCACATCCCGACCGGGTTATAGCAAAATAATTATTTTTAATTTTCGTTTTTAAGAAGTAGATTAAGGGTCTTTTGCATGCAATTGTCCGGTTCTGATATTGCATTTTAAAGAATTTTTTTGTATTTTGGGACTTTAACTTGAATTATAGCAGAGACCCCATGAAATTTGACACTTACCATATATCATCCGCTATCAAAAGAAATTTGTCAGAGTTTGGATTTAAACGTCCTACTGACATCCAGTATAAGGCTATTCCTTCTATCATGAAGGGAGAGGATGTGCTTGCCATTGCCCAGACAGGTACAGGGAAAACAGCGGCATTTGCCATTCCCATAATTGATAAGATTCACAGGGCAAAGAGCTCAAAGCGGTCCTGGGGAATTAAATGTATTATCCTGGTACCCACAAGGGAGCTGGCCTCTCAAATCGGGTCCGTATTTGATGATTTTTCAAAGCACACCAAGACAAAAACATTTGCAGTTTACGGCGGAGTTGGACAAGACCCTCAGATTAAAAAGCTTGCCAATGGAATAGATGTGCTTGTGGCAACACCCGGACGAATGTTTGACCTGATCAGCCAGGGGGCTATCAGCCTGAAACGAGTGGATACTCTTGTACTGGATGAAGCTGACCAGATGCTGGATCTTGGATTTATCAATGATATCAAATCAATAAAAAGAAAGCTTTTTAAAAAACATCAGACGCTTTTCTTTTCTGCAACAATTAATAAGGAGATTAAAAAGCTTGCTTTTTCCCAGGTGAAATCTTCTGCCATCAGGATTCAAATTTCCCCGGAAGATCCGGTTTCCAAAAACGTATCCCATTTTGTTATGTTTGTTGAAATGGATGATAAACGCTTTTTTTTACGAAGATTCATCAGTGATAACCCAGAAGCAAGGATCATTGTCTTTGTCAGAACCAGGGTTCGGGCGGAACGGGTGGCAAAAGCCCTTGAAAGGGGTGATATAAAGTCTTCAACTCTTCATGGGGAAAAAGATCAAAAGGAGAGGACAGAAGTGATGCGCCTTTTTAAACAAGGCAAAATAAATATTATGATTGCCACGGATGTCAGTGCCAGGGGCATTGATATTCCCGATGTTCACTATGTCATTAATTATGATCTTCCGGAAAAGAGTGAAAATTATGTCCACAGGGTGGGAAGAACAGGAAGAGGGGTTAATAAAGGGAATGCCCTCTCCTTTTGCAGCAAAGAAGAAAAAGAACGCCTTGAAGATATCCAGCAGTTTTTAAATAAAAAGATTCAAACCATACCCGTCAGCAAAAAAGAGTATACCTATACCCTCTCTTTATCCAATGAGGCCCAAAGCATTCAGGAATTAATCCAGGAGCAGGAAGAGTGGGAAAAAAAGAAGAAAAAACGAAAGAAGAAAAACTAGTTCGGTAAAAGCATCGACTTATACCCACAGATATAAGAAACACCCGATATAGATTATCGTAACAGATGTGGCAATAAACATTTTGATATGGGATAATTGAAAGGTCTCTTTCATTAACAGAACATTCACAGCAAAACCATATAACGAAAAGCAAATAGTCAGACCAATCATCAAAGGCATATTACTGCCGGTTTGAAGGGCCGCTATAAAGGGTGCCAATGGCCACAGGGAAATAGATGCAGCACCCATATTAAAGTATGACAGCATAAAATTTGCTTTTCCGCCGATAGCTTTTAGGAAAACCCAGAAAAAGAGTGATGCACTGGCATGCATTAAAAACGCTATGGGGATGCCCGCAATAATAATTTTTAAGGCGTTAAAAGAAGAAGTATCCAATCCTTTTTCAACTAAAACGATTTTGCTGAAAAAAAAGGCGGAAAATCCGTAAATGAATCCCAGAATGACTACATTAATGATGCAGCAATATTGCAGTTGTTTTATGTTCAGCTTTTTTATGGGGGCAGTATCGAATTGAAGAAGCCGGATCATGGAGTTAAAATAGTTCATACGGGTTTCCTTTTTTGGTTACAGTCCCCGAGAGTTTATCATATCCTCGGGGGGACTGCAACTAGGCTGAACTCAGAAGGAGAACACCTTTTAAAGTTTTAACTCCAGGGTTGGAGACCCCAGAAAAATATAGCGATACAAACAGCAGATACAATTAAAGGCCAGGTAATACCATTATACCTGGTTTCTTCATAATCTGTTCCCCAGCCATGGATTCTGTCAATTACTTTTTTGTCTGCCAATGTGGGAGCAAAGGCTTTGAACATGGACAGTCTGTTAAAGACAATGGACAGGATGATAAACATGGCAAAACTCAATGGTATGGTGACCATTCCGCCGGACATGCCAAGTGCTGCTACAAGGCCGCTACCCACACAAATAGAGGGGATGACATGGGGAGAGATCAGAATAAAAAGAAATCCGCAGAAGAGTGAAGTGACCATTAAAGCAAGCTTATTGGCTTCTTTCCACCACACCCCCAGTAAAATAGCCGGGGTGGCTGTGGTGGCAAGGAGCCCGAATGCCCAGAGGATACTGGTCACCAAAAATTTTGGCGGGCTGAAAGCCATGAGAATGGCAGCAGCTCCACCCATGAGAAGGGCCGCATAGCCCCATTTCATTTTTTTAGAAGTTTCCATATCAGGAGCAATGATTCCCAAAAGGTCTGATCCCACAAGCCCTGCAATGGCCATAAGGTTGCCACCAATAGTGGAAAGCCCTGCAGCCACGGCACCGCCCATAACAAAGGCAGCAACAAGTGTCGGGTTGTAAAATACATTGAGAATCAAGAGGGTCTGGTCAGCCTTTTCAATTATCCTGCCTGTGGTGGCGGTAAAGAAGTTGCCTGCAAATCCGACTACATAGGTTCCTGAGAAAAGAAGACCCAAAAAGATGGCAAACCATACAACTGCCCAGCGGGCACTCTTTACAGAGGAAGAAGTAAATACTTTCATGGCCAGATGGGGTAATGCAATGGGTCCTAAGGTAAACGCGGGGATCAGAGCAAAATACCATCTAAAATCATATTTCATATCAAAAAAAGTGGGGATATTTTTAATCATATCCGGAACCATGTCGCCATAAGCCAAAGGCGGGAACCACCATCCGGATGATCCCATGATTTTCATGATGGCACCCATGGGAACAATCATGGCAATGGTCATGACAACCATCTGGAAGGCTGCATTATAGGTGGCGCCGTACATACCGCCGATGGTGATGAATCCGACAGTTGCAATTCCTGCAACAATGATGGCAGTATTATACGGTACGCCAAAGAGAAGCTCGAATGCTCTTCCCAGACCGATCATCTGGCCCAGCGCATACATGATCATGATTAGGATCATCCAGCAGACAATAATGATAGTGGACGGTTTCCCATATCTTTGCCTGATAAAGGTAGCGGGGGTAAAGGCCTTCATCCGCCTTAAACTGGTCCCGTATAAAAGGGTGAGCAAGGGGATGGAGATGGCCCATTGAATCCAGAGATAGACAAAAGGTACCTGGAGTTTTAAAATCAGGGCAATGACGCCTAAAAAGGTCGCAAGACTAGCCCATGTGGCTGCCATTCCCAGACCATTGGTAACAGGCCCGATGGAAAATCCTGCTGCGTAAAAATCTTCATCAGAAGTGGTTTTACGGCTGGCCATATAACCCACAGTATAGAAAATAACAAAAAGGATAAAAACAATACCGATTCCTATCCATACATTACTTAACGCATATTCGGCTGGCATATCATGGTCTCCTTATTTATCAATTTTTTCGGTTTCAGTGACAGGTGGAAGTGAATTGACATAGTCTTCCATTTCGTCATCAAATTTATTACACATGACGGTCATGGCCAGACAGACTGCCGCAACCCCAAACCACCCCAAAAGGATGGGAACAATGTATTGAGTAGGGAATCCCCACAATGTGCCTTGCTGGAGCCCTGGGAAGAGAACGAAAATAGATGCTGAGTGGCCCACTAAAAGCAGTAAAGCAGAAAACACAAGAGTGAGTGTAATTTCTTTTTTATAGAGTTTTTCTTTCATGGAAAAGCTTCCTTTTTTAATAAATATAATATTTAATTTTTGTGGGCACCCTCCAGTAGATCGGGTATGGGTGCCCGCAAAGTTAGCCTGTTTTAACCATTTTGCTTATAGTAAGGTTTTATCTGCCCCACTCAGAGTCTCTCAAGTCAATTCGGCGTATCTTACCGCTGATGGTTTTAGGCAATTCTTTTACAAATTCTATTTTTCTTGGATATTTATAGGGTGCAGTGGTCTTTTTGACATAATTCTGCAATTCTTTAACCAGGTCATCGCTGGGTTCATTATTTGGAACAAGAACTATAAAAGCCTTCACTACTTCACCACGAGTCTCATCCGGACTTGAAACAACGGCAGATTCTGCAACAGACGGATGCTCGATCAGGGCGCTTTCCACCTCAAATGGTCCGATCCTGTAACCGGAAGACAAGATAACATCATCAGATCTTCCTACAAACCAGAAGTATCCGTCTTCATCCACATAGGCTTTATCGCCTGTGAGATACCAGCCCGGAATAAATGCAGACGCTGTCCTTTCAGGTTCTTTCCAGTATTCTTTAAAAAGGCCTACCGGTTTTCCGGAATCTATTTTTATAGCTATTTCACCTTCCTGGTTTGGCTCAAGGATATTGCCCTGATCGTCAATAACATGCAGGTCAATACCAGGGGTTGGTTTTCCCATGGAACCGAAACGAGGTTCAATGCAGGGGAAACTTCCGGCAAGAAGAACCGTCTCAGTCTGTCCGTAACCGTCTCTGATAATACATTCGGTGGCTTTTTCCCAGACATCAATGATCTCCGGGTTTAAGGGTTCACCGGCACCAACACAATGTCGAAGTGTCGGGAATTTGTATTGTGACAGATCCTGCAATACCAGCATCCTGTAGATAGTGGGCGCACCGCACATGGTAGTGACCGGATATTTAGCCAGTAAATCAAGGGTGAATTTTGGATCAAACCGGTCTGTGTGATGGATAAACTGGGCAGCTCCCTGGTTCCATGGGCCAAAATAGCTTGACCAGGCAGCTTTAGCCCAACCTGTATCAGATATATTCCAGTGCATGTCTTCAGGT
The DNA here is from genome assembly GCF_014237455.1 of Desulfobacula sp. Taxonomy (GTDB): domain Bacteria; phylum Desulfobacterota; class Desulfobacteria; order Desulfobacterales; family Desulfobacteraceae; genus Desulfobacula. The sequence continues at coordinate 10,787 of NZ_JABZFL010000049.1, read as the reverse complement.
TTCAGATCCAGCCAGTATTTTCCGGTTACCTGGTGTCCGAATCCATAGGAATGGGCATGTAATGCCATTTTGGGAAATCCTGTTGTGCCGGATGTAAAATAAACCAGGCAATTGTCTTCAGCTTTCGTTTTAGCTGTTTCAAACTCATCAGATGCATCTTTCATGGCATCGTCAAAAAAGACCCATCCATCTTTGGCAGCTTCAATAACAATTTTTGATTTTACAGTGTCGCATTTGTCTGCTACCTCATCAAAAGCTGCTGCAATCTCAGGATTGGTAATGATACAGGCAGCATTGGATTTAGTGGCACGAAACTCCAGATCTTTTGCGGTGAGCTGTGTGGTTCCAGGAGATATCATGGCACCGCAGCGGATACAGGCTGTGAAAATGATCCACCACTCAATATTTCTGGGAAGAACCACAATGACAACATCGCCCTGCCCGATCCCCTGGGCTTTTAAAACATTGGCCAGTTTTTTTGAGGCAACACTGATATCGTTAAAGGTTTTTTTGATCTCAGTCCCATTGTCATCCACCCATAGCATGGCAAGCTTTTCTTTATCCTGGGCCCATTTGTCAATGACTTCACCGGCAAAATTGTAATATTCCGGGACATCCCATTTGAAGTCTTTGTACTCTTTGTCGTAGTCGGTCATATTTGGTTGTATAGTCATAATATATCTTACCTTTTTCCTTTGAAGTAGAGTTAATTTTGGCTTCTTTAAGTGTTAAAACCAGTTAGAAAATGCTTCACCTCCTTTTTGTTCCAATAATATGGTTTTATAAAAATATATTTTCCAGCCTTAACCGGCCAGCCTTCTTAATTTAAGTGTTTTCAACACGAGCTTCAAAATTTTCACAACATGAAATAAGTGCCATCTTTGGTGTATTAAAGAAGAAGAAATTAAACAATCGGTGAAAACCGGATTTTGAATGTAGGTGATTTTGCAGAATTTGTGGGTAAAAATAGTATTTCAATGTAGGTTTGAGAACCTACAAGGATAGATTTAATCAAGCTGGGTACTGATCTGGCCGGTCTTTTCAAAATGCACGGCACATCTAATCAGTTCATTGGCGTGCTTTAAATTAAATTTGTTTTTTATTCTTTCTCGATAGGTGCCTATGGTTTTAATGCTTAAAAAAAGTCTTTCTGCAATATCTCTGGAAGAAAAGCCCCTGCCAATCATTTTAAAGACCTGCAATTCTCTGTCTGTCAATCGGTCAACGGGTGTTTTCTTTTTGGTTTCCGGGGTGCCGGAAATATTGGAAAGAATATGTTCTTTCACTTTTTCATTGAGATAGATTTTCCCTTCAAGAACATGGTGAATGGCTGTGACCACAGACTCCATGGCTTCCTGTTTCATGATATACCCTTTGGCACCGGCATGCAGTGCCCGTTCAGCATATAAGTATTCGTCATGCATGGATAACACCAGAACAGGAATATTTTTGTGATATTTTTTGACATATTTTACAAGGTCAATGCCGTCAGATTTTTTTAATGTGATATCTGCAATAATGAGATCAGGTTTTAAGGTTTCTATTTCCTTAATGGCAGGATCCACATCTTTTGAATCGCCAAAAGCAATAAAGTCATCTTCCTGATTGATCAGTTCGGCAAGCCCCAGTCTGAAAATGGGATGATCTTCAACCAGCAGTATTTTCTTTTTATTTGGCATAAATCATCTTAATCATATTTCAATGTTGGCTGAAAATAGCACTTTTAAAACGTTCATGCAATGGTTAAACTATGATTGATATTAAGCAAAATCTCAGCGGTTCAAGTGAAGGCATTTAAAGGTAAAGCCAGATTTACCCGTGTGCCTGAGGTATCATCAGAATTGATCAGCAAAGAGGCGCCGATAAGTTTGGCCCTGTGATTCATGATTCGTAAGCCCATGCCGTTTGTTTCCTTTGATGGGTCCATTCCAGCCCCGTTGTCCTTTACACTGAGAAGAAATAGATTTTCCTGTATTTTTATTATGATTTCAATTTTGTCTGCCTTCCCGTGACGAATGGCATTCTGAACAGCCTCCTGGGCAATATGGTACAGGTTGATGGTCACCACGGTGTCTCCTACAGGAATTTTTTCCCGGCAGTCAAGACTGCAGTCCATTCGGTGCATGATCCGGGTATTGGTCACAAGCTCCTGCAATGAAGCTTCAAGGCCATTGTTAAAATAAACCGGGCAAAGTCCCCGTGCCAGGCAGCGTGTTTTATAAGTGGCTTCCTTTATTAAATCCGTTATTTTATCCGACAATTGACCTGCTTCTTTCGACTGCCCTTCAACTTTTCGTTTCAGCACCTTGGTTAACCCTTCAATCCCGATTAAGTGGGGACAAAGATCATCATGCAGATCATTCCCAATTTTTTGCCGCTCTTTTTCTCCTATTTCCACAAGAGCCTTTTCAAGGCGCTTGACGTCTGATACATCCCGGTGTGTAATCACCGATCCCACGGGTTCTCCGTTCTTATCCCGGTAGACCGATCCTCTGGTGGTCACATCAATAAGCCTGCCGTCCTTTGACGTTCTTTGGGTTTCGGTTCGCGGCAGCACTTTGCCCTGTAGGATTGTTCCGATTCCTTCCATGGTTTCTTTCCAGTGCCCCTGGGGAACAAAATGATCCATTTTTTTCCCCATGCTGTCTTCCAGCGTATATCCAAACACCTTTGTAAATGCAGGATTCATATAGGTGACATTTCCTCCCATATCATAAACTACAATGGGATCAGGTGTTGCTTTCATAACAGACCAATATTTTTTTTCGCTTTCCTGCAGGGCTTCCTGGGCCAGCTTTCGCTCTGCAATCTGGGCTTTAAGATTCTTGTTATGGGTTTCAAGCTTGTCCATAAAGGAGTTATAGTAAAATGTGAGCTGCCCCACCTCATCATGGGACTCCATTTTAACCAGGCGATTGGAAAACCCATCGATAATATCTTCATTAAATCGGTTCATCAGCTCCCGCAAGGGTTTTGTGATAGTGGAACTCAAGAGAAAGGTGATGGGAATAAAAATAATCAATGAGGCAAATCCCACGATAATGATAAAGGTTTTAATGGTATTCAAAGGAGAGAAAAACTCATCCAGATAACTGGAGGAGGCCACAATCCATTCATATTCCGGAATATAGTTAAAAAGAACCAGTTTTTTCCTGAACCGTTCATCCATGGGGTTTTTCCATGGATAAATCATTTTTCCATTCTTTTTTTCCAGCATTTTTTTAAAAAAGCGACTGGAAAAGTTTTGGTCGGAAAACACATTGATCCCGGAAAGTTCAGGATGGATAATCATATTTCCTTTGGCATCCATGATATAGGAATACCCGGTTTTTCCAAATTTTAAACTCAAGATACTTTCTTTAAAATCATTGATATTGACAAGCTTGCTGAATTCTTTTCGATAGGAGGATACAGTAATCATCCAGTCCCAGGGTTCAAAATAGCTCAGGTAAAGAGCCTTGGGTCTTGGCATCGAATCATCTGGATTTTTCCAATAATATTCAATATATCCGTTCTTTTTGGCAATCATTTCCTGTACAAATTTGTGGTCGGAAATATCCAAACCCTCCAAAGATTTTTTAGGATGCTTGAGTACCCTGCCCGTACCGTCCAGAATGCAGATATAGCCGGTTGTTCCGATTTTCTGGGAAAGAATAATATCTGTAGCCCGTGCCTTGGCTTCTTCAAGACTGATTTCACTGGCTGCCTGCAGATCATAAAGGTGCTGAATGATTTCATGATTTTTTTCAGCCGTTGCCCGCAGATGATTTTTTATGGATACGGATACGGCGGTTTTTACATTATTCAATATCGCAGCAGTAGAGTTTTGAAGCTCGCTTTCAATATTTTTTTCAACACTTTGTTTGACAATGGAATAAATGATCAGGCTTGCAAGGCTCATGATTACAAAAAATGTGGAAGAATAGATAAACAGCAGTTTATATCGGATACGGAAGTTTTTAACGATATGGAACGGGTTCATGTTATATTCCCAAGGGTTATTAAATTTATTGAGGCCAAAAGATTATTATCCCCAAGTTCTCTCATAGCACTTCATTTGTTGTTAAACTTATAGCCTATTGTTTTATTTCAGCTAAAATAGAATATTGCAACCCCGGAACTGATAAAGTATTTTTTTGGGGTTAAGAACAGGCTATTTCTTTTAAAGCCTTGCCGGACAGCCGGTATCGAATCCATTCATCCTGGGGTTTGGCCCCCAAAGATTCGTAAAATCCAATGGCTGATGCATTCCAGTGCAATACAGACCACTCTATCCTGCCGCAGTCTTTTTCCAGTGCCAGACAGGAGAGATGTTTCAGGATCTCTTTTCCAGCCCCACAATTTCTGTATTCAGGAGAAATGTAAAGGTCTTCTATATAGAGTCCGTTTTTACCCTGCCATGTGGAGTAGTTAAAAAAGTAAACCGCATGACCAATGGGAACCCCGTCGGCTTCACATGTAATTACATGGGCGGTGGCATTTTTTCCAAAAAGAGTTTTTACAATTTGTTCTTTGCTGGTTTTGACTTTATGTTCAGCCTTTTCTTCCTTTGCCAGTTCATGTACAAAGCGCAGAAGCAGTGCTGCGTCTTCAATGGTCGCCTTTCTGATGGTTATTTTTGGCACAGCTTACCCCTCTTTTTACATGGAAATTTCTTCTTTGAGCATGCAGCAGGCAATTTGATGCTCAGGATCGCCTTTTTTATTGTAAGAAAGATTTTTGGGCTGAATCATTTTATTCATGACGCAGCCCTCCGGGATGACAAGGCCGAACAGGTCTTTTTCATTGATCTTTGGTGCGGCAATCAATCTGTTGTTTTTTATTTCATATGAATGCAGGGGAAAGTCTTCGCAGACAGGGCACTGGTACACCCTGCCATTGGGAAATATAAAATAATTGTCAGCCACATTGCCCGCGCATTGAAATATTTCGTCATTGTCGAGAAACACCTTTGGGTAGGTTACAACGATGCCATGGCCGGCAATTGTTTCCGCCACTTTGGGAATGGTGGAAAGCCAGGTTTCTTTTGATACCTGGAGTTTTCCATCCAATGTTGATGACTTGCCTCTCATGCCGACTACCTGGATAAAAAACCGTTTAATACCAAGACTTTTAACTATATCCGGCATCAATTCAAGTTCATGAATATTCATATCTGAAACCGTATAGATCATTGAACAGGAAAAGTCTTTTTTCAGAGCCTTTTGGATGCCTTCCATTACTTTGTCATAGCATCCCCTGCCTCGGATAATATCATTGGTTTTTTTTGTGGCACCATCCAGGGAGAATGAAAGAAAGTCAATATCATCACAGGAAATTTTGTCCAGAATGTCGTGGAATAAATACCCGTTGGTATCAATGGTGATGGACTTGAATCCAAGATACTTCGCTTTTTTGACGGCCAGGTAAAGATCCGGATGAAGGGTGGGCTCTCCCCCCAAAAAAACGACATTGGTCTGCCGGGCTTTTTTTGAAAAAAGGGTGAGCCAGTTTCGTATGGTTTCAATATCAAGGGTGTTGGTCCCGTGTTGATTTTTATTAATATAGCAATGGGTACAGGAAAGGTTACACTTTGTTAAGATGTGAAAAAAGAGATTGGAAGAATTCTTTGAAAATGCAACGGTTTGTTTTTGCATATTATCCCATACACTGTTTGGTAAAATTTGGATCAAATGCAACCGGGTAATTTCCGTCAAAGCAGGCCTTGCAAAAGTTCAGTTCCGGATTTTTTACCCCTGAAGCTTCAAGCATGCCTTCAATGGAAAGATAATGTAAAGAATCAAGACCCAGATATTCCCGTAGTTCATCCAGGGATTTTTGCGCTGCAATTAATTCACCTTTTGAAGAAAAATCAATGCCGTAATAGCAGGGGAATTTATGAGGTGGACATGAGATACGCATATGTATTTTTTTAACCCCAAGCTCACGCAATGCCTTGACGCGGGTTTTTGCGGTGGTGCCGCGAATGATGGAATCTTCAATAATGATGATTTTTTTGCCTTTGATCAGCTCTCTGACCGGATTGAGCTTCACCCGGACGGCAAAATCCCGCATGGACTGGGTGGGCTGGATAAAGCTTCGTCCCACATAATGATTCCTGATCATGCCCATTTCAAAGGGGATGCCCGATTCTTTTGCATACCCGATGGCTGCATAATTGCCTGAATCCGGGAATGGCATAACAAGATCAGCCTCCACAGGGGCTTCCTGTGCCAGTCGCCGGCCATGGGCCTTCCTCATTTGATAGACATTTTTTCCGTCAATGGTGGAGTCGGGTCTGGCAAAGTAGATATATTCAAAAATACATAAGGATTTATGTTTGGCAGCCTTGGGATGCTTGATGCTTTTAATACCGTCTTCATTAATGATGACAATTTCCCCGGGATCGAGTTCCCGGATGAATTCAGCCTGGATCAGGTCAAAGGCACAGGTTTCAGATGCCAGGACATAATGGCCGTTTAGTTTTCCAAGGGCTAAAGGTCTGAAGCCATTCGGGTCTTTCATGCCGATGATTTCACCCTTACAGGTTAAAAGGATCATGGAATAGGCCCCTTCAATTTTTGAAACAGCCTTTAAAATCGCACTCTCATAATCCCCTTTAATCAGATTTTTAATGAAAAGATGAAGGAAAACCTCTGAATCCATGGTGGTCTGGAAGATGGAGCCCTGTTCTTCCAGCTCTTTTTTCAGGATATGGGCATTCACCAGATTCCCGTTGTGGGCCACAGCATAGGAGCGGTGCCTGTGGTTGACAACAAAGGGCTGGGCATTGGTTAAAACGGAATCCCCGGTTGTGGAATACCGGACATGTCCAATGGCAGAACCCCCTTCAATTCGTTCTAAGTCCTCAATGTTAAAGATGTTATGGACAAGTCCCATGCCTTTATGGGAGAAAATTTTATCATTTATACCCCGGTTCACAGAAATGCCGGCGCTTTCCTGCCCCCTGTGCTGGAGGGCATAAAGGCCGAAATAGGTTATTTTAGCCGCTTCGGGATGCTTATACAGTCCAAATATACCACATTCATCTTTGGGCTTTTCTTTCTCAATTATTGGATTGTGCATGTTTGTTTTCCTGGTGATACAATTGAATGGGGTTAACACTAAGGCCTTCTTTTTTAAGGGCCTGGATAGCACTGCAGATGGTCTTTGCCCCATCTGTAGTGGTAGCATAAGGAATTTTATACTTAATAGCGGCACGTCTTATTTCATATCCGTCCCGCTTGGTCTGGCTTGATGCCCCAGTGTTTAAAATCAATTGAATTTCATTGTTTGTTACAGCATCCACAACATGGGGGCGACCGGCAGAGACTTTTTTGACAAGTTTTGTCGGGACATTGCGCTCTTTAAGGAACATGGCGGTTCCTTTTGTGGCTATGATAGTGAATCCCATCTCATGAAAGCTTTTGGCAACCGGCAGTGCAGCCATTTTGTCCTTGTCCTGGACACTGATAAAGACCGTACCTTCCGTTGAAAGTTTTTGTCCGGCTGCAAACTGGGATTTGGCAACGGCAGCCCCGAGATCCTTATCAATTCCCATAACTTCACCCGTGGATTTCATTTCAGGCCCGAGAACCGGATCAACATTGTCAAATCTGTCAAATGGCATGACTGCTTCCTTAACACAATAGTAAGGAGGGATCACTTCCTTTGTCAGTCCCAGTTCATCAAGGGTTTTACCCAGCATGACTTTTGTGGCAAGTTTGGCCAGAGGGACGCCGATGGCTTTGGAGACAAAGGGAATGGTTCTCGAAGCCCTTGGGTTGACCTCAATAATGTAGACCGTGTCATTCATGATACCAAACTGGATGTTCATTAACCCTTTAACGTTCAGTTCTTTGGCAATGGCCCTTGCGGCATGGGTCATTTCATCAATATGATTTTGAGAAATAGAGTATGGCGGCAGTACGCAGGCAGAGTCACCAGAATGGATACCGGCCTCTTCAATATGTTCCATCATACCGCCAATGATGGTTTTTTCACCGTCACAGATGGCATCTACATCCAGCTCAAAGGCTTCTTCAAGGAATTTATCAATGAGCACCGGCTTGTCAGGAGACGCCTGGACAGCCAGATTAAAGTATTCTTCAAGGTCGTTTTCATCAAATACAATTTTCATGGCGCGGCCGCCTAAGACAAAAGAGGGACGAACCATGACCGGATATCCGATATCTCTTGCGACGCTTTTTGCTTCTTTATAGCTGAAAGCAATGCCGTTTTCAGGCTGGCGCAACCCCAGTTTGTTGAGCATCTCCTGGAAAAGATCTCTGTCTTCGGCCCGGTCAATGCTTTCAGGACTGGTTCCAATGATGGGAACGCCTGCCTTCTGAAGATCCGAGGCAAGGTTCAGCGGGGTTTGGCCGCCAAACTGGACAATCACCCCATGGGGTTTTTCCTTTGCAACAATGTGAAGGACATCTTCCCTTGTTAAGGGTTCAAAGTAGAGCTTGTCAGATGTGTCATAGTCTGTGGATACGGTCTCAGGGTTGGAGTTGACCATGATGGATTCCACCCCCTCTTCTTTCAGGGCAAAAGAGGCATGAACACAGCAGTAGTCAAATTCAATGCCCTGGCCGATTCGGTTGGGTCCACCGCCCAGGATAATGACCTTTTGTTTGTCCGATACTCTTGCTTCGCATTCTGTTTCATAGGTGGAATAGTAATAAGGCGTGGCTGCCGAAAATTCTGCTGCACAGGTATCCACCAGCTTGTAAACCGGGACAATGCCAAGGTCTTTTCGTGTCTGCTCAATCTGTTTTTCCGTCAGATGGGTGAGGTGTGCCAACTGTTTATCCGAGAAGCCGTATTTTTTGGCTTTCTCAAAGAGATCCCGGGGAAGATCTTTTCCGGCAAGCGTTATCTGTTTTTCAAGATCCACGATCTGTTTCATCTGGTTGAGGAACCAGGGGTCAATCCCGGTCATTTCATAGATCGTAGTGATCGGCATACCGTGTTCAATGGCATATTTTATATAAAACAGCCGCTGGGAATTGGGTGTGGAAAGTTTATACTCCAATTCATTGCCGCTGACACTGCCGGGAAGCGGATCTTTGCCATCTCCCCCAAACCCTGCCCTATCGATTTCAAGGGACCGCAATCCTTTTTGAAAGGCTTCTTTAAAGGTTCTGCCAATGGACATGGTTTCCCCCACGGATTTCATGGATGTAGTCAGAATGTCTTGGGTTTCAGGGAATTTTTCAAAGGTCCATCTGGGGATTTTGACCACGCAATAATCAATGGAAGGCTCAAAACAGGCAAGGGTTTCACCGGTGATATCATTGGGAATTTCATCCAGAGTATACCCCACCGCCAGTTTGGCGGCAATTTTCGCAATGGGAAATCCCGTGGCCTTGGAGGCCAGAGCCGAGCTTCTGGATACCCTTGGGTTCATCTCCACAACAATAAGATCCCCGTTTTCCGGATTGACGGCAAACTGGACATTTGATCCCCCCGTATCCACACCAATTTCTCTCATAATGGCAATAGAAGCATCCCGAAGTTTCTGGTATTCCTTGTCCGAAAGGGTCTGGGCAGGGGCCACAGTGATGGAATCACCCGTGTGCACGCCCATGGCATCCACATTTTCAATGGAACAGATGATGACCACATTATCCGCATGATCCCGCATGACTTCCAGCTCATACTCTTTCCAGCCAAGCACTGATTCTTCCAGCATGACCTGGGTATTGAGACTGGCGTCAAGTCCTGCCTTTGAAAGGCGGGCAACCTCTTCCATATTATAGGCAACCCCGCCGCCTGTTCCGCCAAGGGTGAAGCTGGGTCTTACAATAATGGGAAAGCCAATGCGCTTTGACACATCTTCAACCTCCTGCATATTGGTGGCAAATCCGCTTTTGGGTATTTTTAAGCCGATCTTGTTCATGGCATTCCTGAAAAGTTCCCGATCTTCAGCTTTGTTAATGGCCTCTTCAGAAGCCCCGATCATCTCAACATTATATTTTTCAAGAATACCTGTTTTAGCTGCTTCAATAGCTGTGTTCAAACCGGTCTGACCGCCCAGGGTCGGCAAAAGAGCATCAGGCCTTTCCTTTTCAATGACCTTGATAACGGTTTCAGGGGTGACAGGCTCAATATAAATCTTGTCGGCAGTTTCAGGGTCGGTCATGATGGTGGCAGGGTTTGAATTGATCAGTATGACTTCATACCCTTCCTCTTTCAGGGCTTTACAGGCCTGGGTTCCTGAGTAATCAAATTCACAGGCCTGGCTGATAATAATGGGACCTGCACCAATGATCAGGATTTTTTTAATGTCTTCACGCTTTGGCATTTTCAATCACTTTTGCAAATTGGTTAAAAAGATAGGCTGAATCATGGGGCCCCGGGGATGCTTCGGGATGATATTGTACGGCAAATGCCTGAATACTATCATTTTTAAGGCCCTCAAGGGAATCTTCATTCAGGTTAATATGTGTCATGGCGGAATGATCCTTGCCAATGGTATTTAAATCCACTGCAAACCCATGGTTCTGGGAGGTGATTTCAACCTTGTTGGTTGAAAGGTTTTTAACCGGCTGGTTCCCACCTCTATGACCGAATTTGATTTTCATTGTTTTCCCGCCCATGGCAATGCCGAGAAGCTGCATGCCAAGACAGATGCCGAATATGGGAACAAAGCCCAGGAGTTTTTTTATGGTATCGACGGCATAGGTCACAGGTTCCGGGTCTCCCGGGCCATTGGACAGAAAAATGCCGTCAGGGTTCAGATGCTTAATGGTATTTGCATCTGTTGTTGCCGGAACCACAAGGACTTCACACCCTGCTTTTTC
>NZ_JABZFL010000014.1 GCF_014237455.1 Desulfobacula sp. | reverse complement strand
GCCTTTGAGGGCTTTTTGAAAATCAAATTCTTTATCATCTTGTGTCATGTCAGTTCTCCTTTTGGAGCTGAGTATATCAGCTTTTAGTTAACTGACACAGAATTTTGAACACCCTCAATTTGGAGGTAAAATATGCGTGTAACAACAAAAGGCCTGGAAAATTGACCGCACTACTCACCACTCTGTTTAATATATACCTTGTGATCCACCAGTGATAATGCGTGGATATGGCCTTTGATAAATTTTTGCTCGCCAAAGATAGAAATAAGAAGGATACCGTCTTCATCCGGTTCAACCTTGTCAACAGCTTCCATTAACAATGTTTCATTCGGTTCACCAGACTTGCTGTCAGTTTCAACTAAATATGCATTTGCTTCGCACATCACACTTTCACTCCTCGTATATTATAAAAAAAATAAATGCTTGTCCAATAGTTCATCCACCAGTTGAGGCAGGGGCAGTCTGCTCACCCCAACAATTTCCAAATTTTCCTGTGTCAACGGCAGAAGAATTTTTTTTGCCTCGGCAGAACATACAGCTTCTGCCATCAGGAGGGTCACTTCCCCCATCATTGCATGGGGCATGATAATCCCCACAGGTCCGATAATGACATCAGCCTTTTGTACAGTCTGAATAATTGCATTACTGCCGGAAGCCCCCTTGTTTGCCTTTGCCTTTAACATCTGAGCCGTGGCAATGGCGTTGGTTCCAAGAGCCAGAACTTCAATTCTCTCTTCAAACCGTTCTTTAAGTTTTTTAATAATAGCAGACCCGATTCCACCCCCCTGGCCATCTATGACACAAATTTTTTTTTTAGCTCCCATACCTGTTATTTGCCTTTAGTTTATTTTATTTCACTCAATACCTTTTTGACTTCATTTAATATCGCATCTTCAACTTTCCCCTTGGTGCTGTTTCCATCAATGATAGCAATTTTCTCAAGGTCCTTCAATACATCAAAAGCTTTAAAATAGTTGGCTCTGACCTTTTTCATGATATCTAGTTTCTCATACATTTCAAAACTGCTGCGACTGTTTTTTATTCTTTCAAGACAAACTTTCGGATCAACATCAATAAAAATTGTCACATCAGGCCTTAAAATCTCTGCATTCAGGGAGTTTGCATGGATCACCCATTTCATATCAATATATTGGGCATGATACGCATATGATGAAAAATAATACCTGTCACATATTACAATCTCACCCTGATCGACTCTATGACGGATTCCATTCACTTTATTCACCAAATGATCTGTCCTGTCCGCAGCAAAAAGGGAGGCAATGGTTCTTTGGTCGGTAGCAACTTTCCCTGAAAGCATCTGCCGGATTAGTGATCCTATAGGTCCGTCAGTAGGTTCAAATGTCGAATATATCTTATAACCAAATCCTTGAAGCCGCTTTGATATCTTTTTTATCTGAGTACTTTTCCCAGACCCGTCAATTCCTTCAAAAACAATAAATTTACCCTTAGTTTTCTCACCCAATTTGTAACCCTCAAGCCTTTATTTCATATTATCCATACCATTGAAACACAATCTATAACAACATACGGATTTATTGGCAAGTATTTGAGCTTTTTCATATATTTTCTCATACTAAAAAAGAGGCTTGCTATCATTATAAAACCGGTTTATTAAGATATGATTCTAATTTTAATATTTGGGTGATATATGAAATATGATGTAATTATTGTGGGCGGTGGGCCTGCCGGGCTTTTTGCGGCCTATCATTTAAAAGAGCATTCCAATCTGAATGTATTGATGATCGAAAAAGGTAAAAGCCCTTTAAAAAGAAAATGCCCGAACCATAATCTTCAAAAATGTTTTCAGTGTGACCCCTGCAACATTCTGTCCGGAGTTGGCGGGGCGGGTCTTTATTCTGATGGCAAGCTCAATTTCATCCCAAGACTTGGAAAAACGGATTTAACACAATTTATGCCGATGAATTCTGCCCAGGACCTGATTGATGAAACAGAAGCAATTTTTACAAGATTTAAAATGGACGGCCCTGTCTACCCCACCGACATGGAAGAGGCAAAACAGATCCGAAAAGAGGCAAAGCGGTTTGGGATGGATCTTCTGCTGATCAAGCAAAAGCATTTGGGATCTGATACTCTGCCAGGTCATATTGCCGGGGTGGCAGAGTATATTCAGGCAAAAGGGCTTAAAATAAAAACCGAAGAGACTGTCATTGATATCATTGAAAAAGACGGCCACATCCAGGGTGTTATAACGGATAAAGCTGAATACAAGGCAGCCAATGTTATTCTTGCACCGGGAAGAATCGGGGCAAACTGGATGGCCTCGATTGCCCATAAACACGGAATCAATCTAAGCCAGAGAGGGATAGAAGTCGGAGTCCGGGTTGAAGTCCATAACGATATCATGGAGGATCTTTGCAATATTATTTATGATCCTACTTTTTTCATTCAAACATCCACATATGATGATCAGACCAGAACCTTTTGCACCAATCAGGGTGGTTTTATCTCGCTTGAAAACTATAAGGATTTTGTCTGTGTAAATGGTCATGCCTATTCAGATAAAAAATCATCAAATACAAATTTTGCCTTTCTTTCAAAGGTGGTTTTAACCGAACCTGTAACCGACAACCAGGCCTATGGCGAATCCATTGGAAAACTGGCAGCTATTATCGGCGGTGGAAAACCTATTTTGCAAAGATTTGGAGATCTAAAAAGGGGACGGCGCTCAACCTGGAACAGAATCGGTAAAGGGTATATTGAACCGACCATGACCAATGTGGTTTGCGGCGATATTGCCATGGCTCTGCCGGAAAGGATTTTAACAAACCTGATTGAAGGTCTTGAATCCTTAAACCTTGTTGTACCGGGTGTATCCAACGATGAAACCCTGCTTTATGCACCGGAAATAAAATTTTTTGCCACCCAGGTGGAAACAAACAATTATCTTGAGACTGCCATTAAGGGAATGTATGTGGCCGGGGACGGACCGGGCGTGGCAGGCAATATTGTATCTGCCGCAGCAACAGGCATCATTCCGGCTAAACGGATTATTGAAATGAGCAGTGAGTAGGGATAGAACCCAAAATATAAAATTTATTTCTCAATACTCTCCGGGAAATAAGTGGCGCAAGAATCATCCGATTCCCAGGCCATGACTTTTGATACCCTTATATCTTTTTCCAGGTCCTGATCTAAAAGGGCCTGAACTCTTTGAGCAATATATACGGCAATGCGCTCTGATGTGGGCTGCATTCTCTTAAATATTTCCAGCTCATTTAAAAATTTATGATCCAGCTCTTCTTCAACAACCTGTCGAACGGCCTTTTTTATATCACCAAAATCAGCAAGAACACCTGCTGAATTCAATTTTTTCCCTGCAACACAGACTTCTACATGCCAGTTATGTCCATGCAAATTTTCACATTTTCGTCCCACCATGGTTAATTGATGGGCACCTGCAAATCGAGTTTTCACCTTAAGTTCAAACATTATTTTTGTACCTTAAGTGCCTTAAAGATTCTTAAAAAGATTTTTCAGTTTGTTTGATATTTTATTTGAATCAAGCCTATCAAACTCTTTTAACAATTTTATCTGCTTTTGATTCAGTCTGGCTGGTGTTTTAATAATCACTTTAACAATCTGATCGCCTCTCCGACCGGTTCTAAGCGAAGCAATCCCCTCACCTCTCAGTCTGAAAACATCCCCATACTGGGTACCTTTTGGAATTGTCAATTTATCTTCACCCACAAGGGTTGGAATACTGATCTCATCTCCAAGAGCTGCCTGGATAAATGAGATGTCAATGGCACAGATAATATCAGTGTTATCCCGTTGAAAAAACTTATGGGGTTTAACATTGATCACCACATAAAGGTCCCCGGAAGGCCCTTCAGGGGAGGGAGAAGCTTCGCCTTCACCAGTCAGCCTAAGTTTTGATCCGACATCCACCCCTGCCGGGATCTTCACCTGAACCTTCCGCGTTATCTCGACCCTGCCGGCCCCTCTGCATTTTCTACAGGGATTCGGGATGATACGCCCCTGGCCCTTACAATAAGGACAGGTTGTTTTCACCTTGAAAAAGCCCTGACTCTGAATAAACTGTCCTGTCCCATGACAATGGGAACAGGTCTCGGGGCTTGAGCCTTCCCCACACCCTGATCCTCTGCACTCATTGCATACATCCAACTTTGGAATGGAAATGGTCTTTTCAGTACCAAAGGCGGCTTCCATAAAATCTATGGTCATGTTATATCTGAGATCAGAACCTCTTCTAACCCTGTTGCCACGACTGCTTCCCGAACCAAATCCAAAAAAATCTTCGAAAATATCACCAAAACTCGAAAAAATATCCTCAAACCCACTCGGACCGGAATGACCGGCACCCTCAAGCCCCCGGTGACCGAATTGATCATAAATCTGACGTTTATTATCATCATTGATCACTTCATAGGCTTCAGATGCTTCTTTGAATTTATCTTCTGCTTCTTTATTGTCCGGGTTCTTATCAGGATGATATTTAATGGCACGTTTCCGATATGCTTTTTTCAATTCCTGCTTTGAAACATCCCTGGCAACGCCAAGTATCTCATAATAATCACGTTTTTCTGTCATTTGAGCTCCAGCCATTCTATTGTATTCTTCCCTGTATTATGATACTTTTCCAACCTGCCTTGGCAAATACCTTAAACTAACTCAGAAATTCAGGTTGTCAACGATGAATAAAGAACTTGATTTTATCAAAGACATGTTTGACCGTATTGCACCAAAATACGACTTTTTAAACCGCCTTTTAAGTTTGCGGCAGGACATTGTCTGGAGAACCCAGATGGTAAAGGCTGCAACCCTCCAAAAAGACAGCAGGGTTCTGGATGTAGCCTGCGGAACCTGTGATGTGGCTTTGGAGATCAATTCTCAGCTTATGGGACAATCTAAAATTTTCGGGCTTGATTTTTCTTTTGGCATGTTAAGGCTTGGCAAACAAAAACTAATCAAGAAAAACAAAAAAAACATTGAACTCTTAAATGCCGATGCCCTTAATCTTCCTTTTAAACATGATCTTTTTGATGCGGTATTTATTGCCTTTGGCATACGGAATATCATGGATCGGCCAAAAGCCGTCAAAGAATTTTTTCATGCTTTAAAAAGTGGGGGACGGCTTGCTGTTCTTGAATTAACCACACCTGAAAAAGGGATTCTCCGTTCATTGTACCTTCTATATTTTCAAAGAATACTGCCTATGGTTGGCTCCTTTTTTTCAAAAGATGATGCTGCCTATAGTTATCTACCCGACTCGGTATTAAAATTCCCCACCCCTGTAAAATTTTCAAAAATCATGAGGGGATCCGGGTTTGAAAACATCAAGTTCAAACAAATGACATTTGGAATTGTAACCCTGTTTGTCGGCAGCAAGCCATAATTTATTCTTTTGATTTTAATTTCTCAAAAACTTTTTTTAAGGATGGTCTGTTTCAACCAGTTTTGATCATCTTTTTCAGGATACTCAATATTATAATGAAGGCCCCGGCTTTCCTTTCTCATCAAAGCGGACTTAATGATCAATTCAGCCACTGTGGCAAGATTTCGAAGTTCTATTAAATCAAATGTTACCTTAAAATCCCAATAATACGCATTGATTTCTTTCTGGATATTTTGGATTCTTCTTAATGCCCGCTGCAGGCGTTTGTCCGATCTCACAATACCGACATAATTCCACATCAACCGTCTGATTTCATCCCAGTTATGGGAAACAACAATGGCCTCATCACTGTCTGTTGTATCGGTTTCATCCCAAAGATCAAGGGTGATGTTCACTTTATTTCCAATAGACTGAAACTCTTCAACAGATGATTGATATGCCCTGTGGGAATAGACCAATGCCTCCAGAAGAGAATTTGAGGCAAGCCTGTTGGCACCATGAAATCCTGTGCATGCGGTTTCACCGACTGCATAAAGGCGTTGAACATCTGTTTTTCCATTCAGGTCAGTGGCCACTCCGCCACACATGTAATGGGCCGCCGGCACAACCGGGATAGGATCTTTTGTCATATCAATCCCATACTCAAGGCATTTAGAATAAATATTGGGGAATCTTTTTTTAATAAAGCCAGGATCTTTATGGGAAATATCCAAAAAAACAGCACCTGCACCGGTTTTCTTTAATTCGTTGTCAATGGCCCTTGCAACAACGTCCCTGCAGGCAAGCTCCTTGTCAGGAGAATATTTTTCCATAAACCGCCGGCCTTTATGATCTATTAACACAGCCCCTTCTCCCCTTACTGCTTCTGAAATAAGAAAATTTTTTGCTTCAGGATGATACAGACATGTGGGATGAAATTGAACAAATTCCAGGTTTGCGACCGATGCACCTGCCCGGTATGCCATGGCAATACCGTCACCAGTTGCTATGTCCGGATTGGATGTATAAAGATATACTTTGCTGGAGCCCCCTGTGGCAAGGAGGGTAATTCCTGCATAAAACGTTTCAACTTTCCCGGTTTTATTATCCAGGACATATGCGCCGCAGCAAATATTTTCATGCTGGGTGACGATAAGTCCGCTTCGAATACTGCTGGAAAATGTGACTAAATTGATCGCAATATGATCTTCTAAAATAGTTATATTTTTATTGTTTTCAACATTTTCTACCAGGGTATCTTCAATTTCTTTGCCTGTCAGATCATGGGCATAAACAATTCTTTTAGCAGAATGCCCTCCTTCCTGGCCCAGTGAAAAGTCATACTCACCACTGCCGTGTTTATTAAAATTTGCCCCTTGTTTTACAAGTTCTTTAATTCTTTTAGGTCCGTCTTTTACCACCATTGTTGCGACATCTTTATTGCAAAGCCCATCACCTGCATCAAGTGTGTCTTTAATATGAAGGCCAAATGAATCGATTTTGCTGAATACTGAAGCCACACCACCCTGGGCCAGCGCCGTATTTGTCTTCTGGATCTTTTTTTTGGTAATGATAGTGACTTTGCCAAATTGGGCCACTTTCAGAGCATAACTTAACCCGGCAATGCCGCTTCCGATCACAAGGAAATCCGTTTTTTTAATCATAACAAGCTGCTTCTTTTCTTTTTACGCGTACTTAAACCTAAAAACAAACCGACAATAAAAACACCGGCACCACTGAGAAACCAGAGTTTTTCATCATCATTCAAATTATTTTCCAATGTCTCAATATGACTTTTCTGGACCTCAAACTGCTGTGTCATTTTTTTATACTTTGCATCCAGTTTCAAAAACTCTGTGGATTCCTGTTTCAGTTTATTATATTTTTCTTCTATCTGGATCAATGTCACATTTTTAACCGTAAGTGTCTTATTCTCCTCTTCTACCGCTTTTAATCTGGACATCAGATTTTGATTATTTTTCTTCAATTTTTCAACCACAAGGGCATCCGGTACCTTCTTGGTTAAAAACCTTGTTAAAACCCATCCGGTTTCCCCAAGATCTTTTCTTACCCGGGACCAGTCCTTTTGGAATTCAACAATTTCAAGTTTGGTACCGGTCTCCAGCATGGCAATAATTTTATGTTCCAGTCCCGGACCCGTCCGCATGGTAATGTTTGTAATCCCGGTCACATATATATCTTCAGCAAATAAGGGATAAGCAAAAAACACCATCCATAAAGATATGATCAAAAGATATTGATATATATTTTTCATCCTGTTCTTATCTCCTCTTAAATTTGAAATTTTTTTGATGATCCGTTTTTTTATCTAACCCCTTATCATTATATCTAAACTGATATCAACCGATTATATATTAATGTCAAATAAAAAAAAACCTTTTCAAACCTGTATAGAGTTATGTATAAACAAATGAACATTGTTTAATCAATCAACTCAAGACTAGGATAAGCATGATTTTTATCCTTGGCAGGGCACCCTAAACAAAAGGAGAAATAAAGATGACTGACCCAACATGGAAAACTCCATATTGGCCCGAAGGAGTAGCACACGATGTAACCAATTATCACTACCCTCTGCCCCAAGTCCTTGATAAAACGGCTGAAAAGTA
This sequence comes from Desulfobacula sp., assembly GCF_014237455.1. Classification (GTDB taxonomy): domain Bacteria; phylum Desulfobacterota; class Desulfobacteria; order Desulfobacterales; family Desulfobacteraceae; genus Desulfobacula. The sequence goes on along the minus strand of NZ_JABZFL010000014.1, from coordinate 14,310 downwards.
TCCTGATAATGTTTATACTATTTTTAACGGTGCTTTCAGGACCTATACCCAGGTAAAGGATACTGCGGACAGAATTGCGACCTTTCTTGCAGGTAAAGGAATTAAAAAGGGGGACAAGGTTGCTATCTTTCTTCCCAACATACCCCACTTTCCTGAAGTTCTTTTTGGCATCCTTAAATCCGGTGCTGTGGCCGTGAACTGTAATCCAGCGTACACACCTTCAGAACTGAATTACCAGCTCAAGGATTCTGAATCAAAAATGGTCTTTTGTATGGACCACCCCCTGCTTTATCCCAACACGGTTGAGGCTATAAAAGACACTAATATTGAAACTGTTATTGTCTGCAATATCAAATCCTATCTTCCAAAAATAAAAGCCTTTATTGGCGGGATTTTAGGTAAAATTCCAAAAGCTGACAAAATAGAACCCGGCCATCTTATGTTTGACGACATTGTTGCCTCATCCAGCCCGAATCCGCCTTCCCTTGATATCAATCCTGACGAGGATACGGCTGTCATGCTCTATACCGGCGGCACAACAGGTGTCCCCAAGGGAGCGGAACTGACCCATGCAAATTTTACCTACAACCTGGAAGCTTGTGAAGAATATTTCAGGCTGGTCCATGAAGAGGGGGGTAAGCCTGAAAAAATGAGACATGGCGGATATCATACATATCTTGGTGTGTTACCATGGTATCACAGTTTTGGTATTACAAGCGCCCTGCTTTTTTCAGCTTTGTCAGGAAGCAGGCTGATATGCGTCCCGGATCCCAGGGCGGGCAATCCTCCTTTTACCGTTGTTCTGGAGGCAGTCCAAAAATACAAACCTACTTTTATCACTGCCGTTCCAACAATATTTGTTGCCTTTACAAACCATGTTAACCTGGGCAAATTTGACATTTCTTCAATTATGGGATGCCTTTCAGGCGGTGCTCCCCTGCCGCCGGAAGTGTGCAAACAATTTGAAGAAAAAACCGGTTCTATTATTTTCGAGGCATATGGACTCACGGAAACCGCACCGGCTACCAGTATCAATCCCTCATTTAAAGAAACTAGAAAAATAGGGTCTATTGGATTTCCCCTGCCCGGAACAGATGTAAAAGTTCTTGATTTGAATGATGACACCAAAGAACTTGCCCAGGGGGAAAACGGGGAACTTGCCATTTGCGGTCCCCAGGTCATGAAAGGATACTGGAAAAGACCGGATGCCAATGAAGAAGTTTTCAGACAGATTAACGGCAAGCGCTACTTTCTCACAGGAGATATTGGCAACATAGATGAAAATGGATATATCACCATCACAGACCGTAAAAAGGACATGATCATTGTCGGCGGCTTCAATGTCTATCCAAGGGAAGTGGAAGATATCCTGTATACCCACCCCAAGGTTGAGCTGGTGGCTGTAGTGGGCATCCCTGACGAAAAAAGCGGAGAAAAGGTAAAGGCCTTTATTAAATTCAAAGAGGGACAATCCGCAACTGAAGAAGAAATAACTGCATTTTGCAAAGAGAATATGGCAGGTTATAAACGCCCCAAATTCATTGAGTTCAGAGATGAAATTCCTTTGTCAAATATTGGGAAAGTCCTGAGACGTGTTCTCAGAGATGAAGAGACTAAAGATTCTGAGTAATAATATTTATCACCTCGCTTGCAATGGTGAGACCAAAAACACCCGGAACCCATGATACAGTTCCGATAGGAGGTCTTGACCGGCCATGGTTTGGCAGCACATCCACGGCATCCTGGGATCGAAAGGGTTGTTTATTTAATGGTTTTTCAATGGAATAAACAGCCCTTACACCCTGGTACAGTCCTCGCCTGTGAAGCCTTTGTCTCACCACCCTTGCCAGAGGACAGACACAGGTCTCGCTGATATCCCCTGTTTTTATCATGGAGATATCTGTTCTTCCTCCCGCCCCCATGCTGGAAACAACAGCAAAGTTCAATTCTCTTGCGCCGACAATCAGGTTTGTCTTTGAATTAAGACCATCTATGGCATCCACCACCACATCAATATCTTCAGATAAAAGATCTTCAAGGCTTTTAGCATTAATAAATGAGCTGTGGAGTTCCACATTGCATCCCGGGTTAATGTCTTTTACCCTTTCACAGGCAAGCTTGGCTTTTTCCCTGCCAATGGTAGAATTTAATGCAAACAGCTGGCGATTGATATTTGAAGCATCCACCTTATCAAAATCTATAAGATATAAATTCCCGACCCCTGTACGGGCAAGGGCTTCTGTTGCAAATGATCCCACAGCACCCAGCCCGAAAACAGCCACGGTTGCTTTCTTTATCTTTTCCATTGCCTGTGAACCGAGAAGCTGTTCTGTTCGTGCAAATTGATCCATCACCTGTCCTTTTCCCCCTGTAATATAGGATGGAATAAATTCAAACTGTTATCATAGGCATGCCTTGAAAATTCTTCAAAATCCATGCCGCTCCTGCTTGATGCAATCTTTGAAATTGCCGGCAAATTTTTGGGTTCATTGAGTCGAGAGGCTTTTGGTTCCGGCAAATACGGATAAATATCAGGTGTATCTGTTTCCAGAACAAACCGCTCTTTTGAAACCCTTTTCAATGCATTCACCACTTTTTTAGCTTTAGGATTTGTCACGGATCCTGAAAAAGAAATATATAAACCAAATGCTTCAAACATCGGAATCATGTCTGCTGATCCTGAATAAGAGTGTATCAGCCCTGGAACATTTAATTTCCCCATTTTTTTCAAAATTCGGATAAACATATCCCAGGCGTTCCTGATATGGATATTAACGGGGCGGTTAAGTTCTCTTGCCAGCATCAGATGATGTTCAAACACCTTAATCTGTAGATCCCGATCGCAGGTTTTATCTGTAAAATCAAGCCCAGTCTCACCAATACCGGAAGGACAGCTCAAAAGATAATATTCCAACCGGTCCTTCCATCGGCCGGATAGGCTGTCTACAAACCAGGGATGAATCCCGAAACAGGGCAGGATGGAGTTAAACTCTTTTGACAGCTGAGCCGTTAATTCAAAATTATCTTCCATGGTGGCACAGGACACCATATACTGAACATTTGCTATCCTTGCACGGTCCTCTATCCATGGAATATCTGAAATTATCCGTGGATCATGCAGATGGCAATGTGAATCAATAAAGTTCATTCTTTAACAAATAAATCATTAAACCGATAAGTTAAATTAAAGCGCAAACCAATCCCAATTGTTTTACAGCCAGATCAATATCCCATTTTGATTTATCCCTTTCACCAACAAAGTTGGAAGCTGATCTGACCTCAATCATAGGGATATTATAAAGTATTGCTATATGGGCACAGGCCGCGCCTTCCATGGCTTCCATCACAGGGGAAAAGGCTGAATAAAGCCCGCTTGCCTGTTTAAAGGAAGATGTGATTGAAGAAACGGTAATAAAAGGGCCTTTTATTATATTAATCTTATGTGTTGAGAGCGGTTGAGACAGGATTTCATGGGTGTGATCAACCCTTTCTTGTTCAAAAGGATAAATCCCTTTCCGGCTCAAAGGATTTGTATCAATCAAATCAAACGGCAAGGGAGCATTTTCAAGGGAACCCGTTTGAATCCCGGTATGGATATAGCGTTCCTGGGTGGCGATAGCGACATCACCGATATTACAATCTGTTTGCCTGAAAACACCAGCAATACCGGTCTGTAAAATCAGGGCAGGCGATGTTTGCTCAAGATAGGCGGTTAATGCATGGGCAGTATTGAACACTCCCGGACCTGTAACCATAAGGTCATATGTTTTATGATGAACGTTTCCGGATATGATTGTCAGCCCGGTTTGGGTCAATCTTTTTGAATCAGCCGGGTGTAGGGTCAAAAAATGAGCTATCTCAAAATGTGCTGCACATAAAATGAGAAGATCAGGATTCATTGATCATATTTGTGATGGCGTTTAATGCCATCTTATATCCATAATGACCAAATCCGAAAATCTGGCCTGTCACTATATCAGCAAGCATTGATTTATCCGGTCAAGGGTAAGGAAGCCATATATTTCAGGCTCCCGTTTCCCGAGCATATTCAGATTCGGTCCGTTAATTACTTGAATTTTTTTAGTTTCCATAGTTTTGAGCTGCCTCGTAACCCAGTTCAAAGGCATTAAGATTCATGTCCAGAAAAGCTTTTTTTGTCCTTCTATTAATGGCTTCTATCACATTTTCTTTTGTAAATCCAAGACTTCCTGACTGAACCAGAGCGCCTAAAAGAACAATATTCACACTCATCGGACTTCCGGCCTCTTTGGCAAGTTTCATTGCATCAATGGCAACAAGGCTTGCACATTTGGCTTTGATCAGTTTTTTAATATTTTCAACGTCCGGGTAAACCCCCTTGCCGATGGATACAGTAAAGGGTGGAAGAGTTGCCGTATTGGTGATGACTTTTGTATCTTTGCTGCATCGGTTTAAGGCTCTTAATGTTTCAGAAGGCTCAAATCCCAGAAGAATATCTGCCTCACTATCTGAAATAATGGAACTTGTTGCATCTCCGAAAACAATAGCTGACTCTACAACGCCACCACGTTGGGCCATTCCGTGTATTTCACTCATTCGAACCGGCACACCTGAAATCAAAGCAGCCTCACCTAAGACTTTGGATGCCAAAAGATTCCCCTGGCCTCCCACAGCTACCATGATTAATCTGGTTGTTTCCATTCTTATATCATCCTTTTTCTAAAGGTTATTTTTTTAAAGGCGTGATCGCATTTTCAGGGCATATCTGTGCGCAGACGGCACACCCCACACATGTATCTGCATCAATTTTAACTTTCCCGGCTTCCAGATAAAAGGACGGACAGGCAATGGTATTGATACAATCCCTGTGATCAACACACCTGTCAGACACCTTGAATGCTCTTGGCTTCAGCAGCTTCATGCTCTTTGCATATAAGGCACAAGGTTCCCGGGATATAATAACGGAAACACCTTTGTATTCAAGAGCTTCTCTGATGGTCTCAATGCTCTTTTTTACCTTAAACGGCTTAACGATGGAAACATGTTCCACACCCAGAGTTCTCACAAGCTCTTCAATATTCACCCGGCCAAATCCATCCAGACCAAATCTTTCCATATCCACACCCGGATGGGGCTGATGTCCAGTCATGGCAGTAATATCATTCTCAAGAATGACCAGGGTAAAATTATGGTTGTTAAATACGGCATTAACCAGCCCTGTGATGCCTGAATGGAAAAAAGTAGAATCCCCGATAAAGGAGACCACTTTCTGATCGGTGGCCTGACCGAACCCACAGGAGGTACTGACAGAGGACCCCATACAAATTACAAAATCACCCATATTTAAAGGCGGCAGAAAACCCAAAGTGTAACAGCCGATATCAGTGGGACAGATGATATCCATATCTCCCGCTGCCTGCTTCACCTCATAAAAGGTTGCCCGGTGAGAACACCCGGAACAAAGATTTGGCGGCCGCATCGGGATTTGGGGAACATCTGCAGTATCTAATTTTGTTTTTGGTGTATAATCAACTCCAAAAAAAACGGCTATTTTTTCCCTCACCATGGCGGGATCATATTCATAAAGGCGGGAAAAAAGTGCTTCTGATTTGCCACTAATGGGAATCGTGAGTCCTGCCTCCTGGGCAAATGCTTTTACAGCTTCCTCCATAAACGGTTCGCCTTCTTCAATCACAAGGACTTTTTCACAGCCTTTCAGGAATTCTTTGATCAGTTTTTCCGGCATTGGGTTGGAAAATCCCAGACGTAAAATCTTTGTATTATCTTTAATGCCAAGATCTTCTACTGCATCCAAAGCATAATGCAAACTCACACCATTGACAATAATACCAGCCTTTCCTGATCCTTCGACCGGGTTAAAATCTGAGGTTTCAGAAAGTCCTTTGGCCTTATTCATTTTATCCAGCAGTTTGGAATGGAGCTGTCTTGCAACAGCAGGGACCGTCACGCATCTTAAGGGTTCCCGAATAAATTTTCCTTTGGTTTGTCTTGGTTTCATTTCACCAAAGGTCACAAATGCATTGGAATGGTTGATCCGGGTAGTAGTTCTTAACAGAACAGGCTGATTAAGTTCTTCTGAAAGATCAAATGCATATTTGATCATCTCTTTGGCTTCAGGCACTGAAGAGGGTTCAAGCATGGGCAGATTACCAAACTTGGCATAATACCGGTTGTCCTGCTCATTCTGGCTTGAAAACATAGCCGGATCATCCGCCGTCAGAATCACCATTCCACCGGTAACCCCTACATAGGCCAAAGTCATGAGAGGGTCTGCCGCAACATTCAACCCGACATGTTTCATCATACAAAATGTACGAAGTCCTGAATTCGCAGCAGCCGCAGCAACTTCCAGTGCCACTTTTTCATTGGTGCTGTATTCAAAATAGAGATCTGATTCCTGCGACATCTGGAAAAGATTCAGCGATATTTCAGAAGAGGGGGTACCAGGATAGGTTGTAGCAAAGGCCACACCCGCCTCAATAGCACCTCTCGCAATGGCTTCGTTTCCCAGGAGCATAATTTCTTCACCTGGGCTGTCATTCAATAATTTATGCATCTATTCTCCCTTACTTAGCTTCATTATAGCCATCTTATGGCTGTCCAACGCTATCGGTATTTATAATATATCTCCTGATTTTTGCAAGAGAAACTCTTAATTTTATTAATATTTCATTTTTCAGAACTCCTGTAGCTCTTCTTTACTGAACTGATATACTGAATTACAATGATGACAACGCACATCCACAGGGAATGGGCCATTTTTCATCATATCCTTTTTCTCTTTTTGAGACAGATTTCTTAAATATCCTTTCATCCTCTCTTTTGAACACCTGCAAAAAAACTCCACCCGGCTGTTGCTCAAAAACTGCGGTTTAAGACTTGAAAACTCTTTATGAATGATTCTTTCGGGTGAACGCCCTTTGGCAAATAATTCACCCAAAGAATCAATTCCCTGGATCATTTTTTCGGCTTCAATAACCTGGGATGCATCCGCACCCGGCAAAGCCTGGAGGAAAATTCCCCCCGCACCCTTAACCACTTCCTTATCATCAAAATAAACACTCAATTTAAACCCGGTGGGAATCTGCTCGGATATTAAAAAATAATTGGCCAGATCTTCTGCAATACTCCCATACTCAAGAGCCACCTGCCCGGAATAAGGCGTGGGTGCATTGTCCAGATATTTTGTTACCGTAAGAAAACCAGCCCTATAAAGCGTTGATAAATATTTAATCTTTTCAGAATGTTTTACTTTTATCTTACGGGTCTTAAGATGTCCTCTGACCTCTCCAAACACATTTGATTCAACATCCAGCCCTTTTATCGGTCCGGAACACTGAATATTCATACTGAGCCTGTCATTTTTATCTTTAAGGCCCGAACAAAGAAGACTTGCCGCAATATAGGCCTGACCCAGAACAAGGGTTTCCAAAGGTCCCAGGTTATGGTTTGCTCTCATTTCATTCACCATCCGGGTAGAATGTACGACAGCACCCCTGATCATTTGGTCAGCCATGATAAACTTGTATATCCTGTCTTTTGCAGACGCTTTGAACTGTTCTTTTACATCATTATTAAAAATATCTTTTTTAATCATATCTTATATTCTTTTAACTTATGGTTATTCTAAACAACATTCATTCTCTATTGGGAAAGCCCCCTGTCAAAACTCCTGTACTGGATAGCTTCAGCAAGATGATGCCGCCCAATTTCAGGTGTATTTTCAAGATCCGCGATGGTCCTTCCTACCCGAATGACAGAATGACAGGCCCTGGCAGAAAATCCAAGAACGTCAACTGCCTGTTTAAGAAGTTTTTCACATTCGGCATCCAGATGGCAAAATGCTCCCAAGTGGCGGCTGTGTATCCTGGCATTACTGGGTACGGTCAATTTTTCAAGTCTTGCTTCCTGTACCTTTCTTGCGCGATTGACCCTTTTTCTTATATGGGAAGAAATCTCTCCTTTTGTTCTGGCGGCAAGATCCTTATATTCAATTCTTGGCACTTCAATTTGAATATCAATTCTGTCCAGGAGTGGCCCTGAAATTTTTGATCTGTATTTTTGAATCTGGGGATGCGTACAGGTGCACTTCCCCATAGGATCGGACAAATAACCGCAGGGACAGGGGTTCATGGCTGCCACCAGCATGAATTGTGATGGATAGGTTGCTTTCATGCCTGCCCTTGAAATGGAAACTTTCCCATCTTCAATGGGTTGCCTTAAGACCTCCAGCACATTTTTTTTAAACTCCGGCAGCTCATCAAGAAAAAGCACACCATTGTGGGCCAGGCTGATTTCTCCGGGAACAGGCTTTGATCCACCACCCACAAGGCCCGCATCGGAAATTGTATGATGGGGAGATCGAAACGGTCTTGTTGACATATATGGCCTTTTATCTTCGATTAAACCCAGAACGGAATAAATCCTTGTGACCTCAATGGCTTCTTCAAATGTCAACGCGGGTAGAATGGTTGAAAGCCTTTTTGCCAGCATGCTTTTCCCGGATCCCGGTGGTCCTGTCATAATAATGTTGTGAAAACCTGCCGCAGCAATTTCCAAAGCTCTCTTGGCATGTTGTTGACCCCTTACCTCGGAAAAATCCATTCCATCTACCTTATCATTGCCATGGGTCAGCCATGTCGAATCCATACGATGCTTTTCAATTTCAACAAATCCTGAAAAAAAATCAACAATTTGCGACAGGCTTTTTACTGGAAAAACATCAATACCGTCCACCATGGCAGCCTCAGCTGCATTTTCAACAGGTATAATGATTCCCTTTTTACCCTTTTCCTTTGCTGTCAACGCATACGGGAGGGCTGCTTTGACCGGTTTAATTTTCCCGTCAAGGGAAAGTTCACCTGAAATAAGATATGCGTTTATCTTTTCAGATGGGATAACCTCAGATGCAACCAGGATACCAATGGCCACCGGCAAATCAAATCCTGTCCCTTCCTTTTTGACATCGGCAGGAGCCAGGTTGACCACAATCCTTTCCATGGGAAACGTATAACCTGAATTTTTTATCGCTGTTTTAACCCGGTCTTTACTCTCCCTGACAGAGACTTCCGGCAACCCGACAATATTAAAAACTGGGAGACCATAGGAAATATCAACTTCAACTTCAACAATAAATCCATCAATCCCTGCCACTGAACATGAGTTTACTTTTGCAAGCAATTTGAATCCTTTTTAAATGGTTTAATAGTGGTTATACCATTTTTTACACTATTATATTTTACTTTTCTTTATCAAAAAACAAGATTGGACCAAAGAAATTTCTCATTTGCTTTGTGTATTAAAACCAGATATATATAGCAAACTAAATTTTAAGCAAATTTTAAATTGGCAATAAGAATGTCCCAATAGTTTATGACCAGATATTTTTTACAAAAAACCCTTTCACAGAGTGTTTCTGTTTCGGGGACAGGCGTTCATTCTGGGAAACAGACACATTTGACAATAAAACCTGCCCCGGAAAACCATGGAATAAAATTCAGGCGACTTGATCTGCCGGGTACTCAGGATATCCTGGCACTTTTTAAACGGGTCGTTGATACCAGTCTTGCAACGGTACTGGGGACCAACGGGGCTATTATTTCAACAATTGAACATTTAATGGCCAGTTTCGCAGGTTTAGGGATCGATAATGCCTTGGTGGAAGTCGATGATTATGAAATTCCCATTATGGATGGAAGTGCAAAAATATTTACGCAACTCATTGAAAAAACAGGGGTTATAAAGCAAGCTGCTCCAAAACATTTTTTTATCGTTAAAAAACCAATTAAAGTAACCGATAATGATAAATCAGTTATTGTGTATCCGGAACCCTGTTTTAAAATTACCTGCCGGATTGATTTTGCCCACCCTTTGATCGGAAAACAGGAAATAACGTTTGACCGGGCCGAAAACAATTTTGAAAAAGAAATCAGCCATGCCAGAACATTCGGATTTGTCCAGGATTTGGAACTTTTAAAAAAATTCGGTCTTGGGAAGGGTGGAAGCCTTGACAATGCCATCGTTATTGATAAAGATAGAATTTTAAATGAAGAAGGGCTAAGGTATCCTGACGAATTTGTCAGACATAAACTCTTAGACAGTCTTGGAGATTTCTCCCTGCTTGGCATGCCAATTCAGGGGCATATTATTACCCACAAATCAGGACATACCCTGAATCATTTATTCATTAAAACATTTTTAGAAAACAAAGAGGCTTGGGAAACAGGCCCGGCAAAAATTTAAATAGTATGTTTAACCAATGATGCGAGCTTCCTTCCATAGAGCGGCTATTACACTGTTTATATCGGTGAGTGTTGTGTTCTGCCTTTTGTTGCCCTCTATTGCATTCGCAAAAGAGACCGCTGTTATACAAAATATAAAACTGGCCAACACAAGAGATGATCTCTTAACATATTTTGATGTAAAACAGGCATTTACCCAAAAAATAAACCAGGCTGTCCTCAATGGTATTCCAACCACTTTTTCGTTTTATATTACGCTGTATAAAACTGGCGACTCATGGTTTGACAAAAAAATATCCGACATCCAAATCAAATCCACACTAAAATATAATTCTCTGAAAAAAGAATTCTCTGTTTTGCGGCCCTGGAAAAATGAAAAAGCAATTATTACACCGTCATTTGACGAGGCAAAATCCTTGATGACCGAAATGGACAATTTGACAATCATACCATTGAATCAACTTGTTAAAGGGGATAAATACCAGCTCAGGATCAAGGCAGAGCTTGATAAAGTCACCTTACCCTTATCACTTCACACTGTTCTCTTTTTTGTCTCTTTTTGGAATTTTGAAACAAACTGGTATTTAATCAATTTTACCTATTAGCTTTCATAGTGATAGATCTTGCCTGAAATTAAGCATATGGCTAAATCAAAACATTTAAAAAATGAATGGTCCAGGAAAAAAAGAGAAGGCATTTTAATTCTCATTATCCTGATTACGGTCGGGGTCCTGACATTTATTGAAACCCGGATCACTAATTTCGGCAGTGATTTTCCCTTATCCAGCACGATATTAATGTTTATCCTGATAAACATTAATTTGTTGCTGTTGCTTGCATTACTTTTACTGGTTTTTAGAAATCTTGCAAAGCTGTACTATGAAAAAAAGAATAATATTTTAGGCTCCAAACTCAAAACTCGACTCATCACCGCATTTATTGTACTGGCGCTTCTACCCACAACAGTTCTCTTCTTTTTCTCCATCCATTTTATTTCCACAAGCATTGCCTTCTGGTTTAATGCACCGGTTGAACAAACCCTGGACAGCTCATTAGCTGTCGGCCAAAAACTCTATGAATATATTGAAGAAAAAAATGAATTCTTTGCCAAAAGAGCTGCCTTTCAAATTGACTCCCGAAAGCTTTTGGACAAAGAGAATGAAAAAAAACTGACCCGATATACCCAGGTCATACAACGGGCATTTAACCGGCATGGTGTTGAGGTTTATACACCTGACGCCAAGCGTGTCAGCCTGTCTCTGGCAAATGAACTGGAAAACCTTCATTTCGGCCTTCTGACCAGTAATGATTTAACCGGCATCCCTGAAGGACGGCAGAGCCACACAGTTTCACAAAATATCAAAGAAGGGGAATTTTTAAAAACAATTGCAGCCATTCCCTTTGGAGTCGACCCCCAAAAAGCCAAAGCATTTATTGTTATCACCACTCTGGTATCACCGGAACTGTCCCAGAACCTGCAGGCCATTTTAAAAGGAGTTGAGGAGTATCAGCAGCTCAAAATGGCAAAAAAACCTGCGCAGATAGCATATTATATTGCGCTTTCTATTGTTGCTCTTCTTGTTATTTTTTGTGCTATCTGGTTTGGATTTCAGATGGCAAAATCCATTACAATCCCCCTAATGAAATTTGCAGAAGGAACGCAACGGATCACTGATGGAGATTTGAACTATCAAATTGACTTTGAAACGGATGATGAAATCGGGACCCTTATCAAGTCCTTTAATTCCATGACCAAAGAACTTGCCACAGGAAGGGAACAGATTGCGCTTTCCGGAGAGATGCTCAAACAACAGAATGCCGAACTTGAAAAGAGCCGCCAATACATTGAAATTGTATTAAAAAATATTTCTGCCGGGGTGATCTCCATTGATAATAAGGGAACCATAATGACCATCAACAAGGCTGCCGAATCCATGTTGGATATTAACAGTCGTAATATTTTAAACCATAATTTCAAAGATGTTTTAAAAAACGATTATTTACAGATTGCCAATAAAATTTATACTCAGGTAGCCCAGGGTCAGGAAACTCTTAAAATTCCACTTTCCGCAACGGTTTCAGGAACCCCCAAACACTTTTTCTTAAATTTTAATACATTAAAAAATGACCAGGATAGAAATGTAGGTGCCGTACTGGTCTTTGATGATGTCACTGAACTTGAAAAAGCCCAGCGAGTCGCTGCATGGAGAGAGGTTGCCAGGAGAATTGCCCATGAGGTGAAAAATCCCTTAACACCAATAAAATTGTCAGCTCAACGACTAAAGCGAAAGTATGGTAACCAGATTAATGACGAAATTTTTACCAATTGCGCAGACACTATTGTAGAACATGTGGACCTGATCAAAAATCTTGTCAACCAGTTTGCCGCATTTGCCAAATTTCCTGACGCAAACGTTGCCCAATGCAGAATTGAAAATATTATTCTTGAAACTATTGCACTGTACAAGGAAGGCCTTGAAAATGTTGATATCAAATCCAGGTTTGCTAAAAATATCCCAACACTGAAACTGGATCAGCAGCATATGAAACAGGCATTTATCAACTTGGTTGATAATGCTGTTTATGCGATAAACAAAAAAGGAAGCATCCTGATTGATATCTCCTATGATGAAATTTTAAAAATTGTGAGGATCGAAATAGCCGATAACGGCAAAGGAATATCAGATAAAGAAAAAACCAAGCTGTTTGAACCTTATTTTTCCACCAAAAAATCGGGTATGGGACTGGGTCTTGCCATTGTCCACTCTATCATTTCCGATCATAATGGTGTAATAAGGGTTCAGGATAATAAGCCTGAAGGTGCAAAATTCATTATTGAGCTTCCGGCTTAATACTTAACCGTATTACATTACAGGAGAAAGAAGCATGTATCCGGCAGTATTAATTGTTGATGATGAGATAACCATCATAGAATCTCTTAAAGGAATTCTTTCAGACGACGGATTTGAAGTCATGCATGCCTTCAACGGGTATGAAGCATTAAAAAAAATTGAGGCTGGATCCCCTGACATTGTCCTGCTTGATATATGGATGCCGGGTATGGATGGGATTGAAACCTTAAAAGAAATTAAAAAAATAACACCCAGTCTTCCTGTTGTGATGATCACAGGTCATGGCACCATTGAATCTGCGGTTGATGCAACAAAATCAGGCGCCTATGATTTCCTTGAAAAGCCATTGTCCATCGACAAAGTCATGGTCACCATCAACAATGCGCTGAACTTTAGAAAACTTGAAGAAGAAAACATATACTTGCGCAAAAAAAGTATTGAAAAAAATTCCATTACCGGGACCAGCCCTGCCGTTCAAAAACTATATGAAGAAATCATGAGTGCAGCCCCTTCAGATGCCTCTATTCTGATTACAGGGGAAAACGGTACAGGAAAAGAAATGGTTGCCAGAACCATCCATCAATTCAGTTTGAGACCCGAACAGCCCTTTATCATCATCAATTGTGCAGCCATCCCCGAAGAAAATCTTGACAGTGAACTCTTTGGTCATGAAAAAGGTGCTTTTGAAAAGGCCACATCAAAAAACAAAGGTAAATTCGAACTGGCCTCGGGGGGAACACTTTTTCTTGATGAAATCGGGGATATGAATATCAATACCCAGGCAAAAATCTTAAGAGCTCTTGAATCAAAGACATTCCAAAGAATCGGCGGAGGAAGAACCCTTCACATGGATGTCCGTGTTATCACTTCATCAAATAAAAATCTTGAAAGAGAGATTGAAGCGGGTAATTTCAGGAAGGATCTTTATTTCAGGCTTAACGTGATACCGATTCATGTACCGCCGTTAAGGGATAGAAAAGAAGACATTCCAATGCTTGTAGACACATTTCTTGAAAAATTTTCCAAGCTGTCTTCAGAAAAAAAGAAAACCATATCAGAAAATACCCTTGAGCTTCTTATTGCATACGAATGGCAGGGCAATGTCAGGGAGTTGAAAAATCTTCTGGAAAGGCTTTCAATCATGGTTGAGTCAGACCATATTGGTGTGGCGGATATCCCCCAGCCCTATAATCTGGGATACAAACCAATCCAATTGA
>NZ_JABZFL010000081.1 GCF_014237455.1 Desulfobacula sp. | reverse complement strand
AAAAATCATGTCCGGCAGTCCGTCCTGGTCCATGGCCGCTTTCAAAGCCAGGGCAGTTAAACTTGCGTCCAGAAACTGGCTGTCGGTTTTTACCAGGATGGCCCTGTGTGCTCCCATGGCCAGGGCACTCCTGATGGTTGTTGCAGCAGCAGCTTTGCCCACGGTCACAATCACCACTTCACCGCCCTGTTTTTCAACCAGGCTGACCGCTTCTTCAAGTCCGTACTCATCATATGGGTTGGGTACAAACTTAATTTCTGAATCTTCAAACCCGTTGTCTCCAGCAAGCTTTATACTTGCGGCAGTATCGGGTACATGTTTTATGCATACACAAATTTTCATTCTTCCACTTCCTTATTTATTGGCTCCTAACGCTTCATTCTCTCATTCTTCGGATCATAGACCGGCATTGTGACAACTTGTGCACTGCGCATCCGCCCTAAAATTTCCACATCCATTTTTGTTCCGGCCTTTGCAAACTCAGGTGTTACATAGCCCATGGCAATGCTTTTTTCAACCCTGTGACCGTAACCGCCTGATGATGTCATGCCGATGCGGTCTCCGTCTTTAAAAATCGGGTTGTATCCCCAGGGATCGGAATCTGTTGCTTCAACAACTAAGCAGACCAGTTTCAAAGGAATGCCTTGCTCCTTCTGTTTGAGAATGCCTTGTTTACCGATAAATTCCTTATCCAGTTTTACAGTCCAGGCCACATTGGTCTCAAGGGGAGTATGGTGAACATTCATTTCACTCTTCCAGGCCAGGTATCCTTTTTCAAGGCGCATGGAATCCATGGCATGCATACCGATGAGACGGATATCAACATCGGCCCCTGCTTCCATCAAAGCATTATAAACTGCAATCTGCTGTTCAATGGGATGAAAAATCTCAAACCCCAGTTCCCCAACATAATTCATACGGTTAATGCGGCATTTTGTTCGGCCCACATAAATTTCCCGGCTGGTGGAAAATTTAAATGCCTCGTTGGACACGTCCCCATAAACGATCTTTTCCAATACCTTGCGGCTTTCGGGCCCTACAAGAACCAGACACCCCGTTTTATAGGTGAGATCATCCATTTGGACGGACCCGTCGGAAGGAAGGTTGACAATCATCCAGTGCTGATCATGTTTTTTCCCGACACTTGCTGTCACACAGAAAAATTCCTCTTCATGGACCCGTGTAATGGTCATGTCTGATTTGAAATTTCCATTGATATCCAGCATGGGGCTTAAGGCGATGGTACCGTCTTTTTCCGGCACTCTCTGGCAAGTCATGTTATTAAGCCATGCTTTGGCACCCGGACCTGAAATTTTTGTTTTGGCAAAACGGGTAAGATCGATGATCCCCACCTTGTTCATAGCGTGCCGGCATTCAGCACCTACATGCTCGAATGCATTGGACCGTCTCCAGGAAGGGGTTTCATAGGAGTCTTTGCCCTTGGGGGGGAAGTAATTTGGGCATTCCCACCCATAGTAGTCTCCAAATACAGCATTAGCCGCTTTCTGGTATTCGTAAATCGGGCTAGTCCTGTTGGGCCTTGCCGCATCTCTGAACTCGTTGGGAAAGAAAGTAGAATAGAGTCTTGGATAAATATCTGCAATTTTTTCATGGTTATATGCCCAGTTGGCATGGGAACCGAATCGTCTGGAATCTACATGCCACAGATCAATTTCAGGTTCACCGTTCATGATCCATCCGGCAAGGTAGTGCCCGATGCCTCCGGCCTGGGTAATACCGAAACTGTACCCGCAGGCCTGGAAAAAGTTTTTCAAAGGTGCGGCAGGACCCACCAGGGGATCACCATTTGGCGTATAGGTAATGGGACCGGCTGTCACATGTTTAAATCCGGTATCTCCGAGAATGGGGAATCTTTCCATCCCCGCCTCAATACAGTCTGCAATATTATCAATATCCGGGTTCAGTTCTTCCTGGGCATAATCCCATGGCACCCCGTTCTTTTTCCACTGCTGTCCGTTTGCCTCATACATGCCTAAAATCAGGCTGTCCATCTCCTGTCTCAAGTAAACGGATTTATCAGGATCCCGCACCAGGGGCAGCATGGTATCTCTATCTTCAACCGCATTGATTTTTTCATACAGGATATGGGTGTGTGCAATGGCAATGGAAGGAATTTCAAGCCCAACCATTTTCGAAATCTCCGGTGCCCAGAGCCCTGCTGCATTGATCACAACTTCACAGGTAATGTCTCCTTTGTCGGTTTTGACGACCCATTCATCGGATTTTTTCTGCTCAATACCGGTGACCAGAGTGTGAAGGTTGAGCTCAGCTCCGTATTTTCTTGCTCCTTTTGCCATAGCCTGGGTCATGGAGGCCGGGTCCACATCTCCGTCATCCGGCCAGTAAAGCCCGCCTAAAAGGCCATCCGTATTCATCAACGGATGAAGTTTACCCATCTCCTCTGGTGTCACAAAACTGACATCCAGGCCAAGACATCGGTTCATGGAATAATAATATCCCAGTTCATCCATGCGGCCGGGATTGTCTGCGGTTTTAATAGAGCCTGTTGTATGCCAACCGGTGGATTGACCGGTTTCCTGTTCCAGCTGTTTGAAGATCTCAATACTCTTCATATTGATCTGGGTGCAATAGTAACTTGGATGATAAAAAGATACATTTCCTGCCGCCATCCAGGTAGATCCCGAAGTCAATTCGTGTTTTTCAATCAGCACAACATCTTTCCATCCATATTTTGCCAGGTGATAAGCAATACTGACACCGATTGCGCCACCACCGATAATGACTGCTCGTGCATTGGTTTTCATTATTTATAAATCTCCTTTTTAATCCGTCTTCTTTTATTTCCTGCCGTTTAAAAAATATCGCAGTACCTTGTTTTTAGGTTTTCTGATATGGGTATCATAAAAATACGAAAATCCCCCGGGGTAATAGATCATTACCAGGATCAATACCAGAGAGTAAATAACCAGGTTCAATCCCGGCAGGTTTGACAGGGTGGACCGGACAATTTCCATAATAAATATAAAGGGAAATGCAATGACAGCGCCTCCCCATAAACTTCCTCTTCCACCTATATAGGCCACAGCAAGGACTTCAACCGTTTTAGATGTATGCATGACATCCGGAGTCAGTATACCGTAAAAATGGGCATAAAATCCGCCAAGAATCCCGGCTATAGCGCAGGACACGGTAAAATTAAAAACCCTGTAATAAACCGGATTAATCCCTGAGGCCCTGGCGGCATCCATGTTCTGGCCGATGGCCTGGAATGCCAGCCCCATTTTGGAGCGTACAATCAATTTACATGCCAGGTATATTAAAAACAATAGTATAACCATCAAAAAATAAAACGGTGCATTTGAATCGGTCTCAAAAAGGCGGGGTGTGCGAAGTCCCAAAGGTCCCCGGGTCAACCAGACCATCTTAGTGGCAAGCCCCATAATAGCCAGACCGAAAAACCAGGAAAGACATGCTGCGAAAATTCCCCTGAGGCGCAAAGAGATCATTCCAATAATCAGTCCCATAAAACCTGCGGTAATGCCACCCGCCGCCATGGCCAGCCAGGGAGACAGCCCCATGTTGATGACTAAAAGTGCCGAGGTATAACCACCAAAACCAGATACTGCCGCATATCCGAAATTGACAATACTGATATATCCGGCAGTCAAATCAAATCCCACACTCATAGCGGCAATAAAGCCACAGTAAATCAGCCATCGAAGCATATACTCCTGATTGAAAGGCGGGATATAAGGAAGGGCAAATAATAAGACCAGCCCCAATAATCCTACCGGTGTCAGACATAATTTATCAAGCAATTTGTCAAATGGATTCATTTGTTGACTTGTTATTGTATTATCCATAAAATCTCCTATTTATCCAATTCCCTATTTGTCTAGTGCACCACGAACATCAGAACCAAATATCCCGCTGGGTTTAAAAATCAGAATCAACATAATCAAGGCTGACGGAACAACAAAATCCCATCCTGCACCGATATATTCAACTGTGATGACCTTCAGCAAAGCCACCATAAATGCACCGGCTACAGCTCCCAGAATATTTCCAAGGCCTGAAAGAATAACCACAAACCATGCCAGATATAAAGGCTCAAGCCCTACCGTGGGGTATGAAGGGTACATGAATAAAAGGCTGCCGCCTGCCACTGCCGAAAGCGCACAGGCCAGAGAAATGGTTAAGAGAACAATTTTTTCAATATCTATGCCCACAATCTGGGCGCCTGTGATATCCTGAGATACCGCACGAATCGCCATTCCCGTCCGGGTATAGGTCATAAAAAACCAAAAAAGCGACACGACTATGACTGCAATCACGAAGGCCATGGCTCTGTCCCTGGATATGAACACATCTGCAATGGAAACGGGCATACCCGTCCAGTATCCGACAATACCCTTAAAGTCTGCTCCGAATATAAGTTGATGCAGATTAATCAATAGCATACTTAAACCTACAGTGAGTAAAAAGGAGTTCATAACCCAATTGTCTGTAGATCGCTTTCGCAAGGGGCCAAACACCAGTTTTTCCGCGACAATACCGCTGATTGCACCCACAATCGCAGCACCGGCCATGGCAATCAAGGGACCGATCACGGCTATGAATGACTCCGGGTTTTCACCGATATAATTACTGATAGGAGTAAATACATAATAGGCTGTCAAAGAACCGATCATGAAAAATTCACCATGGGCAAACATGGCAATATTGAGTACCCCCAGCATCAAGGTGAGGCCTGTGGCGACCAAAGCCAGCATACCACCGGTGACAATAGTATTTACAAGCAGGTAGGGACCGGAAGCAATGGAGGCAAGCACGGCAATCACGATCGTTGCCGTGATAGAAAATCCTGCTGCTGATTTCATCCAGTTTAAAAATTTGGAAACTATGTTATTTGACATCAATTTATTTCTCCAAAGTTCGGATTAAACGCCAAGAAATACTTTTCTGACATGGGGATCATCCGCCAGGTCGCAGCTTGCGCCTTGAAGACCGATTTTACCATTTTCAAGAATATACCCTCGATCGGTGACGGCCAGTGTCTTGGTGACATTTTGTTCCACCAGCATGATGGTGACTCCCTGATCCTTAAGCACATCCAGAGATTCAAACACATTTGCCACCAACTGCGGTGCCAGTCCAAATGAGGGTTCGTCCACCAGGAGCAACTTGGGATCAGACATCATACCCCGGCCGATGGCCAGCATTTTGCGTTCACCGCCACTCATGGTCCCGGCCAGCTGATCCTTTCTCTCGGCCAGGCGGGGAAACAGGCTGAACACAAAGTCAAGGCGTTCATTCTGAATTTTTTTATCTTTGATAATATAGGCACCCATGTAAAGATTTTCCCGGACCGACATATTTACAAACAAATTCATTTCCTCAGAAACAAAGGAAATCCCCTTTTTTGTAATCTGAGAAGCAGAAAGTCCTGTAATATCCTCTCCGTTAAAAATAATACCGCCTCCCATGGGAGATATCAGCCCTGCAATGGTTTTCATAGTTGTACTTTTCCCAGCGCCATTGGGTCCTACGATACAGACATATTCACCTTTATCTATATTCAATGAGACGGAGCGCAATATCTGCAGATATCCATATCCTGCATCAAGATTCTTCACTTCTAACAGCATAACATCTCCATTGATTCTTACTTAAAATTAATCATTATCTAAATTAATCGTCATTTGGGCTATCCAAGATAGGCTTTGGTAACCTTGGGATCATTAGCCACTTCCTGTGTCAACCCTTCAGCGATTTTTGTTCCGAACTGAATACATAAAAGCCGGTTGCACACTGCCATGATCAGCTGCATGATATGTTCGATCATGAGAATAGAAATGCCTTTTTTGCTGATCTTGTTGATGATTCTCATGATATCATTGAGCTCTCCCTCACTTAAACCCGAAGCCAGTTCATCCATGAACAAAAGCCTGGGATTGCTGGCGAGAGCACGGGCTAAATCCAGGCGTTTAAGCTGTACCGTGTTGAGCTGTTCTGCTACAACCGTTTCCGCCATTGGGAATTCCACAAAATCAAGCATTTCCCTGGAATGGTCAACGGGATCCTTCACTTTCCCGGACTCATTGCCAAATATAGTGGCGGTCATAACCGTCTCAATGGCTGTCATCTTCGGAAAAGGGCTGGGGATCTGGAATGTACGGGAAAGGCCCAGGCGGCACATCTTTTCAGGCGTTAAACGGGTGGTATCGTCCCCAAACATTTTTACGCTTCCGGAAGTCGGGGGATTTAAACCTGAAATGGCGTTTATAAATGTTGTTTTACCAGCCCCGTTGGGACCGATCAAACCCATAACATCTCCCTGATTCAATGTCATGGAGACGTCATTTACTGCTGTTAATCCACCAAATTTTTTGGTTAAATTACTGGTTTCCAATACAATCATCTTAGCCTCTGATTCTTTTTAAATTTAAAGATTAAAAAATAGAGGATAACATTGCGTATCCTCTATCTTCATTTATGTCAGGCTATTTTTGTTGGAAATCTTTTTCTTTCCAGACATCTGGAAAAATCATGTAGCCTTTTCCCTTCTGATACTGAAGAATAGGGAAAAAATAGGCATCCGGTGCAACCACCATATCCGGCATGGTGTCTGCGGTGTATTTGTATTCGTTCATGATGATGGCGCCGTCTTTTTTACCATAGGTGAGTTTGCCGGTGTTGACTTCCTCCACCATAGTTTTATGAATGGTTTCCTTATCAAGTTTTCCATGAAGTTCATTGGTTCTCTGAAGAATTTTGATAAACATCCGGATACCGTCATAGGAAAGTCCGCCGGCAGACGGGCTGGGATTAAACCCGTATTTTGCCTTGATATCCTTTGCCCACTGCTGTGCTTCTTTTGTAGTCAGCTGGGGAATACTGTCAAGCACATAATTAGAGGCAGGTCCTGTCATTTTGTACCAGTCACCGATCCAGCCAAGACCCGAGGCGACAATCACGCTTTTAAGTCCTACTTCCACGCTTTGTTTTACAAACGCGGTAATGGCCGAAGGAGAGGTAGAAGTCCCTGCAACAACGGCAACACCGGCTTTTTTGTATTTGCTTAAAAGAGGATAAAAATCAGTCTGGGTGGCTGGAAAATATTCTTCTGAATGAATCTTCCATCCACTGTCCAGAAGGGCTTTTTTATAAGAACCGCCAGCACTTCTTCCCCAGTCTGTATCCTCGCCGTAAATGGCAGCCAGTTTCTTTTTGGGTTTGAATGTTCCGGCTTCAATGGCTTTGTTTAACGCAACAATATAATTTTTTTCAAGTTTTGCAGGTACGGGCCAGCCTTTGCCGCCCCAATAGGAATATTTTTCAGGATCTGCCTGCCATTTTTCATTCACCACCTCAGAGGCACCAAAACCAAACATATGGGGCACCTTATATTGAGCTGCGACATCCATGACGGCAATCGCAACAGAAGAATGCCAGTTCAAGACGCCGGCCTGGATGCCTTTACCTTCAACTGCTTCTGCATAGGCACCGGATGCTTTGGCCGGATCTGACTGTGAATCCACCCAGACCACTTCAATTTTGTAATCACCTACTATAGAATCAATGGTATCCAGTGCCATTTCTACTGACGCTTTAAACTCTTTACCCGTTTGGGCTGAAGGACCGGTGAAAGGCCCTAACACACCGACTTTCAGTGTTTTGCCGGCGGCAAAGCATTGGCCTCCTACGATGAAAAGCAAGGCAATAACAATCGTAATAATTTGTTGAATCTTTTTTGTACCCATAAATTTTCCCTCCTAAATTAATAATGATGAAGCAATCTACACAAACAATTTTAAACAATCTTTAATGAATGCACTTAGTATACCAGTCATGAAGATGATTTTTGTAATAAATCGAAATTTTAATCTGTCCAATAAAGTGAAACAGCGATAAAACAGTCTTTTTTTAAAAAATTATTCAACTATACAAAAATAATATTTCATATATATTTTAAAATAATATTAAAAATATATTAAAAAATTTTTACAACTTACTGTAAATTTTTTTACGGTTTTCGGTAGGAGCTATTTATCGAATAAAATAATCCTGCCGCCTGATCTGATACTTTTTAAGCTTATAATGAAAGGATTGAGGCGAAATTCCAAGGCTTCTTGCCGCTTTTGCAGCATTACCAAGATTTTTTTTCAGGGCATTACAGATCATCTGTTTTTCTCTTGCAGCCTGGTTCTCAACCAGGTTTGAAGCTATCTTATACTGATCTTGTTTTACAATTTCAGGTATCTGGTTTTTTGCAAAGGGAAAAATATGGGGCGGCAGATGCTTCTGCCTTATGATTCTGCCACCGGCCACCATATTCATTGAGGCTTCAATAATATGTTGAAGTTCCCGGACATTTCCGGGCCAGTGATAGTTGCTGAACCAGTCAGATACGTTTTTGGAAACAGTTGACACCTGTACATTCAGGGCTTGATTATATTTTGCAATAAAATACCGGGTCAACTCTTTTAATTCGTTTTTCCTTTCCCTTAACGGTGGCAGCATAATGAAAACCACACCCATTCTGTAAAACAGGTCCATCCGTACTGCTCCCTTCTGGATAATCTCCAACGGCGCCTGCCCCACTGAACTGAGTATTTTCACATCCAGGTCAATTTCTTTTAAAGACCCCAGCTTTCTGACCTTTCTTTCCTGAATAACACGTAAAAGCTTGGCCTGGAGTGTCAGCGGCATGGAATCCAGCTCATCTAAAAGAATGGTCCCTCCATTGGCCTGCTCAAAAAGACCGCTTTTATTGATAGCGCCGGTAAAAGCCCCTTTTGAAGTTCCAAACAGGATCCCTTCCAAAAGATTTTCCGGAATTGCCGCACAGTTTACAGGAATAAAGGGTTTCTTTTTTCTTGAACTGTGATTGTGAATCGACTGGGCAAACAACTCTTTTCCGGTTCCGGTCTCTCCATAAATCATTATAGAGGATGGCGAGTCTGACGACATTTTGGCAACCCGTACTGCATTGCGTGTATCCGGGTCTGATCCGATGATATCGGAAAAATGAAACCGTGCGCTATTTTTGGTTTTCTTTTTTTGAGGGGAATTCTGGTTTTGAACAATTATTTCTTCCAAAAGCTGATAATCTTTTGAAAAATTAATGGCGCCAATCAACTTTCCGGATTTATATAAGGGATAGGCATGATTGATAATATTGGCTATCTTGCCCGAGCGTGTCCGGTACATCAGTGCTTCATGCAGTATTGGTTTGCCACTTTTCAGGCATTTCATTGTAGGGCTGGTGTCATTGGTAAGCTGGTAAATATCTGTAATTTTTTTGCCTATCGCATCTTTTGGATCAACATCATCAATCTTTGCCTGGGTTTCATTAAAAAACCTGACGGTACCTTTGGCATCCGAGATGACCACGCCTTCATGCATGGCCGATAAAACCCTGTAAATATCAATATCCTCAAAATTAAGTTTATGGGTGACCTTTAGGTTATCCATCTTATTCTCCGGCTGCTTTGTCCGATTTTCCGGCTCGGACTCTAAATAAAAAAATTTTTATAGTTTTTTATCTTTTTTACACTTAAAGATTCCTAGTAAATGCCTGTTTTTAAACAGGAATGCAAGAAAAATAAAAAAATTTTTATTTTTTCAGTTTAATTCAGTCGTGCCTTCATTTAAAAATGATAAAACTATACGATTAACCCTCTAAAATAAAAGAAAATTTAACTAACCAATCATTTCCTGAAAAGCAGATGGCATGGATCATGCAAATTTTATGTAAATAATTAATATTTTACCCAATAACAACAAAAAAACAAAAGGAAGGATTTCATGGATTTTTTTAAATATTTTTCAACAAACCAACTAGAGCAGATTCATGAAGCCACTCTTTTGGTATTGGAAACGACCGGCCTTGTGTTCACGTATAAACCTGCAAGGGATCTTTTTGCAAAGGCAGGCTGTAAAATCGATGGGCAGAGGGTCTTCTTTCCTAAAAAACTGATTGAGGAACAGATCAAAAAAGCCCCATCTCAATTTGCCCTTTATGCCAGAAATCCAGAAAAAAATGTCGTGATCGGAGGCGATCATATCGCCTTTATGCCCTGTTATGGTGCGCCGTTTGTCAATGACATGGATAAAGGCCGAAGACAAGGAACGCTTGAAGACTTCAGCAATTTTGCAAAGCTGGCATATGAAAGTCCCTATATTGATATCACCGGCGGCATGATGACAGAACCTAACGATATCCCCGTTGCTAACCGGAATACAGAAAGAATTTATTCAGCCATGATTCATTCTGATAAACCCTTTATGGGAGCTGGAACCAGTGCCGAAGATGCGCTAGAAACAATTGAAATGGCGTCCATGGTGTTTGGAAGCCGCGAAGAAATGGCAGAGAAGCCTCCGTTTATCAGTATTTTAACATCACTGACACCATTGGGATTTGACGACAAAATGTGCGGCGGCATAATGGAGTATGCAAAAGCAGGGATGCCTCAGCTCATCTCCTCTCTTGCCATTGCCGGCGCCACAGCCCCGGTCACCATGGAAGGAACCCTGGTGGTCCAGAATGCTGAAATCCTTGCCGGCATCACCCTGGCCCAGCTTGTCCGGGAAGGCACTCCGGTCGTGTTTGCCGGCTCGTCTTCAGCTGCGGCCATGCGGTACGGCACCTTGAGTATTGGGGCACCGGAAATGGCAGTCAACACAGCGGCCACAGCCCAGATGGGACGATTTTATAATCTCCCGGTTCGAGGGGGTGGTGCATTGACAGATGCAAAAACCGTTGATTCACAGGCAGCATATGAATCCATGATGAGCATGATGATGGCCACCCTGAGTGGTATTAACTTCGTGCTTCACTCTGCCGGTATCCTGGAAGGGTATATTACGGCATCCTATGAAAAATTCATCATTGACACTGAAATATGCGGGATGTGCAAACGAATTAAACGCGGTGAAGAAATTACAGCTGAAAAGCTGGCTGTGAATGCTATAAAAGAAGTGGGTCCTGGAGGCGAGTACTTAACCCATATGCATACGTTCAAACATTTTAAACAAGAACTCTATTCCCCGGTCATAGAGGAACGGGATAATTTTACCAGTTGGGAGAACAAAGGCAGTCTCACCATGGAGCAACGGGCCAATGCCAGATACAAAGAAATTCTCGAAAACTATAAAAAGCCTGACATGGACGAAGCGGCCCGCAAAGGTCTTGATGCATATATTAATTCTATTCGGAACGCCTAAATAGAAAGGAGGCAAACATGTTATTGGGACTGCACACCTATAGCTTTCACCTGCACGGTATGGGGCAGAACTGGGGAGGGCACAAGCTCTCCTGGCCAAGGGTGATGAATATTTTTAAACTCATGGACTGGGCGGTTGACAACGGTCTTGACGGTCTTCACATTACAGCGGTTGACTGTGAATCCACGGACAGCGCCCAGCTTATTAAAATCAGGGAGGAGGCTATAAATCATGGCCTTTATCTTGAATACAATTTTTCCCTGGATGAAGAATTTGATCCCAGACTGACCCATACCTTGGAAGAGGGCATCAAAATTGCCCATACCCTTGGATCTGATATTGGAAAAGTCAGTCTGGACCTGCGCCGCCCCCGCCCTTTGTGCGCAAGCCGTCATCACCCGGACATTATGGAGCAGCTCACCCATATTGCAAAGCTCACTAAAAAAGCCGCTCCCCTGGCAGAAGACAACGGTGTCAGGCTGGCTTTTGAGAATCATACTGAATCTTTTGCCAGTGAGATATTGTGGCTGATTGATGACGTCAGCCACCCCTTTGTAGGTGCCTGTGTGGATACGGTCAACTCTGTGATGGTCTTGGAAGATCCCATGACAGCCATTGAGACCCTCGCGCCAAAGTCCTTTACAAACCATTTTTGTGACCACAGAATCGAGCGGGATCAATTCGGGTGCAAATTTACCGGTGTGGCCTGTGGCGACGGGGATATTGATCTAAAAAAAGCACTTAAAATTTTCAAGGAAACTTCATCCATGAACCGCATCAACATCGAAGTTGAATGGGATGCAGGAAATGATGACCCTGAAACGGCAAGAAAAAAAGAATACGAGGCAGTCGTAAAAAGTATCCGATACTGTCGCGATGTTTTAAATATTCAAAAATAACAGGAGGCCTGAACAATGAAGATTACCGCGATTAGAGCAACCCCGGTTAATATCCCGTTGGAAGTACCCTTTTACTGGTCTGTGGGGCTATATCCGGGAACCTCCAAAGTCATTATTGAAATAGAGACGGATGAAGGTATCATTGGCCTTGGCGAAGCACCTTCATGGGATTGTGCTCATGTCATTAACAAAGATATAGGGCCCCGGTTAATCGGTCATGATCCTCTGGACATTATTGGGTGTGAGATGAAATGTGTACCGGAATGGGTTGTTGTTCAAAATACGGATGATGCTTCAGTGGTCAAGGCATTTGGGGGTATTGAGATTGCCCTGTGGGATATCCGGGGAAAAGCCTGGAACCAGCCGTTGTATAAACTTTTAGGCGGTGCGGTCAGAAAAGAGATTCCTTTTACAGAATATTTTGGTTTTCGAGTAGAAAAAAATGGTGTCGGGGGTGAAACCACACCGGAACAGGTTGATGACTATTGTCTGAAAATGCGTGAGGAACACGGTTCGACAATGTTTGAGGGAAAGTTAAGCCTGGGAGATCCTCATCTTGAGATTGCCACGGTAAAAATGTTGAGGGAAAGTCTTGGTGATACAGACATGATCCGGCTGGACTCAAATATGTCCTGGTCTCTATCAACGGCAAAACACATTTTAAGGGAGATAGAACCGTATAATATTCGAAATTACGAAGATCCGGTTTCAACCTTTGAACAGATGGCTCAGCTGAGAAAAAATAATTCCATTCCCTTTTCAACCCATATCCCTGATATCACAAGGGCGGTAGCACTGGGGGTGCCGGATAATATTGTGACCAATTTTGCAGTACTGGGTGGAATCAGAAGAGCGATTCGGTTTATCGGTGCCTGTGAAGCCATGGGCGTGGGCTTCTGGTGTTACAGCGGAGATGCAGGTATCTGTACAGCAGCATATCTTCATGTAGTGGCTGCCACCGAATGGATTCACGAGCCCAGCCAGTCCCTGTTTCGCTGGCAGGTTGATGATGTGATCGAACAAGGTCCGTTCAGGCAGATCAATAATGTTATTTCGGTTCCAGAAGGTCCTGGTCTCGGCGTAACTCTATCTGCCCAAGGATTAAAACGGTGTCATCAAAGGTTTGTTGATGACGGTCCCATGGATCATTTTTTTAATCCTGACACCCCGGGAAGGTTATGCAGACTTCCTCGAAATTAATATTAATACTTAAAAAACATCAAACAGCCATATTAACCATAGCAAATACTGGAGGAAACAATGGGGATAGCCACAGAAGATCTCAATTTTAAACCAAGCCTACGCGTTATTAACGATGTGCAGATGAACCAGATTCATGCGGCAACATTGGAGGTCCTGGAACGGACAGGCGTTAAGATGACCCATCCCAGGGGACTTGAAATACTTGACGGGGCTGGGGCAAAAATCCAGAATAACAGGGTCAGAATCCCTTCATGGATGGTGGAAGATGCCATTGCCAAAGCACCTCATCGAATAGTCCTTGGCAACCAAAAAGGGGAACGGACAGTTTTTCTTGAAAAGGACAACTCTTATTTTGGTCCCAGTCTTGACTGCATTGATTACATGGACCCTAAAACCCATGAAAGAGTCAGATTTACCAGTGATCATATTAAGGCAACAGCCGCCTTGTGCGATGGTCTTGATCATTTTGACTGGTGCATGATTATTGGCATGGCAGATGATGTACCGCCTGATATTGCTGATCGTGTGGTGGTGAGAAACACAATGCAATACTGCGACAAACCGCTTGTTTTCTGTTGCAAGGACACTAACAGTACCAAGGATATTTATGAAATGGGACTGCTGCTGTGTGGCGGCAAAGAGAATTTTGACAAAGCCCCGTGTCTTGTCCATTATTCTGAACCCATTTCTCCTTTGCTTTATTATGATCCTGCTGTGGATAAAGTAATTTTCTGTGCTGAAAACAATATTCCTCTGATCAATTTTCCCGCACCCCAGGCCTGCGGATCAGCTCCGGCTACCTTTGCCGGCACCATTGTGCAGGGAAGTGCAGAATCCTTAAGCGGACTGGTCCTCCATCAGCTTATTAATCCGGGAGCACCTTTTATATATGGGGCCTTCACAACCATAATGGATATGAAAACAACGATTTTTTCATATGGTGCTACTGAACTCAGCCTGATGACAGGCGCCATGGCACAAATGGCACAATATTATCAATTGCCCTTTTTTGGGACTGCCGGTGCCACCGATGCGAAATTCTGTGATGCCCAGGCAGGAGCAGAAGTGGCATTTCAATGCCTTACATCTGCAGCTGTCGGGTCTGGCCTGATCCATGACTGCTCAAGCTGGATGGATCATGGCAGTCTGGTCTCGCCTGAATTTATGGTACTGACACATGATATTGTGGATTCGGTCCATCATTTTATGAAAGGCATCCCGGTTACACAGGAAACCCTTGCCATTGATGTCATTGACAAGGTGGGGCCGGGTGGCCACTATCTCATGGAGAACCATACCATGGATCATTTCAGGCAGATAAAATACTCAGACCTTTTTGATCGAAGTATTTACAACAAATGGGAAGAGTCGGGTTCAAAAAAACTTGAAGAGCGGTTACAGGCCCTAACTCTGAAAAAAATGGAGCATAAACCAAGACAGCTTCCAAAGGAAATAATCAAAGAACTTGATAGAATGCAGGCCTCCTGGAAATAGAAGGATAAAATTAAAATGAATTTAATATTCAACCATGAAAATTGCTCGGGCTGCGGTATCTGCAAACTGGCCTGTAGCATAGTAAATTTCAAACAGATCACACCCGCCAGGGCACTGCTGAGAATTGAAGGGCTGTTTCCGGCACCAGGACACTATCAAATCCATTTTTGTGATCAATGTGGTATATGCGCCGAAGTCTGCCCGGTGGAGGCCATTGAACTTGAAAATGGAGTCTACCGGATCAACGAGGAGGAATGCATTGCCTGCCGTGAATGTGTGGAGGCATGCCCCCAATCCGTCATGATGATTCAAAGCGAAAATGACATGCCGGCCAAATGTATTCTTTGCGGAGAATGTGCAACGGTCTGCCCCAGGCAGGCAATTATGATATCTGAAGAAGAAAATGTAGCGGGGGGTCAATAATGGATGGATATGCAGGAAAAATTTTACGGATTGATCTGAGTAAAGAAGAAATTTTAAAAGAGCCGCTGTCTGAAAAAATGTGTGATGAGTTCATTGGCGGCAGGGGCTTTGTTGCAAAAACCCTGTACGAAGAATTACCACCGGATACAGACCCTTTTGATAAGGACAATCTTTTTATTATTGCCACAGGTCCCTTGTCCGGCCATTTTCTTCCGGCCAGCGGCAAAACCCACTTTGGGTCAAAATCCCCGGCCACCGGCGGATATGCAGATTCAAACATGGGAGGCCATTTTGGACCGGCCTTAAAATATGCCGGGTATGATATGGCAGTCATCATTGGAAAAACAAAAACCCCAAGCTATCTTTTTATCGAAGATGATACCATTGAAATCAGATCTGCCAAGGCCTATTGGGGCAAGGGCTCGCTTACCTGTGAAGAGATGATGAAAAAAGATCTGGGAGAAGAATTTCAGATCCTGACCATCGGGCCCGCCGGGGAAAACCTGGTAAAATTTGCCTGCATTTCCCACGATTTCGGGCGCCAGGCTGGACGAACCGGTATCGGTGCTGTCCTGGGATCTAAGAATATCAAGGCCATTGCTGTCAGAGGCACGGGCAGTATCCCGGTAAACGATGTTGAAAAAGCCTATGCTAAAGGAAAAGACGCGTTTGAAAAGGTATCTCAAAAGCCGGGGTTCAAAGGGTGGACACCGGAAGGGACCGCCGGTATTACTGACTGGGTCAATGAGATCGGGGCCTTTCCCGCAAAGAATTTTCAAACCTCCCATATAGACCACGGCCACATGATTAATGGTAAAAAAATCATAGAACGGCTTAAAATTACAGACAAGGGATGTTATTGCTGTCCCACGCCCTGCGGTAAATACGGTCACACCAAAACAGCTTTGGGCTCAGCCTACATGGAAGGCCCTGAATTTGAGACTATCTCCCTTTTTGGAGGCAGCTGCATGCTTAAAACCATAGAGGAGGTTGCCTATGCGAATTTTTTGTGTGATGAACTTGGTATTGATACCATATCCGGGGCTTCTGTTGCAGCCTTTGCCATTGAATGTTTTGAAAAGGGAATAATTTCAGCAGATGATATCGGAAAAAAAGTTGAATTCAGTGATCTTGAGTCCATTGTATATCTTTTGAACCTGATGAGCTTAAGACAGAATGATCTAGGTGATCTGCTGGCACAGGGGGTTAAAATTGCTTCTGAAAACATCGGGAACGGGTCTGAAAAATTTGCCATTCATGTCAAGGGTCTGGAATGGACCGGATATGAATGCCGCAATGCACCTTCCATGATGCTGGCCTATATGACGGCAGATATAGGGGCGCACCATAACCGCGCATGGGTTTTGGGTCATGATGTGGTCGGGTCTGCCACCAATGTGCATGATCTGATCTCTGCCGGGGCTGGTAGTGACAAAAGACCCAAAGCCATAGTTTCAGGTAAGGATTCAGCAAAATTTGTCATAGATTCCCAGCATACGCGCCCGGCCTTTGACCTTTTAGGATGCTGCCGGCTCCAGATGATGGAGCTGGGCTTTGAAGTTGAAAATTATGCTGAACTCTATACCGTGATCACAGGGAAAAAAATGACCTGGGATGATCTGCTCAAGATATCTGAAAAAATATGGAACCTGACACGAATGATATCGGCAAGAGAAATAAAGGATTTTGGCCGTAACCTGGACTATCCGCCTGTGCGGTTTTATGAGGAACCAACCCCAAGCGGACCCAATAAAGGACATTGTATCAGCCTTAAGGAGCTGGACGAACTCTTAGACGCTTATTATGGCGCACGGGGATGGGATAAAAATGGCATCCCGACAAAAAAAACACTTGACCGTGTCGGACTGAAGCATATGATTTAATGATGATAATAAAGGAAACTTAAATATGAGTAAAATAACCATTCCCCTGACGTTTAACACAAAAACAGCAGATGCGGTTGTCATAGGCGGCGGCATCGTTGGAGCTGCAACGGCTTTCTGGTTATCCAGAACCGGTATGAAGGTCATCCTGGTTGAAAAGCGGGATGGTCTTTCAAGCCTTACCACTGCGGCCAGTGCAGAGTGTTTTCGTACCCAGTTCACTGAAAAATCCATGGCTGATATTGCCCTTCCCAGTGTGGAAATGTTTGAAAATTTCCAGGACGTGGTAGAATTATCTGATATTGATATTCATCTCAGGCAGAAAGGCTATCTGTTTGTGACCGATGATGAAACCCAGGTGCCGGAGCTTGAAAAAGCCATTCAGACCTATCAGACCCTTGGGATACCCGGATCTGAACTGATCACAGGAGATGATCTTCATGACCGCTTTCCCTTTCTTGCTCCCGGAGCACTTGCAGCCTCATTTAACAACAGGGATGGATGGCTGTCCACCCATGAAACCACCTATGGCTTTGCAAAAGGCGCGAAAGATGCAGACTTTTTCATGAAAACAATGGTCACCGGTATCCAGAAAGACAGCCAGGGAATTTCTGCTGTGGAGACAGACAAAGGGCTTATCAGCACACGGCTTGTCATCAACTGTGCAGGCCCCTATGCCGGTATTATTGGGAAAATGGCCGGGCTTGATATGCTGCTGACAACGGTCAGACGGCAAAAAGCCTATATCCGAACTAGCCATCCCCTGGTGCCCATGGACGCACCTTTTACAGTGGACCTAAAGAACCACAGCTATTGGCGGCAGGAAGCAGGCGGCGTGCTCTGCGCATGGGTAGACCCGGATGAGCCGGAAAGCCCGCCCGCTGATGAGCTGCCCACAGACTGGGATTTTGCCGCTGAATCCATCCACCGGACATCCCGCCTGAACCCGTTTTTTGAATCCATTGCCGATGACTTAAAAGCTGATGACATTGATGTATCAGCAGGCATGTATGTCTACACCCCGGATGACAAACCCGTGATCGGGCCCTGTGAAGAAATCAAGGGATTCCATCTGAACTGCGGGTATTGGTGCGGTGTCATGATGTCTCCGGCCGCCGGTAAAAGAGTAGCGGATATTGTTATGGGTAAAATGGACAATAAAAATAATCCGTTGCGATACAATCGTTTCAGTGAAGGTGATTTTGAAAAAGGAGACACCTTTTTAAAATGAAAAAAAAGACATATGCAATCGCCTGCGCCGTTCTGGCCATTGATATGAAGCACAGCGCTCAGAAAATAGGGCTTGATATAAACTATAAATTTCTGGAAGCAGGGCTTCACAACAACCCCAAACTGCTCAAGGAAAAACTTCAAGCTGCCATTGACGACATCTCGGCAAGTGGCTTATGTGACCATATTATCATTGGATACGGCATCTGCGGCAAAGGGACTATTGGGGTTCAATCACGGAATGTTCCTTTGGCCATCCCCAAGGTGCATGACTGCGTTGCTCTCTTTTTAGGGGGAGATCAGGCCTACAAAAATGAATTTAAAAAGTTTCCCGGGACATATTATCTTTCAGCAGGATGGTGTGAAGAAAAAACCGAGCCCATGTCCCAGAGAAAGCAATGGGTATATTTTGGTGAAAAAAAACTAAAATTTGATGATCTTGTTGAAAAACATGGCAAAAATGCTGCTCAACAGACCTTTGACTTTCTTAATTCATGGCAGAAAAACTATCAAAGGGCGGCTTTTATCGAAACCGGTGCAAAAACATCTCCCAGGTATGAAAAATTCGCCCAGGAGATGGCCAGTGAATACAACTGGAAGTATCATAAAATAAAAGGAGGCCAGGGCTTGATCGAAAAAATGATCACAGCCAGCCATTCAACATCTGAAATCCTCTTTGTACCACCCGAACACGTGATAGGGTTTGATGCCATACAATCCACGCTGTCTGCCAATCCCATCCTGGATCTTAAAATAAAGATGAATGATACCTCTTCCAGGATAGAAATTGAGGATCAGAAAAATCACATTGATTCTTATATAAAAACCGGATTGGGTATTGATGCCGGTGGGACTTACACTGATGCGGTAATTTATGACCTTGAAAAAAACGAAACTCTCTGTAAAGCTAAATCTTTGACCACAAAGTGGGATTTCACCATAGGAATCAACTCTGCTTTAAAAAAGCTGGATCAGGAAAAACTGCGCGAGATTGAGCTGGTTTCTCTGTCCACAACCCTTGCAACCAATGCCATTGTAGAGAATGAAGGTCAGAAGGTTGGGATAATTCTCATGCCGCCGTATGGTCTTGGTATTGATAAAAATATACCCCACCATCCTAAATCCGTTATTAAAGGACAGCTTGAAATCACGGGCAGGCAAATCATTGCGATTGATCCGGATGAAGTAAGACAGAAAGCTTTACAAATGGTTGAGAGCCATGGGGTGACAGCCTTTGCCGTATCCGGTTATGCCGGCTCTATTAATCCTGAGCATGAAATTCAGGTTAAGGAAATTATCCATCAGCAAACCGGCTGTTTTGTGACCTGCGGCCATGAATTGTCTGACGCCTTAAATTTTCAGACCCGGGCCATCACCGCCATGCTCAACGCAAGGATTATTCCAAGATTGGCAAGTCTTTTGCTGGATCTTGAAAACGTCATGGCAGCCCGTGGCATCCATGCCCCCATCGTGGTGGTAAAAGGGGATGGTACTTTAATGAGTTCAGCCATGGCCAAACAACGGCCGGTTGAAACCATTCTTTCCGGGCCGGCTGCCAGTGTATCAGGCGCAAAACATCTGACCGGAATTAAAGATGCGCTGGTCGTGGACATGGGCGGAACAACAACTGATACGGCTGCCCTGGCAGATGGTCTGGTAACTCTGAACGAACAAGGATCAAACGTCGGGGGACACAGAACTCATGTAAATGCTCTTGAAATTCGAACAGCAGGCCTTGGCGGGGACAGCCTGATCCAATTTGAAAAAGGCGAATTTCTCATCGGTCCCAAAAGAGTGGCCCCCATTGCATGGCTGGGACAGATGGATCCAGGGACCAAAGACGCTTTGAAATTTTTAAATCAGAATTTGCAGCATCATACCGCCTCCACCAGAAAAATGCAGATTCTTGCTGTAACAGGTTCCACAAAACAACTTGAACTGACTCCTCTGGAGAAAAAAATTATTTCTCTGCTGAAAACAAGACCCCATTCTATTGATGAACTGGTCCTAAAAATCAATGTCCTCTCTGACAGCAGTCTTTCCCTAAAGCGCCTTGAAGAAAATTTTATTATCCAGCGATGCGGGCTTACATTGACAGATCTGCTGCATATTACAGGAAAATTCAATAGATGGGACCGGCACATGGCCGAGGAATACTGTGAAATGTTTTGTTTTCTGACTAAAAAACAAATGCCCGAATTGACCCGACATCTCTTGGATATGGGAGTTAATCTGTTAACCCTTGAACTTTTAAAACGCCAGTTGGATGATGAGGTAGATCCTGAAGCCCTGCACACCTGCCCGGTATGTAAAGTTCTGATTCAAAATCTGTTGGCCAAAGGAAATCCCAATTATGAAGTCTCCATAAACCTTAAACGGCCGGTCATCGGTATTGGCGCGCCCATTAAATATTTTCTTCCCAAGGCCGTAAAACCTTTGAGTGCCCAAGCTATCCTGCCGGAAAATGCAGATGTGGCCAATGCCATTGGCGCCATTACCAGTCATGTGGTTATAAAAAAGCAATTAAGGATAATACCCGGGGATCAGGGAGGGTTTATCGTGGAAGGGGTTGCCGGAACTCATCAGTTTAAAGATTTTAATGATGCAGATCTTTTTGCCAGGGAAAAACTGATCGGAATTGTCAGGGAAAGGGCTTCAGCGGCAGGAACCAGCAGCCAAAAAGTTACGCTTGAAACCAAAGACAATATCCCGGCCACTGCCGGCGGGGACCCCATTTTTATAGGAAGAACCCTTTATGGCAGCCTGACCGGGCGTCCTGACATTGTATTAAAAAAACATTCTTTGAAAACAGAAGCGATATTATAATAAAGGAGAGTTTTTAATTTTATGCGTCCGAATAAAACGGAAAATGATCATATGCTGCTGGGACTGCATACCTACAGTTTATATCTGCATGGCATCGGGCAGGCGTGGGCAGGGTTTGAACTGCCCTGGGAAAGACAGCTGAGTACGTTTCAACTTTTCGATCTGGGCATCAAACTGGGACTGGACGGGTTTCATCTGGATGACGGTGTTCTGGAAAGTCTGGATTCCTCTTTTCTCAGTGAAGTTGGTGCATCAGCAAAAGAGAAGAACCTTTATCTTGAGTATAATATGTCCCTTGATCTGGGGCATTTTGGTATCGGCATTCAGCATGATTTAAAAGATGGTCTGAACACAGCCCGGAATATAGGCGCAGACGTGGTAAAGGTCAGTATGGATCTACCGCGGCCCCGTCCAAGGGCAGGCAGCCGGTTTCATCCAGAGGTCATGCCTTATCTGAAGGAAACGATAAAACGGTTGAAATCAGCCGCCCCCATGGCAGAAAGCCATGGCATTCGCTTGGCCCTTGAAAATCATTGTGACAGTTTTTCAGAAGAAATTCTCTGGGTGCTCAAAGAGGTAAATCATCCGTTTGTCGGGGCCTGTATTGATACAATGAATGCCTGGCATATTGCCGAAGATCCCATGAAGGCAATTGAAAATCTCGCACCTGTTGCATTTACAAATCATTTCAGGGATGATCGTGTTGAATTCTGCCGGGATGGTTTCAGAGTCAAAGGGGTGGCTGTAGGTGATGGAGATATTGACATGAAAAAAGCATATGAGCTTATTAAAAGTAAATCCCCTGCCAACCGGATCAATATTGAAACTGAGATGGGGATAAGTCTGGAAGACAGGGATACTGCTTTACGCCTTGAGATTGAAACCATTAAAAAAAGTATTCATTTTTGCCGGGCAGTGCTTAACATAGGCAAAGAGAGGCAGGATATTGAAAAAACAGATCCATTTTAATGCACCGGCGTTATCCTACCTGACGGGTGAAAACATTATGAAGATTCATCATGGACATCAACACCGGTCCTCAAGAATTTCCAGGGTTGCCATGTGAATTTTCTTGCATTCCTGCTCACCCATCCGAGCATAATGGGCACTGTTTATACTAAATCCATGTATTGATATCATAATATCCCTTTATTGATATTAATCCGGCAATTAAATAACCGCCTCTTGATTAGCATAAGCAATCTTTGGGTGTTTGAAATATTTCATCACCAAATGGCTATGATGGACTTTTAGATTATCCAGAATTAAAAATACTTTTTTCTTAGAGTCTTTAATCAACCGTCCCATGAATTTGATCAAAGTTTGAGAATTCATCTTGTTATCATATACCATGAACCGAACTTTACCCTGGTTTGTGAC
>NZ_JABZFL010000111.1 GCF_014237455.1 Desulfobacula sp. | reverse complement strand
AGAATTAAAAATACTTTTTTCTTAGAGTCTTTAATCAACCGTCCCATGAATTTGATCAAAGTTTGAGAATTCATCTTGTTATCATATACCATGAACCGAACTTTACCCTGGTTTGTGACAGTAGAAATCAAGTTAACCCTTTTACATCTGGGA
The DNA here is from genome assembly GCF_014237455.1 of Desulfobacula sp. Lineage (GTDB taxonomy): Bacteria > Desulfobacterota > Desulfobacteria > Desulfobacterales > Desulfobacteraceae > Desulfobacula. The sequence continues at coordinate 119,458 of NZ_JABZFL010000111.1, read as the reverse complement.
TGAATTCGGATAGCAGGAGTTTTGCCGGGTTAATAAAAAAACTTCTGGTTCCTGTATTTGATGCTGAACAATGTATTTGATTTTTAATTCCTTGACTTTCACCTAAAATCTTTAATAAATTAAAAAAGTGTGAACCAATCAAACCAAAAAGATGAATCCTGTAAGATTCGTCTCCAGGGCGTGAAGAAATATAACCAATTTTTAATCACCGCAGTGGTTATAAATTTTATCTTTTGATTATTAGTAAGTGTTTTATTTTTAACAACTTTATACTTTTGAGGAGGAATTAAAATCATGACCACAAAAAAAGACAACGCATCAACTAAAAGAGTGCATCCCGGTGTTGAGGAAATGAAAAAAAGCCTCACAGAAGGAAAATGTTCCCGCCGAGAATTTTTACGAACAACAACCTTACTAGGCATATCTGCTACCACTGCTTACAGCCTTGCAAGCAGCATCCTTGGAAAAGATATCCTGCCTGATCTGATTTCAACTGCCCATGCAGGTCAGAAAAAAGGCGGGGTCCTGAAATTTGGCATGCAGGTACAGGAAATGGCGGATCCGGCAACATGGTCATGGACCCAGAAGTCTGTTGTCGGCCGGCATGTCGTTGAATATATGGTTATTACCGGACCGGACAATGTCACCCGGCCGGGGCTTGCCAAGAGCTGGGAAGCATCTGACGACCTGAAAACATGGATTTTTCATCTTCGTAAAGGGGTTAAATGGTCAAATGGCGATGACTTTATTGCAGATGATGTGGTCTTCAATTTTACACGATGGCTGGATCCCAAAACCGGTTCATCCAACCTGGGCCTGTTCAACGCCATGATAGAAGATTCCGGCGAAAAAGATAAAAAGGGAAATCCCATCAAGCGCATGATTAAAAATGCCGTTGAAAAAGTTGATGATCATACGGTACGCCTTAATCTGAAGTCACCGGTTCTGTCCATTCCTGAAAACCTTTACAATTACCCTACTGCCATTGTTCACCGCGATTTTGAAAAAGACGGGGGAGACTTGACTAAAAACCCTGTAGGTACTGGCCCTTACACGCTTTCTGAGTTTAAAGTGGGTGAGATTGCTGTACTGAAAAAACGTAATGCACCCTATTGGGGCGGAGAAGTTTTCCTTGATGAGATCCGCATCATTGATCTGGGTGAGGATGCCGGGGCATATCTTGCCGCCATTGCATCAGGACAGGTGGATGCAAATTACAACCTTGGCTTGACGACCCTTGAAGCTGCCAAAAATATCCCTGGGATTAATGTAGTGTCAATCCCCTCCACACAGACCGGTGTGATCCGTATGAAGGTCAACAAGGAACCCTTTACCGATATCCGAGTTCGCAAGGCAGTACAGAAATGCTGTGATACCAAACGACAGCTTGAGATCGCTCATCAGGGATTGGGGATTGAGGCAGAACATCATCATGTGGCAAGTATCCATCCTGACTATTTTAAGCTGCCCGAGTTTAAACAGGACATTGCCGGAGCCAAAAAACTGCTGGCAGAAGCCGGATACCCGGACGGCATTGAACTCACCTGCAACGTAGGCAATACCGATGGCACCTGGGAGCAGAACTCCGTTGCAGTACTCAAGGAAGACTGCGCCAAAGCAGGAATCAACATTAAAATGAATGTCATGCCAACGGCGCAATACTGGGATGTCTGGACAAAGGCACCCTTGAGTCTGACCTCCTGGACCCATCGTCCTCTGGCCGTCATGGTACTGGGTCTGGCCTATCGGGCCGGTGTTCCCTGGAATGAATCCAGTTATAACAATCCCGCCTTTGATGCTGCATTGAACGAAGCAGAAGCTACATTGAATGTTGAAGCACGCCGTGTCAAGATGGAGAAGGTTGAAAAAATCCTCCAGGGTGATGCTGTCATGGTTCAACCCTTTTTCCGGTCTGTTTTCACAGCAGTCTCGGACCGTGTGGTCGGTTTTGAAATGGATCCGGTCAGGTACTATCGCTTTCACAAGGTTTCGCTGGCCTAAATTATCACTCTATGTAATGTCTGGTAAGGGGTTCACCATACCCCTTACCAGAACCACAACTATACCTAAGGAGTCAAAATGATATTGCTGCTGTTAAAGCGCATCGGTTTCATGATTTTCACCATGATTGTCGTGTCCATTATTCTTTTTTTACTCCTGGAAACAGGTCTTACCGGTGATCCTGCCACCCGTGTTCTGGGTAATTTTGCCAGTGATGAGCAAAAAGAGATTTGGCGGGACCAGCAGGGGTATAACCAGCCGGTTATAGTACGCTATGCAAAATGGCTGGGTAATTTTGCCACAGGCAACCTTGGAACGTCCATTCGCTACAAAGGCCCGGTAAAAGACGTGCTTTTACCACGGTTATGGAACACAGCCATTTTAGGCTTCTGGACTTTTGCCATCATGATCCCCTTGTCGTTAACCTTGGGCATCTTGTCAGGAATGAAGGAGGGTTCCCTGCTGGATCGAACCATATCCGTTTTTGGCATTTTAACCACATCCGTACCGGAATTTGCCAGCGCTGTATTTTTTTCAGCCCTTTTTGTCTTTGGTTTAAAGTGGCTGCCGGGAACAAGCTCCATGTCAGACGGGTTTGAATTCAAACAACTGCTCCTTCCTGCAATGGTACTGGTGGTTTACGATTTTGGCTATGTTGCCCGTATGACCCGGGCATCAATGGCAGAAGTCATGACCTCTCAGTACGTAAGATCGGCTGTATTAAAAGGTCTTCCTTACAGACAGGTTATTATAAGGCATGCGTTGCGCAATGCATTAATCGCCCCTTTCACCGTCATTATGCTGCAAATCAACTGGCTGTTGTCCGGGGTTATTGTTGTTGAATTTTTCTTTGCCTATAAAGGATTTGGAGCACTGCTCTTAGAGGCTTCTCTGAACAATGATATCGCACTTTTAGAAGCCTGTGCAATGGTGGCGGTTGTTGTAGCGGTAAGTTCCCAAACTATAGCGGATATCGGCTATACCTTTCTTAACCCCCGCATACGTTTCAGCTAAGGAGACTTAAGAATGACGACTGAATCGACTACTCAAATGCCCTCTGTAGGCTATGGCGCAGCGATTTTGCGTTTCATAAAATCTTTTGGACTCCTGCGGGAAAGCTGGGTTGGAATGATCGGCGCTGTTCTGGTTCTGTTCTGGGTGATTGTCGCTGTCTTTGCTCCATTGATAGCACAATTTGATCCCAATGCATCTATTCAGCCCTTTGCCAAACCAGGAGCAGTGGCAGCTTCGGGCAGTACATTCTGGCTGGGCACTGACCACATGGGCAGAGATATCCTGTCCCGTATTGTCTGGGGATCACGCACTGTGCTGATCTATGCGCCCCTTGCAACCTTGAGCGCCTATACTGTAGGTATTTTGATGGGGCTCATGGCTGGATATCGCGGTGGTCTGGTGGATGATATCCTGTCCCGTATTTCAGATATTATTTTATCCTTCCCCGTACTGGTACTCTACATCATCGTAATTGCAACCATTGGCGCGTCAGGATTCAATATTGTTATTGCCATTACCTTTGCTTCCTCTCCGGGGATCATGCGTATTGTGCGGGGGCTTGTACTGGACCTTCGTAATCGTGACTATGTGGCAGCCGCCCAGACCCGGGGTGAAAGTGACTGGAGAATCATGCTGGTTGAAATTCTACCCAATGCAAGAGGCCCGCTGATTGTAGATGCCTGTCTGCGTCTGGGTTATGTAATTATTACCATTGGTGTTCTCGGTTTCTTAGGTCTTGGTCTGCCGCCACCAGATCCTGACTGGGGCGGGATGGTAAATGAAACACGTCAAATGGCAATGGTTTTTCCACATATGACCCTGTTTCCCTGTATTGCAATATCTTCATTGATCTTAGGGTTTAATCTATTGGCGGACGGGTTGCGTGAAATTTCATTACGTGATTAGGGAGTAACAAAAAAAATGACTGACAACCAGGACCCTGTACTGCTTTGTAAAGATTTGTGTATTTCATATTATACACGAGCCGGAGAGATACCTGCCGTAGTTGATTTTTCCTTGACGGTTAAGCCGGGCGAGACCATCGGTATTGTCGGGGAATCAGGCTGTGGCAAATCCACAGTTGCCATGGCGATCATGCAATACATGGGTGCCAACGGCGGTATTAAAAGCGGATCCATAACCTTCAAAGGCCGTGATTTAACCACTTTAAACGAAGATGAGTTGCGAAGCATAAGAGGATCAGAGATATCGATGATCTATCAGGAGCCGTTTGCATCTTTAAATCCAAGCCTTAAAATCAGCACCCAGCTCATGGAAGTACCCCTGGCACATGAAAACATTTCTAAGGAAGAAGCACGTAAGAGATCTGTACAAATGCTGACGGATGTCAACCTGCCCGATCCTGAACGGGTTATGGAATCTTATCCTCATCAGTTATCCGGCGGACAGCAGCAACGGGCCGTTATTGCCATGGGGCTTTTGTCCAATCCGTCTTTGTTATTGTTAGACGAGCCAACCACTGCCCTGGACGTTACCGTGGAAGCTGGAATTGTTAAGTTAATTGCAGATATCAGCAAAAAATTCGGCACCTCCCAGATATATATCTCCCACAATCTAGGGTTGATTTTAGAAACCTGTGATCGGGTTTTTGTGATGTATTCCGGCGAAGTGGTAGAAGAAGGAACCATAAATTCTCTTTTTACCTGGCCAAAACACCCCTACACCCACGGCCTTTTTTCATGTATCCCCCTGCCCACGACAGATAAGAATGCAGCTCCTCTTAAGCCGATCCAAGGACAGCTGCCCCTGCCTTTTGAACGGCCTTCCGGGTGTTATTTTGGTCCCCGCTGCGATCATTTCGAGCAAGGATTGTGTGATAAAGATCATTTTAGAATGGAAAATGTAGAAGGCAGTGCACCGGATCATCGTGTCCGCTGCTTGCGATATAAAGATATTGACCATACAAAAGAGGCCTCGGGTGATACCGCCAAGGAATCTCTTGAGATCGGCAAACGGGTCCTTAATGTTGATGGTATGAAAAAATACTACGAGGTAAAAGATGCTTCGTTGATGGCTTTGATTGCCGGGAAAAGTGTTCGTCATGTCAAGGCAAATGAAGAGCTGAACTTTACAGCCCATGAAAGTGAAACTGTTGCTATTGTCGGTGAATCCGGCTGTGGCAAATCAACCTTTGCCAAAGTTCTCATGGGGCTGGAGACAGGAACCGAAGGAGAGATACGCCATAAAGGCAAAGATATTTCAGATATAGAGGTCCGGGACCGTTCCACGAAACAGATCCGTTCTCTACAGATGGTTTTTCAAAATCCCTTTGACACATTGAACCCCAGCCATACCATTGGTGGACAGATATCACGGGTTATCAGGCAATTTGGTATTGAGACCGATAAAAAGAAAGTTTTTGACCGTGTGATGACCTTGCTGGATACCATCAAACTGCCCAGAGATTTTTATTTCAGAAAACCCCGGCAGTTATCCGGTGGGCAGAAGCAGCGTATCGGTATTGCCAGGGCATTTGCCGGGAACCCGAATCTGGTAATTTGTGATGAGCCGGTGTCTGCATTGGATGTATCTGTGGCAGCAGCTGTGACAGAGCTTTTGATGGATATCCAGCGCGAGCATAAAACCACGCTGCTTTTTATCAGTCATGATATGAGTGTTGTCCGCTATCTGTCAGATCGTATTGTTGTCATGTATCTGGGACATCTCCTTGAGAGAGGCACAACAGAACAAATTTTTGCTCCACCCTATCATCCTTATACAGAGGCTCTATTATCAGCCGTTCCCATTGCTGATCCGGAAATAACCAAACGGAGAATCGTTCTGGAAGGCAATCTGCCCAGTGCAATAAATCCCCCAAAAGGATGCCCGTTCTGTACCCGGTGCCATCGAAAAATTGGTGATATTTGTGATAATGAACCGCCGCAGGATCAGGTGGTGAGTGACCGCCACGTCATCAAATGTCATATCCCCATTGAAGAATTGAGTAAGATAAAGCCGGTTATCATAGTACCGGATGAATCAGAACGTATTCATGCAAAATAAAGGAAAGTATTCGCTCTTCTTATCCAATAACTGAAAAACTCGAATCCTTGTTGATTTCACGGTTCCGGCTGAAAAAACCGATGTTCAGTTTATGATTGATATACTTCATCTGATAGTGCAAGGGATCTGTATCATGATCGTTGCCTTTTTCGCAATATTGGATGAGTTCTGACATAAATGAACCCACTGCCGGGGCATTTTTATACTGATTACCACTGGTGCCGATGGCCAGATAGAATCCCGGCAGACTGGATTTATCATAAACGGGGTACCAGTCATCTGAAACATCATAGAGATCCACCAGGCCCTGATTCTTGTTGGGGATGGGCAGATCTGGAATCCGCATGGCTTCCCGCAGAGCCTGAGTTCTTATCTGGTCTGTAAAATCAGTATTGTAATTATCAGGATCAACATAGTCCAAAGGATCACATTCTGGTTCTTCACTGCCGATCAAAAAATGATTGCCGATTTCAGGCCGGGTATAGACACCGAGATCACTGTCAGACGTTATAATTCCTGTTTTCTCCCAGTCCACACCTTCAGGGCTTGGCACATGGGCCACTTCAACTCTCAACGCCTTCGTTTTGATATTCATTTGATCTTCGACACCCGCCATTTGGTTGATGAGGTATGAATGGGGGCCTGCCACATTGACCACCACTGGGGCGTAAATTTTGCTGCCGTCTTTCAGGGCCACACCGGCTGCCCTGTTGTCCTTTTTTAAAATATCCACAACTTGAGTATTGAACATAAAATCCGATCCCACATTTCTTGCTGCCATTTCCACATTATGAGTGGAAAGCTTGGGATCACTCACATAGCCTGATTCAGGCACAAAGACAGCTCCGTTGATACTATCACCAGTAGGTTTTCCAAATTCCGGGTCATCCATCAGCTTTTGCGGATGATAAGCACGCAGGTCCGGGCTGGGAAGATACTTTTCCATATCCTCCGGGGAAAGTTCAAGATATCCAACACCCAGTTTATCAAGGGATTTCATAACCTTTACCAGATTGTTGTTGACCTTGGATTTAAACACCATGGCGCCGGTATTTTTATAATAGGCCATGCCATCGGGGTCCATGATATTTAAATACCGGGGCCAGTCAAGCCAGTAATAATACCCTTCCCGGGCAAGGGCAACCCCTTCCGGAGAGGAGTAATACAACCTGATGATAGCACAGCTGCCGGATGTAGATCCGAATCCGGAGCCGCCAAGTTTATCCACATTTAATGTTTTGAACCCTTTAAGGGCCAGTTCATAGGCAATACAATTGCCAATAATACCTGCACCAATGATAATGGCATCATATTCTTTTGGGGCCATTTATTTCTCTCCATTATCCTTTTTTAATTTCGCAAGAATCTCCTTTTCGCCTTCTCTTTTCAACCGGTCCAGTTCCGATAAGATCTTATCGCTTAAAGGTTCTGATTTGTGTGTTTCTGAGATCATCCTGACTTCTTCTTTCACTCTGTCTTCCATTGAGGGTTTGCCTGCATCATTCCAGACATCAATGGTCTGGCGATTCATAAGTTTGGCATTCCACAGTTCTTTTTTAAAATGATCCATGGTATGCTGCTGTACGAGAAAATGCCCCCCTGGTCCCACATCTTCTATAATCTGCCTTGCAATGGTTTCCCGGGTTACTGAAATACCTTCTACAAACCGCTTGGTCATACCGACAACCTCATTACCCATGACCAGTTGTTCAAGGGAACAGGCCATGCCCGAGGCCATATAACCGACATCATGGATCAGGTTCAGGCCGGAAAGCCCCTGGCTCAATATTGAAAAAGCACTTTCAATGCCTGCCTGGGCATCCAGCATTTTTGAATCAGTTGCACCCGCTAAGCCCCAGGTCGGCAGATTAAAGGACAATGCGACTTCTGCCTGGGCAGCAATGGCCAGACTATTTTCAGGTGCCCCCATTGTCATGAGTGCTGTTCGCATGTCAAGAATACCGACATTGCCGCTCATGGCGACAGGACATCCTTTTTTCCGCAACTGGGCAATGGTGATATGGATAAGTGCTTCTGCCGTGATCTGAGTGATAACTCCTGCCAGTGTAACGGGGCCTGTGGCACCTGCCTGGACAGTGGAACCCGGCAACTGTGGCATAAACCGATCGGCTGCAATAAAAATACGCTCTATGACTTCATCGGGGAAAAAAAACGGTGCTATAGCCTCTGGATAGAGAATAATAAATGGTTTCTGGCTTAAATTTTCCTGTCCCCCTGCAATCACGGCCGCCATCTCGTAAACATACTCAATGCCAAGAGCGGTATATCCGATAAAAACAGCCGGTTTTGTCGTGTTGGAAACCATGGCGGAGAATTCATGAACTTCGGCAGCATTTGCCGGTACATCCTGAGCCGTTCCCATGGGCATGACAAAATCAATGCCATCCAGGTAGTCCGCCACTTTTGCACCCAGTTCGATATCCTTGATACTGGTATTCCGGATTTCACCGGTAAATGCATCCCGTGTAAAGGGACTGGCAGTGGATGTGCCATAATGGCTTTTTTCACCTTCCACTTCCATTGCCCGCCTGCCGTTCCGGTCATATATTGTCCAGCCATTGGGGGTTGTGACCAGACATTCTTCAACAATATGCCTTGGAATTTTGATATTATTGTCCTTGACCCATGCACCGGCCTGTTTCATCATTTTATGAACTTCTTTGTGCCGGCATTTAAAACCGATCCTTTCAATAATATCAAAAGCGGCCTGTTTTATTTCCCAAATCTGGTCATCCGTGAGAATCTTCATACCAACGGATCTTGTTTGAATGTTTGAAGACTGAATCATTTTTTCCCCTCCAATATATAAAATTCATTTTCTATGCCGGTTCAGGAGGAGTTCCATTTTCGTCCCACCCCATGGCAGTGTAGTACTCCTGTAACATGACTTCAAAATTTTGCAGGGTTAATCCCTGACTATTGTCTTTGTTGATAAACATTTCAGGAAGTTTGTCTTCACTATCTCCTTTTTCATGCCGGATATTAAAAAGTTTCTCAAGGGCTGCAATTTTTGTCCCTACCCTAAAAAAATCTTTTTCTGAAACGTTTAAATCCGTCAACCCATTGATGAGTCTTACTTCATTTTCAAAGTTAAAGGATCTTAAAAGAGATAAAACCGGTACCTTGCAAAGGCCCAGACAATCAACAATGATATTGGTGGTAACGGCTTTTTTTATCAACAGCCCTTTTGCGCAAATGGATTTAATATTAACTGCTTCTTTAGTTCCAAACTCTTTTTCTGCCTCTTCTTTAGTCCAGCTGTATTCAAGGGATGCATAAACATTATTATAATCACCACCCCGGCTTGATACAGCATATCCAAGGGCAGTACCCATAATGGCTGCCGGATGATAGGCGGTCAGTTCCAGCCCCTTGATATGGACAGCATATTTAGATGCGCCATTGCCGATGAGTTCAGCCGCCTTTCTGACGCCAAGACTTAAAATTTTGCCAAGCCCTTTGCCTTCAACCATCTGGTAAAGTAATTTTTCCATAGTGGTGGCATTACCCCAGGAAAGATCGAGATCTCCAACCAAATTGTCGGGTAATAATTTTTTTTCAAAAAGATCCATGGCAAAGGCAATAACACTGGCGGCTGATGTGGAATCCACTCCCAGGCGGTTACAGAGATTATCCAGCTTAATGATCTGATTCAGATCATTAAGACCGCATTTCGGCCCCAGGTTGATAACCGGTTCAAACTCAGGCCGTGTGAAGCCCTCATTTTTTCCCATTCCCTCTAACTTAAGATCGGCCTTGCACTGCACAGGACATCGAAAGCAGCCACTGGACCGGACAATATTTTTCTCAAGTTGCCTGCAATCTATTTTTTCAATGTGCTTGACCCCGATTCTGCTATAATTTTTGCTGCCCATGATCCCAAAGTCATTCACCCATTTAACATATCCTGCACCGCCGTATTTTGAGAAAAAATTGAATTCAGATGATTCTTTTATTTCAGACGTATAGGCTTTAACAGCCTTTTTCTGCAAGGGTGTGGCAGCAGGAAAGTGTTTATGGCTTCCTTTGGAAATCACAATGGCTTTAAGATTCTTTGATCCCATAACCGATCCCATCCCGGTTCTGCCGGCAGCATGGTCCCGTTCGCTCATAATTGTGGCAAACCTGACCCTGCTTTCTCCTCCAGGCCCGATGGTCAAAATCCTTAATTTATTATTATTATGGGATTGTTTGATAATCTCCTGGGTTTCAAAGGCATCATGCCCCCAGAGATGAGATGCTTCCTCAAGACGGGCACCACTGGAATCAATATAAAGGGTGGCTGGTTTTTGCGATTTCCCCGTGATGATGATGGAGGCAATGTTACAGGACCTGAGCCAGGCGCCTGCATACCCCCCAATATTTGAACTGCCTAATATCCCGGTCAAAGGAGACAGGGCATTGATGTGCAGCCTTGATGAGGTCGGAGCAGATGACCCTGTAAAAAGGCCGCAGGATATCAGCAGCATGTTCTCAGGGGCCAGAGGATCTGTTCCGGAAGCAAGATGATGATAGAGGTACCAGATATTAAATCCGCGCCCTCCGATATACTCCAATACAGTTTCAGGGAATGCTGAAAGATAGCACTGACTTGAACTTAAATCTACATTGAGCAATTGTCCAAATTGTTTTGTCAAACCCACCTTCCTGTCTCCATTCATCTCCAGACTGTATGTTATAATGGCCTGTCTTTTATCTACATTTGAATTCAGCAAAAATTTACAAACTCATTATTCGGTGAAAAATTTTTGTGTATTCTTGTATGTCAACGCCAGCCAGCGGAAACCCGATTTTTATAAAAAAACCCTTTCTGCCTGCTAACCGGATGTCCGGACATTGGCAGCGAAAACTAAAAGGATTGCCTGGTCATTGGTCAAGGAACTTCATGGCTGAACCAATAATACTAATCACCACAGGAAGAATATAATCCGAGAGTACCTGAGAATTACCGTTCGGATCTGTCATCCCCGGGACAAGGATGATATTGCTCAAGGGATATTTTTTCAGGGTAGCAAGCCGTGCATCAGTGGTAAAGCCTTTCTGGGTGATAATAACAAGTCGTGCATATCGGCTGCCGAATGTGGCCAGCTCGTCCAGTGCTGAGTCAAAATATTTTTCACTGGTAGCATCAATAATGACAAGGCAGTCTTGATCTGTGTCATAATCCGACTTTAATACCGGCAGATACCATTGGTTATCAATCATAAACGGCAGAACCGACTCAGGATGAAAGGGCATGGAGAATTCCTGTAAAAAATCATCTACATCTGCACCGCCCAGATACCGCTTTTCCCATGCATAAACATCCTGTTCAGAACAGGTTTTGACCATAATATGTCTGGGTTCCAGCTTTACATACTTTCCTTCCACCAGAGGATCCACCATAACCAGGTGAGAATAGGCACTGACACCAAAGGTTTCACTTTCAAGCCCCCGAATTTTATGAGTACGGAATTTGTTCTTCCATGAGATACTGTTTCCTTTCAGGCTGGTGATGAAAAGTCCTTTTTTATAGGTCTGATTTTCTTTTAGCATATCCTGAATTGTCTGCCTGAATCCTTTATCCCCGAGGATAGTATTCACAGTCGGCAAAAAAAGCTTGAAATGATCAAGGAATATCCTGGCGCGCATGGGGTGTTTGTACTTCATGAGTGTTGAAAAAAACAGGGACAGGGCATAATAGACATGCTCGTATTTACATAAAAGATCCGGATTATTAAAAAAATAAGCTCCAAAAGAATTTGAAAATGTCTGAAACCCCACTTTTCCGTTTTCAGGACCAATCCAGAGCAGATTTTTATGGGAATATCGGCATACCATTGACAATAAATCTTTATCCGATGGTTCTGAAGCCACAACTATCACCAGGCTGTCCTCTGTGCTGATCCCTTTTATTTTTTCAGGAAATTCCACCTGAAGGGGAAGATCAAAACAGAATTCCCACAACCGGGAAAAATTTCTACACCCAGCTTCAGCCTGCTTGTCCATTGGCACAAAAATGATGATCCCATCATCTGTCAGATACTTGAATATAAGGGTTGATACGGCCTCAAGGCGCGCACCTGCCTGGGTTGAAAAGAAAGTTGAAAAGGGCTCTGGATCATGGAAGGCAGCGCTTAGCCTGATTAAATCCGTATAATATAGTTTTTCCAGATCATTACCGGCAAGATCGATCCAGCAGGGTCTGTCTACCGGGGTCAATAGGTCGGCAGGCAGACCATCCCCTGCTTTATTTTTAACAGCAATGTCATCCACAACATCTGAGACAGACCAGTCAATGCTGCTCTTTGCCCGACCTGCAGTCACGGATTTGGTCATATTTCTGGGCATCTGACCAGACAGCCTGCCCCGTGCCAACCCGAAATAAAATCCAAACAAAAACATGAATGTAATATCAATGAACGGCTGAAAATAATCTGACACCTTGGGCAGAAACACGGCCTGGTCAGCATATTTTTGAATCTCTTTTTTCTCCCTGTTTTTATAACTCATTGCAAAAAAACGTTTTCTATTTTCATAAAGACCTTTCATGAAATCGACTCCCTGGGTCAGCCGTTTGGCATTGGTAGCGCTCACAAGAATCAGGTCATTGTCTGCCAGAGGGGTGTGAATGAATGCATCCATCTCAGAATAATCAACAGCATTTCCCATGGATGTCCAGGCATTCAGTTCGAGGTTCGATGCCCCTATTTCAGCAGATCCGACATCATGAAGAGCATCAACAATATAATGGATATTTGTATTTTGGGTCTTTTTTGCAACCTCCTGGCAGAAGGTAACTACTTTTTCATCTGTTAACATGGCATTAATTTTTTCTGGAATTTGGTTTATTTCCTCACAAAAATCAGCTGCCTTTTTTGTATCATCCGAGGTTAACACAGAAATATGAATGCAAAAAAGTTCCAGAACCAAAAGCATGCATATAGAACTTTTAAGCGGAGCTACAGTCACTTCTTCTCCGCTGAGCACGGGTATAACACCCGCACTTTTTCTGGTGATGAGTGCCAGGTCGGAAAACGGTTTTTCAGTAACCCCGACCATGAGGACATTCCGGGTCAAAAGATGGGATGCAAAAGCAACCATATCCGAAGTGGTACCTGACCATGATACCATTATCACCAGATCCCCGTCAGGATTAATGGATTTTTCCACCATGTCGATTTCCAGAGGGGTGGCTACGATAATATTAATCCCGGTAAAAAACCGCTCCATGGTTTTTTCAACCACCTCAGTCAAAAGATAACTAAAACCCGTGCTGACCAGAATGATCCGATTCAAGGAAGCAAAACCATCTCCAAATCGTTTTTTTAAGAGGCGTTCTCTGATGTCAAATACTGGTATGTGGTGGTCAGGAGAATACCGATCCAGCACATCCGTAAGCAACCCTGGTATTTCAAACAAATGTTCTTCATAAAAAGTCCTGCCGAAATCTTTTTTAAAGGTAATGGGAGTCAGAAAGATATGGTCTGGCCGGATATCGGTTTTAACCTTTCCTGAGAAATCCATGATTGTAAGTTCCCGCAGCACATTGTTTGTACCGGCATTTGTCTGAATTTTAGCAAACACTCGTTCCTGATCCAAAGCATAGATCTCCACCTGGAATGGTGCCAGAAGAGCCATTTTTTCCCGTCTGAACCATGACTCCCGGCTGTCGGACTCATCATCAAAAAAATCTGGCTCAACTATCACCGATTTTTTGGAATACGTATTCATTAATTTCCGCAATTTAATGCTGGTGGACTGAATCAGAGTCTGGGGGAAAAGTCCCAGGGCGGCATTTATATCAGACACCACCATGAAATCCGATGTATCCTGCCGTTTGACAATATACACCGGTCGTTTATGGGCAGCTACAAAAAGCCGGTCAGTGGATACCATGCTGATCCCGGAAACGGCAAATTGCCCCCCTGACCTGATCATGGTTTCCATTGCCTGAATAAATGACATTTCGTCAATATCATGCTTTGTCTTGTTACTCAGTTTTGTAAAAATACCATAATCAACAGACTGGCTGCACACGGAAACATCCTCAAGACCAAGACGATGTTGTTTTTCGATCACCTCATACCGCTGGCTTGCCATATAAGCCGTATCAAAATAATGTCCCCAGAGCATAACAAACAATTCGGTTGAGTTATCACTTCTCAAATTCATCTTTGTTACCTGGGTCAGATACTCCCTGACCCTGGATTCAATATCAGTACTGAATTGTCCGTTTAACACCACAGCCCTTAATTTTTTTTCATCTATAAAAGGATGGGCATTACGAACAGAGGTAGACGACTGTATTGCCCACCTGCCCTGACCAATTACCGGCTGAACCATATATTTAAGCAATAAAGGATGCGTACGACCCGGGATGTGGCCTGGCGGCAGATTGTTTTTCTTGCCGGTTTTTAACATTTTTTTCATATAAACATCTATCTGGAAATAAGCCAGAGCAGAGGCAGCTGCAATTCCGTACACATTATAGATCCGCTCTGTCCGGTACAGGGTTCGCCAGTAAACAGGAGGCGTGGTTTTATTCACACCCCAGAAATTCTCAAATATTAACTGTATCCTGTCATCCATTTCAGGGGTATGGATGCTGTTAGCCAGAACAGAACTGTCAATGCTCCTGAAAAGATTGGCAATGCCGTCCATGGTATAATCCGGCGGCAGTGTGACAACCACGTCCTTGAGATACTGCCAGACATATTTTCTTGCATAGGGATTTTTTGGACCAAATTTATAAGTGGCTCGCACAGGTCGACCTGGGTCTTCATCATAGGCATAGCTATCAAATATCTGCTGGAACTCATAGACAAGATCATTTTCATTAACTGGTGCCGACCCATTTTCCCGTTTACTGCGAATCAGGGTCTCAAACCCTGTAAGCATGAATTTTTTAGCAATGGGCAGGGGAAGATCAAAGTCCATGACCAGACGGTTGATGGTGACCTTGAATTGTTTAGGGGAGCCTATTTTAAAATATTCCTGAATTTCAGGATTTCCTGCGGTTCCCGGCTCCACCTGTAGAATATTTTTAATGTCTGTTAACGCTGACCATCTTAAAAAGGATTTGTTTTCCGGTTTATCAATGAAACGTTTTTTTGGTAAAAAGCCCTCAAATGCAAGAAGTTTTTCCTGATTTTGAACCATGAAATCCGAATAGCTGTGAAAAGCATCATCCATGACTGAAACCACCCGGAGTTCACTCTCGTCAAATACAGGAGACTTAATGAGCCGGTCAATGAGACCGTCGACAGATCCTAACTCCCGTCGGATCTTGAGAGGCTCCAGATCACTTCCGATCAGACCGATTCCTGTGCTGTCAGGTGCCCTGTAAACAATGGCCCACATCCCGGTAAACACCCGTGTCAACCTGTTTTCAGCATCCCCGTAATACACAACAATACCGCACATATCAGATACTTCCCTTTTTGTTATTTTTAATGCCTGTTTGAATTATTTAATACATAAATCAAATAAAGGCAAACACTCGGATCTGAAGGATATTTTCAGGTGTTAGACCATCCTTTTTTTTGCTCATCTTCTTATCTCCATCTGTCAGGATTTGATCATGCCGGAACGGACCCCTTTAAGATAGGACATGCAAAAGTTATCATTGCCAAGAAGCATGTCTGCGGTTCTTATGACAGCCATGATTTTGGCATCCAAAGGATCAATAATGGCCGAATCCATGCCAGCATCCATCATCAACGTCACAAAGGTCCGGTTGATGATCTTCCTTTCCGGCAGACCATATGAAATATTAGAAAGCCCGCCTGTAATATGGACATCAGGGTACTGGTTTTTAATCTGCCTTACTGCATCCAGAACCATGGTGCCTTTTACTGAATCCGTGCTAATGGGCTGAACAAGGGGATCAATGTAAACGGCATCCTGTTTCATTCCAATGGATTCAAGCCTGGTAACCAGTTCCACGGTTCTTGCAACAATATCATCAGCCGATGCCGGCATACCGCTGTCATCCATGCAGAGGGCAATAATTTTACATTCTTTTCCTTTTAAAAAAGGCATCATGGTGTCAAACCGGTCTTTTTCAAGGCTTATGGAGTTGATCATGGGGGGTTTGTCAACCATGCCATAGGCCATTTCAAGAATAGCCGGGTCAGGACTGTCCAGGCAGAGCGGCACTGTAGCTATAGGCCCTATCGTATCCAGAAGCCATTTCATATCCTCTTTTTCATGCCCTATTCTGGCACCGGCATTAACATCAATAAAATCAGCACCTGCCGCCTGCTGTTTTTTAACATCTTCCTCAATATATGCTGCATTACGATCTGCGACTGCAGCCTGGACCTTTTTTCTGGATGTATTTATCCTTTCCCCGATTACTTGAAACATCTGTTTCCCCCTTTATTAAGCAACCAGCGCTTTGGCGCTTTTTGCAGCAGATCCTGCATCAGATGCAAAGGCATCGGCTCCGATATCATCGGCAAAGGCCTGGGTGACCGGTGCGCCCCCCACCATGATTTTAACCTGGTCTCTCAATCCGCTTTCAACCACGGCATCAATGGTCTGTTTCATCATTGGCATGGTGGTGGTTAAAAGTGCTGAAAGGCAGAGTATGCCCGCATTTTTTTCCTTGATCATTCGCACAAATTCTTCAGGAGCAATATCCACACCCAGGTTATGGACGGTCAGACCGGCACTTTCCATCATCATGGCCACAAGATTTTTTCCAATATCATGAAGATCCCCTTTAACAGTACCGATGATCACACTTCCCCGGGTCTGTGTCTCTTTATCGCTCAGAAGGGGTTTCAGGATCTCAACTCCTTTACTCATAGCCTTGGCAGCCATCAGCACTTCCGGAATGAACATATCCTCATTTTCCATTTTTTCGCCGACAATATCCATGCCGGCAATCAATCCTTTATTGAGGATATCACCGGGAGGGATATCTTTTTCCAGCGCCTCATTCACCAGTTCAATCAGGCGTTGCTCATCAAGGTTAACCAGTGTCTCTTTTATTTCATTAAAATCAGTCATGCCTGTTTCCTTTTTTTAAATAGTATCCGAACGATTACATCGCACTCATGTTTTTATTCCGGCACTATAATAATATGTTAAATTTTTCTTTTATTTCCTTGTCAATCTCTTCAGGGATATGAGACGGCTTAGGACCTGCAAGCAATTTTTTGGCCATGGCAAGTGCCCTTTGCCTGATATCAAGGCTGCCGTCTTGTTCCCATTTTTCACGACTTTTCCTGTCGGTCACGCCATTGCCGTTATAGTATTCTTTTCTCATATGGGCCATGGTATGGGGAGAGGTCATGAAATTCCCTCCAGGTCCTACTGAGTCGATCACTTCAAGGGCAAGATGTTCTGCATCAATATCAATGCCTTTGAGAACCTTGCAGGCGTTTCCGATAATTTCATCATCAATGACAAACTGCTCATGGGCAATGGTGAGCATGGATTCAAGCATGCCGGCACTGTGATGGATATAATTTGCGCCGCCCATGGATGCAAGCAGTACAGTAAACGCTTTTTCATACCCGGCCTGGGCATCCGGAACCTTGGAATCTGAAAGTCCTGCTGAATTGTAATTGGGTACTTTTATATGATTTGATAATTGATGGATGGATGCATTCATCATGCCGCATTCCACAGCACCGCCTGAGTATCCCATGGTTTTAAGGTTTGCCATGCCCGGTATTCCGCCATAAAGCAGGGGTGCCCCCGGACGGGTTAACTGACATATGGTGATGCCGGCGAGCTGTTCCGCATGAAGCTGGGCCAGGGTGCCTGCCATGGTCAGAGGAGAAGTTGACCCGGCCATGGGTGCGCTGGAAAGTGCAACAGGGATGCGGTTGCGGTTTGCTTCCTGCATGATATGGGTGGACTGGGTGCACAGTTTTAACGGGCTGATGGCAAAGGAAGTAATCACGGAGATAAAAGGTTTTTCGGCAAGCTTATCCGGGCCACCGGCAATCATGGATGCCATTTCAATGACATTGTGCAGCCCCTGTTCATCATTCACTCCGGCCATGACATGTTTTGAAGATGCTGCAAGGCATGCATAAAACATATTGATATCATAGTCTGCCTTATCAATGTCTGTGGCAATGCAGGGCCTTACCAGGAAATGAATATTATCCAGTTGATCCACAAGCCGTGATACATCATAGAGATCTTTGAGGGTTGTGGATCTGACTTTACCTGTTTTCGGGTCCAGAATCTTTATGGCAGCACCCCCTGTCCCCAGATGGACTCGATTTTCGGTCAGGTGAAGATCGTTCTTCGGGTTCTGGCCGCAAAGGACGACTTTTTCAGGGGCTCTTGCCACCTGTTCAGCAATCATATCCTTTGAAAATTTAATATTTTTTTTATCCCTGTCAATGGCAGCACCGTTGTCTTCAAGCAGTTGAACAGTATCTTCCAGACCCTGTTCATACGTAATTCCTGTTTTTTCAAGAATCTTCAGGGAAGCTTCATGCACTGTTTCTATCTGTTCCGGTGACAGGGGGCGATACTGCCCGTCCTGTAAGCCCATTAAATTCATTCCGATCTCCTTTAAGTAATTTTGTTTTCCAGACAAACCAAAATATTTTTTTCTTGCCTGAATTTTGTTCCGATTCATTGTTTAAATGACATGGCAGTTATTATCTGTCAAGAAAAATGTAACAAAACCCATCAAAGTTTTTAATCAATAAAAACAAACGGAAGACATGTTGACTTTTGTTTCTTATATGATTAGTATAAAATACAATTCAATTGAAATTTATTACGTACACTTTTGCAGCAAAGCCATGGAACCACTTATCACTAGTGATAAAACCAATAAAGAGGCAGCATCAAAATACAAATCGGATATCGCTTTTTCAAAGGCAATCTCAAAAGCGTTTATTCAGGAACTCAAAGATCTGCTGCTCAGAAAATCCAGACGTCTCCTTCCCTTTGATGATGTCAAAGAAAAACTCGAACTCTGGCATGTAAGAGCCTTGGGGTTAAAATCTGTGCCACTGGATTCAATCGTCGGCAGCCAGGGCCGCTATAGAAATTTTACTAGGCATTTTCTTCCTTTGGACGAAAATTTAAGGAACAGATGGAAACTAATAGAAACGGCTGTCGAATCCGGCAGAGATCTCCCGCCTGTTGAGCTATACAAGGTGTGCAACGCCTATTTTGTTAAAGACGGCCACCACAGGGTATCGGTGGCAAAAGCAAAAAATCAGGTCGCGATTGAGGCAAACGTATTTGAATATAACTGTGATCTTTCCCTTGACGACAAAACAGACATAGAGCAGATTGCCATTCTTGAAACATATCACCGGTTTTTAAAAGAAACCGGATTGAAAAAAACAAGAAACCCGCAACTTCATCTGACTGTTCTGGGGGGTTATCCTATCCTCATGGAACATATACAGCGACACAGGTTTTACCTCGCAAAAAAAGAAAAAAAAGACATCAATATTGAAGAAGCGGCAATATCCTGGTTTGACAATATTTATTCGCCCATGAAGGATTTAATCCGGAAAAACGGAATCATATCCCGGTTTCCCCACCGGACGGAAACAGACTTCTATATATGGATCACCAAATACAAACACCTTGTTTTCCAGGATGTGTTTGAGCCGGAAAAAGCCATGACCACCATTGAAAGTTATGCGAAAATATTTTCCAATCCCTTTCGGAAACTCCGGGGAAAACTCAGAAAATACTTTGGGCTTGTAAAATACTAACAAAAAAAATTACACCAATTAACACCTTACTCGATACGATAGTAAGCCATTTTTGTATAAAGGGTGCGACGGCCGATTCCAAG
Source organism: Desulfobacula sp. (assembly GCF_014237455.1). GTDB lineage: Bacteria > Desulfobacterota > Desulfobacteria > Desulfobacterales > Desulfobacteraceae > Desulfobacula. The sequence continues at coordinate 99,621 of NZ_JABZFL010000111.1, read as the reverse complement.
AATATCTGCTGCCTTTGACCGGTTTTCATTTGCAATGGCAAGGGCGGTTTGAATGGCTTTTTTTTCAGTTATTTCCAGGGTCTCTTTCAGGGAAACCGGTTCTTCAGGAATTTCAATTTTTCCCACAACGTTTTGATATGATGTTGGATTCAGGCAATCATATGTTATCACCTGGGATTCAGCAAGAAGGACTGCCCGCTCAATAACATTTTTTAATTCCCGTATATTGCCTTTCCATGGAGATTCCTTGAATGCCTGAAGAACTCTTGGCTCGATCTTGACAATCTTCTGGTTATGTCGTTTATTAAATTTTTGCACGAAATGACCGACAAATAATAGAATATCTTCGGGACGCTGACGAAGAGGAGGCAGATATAAAGGGATGACAGCAAGACGGTAATACAAATCCTCACGAAAAGTTCCTTTAGCAATCTTTTCTTGAAGATTACGGTTTGTGGCAGAAATAACCCTGACATCAATTTTAATGCTCTGGTTTCCTCCAACGGGTTTGATTTCAAATTCCTGTAATGCCCTAAGCAGTTTCACCTGGGTCGCTAATGTCATCTCACCGATTTCATCGAGAAAAACCGTCCCTTCGCAAGCATCTTCAAACAATCCCCGTTTCGCCCTGACAGCTCCTGTAAACGCACCTTTAACATGGCCGAACAACTCACTTTCCAGTAAATTTTCAGAAAGCGCTCCACAGTCAATGGTAACAAAAGGACCATTGCTCCGGTCACTGATCTGATGAATATGATGTGCAAAGACAGACTTACCTGTACCGGTTTCACCTTCTATAATGATGGGTGCCTGAGAAGCAGATATTTTGTCGATTACCTGCATGACTTCTTTTATCTGGCGGTTATTGCCGAAAACCACTGATTGATTTTCACGTTCTGCTTCTTCCCTGTGGATCCGTTCAAATTTTTTATGAATTTTTCCAAACTCAATGGCACGACCGGCAATAATTTCAAGTTCCTTAGGTTTAAACGGCTTTGTAACATAGTGAAAGGCTCCGATTTTTATTGCTTCAACCGCACTTTCTATAGACCCTTGTCCGGTAATAATGATAAATGGCAAATCCTTGTCAACCTCTCTGATTCTTTTCAGCAGATCAATACCACTCATTCCATCAAAAGCCATATCGGAAATAACCAGATCGTATTCTGTTTCACAAAGGGCTGCCCATGCTTTTTCAGTAGAATCAACCGCCGTTATTTTATACGCCTTCCTGGAATAATAACGTTCCAGAAACTGTAACATTTCCAGTTCATCTTCAACTATGAGAATTTTTTCCACCATTTGCGACTTACTCCTTTTTGGCTGCTGGCAACCTCACATGCATGACAGTTCCGGCCTTTTCAACAGATATGGGAATAATTTCCCCCCCATGTTTTTTGATAATGTGATAAGCAACAAAAAGCCCGATTCCAAATCCGCGGTGCTTGCCGTTTGTAAAAAAAGGATCAAATATTCTTTTGATATCTTTGTTTACAATTCCTTTACCGGTATCTTTTATCCAGGCCTCAACAAAGAAATGTCCTTCAATGGCTTTATGTTCTATTTGAACATTGATTTGACCTCCGGTGCCTGGAATACTTTCAATTGCGTTAAGCAGGAGATTGATAAAAGCCTGTTGCAAGCTGATTTCATCTCCATGTACAAAATATTGGCAGGATGAAAGGTTTTTATGAATTGAAATATTCTTTAATTTCGGCTTAATAAAATGGATGCACACTTCTAACACATCAGCGAGATCCAGGTTTTTAAAGGCATTATCTTTAAAAGATGCCTGGGTCAGAAGACTTTCGGTAATTTGTCCTGCCCGTATGGCATTTCTCTGTATTGAATGCAGGCTTTCGTTGACTTCTTCCAGGTCCAGTTCCCCACTGATGATATCTTCGGTGTGGGCCAGTACAATGCCTATGGGATTATTGATTTCATGTGCCAGGCATGCTGACATTTTCCCTATAATAGCAAGCTTCTCACTCTGGACCAGTTCCGCCTCCAGCCGTTTTCGCTCCGTGATGTCACGGGCAAAACAACAGGCGAGCTGTTCACCCTCGCTCCCAAGTCTAATAGTTGCAGCAATCATTTCGACACGAATTAATCGGAAATCGTAAGATATAAGTCTTGTTTCATTGGAACCATAACCGGTTTTGAACAGCATTTTAAGAAAATCCGTCATCGCTTGAATGCAGGGCGGATCAACAATAGACTCCATGTGAAGTTTTTTTTCACAATCACGGTCAACGGGAAGCTTTTCATAGGCCGTGTTGTTGGCCAAGTGTATATATCCTTGTGGATTGATTAAAAAAACCATATCTGGTGAGGATTCGATAAGTTCCCTGTAACGCTGTTCCGATATGTGTAGATCCCGGGTGATACGGGCAACTTGAGATTTAAGCATATAGTTCCATATGATGAAGCCTATCATAAGTATGAGTAAAAAAAATGCGCCGCCTAATAGATATATTCTATATTGTGACCAGACAAAAGCCCAGTCTCTGCTGCTGAACCACTTTGCTTCAACTTTTCCAAGCCTTCCGTCACTGATGGCCATTCCAAGCCCGACACTCAATTGTTTTAAAAGCTTGGTATTACCTTTAGAAACAATAATGGCCAGAGGGAGGCGCCCCATGGTCACCCCGACCTGGTGGATATCGGTCAGCCCGTGTTTCTCAACCAGATAGTTGACCACCCTTTCTGACGTCCCGATCATAATCTGTGCATGGTTGCTATTCAGCATCTGTAAGGCTTCCAGCAAGTTTCTTGCCTGGACAATAGTCAACCCCTGCCAGTCCAGGCCCAAATCCATATACGGCTGCCCCCTTGCCACCACAACTGTTTTGCCCGGAAGGTCTTCTTGTTTTATCGAATCAATTTTTGTTTTTTTAACATAAAAAAACCGCTTTACAAAAACATTGAGTTCAAGAAAATCAAAATCCTGCTTTAATTTTTCCGACAACACTATACCACTGACAACATCAATTTCTCCAAAACGGAGTGCGGCCAATAAATCTTCCGGATCACCCACCAGAAATCGTACATTTCTATGGTTCATATCACTGATGGTTGTGATAACATCAACAGCATAACCCCGAACACGATACTCTCCTTTTCCCTTGAAAGAAAATGGAGGGAATCCGGTTGGCACGCCGACACAAAGCACCTTTGAATCATTACCAAAACCTGTTCCGGGCTTAAGAACAAGGAAAAGGCAAAAGAATAACATCCCCAGGCATTGATAAATTTTGAATCTTTTATTATCCATGATATTTATTAAGGTATAGCAAGTTCCATACCCGTTACTTCTAATAGTATTACTGGTATATTTCCCGGGTTGAAACATCCTCAAGCCTCTGATTTGTTGTTATTATCCTATCTTCTGCCTGTGCCAAAACAAACACATGCCATGCTCTAAGTGTGCTGAAATCGGCACTTGCAATATACAAGACAGATCCGTTATCAAGCAACAATTATATGCAAGGTCATTGTTTTTAAGTATGTATGGAGAGTGGCGCATTTCTTGCTAATTATTAATTTCATTGGGATACGTTCCCGGCTTTGCCGTACCGAGGCCGAGGAAGTATAATTTACAATCAAATATAACGAGGAGGTAACAGGATGCAATTGAAAAAAGTAAACATTAGTACCCTTTTATTGGCTTTGACCATGGCGGTCATGCTGACATTGGCACCCGGCACTGCAAGTGCTGATAACAAGCCTGAAAAGGTTACAGTTATTTATGGCGGTTCTTCCTGGCTTGGACACTACCCGGCCTGGGTCGGCATGGAAAAAGGGTTGTTTAAAAAACACGGTCTGGGAGTTTTATTTCAAAATTTTTATGCTTCATCCGGGCGCATGGGATCACTTATTGCGGGTGATCTTGACGTGGCTTCAACTGGCAGTATTTCAGCAATTGCATTGATGGCAGTCGGTAACAAAAGTTTTTTTGCCTTTGGCACACAAGATTCCTATGCAACAGTAGAAGGGATAATTGCAAGGGACGGTATCAATTCCTTGAAAGATCTTAAGGGTAAAAAGCTTGCTGCTCCTTTTGCATCCAGCGCCCATGTCCTGGTATTGGATTTACTGCAACAGGCCGGATTGGACCCTGAAAAAGATCTTACCTTACTTAACCTGAAAGTAAATGAAATGCCTGCTGCCATGAGTTCCGGCGAGATTGATGCTTGCGCTGCCTGGACACCCCATTTTAACAAACTTCTTAATATGAAAGGCAACCATCTTCTTGCCAACGATACCGAGTTCAGTCTATATAAAAAATATAAGCTTGGTCCTGGCCCTGATCTGCTTGTAGTTCGCAAAGACTTTGCCCAAAAATATCCCAATACGTGTAACGCTTTTGTCAAAGGTTATTTTGAAGCGATTGACATGTTGATTAACAAACCTGAAGAGTGTGCTCAAGTACTTGTCAAGCTGACCAACCTGAATATGGAAGACCAGATGACCGTACTCAAGGATATTGAATGGATTCCGGGGAGTAAACAAAAAGCACTCATGAGTGATCCCGGAGATTTTGTTAAAGGGATGCAGAAACTTGGAGATTTTCTCACCAGACATGGACAGATCGATCAGTCACCTATGGTTAAAGACTGGGTTACAACAGACATGCTGCCATAAACATGCATGAATGATCAGGCATACCAGGCGAATAAAAATTTCCCCATTGGAATATTCTTAAGGTGTGCCTGATCAAGATCAAGGAGTTAAAACCAAATGGATAAAGAAAACCATTCAAGTAAACCGATTATTATAAGCATCATTTCTCTAACTCTTTTTCTTGGCATTTGGGAACTTGTCTGCAGAGGTGGTTTGATTGACCCGGTCTTTATGCCGGCACCTTCCAAAATTTTTGCAAGAGCTGTAAAACTTATTGGTAATGGTGAGCTTATGGCGCATACCCTTGCTTCAACCCGACGCGTGATGGTGGGATTCATGATTTCATCCATGGTGGCTATTCCATTTGGAATTTTTCTTGGTTCATCACGGCTATTCATGGCCATATGCGATCCTTTTATTTCACTGTTGCGCCCTTTGCCGTCCATGAGCTGGATACCGCTTTCCCTTCTCTGGCTCGGTATTACGGAAACACAAAAATACTCAATAGTATTTATGGGATCTTTTGCGCCTTCTCTTTTATATATTATTGAGGCCACGAAAAGTATTGATCCCTTACTGATCAGAGCAGCACGTAATCTTGGAGCCTCAAAGCTGGATGTAATGCGTGAAGTTATCTTACCGGGCGCACTTCCCCAGATTATTTCAGGTCTGAAAGTAATGCTGGGGATTGCCTGGACATGTATCATATCTGCAGAACTTGTCGCAGCCCGTGAAGGGTTGGGATTTATGATTATGAATGGAAAGGAATATTTTCAAACGGATACTGTTATGTTAGGAATGGTGATGATCAGCATTACAGTTATGGTCATTGATGTTGTTTTTAAAAAATTCGAAAGGAGACTGCTGCCGTGGACACGTTAAACGGCCAAAGCAAAATTTGTGTTAATAATGTTACCAAATGTTTTTCCAGCAAACAGGGTGAAGTAACTGCACTTAAAGACCTGTCCTTAGACATCAGGGATGGAGAATTTCTTGTTGTTGTCGGTGCGTCCGGATGCGGGAAGACTACTTTGATTAACATGATAGCCGGGTTTGACACTCCCAGCAGCGGAAAAGTCCTTCTGGACGGGAAACCGGTCACCGGCATAACACCGGAATGCGGAATGATTTTCCAGCAATACGCTTTATTTCCCTGGAAAACAGTGCAGGAGAATGTGGAATTCGGACTGAAGATGAAAAGAATTCCAAAATCCGAACGAAAAGCCATAGCTGCTAAATTTATTGATCTGGTTGCGCTCAATGGATTTGAAAAAAGCTATCCCCACCATCTTTCCGGTGGTATGAAGCAGCGGGTTTCCATAGCAAGGGCTCTGGCAAACGATCCCGAAGTCATGCTCCTTGATGAACCTTTTGCAGCCCTTGATGCGATGACACGTCAGGTTCTTCAGGAGCAGCTGGTCCGCATTTATGAAAAACATAAAAAAACCATCATATTCATCACCCATTCCATAGACGAAGCCTTGCTGCTGTCGTCACGAATTGCTGTAATGACTGCCAGACCGGGCCGCATTGCCCAGGAAATTGTAAATGATCTTCCTCACCCGCGCAATGCCGATGTTCAGCTCTCAGACAATTATATGACACTCAAACGAAAAATCTGGGATAGTGTACAGGCTGAAGTCCTGAAAAGCATGGAAGTGGAAACAGGCTGAAATAGAGAATAAAATTTCAGAAAACATCTGGAGTTTGTAAAATATTAAATCTGAAAAATTTTAAATGCCCGGGAGATATTTTAAACCCGGGCATTTAAAGTGAGACTGGTTTATTTTTGTTTTTTGATAATAAGCCCAACACCTGCAAGCCAGCTTTTAGCCACAGCTTCTGGTTTTTCGCCATTCACATTAACTCTGTAGTTAAGTCTTGTCATGGTGGCAGTGTCCAGGGAAGCTCCGATCTCGCTTAAAATGAGTTTGATTTCAGGGTATGCTTTAAGCACTTCAGCCCTGATAACCGGTGCAGGATTATAGATGGGAAAATAACTTTTATCATCATCAAGCACAGTCAGGTTATAATCCTTGATCTCACCATCAGTGGCAAATGCCATTCCGCACATGGCCTGACCATCCCTGACCGTCTTTTTAGCGAGAGGAGTTTCCATTTTCATGACTTTTGCATCCGGGATATCTTTACCGAATTCAAGACCATAATATCCCATCATTCCCTTGAACCCGTCAACCCTGGAATAAAACTCTGCATTGGTGGAAACGCTCATTTTGCCGGGATTGTTTTTTGTCCATGCAGCCCATTGGGACAGGGTACTGATGCCCAGTTGATCAGCAGTCGAGGCTTTCATGATAATGGCATAGGTATTGTTAAATTTTGCAGGTGCAAGCCACGTGAGACCAATTTTTTCATCCTCTGCCTTTACCTTGGCATAGAGCTGATCTGCATCGCGAACCACTTCTTTTTTTTTGAAAAATGAAAGCCATGCGGTTCCCGTATACTCCATGTAAACATCAATCTGCCCCTGTTCCAGGGCTTCACGATTCACATTTGTCCCACCAAGGCTGGTACGATCTTCAACAGGAATTCCCCTGTCTTTCAACAGATTGACCATGATTTTACCCAGAATTACCTGTTCGGTAAAACCCTTGGATGCTACCCTTACAGGGGCTTTTGCAAAAGCCGACAAAGGGAGCGCAATAAATGTAAGTGCTACCAGTAAAAGAATCAATTTTTTCATAATAAAACCTCCAGGAAAATATTATTTAATATTAATTGCCGTGGACAAAATGCACACAGCATCATATGGCCGGATATCAATTGATTTATGCCCAGCCTTTTAACGATTAAGCCAGTTCTATTTCATCAGTCCGGACTCCTCTTGAAACAAGAAATTTTTCAAAAACACCCAGGCAATAATCAAACAGCATGGCAATAAGGGCAACCGGTACGGCACCTGCCATCATGATGCCCATGTCAACCAGGGCAATTCCGGTAAATATCCAGAACCCGAGTCCGCCGCCGCCGATGAGAAATGCCAGAGGGGCTGTTCCGACAATAATGGCGGTCGATGTTCTTATTCCGCCTGCAATAACAGGCATGGCATTGGGAAGTTCAATCTGAAACAGGATCTGTTTTTTGGTCATTCCCATCCCTGTGGCTGCCTCGATGACATCTTTGCTCACCGATTCAATCCCTGCATAGGTATTTCTGACAATGGGTGCCACTGCATGAAAAAAAAGTGCAATCAGTGCAGGTACCATACCAATGCCTGAAAGACCGATAAAGGGCAGAAATCCGTAAGCCAGGGCAAGCACACCAAGCGAAGGAACCGACTGCCAGACATTAACCACGGCCATTATGACCGAAGACGCCTTTTCCATGCTTTTTCGTGTCATTATGGTACCAAGGGTCACCCCCACAATGACGGCACAGAACATGCTGATGATGACCAGAATAAAGTGTTCAAGAATCAATCTGAAAAATTCTGAAAGATTTTTAATTGTGTAGTCCCATGCCCCGTAATAAGTATAAAGCCACACAATAAAAAAAATCGTTAAAAAGATCGGCGCCAGCCTTTTGACCAGTTGAAATAAAATCCGTAAAATCATGATTCTATCCTTTCAAGGTCTCTTTGATATCTTCTGTGTGAAGCCACCCAAGCACCTTTTTCGCGTCATCCACCACAATCAGGAATCCGTAATCATGACTGAAAATCTCAGACAGACCGTCCTTGAGACTCGACTGCGACGTCAGCCACGCATTGGTCGGTGCAACTGCATCTTTAACCAAGAGTGCTTTACCAGGAATATCCTGTTTGTCAATCATCCCTGTGAGCCTACCTTCTGAATTTACTGCAATCAGGTATCGGGTGTTGATTTCTGAGAACAGGTTACGGGCGGTTTCAATGGTTTCATCCTGATTAATAATCGGTGGGTTGTCCTTCATCGCCCGTTTTACAGTAAACAGGTTGAGACGTTTGAGGGTCCGGTCACCCCCCGCAAAATCAGCGACAAAATCGTTTTTCGGATGGGTCAGCATTTCTTCCGGGGATGCGAACTGAACCAGGTGGCCGTCTCTTAGCAGGCAGATCTTATCTCCCATTTTTATGGCCTCATCAATATCATGGGTTACAAATACAATGGTTTTTTTAACCTTTTCCTGTATTTTTAAAAACTCGTTCTGGAGATGCTCCCTGTTAATGGGATCAATTGCGCCAAAGGGCTCATCCATGAGCATGATGGGCGGATCACCCGCCATTCCCCTGGCAACCCCGATTCTCTGCTGCTGGCCTCCTGAAAGTTCTTTTGGATACCGGTCCTTGTACTCGTCAGGGTCAAGATTAACGATTTCAAGAAGTCTTTGCACCTTTTCATCAATTTTTGCCCTGTCCCATTTTAGAAGTTTCGGGATAATGGCAATATTCTCACCAATGGTCATATTGGGAAACAGGCCAATATTTTGAATCACATATCCGATGCTTCTTCTAAGTTCTATGGTGTTGAGCCTGGAAATATCCTTGCCGTCAATAATGATCTTTCCGCTGGTAATGGATATCAAGCGGTTGATCATTTTCATTGCAGTGGTTTTGCCGCATCCTGAAGGTCCGACAAGTGTACAGATCTCACCTTCCTCCAGATCAAAGGAGAGTTCATCTACAGCCTTGATATGCCCGGCTCCGGGATATATTTTTGTTACTTTCTGAAGGCTTAGCATGGTTCCCATAATTTTTTCCTTTATTACTCTGTTGCCTGTTTGATTTTCAGGCCGGTCGGTGTAATCCAGTCCTCAGCTTTTGCCAGAAAAATATCCGCCACAATGGCAAGAAGACTCATGGCAATGGCACCTGCAATAACCGAGTTATTGGTTGACATCTGAAGCCCTTCACTGACAAAAAGCCCTAACCCTCCTGCACCGATGTAGGCGGCAATGGCAGCAATGGCAATCCCCATAACCACTGCTGTCCTGACACCTGCCATAATGATGGGTGCTGACAAAGGAAGCTGTAGTTGGATAAGAAGCTGGAAATTTGTCATTCCCATCCCTTTGCCTGCTTCAATCGTGGCAGGGTCCACACTTTTTAATGCAATATAAGTATTTCTGACAATCGGAAGCAGGGAATACAGAGACAATGCCACGACTGCAGGGACAACCCCGATTCCGATACCGCTGACCCCATCCCATGCATTATCAATGGTTGAAAGAATCGGCATCATAAACCCGAACATGGCAATACTGGGTATGGTAATGAGAATACTTGATATATAAAGAACAATTCCTGCTGCACCCGGATGGCGTGTAATATAGATACCCACAGGAACACCAGTTGCAATGGCTATGATCAGGGCAATACCGACAATGCGAATATGGGCGGCAAGCTGGACAAAAGTTTCATGAAGGTTATCCGCAAAAAACTTTAACGGGCCGGATACAAAAAACGGATGAACCAGAGTTGAATAGGCAATAACAGAAAAACCCAGGGCAAAGATTACCATCCAGAAATCCTCAATCGATCGCATATGATACAGAACTGCCAGAAGGACAAGCAGGCATGAAACTGTCCAGGCCATAAAGAACCCCCAGGTTTCGCCCAGTATAATGAGATCAAGCCTGGCATAAAATTTAATTGAAAGATCAAAAAGATATAAAAAAATGGAGGCCAGGATAAAGATAAATAAAAGATAAGAAGATATCCTGCCAAGCGTTCCTTTTTTGTAACATTGCTGCAGATAATATAAAAATCCACCGGAAAAAAGAAAAGCCGCACCCCATTGAAAAACACCCCCAAGGGTTTGAAAAATAAACGTAAACACAGATACAAGTATACAGACGATAAGAAATATACCGGGGAAAGGAGTTGTTTTCAGGCCGTCACCAAGATAAACCATTAAAAAAAGAAGAAAAGAAAACAAAGGGACAATTAAAACCATTCTCAAAACATCATAGGATACGAGGAACTCCACATCCAGGTCCACAAGATGCAGGAGCAGGTTAAGCGGTGACAAAGGATTTTCCCTGGAAAGAAATTTTCCGGGAAACCAGGGCATAAAAAATGAAACAAAAATTAAAACTGAAAAAAGCAGGAATGCCCTGTCAGCCCAATTCCAGCTGAAAACCGACCGGAATTTCACTGCTGAAACAGACTTTGAGCAATGATGACACCGGGTTGAATTTAAAGGCAATTCCTTTTTACATTCAGGACATATTGGAATTTTGATCATCATTTCTCACCTCTTGTTTGTAATAAATTTAACAAAATCTTTCATAATCAACAATGCTTGTCAAGGAAAAACTAAATTTGATAGGTTTTGTTACAAATTTCTCGATAACCTGAATCAAAAATTAATATTTTTTTGTTTATTTTCGATCTATTATTGCAGATTAGCTAATTTAGCAGCAAACTATCAACCAAACAACAGATATCAAATAACGCTTGAAAATTAATTTAGTTGACGTCTTTTGATAACTATAAAAGTCAAAATCGGGCAAAAACTTGACAGGAAAGGGTAAAAATGTAACAAGCTTTTCCAGGCTTTCACCTTTTTAATATACGAGGAATCCGATGGGCAAAAAAATAACTTCTCTGCATAAAATTATTAATGGACACTATTCTGAGTTGACTTCCAAAGGAAAAGTGCTGGCTGAATTTGTATTGTCCAATCCGGACAAAGCCGTTTTCATGACAACAAGAAAACTTGCCGCTGCCGTCGGTGCCAGCGAAGCCACGGTTGTCAGGTTCGTCCGGCAATTGGATTATGCGAGCTATGCATTATTTATCAAGGCCTTAAGAGGGCTCATTGATACCGAACTGACTTTGATTGAAAGAAGCAGGCTATCCAACTCTGTTATTCGCAGCGAAGATGCGGAGCTTGAAAGGATAACCAACCAGGATATTGAAAATATCAGGGCCATGACTAAAAATATTAATTTGGCAGAAGTAAAAAAAATCAGGAAAATCTTAAAAGATTCAGAGGCTGTCTATATTATCGGCTCAAGGCTTTCTTATACCCCGGCATACTACATGGGGTGGACTCTGGCCAAAATAAGAAAGAATGTTAACATTTTTAAAGGGAGTGACAGAACAACAATTGACCGGCTGATATTTGCTTCTCAAAAATCTGCTGTGGTAATTATTGCGACTTCAAGATATCCAAACGAATTAATCAAAATGGGAAAGCTTGTAAATCGCTATAAACTGAAAATGATACTGCTGACAGACAGTTTATCATGCCCACTGGTCCAGTTCACCGATCATGTCCTTATCGCGCCGTTGGAAACGATTCCGTTCCTGGGAAACCCGACATCCCTGATCAGCCTGATTAATTATCTGGTCCATACCATGGCTGCAGATATGGGAAAAGAACTGAAAAATCATCAGGAAAAACTGGAACAGGCCTATCTGGAAAATGATATTTTATTTAACTATTAAGTTGTGCAGTCAAGGAACTTTCCAGTAAGTTGTTTATCCCGTTTACATAATCTTTATTCTGACAGGGCTTTGATAAATGATCAACATTGGGATCTTTTTGGTTCAACTCTTTTATGGATTCTAAGAATTCAAGGTTCCCGGAAATAAACAGGATTGGAATACTTTCGTTTGTTTTTCTGATATAATTGTAAACATCCATCCCGTTGATATCTCCCGGAAGAATATAATCCAGGCTTATTAAGTCATATTCATTCCTTTTAATCAAATCCATTGCAACCCGCCCATTATTAGCGATATCAACTTTATGGTTACAGGGCTCTTGCGAGAGTATCCTGTATTGCACATCTGAAATAGCGACCTCATCTTCAACAAGAAGAATATACTTTTGAAAATGGGCTGTTTCTTTTCGGATTTCTGCTTTTTCTTGAGTTGTTAATTCTTTTTTAATGACTGGCAGACTGATGGTGAATTTCGTACCGGAACCCAATTTTGACTTAACTGAAATATTGCCCTTGTGCTGCTCGATATATTTTTTTAAATTGGACATTCCATAGCCAGTTCCTTTAATACCGGTTTTATATGAACCTGTCACATCCTTACTTCCTTTTAAAGTGAAAGAGGGTTCATAAATATTATCCAGGCTCTCTTCCGGAATACCACACCCGTTATCTTCAATTTCAAAACAGATATTACCATCAAGGCAGTATGTTCGAGTAATAATTCTGGGCTGTTCAACCCTGCTTATGGCATGGATTGAATTTTGCACAAGGTTTATTAAAGCATGTTCTATCATTCCAGGATCAGCAAGCAGCTCTGGCACATTAGCTTCATCGTCCTTAACTAGTGCAATGCCTTCCAGATCCTTTTTCATCAAATTCAAAACAAAAGTGATTTTGTCACTGACCTTGAAAAATTTCTGTTTTGGTTCCTGAGTTTTAGCAAATGCCACCAAATTTTTTGTTAAATTTTTACCTCGTATGGTCTCTTCAACAATTAACTCAAGTGTCTTTTTAATTTTTGCATCCTTACAACCCATTAGCGAAAGCTCAGTATTACCCATAATAATTGCCAGAATGTTATTAAAATCATGGGCCATTTTCCCTGCAACCTGACCAATCAATGCAAGTTTTTCTTGTTCTCCTGCAATTTTCTGAGCCTTTATTTTTCCATCTTCAGCCTTTTTAAGTTTGGTAATATCATGGGCAACAACCCTTGCGCCTGTCAATTCCCCATTTTTATAAACAAAATCATTGCTTAAAAGGACACTTAACTTTTGGCCATTTTTTCTAAGAATGTTATATTCAACGCTGTCAGAAAGCTTTTCTCCTGCAGACAGCTTCCCAAGTCTTTCGATATATAAGTTTTTACTGTCTTCCGTTAAAAAATCCAGGGGATTCATGGATAAAAATTCTTTTTCTGAATAACCACTATATTTGCACATTATATCATTCACGTTAATGAATCTGAGTTTTTCAAAATCGATCTCGTAAATCCCTGATGGGGCATTCTTGAAAAGCTGCCTGTATTTTTTCTCACTTTCCCGTAATGCATCCCCAGTACGTTTGTGGTCAACAGCAATGGCTATCTGACCTGAGACCCCCGAAAGGACCTGCAGATCTTGTTCATTGTAAAGGTTGGAATCCAAGTAGCTCTGGACAGCAACCACTCCGATAACCTCATTTTTAATCATTAATGGAACTCCCATCCAAATCAGGGGGACCGCACCCCACACACCCTTTTGCCCTGCTCGTTTTTCAAGTTCCTTTTTTTTCAATAAAACAGGCCTGCGCCGGGAAATGACTAAACCGGTTAAGGAATTATCAACATTAAAATTTGTGAGTGAAGAAAAATCATCACCCGCTGTGTCCACGTGATATGGAAAATGCAGGGTGTGTTCTTTGATATCCACCATGGCAATAAAAAAATTGGTAACATCCATGACAGTGCCTAATGAATGATGGATGGAGGGGTAAAGATTTTTCAAATTTTGGGTGGTATTCACCGCATTTGAAATGGCAAACAAAGCTTTGTTAACCTCTTCAGCCTGCTTTCGCTCGGTGATGTCTCTAAAACTCCAGACCCTTCCAACTATCTCCTCCCTTAACCACTGTGGCTGGGAGTAACGTTCAAGGGTTCTTCCATCCTTCAATGCGATCATATCAAACGAATAGGCCTCAGGGTTATTATAAAGCTCCTGAACTTTGGCGATGAAGCTTTCCGGGTCAGCCAGAGAACCGGTCACATAATCCAATGCCTTTTTGTCATTACCACTTTCACGAATGTGTGTCGGGATATTCCAAATATCAAGTAATTTCTGATTAAAACCCGACCATGACCCATTTTTATCAACCACAAGAATACCATCTGCGGTGGATTCCAGAGTTGCTTTCAGCAAGGACATCGAATGCTCTCGCTCGTGTTCTGCCTGCTTGCGGTTAGATTCTGATCTCTCTAATTCCTGAATCCTTTTTTCCAATTCTTCATACGTTGGTTTTTCAGTCATATAAATTCTCTTTTATTATGAAAATGAGCTTTGGGGTCTGATGAGGTCGCGACATCAGAATACTTGACATATTCCACACACATCCCAAACTATAAAACCATCAGAATGCTATCGGTATTCCGGTCAATTCATTTAAAATAACAGTACAATAAATTGTGATCCTTTGCAAATTCAATTCCAAACTAATATTTCTTCTTTTCAAAGAAGGATCAGTTCGAAGCCTGTCTGGTTTGATTTCACGGTCAAATACCGCCATGATAAAGGCCATGATGGAATGGGTGACCCGTGCTTGTAAAACAATAAAACTTACTTTGTATTGTTTCGACTGATATTGAATTTCTTGATTTTATAATAGAGGAGTTGCCGTGAAATCCCAAGGGACCTGGCTGTTTTGGTGATATTTCCCTTGTTTTCAAAAAGGGTGTTTTTTACAATATTTTTTTCATGGTCTGACTTGCTTTTAATCAAATTGATGTTGCGGTCGTCTGAAAATGCCTCCCCCTGCCTTCTTTTGGATCTTGCAGGCACAGCTTTTACAGACCAGTTTGAAAAATGGGTCTGCAGATGCTTAATCCGGATCACCTCATCTGTGCCCACAATATTCATTGCCCCCTCAATCACATGCTCAAGTTCCCTGACATTACCCGGCCAGTTATAAATTTTGAGAAGCTCCATCACTTCTTTAGAAATTCTTTTCACATTTTTACGCAGCATGGCATTATGTTTTTCAATAAAATGCTTCACCAGCAGGCCGAGGTCATCCATCCGTTCCCGCAGGGGCACAATATGGATGAACACCACACCCAGGCGGTAAAAAAGATCAGATCTCAATGTTCCGTCGGAAATGGAGATATGGGGGTCCTTATTCACTGAGCTGATAATTTTTAAATCGGTTTCAATCTCTTTGAGGGCACCTACCCTTCTGACCTTGCTTTCCTGTATGCTTCGCAATATTTTGCTCTGAAGCCCCACCGGCATTGAATTGATCTCATCAAGAAAAATAGTGCCCCTGCTGGTTCTTTCAAATAACCCCGCTTTGTCCACTGAACCGGTAAAAGCGCCTTTAGAGGTACCGAACAGAATGCCTTCCAGAAGATTTTCAGGAATAGCCGCACAGTTTACAGGAGTGTATTTTTTTGCACTTCGTGAGCTATAGTTGTGAATAGCCCTTGCAAACAACTCTTTACCGGTACCGGTCTCACCAAAAAGCATCACGGGAGAGGGGGTGCCTGCTGCCATTCGTGCGGAATTAATAGCATCAACAAAAACCAGATTTTTCCCAATGATCCTGTCAAATGTAATGGATGCGCTGTCAAACTGCTGGTCTTTTCCCGGCAGCGGCATGGATGAAATGGTGTTAGCAAGGGCATGATAATCCCTTACAAAACAGATGGCCCCGACCAGCTTATTCTTGTTAAAGATCGGCATCACATTGTGAATGGTATTTGCAAATTTCCCCATGATTGTGCGATAATAAATGGGCTCATCAATGATGGACTTTTGTTTTGCCAGGCACTGCATGATAATACTGGTGGAGTTGTCAAGATCATAGACATCTGTAATTTTAAACGAGATAACACTATCTGGATGCAGTTCGTCAATGCGTGACATGGCACGATTGTAATACACAATCACACCATCAGCATTTGTAACAATCACACCATCGCTGAAATCATCAAAAATAGACAGATAATCTGCATTGTCCAGATCCCGCAAAAATCTTCCCGGCTTATTTTTTTTTGAATCAGTCATTTTCCAATAATTTGGTCAGCTCCGGTATAATTTCCAATGCATCCGCCTTAACATAATAATCACAATTGGACATTATAGCTGAATTTTTATCCGTGTTTATGGCAATTACCATGCCCGAGGTTTTCATGCCGGCAAAATGCTGGATAGATCCTGAGATACCACAGGCAATATAGACCAGGGGGCTTACCTTCTCACCGGTCTGCCCCACCTGCATGGAATAGGGCACCCAGCCTGAATCCACAGCCACCCGTGAAGCCCCGACAGCAGCAGTGAGCTTTTCTGCACATTTGGAAAGAAGTGTAAAATTGTCACCGTTTTTCATCCCCCTTCCTCCAGCAATGATCACATCAGCCTCAGCAAGGTTGATATTTGTACTTTCATCAACTTCGCTTGTTTTAATAACCCTGAAACCTTTAGAAACAAGACTAGTTTCATCTAATTTCAATATCCATATCCGGGCCGAAGCCTGGGCCTTCACCGGCTCAACTGCATTGGGCCTTACACCAAACACCAGGACATCTCCTGTTATTTTTATCGTGGCAATGGTTTTGCCTGAATACTGAGATGTCTTGACAAGGTTTTGTTCAAGATCAACCGCATAACAGTCCATGACCAGAGGAGCTTCAAGCAAGGCTGCAATCCGGGGCAGAAGGTCTTTGCCCATTGCAGTTGAAAGGCCAAAAATCGCACAAATATTATACGTTTTAATGACCTTTATAATGGCTTTCGCCCTGACAACCGGATTGCTCTGCCGGTCTTTTGGAAGGCAGACTTCAACGATCTTTGTGATACCAAATGATTCCAGGTCCTCTTTTACACTTGCAGCATCTGCATCCATGACAACCGCAAAAAGTTCCGTGTCTTTCTCCCTTGCCAGAGTGATCATACCGAAGTTGGTCTCTTTGATTTTTCCGTTATCCAGTTCTATGATGAGTCCGATATTTTTCATCATATGACCTTTGCTTCATCTTTAAGGATTCTCATTATTGTTTCTGCAATTTCACCAGCGTCCCCTGTTATCTCTTTTGGGTCACGGGATTGCAGCAGGGGTTCAAGCTCAACAATGTTCATACCTGCTGTTGAGGGTTCAATCTTCAGATCGGGGAAAGCAATTTTTTTGACTGGCTTTTTTTTGGATTTAACCACATCGGGAAAGGTCGGATATCTGGGGGTGTTCAATCCCCTTCCGGCACCGATTACGCAGGGAAAAGACAATTCATAGGTATTGGCAGTGCCCCCGGATAGCGCACTGTCAACGACTGCCCTGCCCGACTCAATATCCAGCCTGACCACGTTTGTTGCAACCGGAAAATCAAACAAGGCCCCGATACGGAACATGGTCTGCATTCCTTCGGCATCAATGGATTCCTTGCCCGTAAAAATCAGTCCGGGGTTTCCGTCCTGCTCAATGGCAGCCTTAAGGGCTTGTGCCGTCTCAATACTGTCGTGATTTTTGTCACTTGCGATCAGAAGCCCTCTGTCAGCTCCCATGGCCAGGGCAGACCGAAGGGTTTTTTCTGCATCATCCTTTCCAAGGCAGACCGCAATAATTTCAGAACCCGGCAAATTATCTTTAATCCTGACAGCCTCAGTAACCGCATGTTCATCATAGGGGTTTAAAAGAAAGGTTAAATTTTCATCAATACGGTTTTTCTCAACAATGGTAATATTAGCAGCAGAATCAGGAACATGTTTAACACAGATATAGAGTTGCATAAATTTTCACCATTAAAAATTAACCTTTCTTTTTTTAGGAATCCTCTTCCTATCCATTGACGGAAAAGGAACTATTATAATTTATTTCCCGTTTTCTTGAGAAAAAACCCACATCGGTGGACCTGTCAGTATATTTGAACTTGTATTGCAGGGGCTCTTTGTCATGATCCAGGCCCTTTTCGCAGGCATCAATCAACTCAGCCATCATGCGTCCGACAACCGGTGCATTCTTGTACTGGTTGCCGCTGGTTCCAATAGCCATATAGAATCCAGGAAGGTCTGACTTGTCATAAACAGGAATCCAGTCATCAGAACAGTCATAGAGATCAACAACCCCTTTGGGCTGGTTTGGCACCTGAAGAGTTGGAATTCTTTTACCGAGCCTGTAGCACTGTGCTTTCCACTGTTCTTCGCTCAGCACGTTGTCCTTGCCATGTCCGCCCTTTCCTGCATAGAATTCATCCGGATCAACCCATTCCTGGGGATCGCATTCCGGGTCTTCACTGCCTATGAGAAATGTATTTCCCACTTCCGGGCGTACATAACAGCCGATATCTCCATCAGACATGTGATACCCGTCATTGAGATAATCATATTCATCAGGTGAGGGGCAGTACATGACTTCATGTCTTAAGGCCTTGGTTTTAATATTGCAGCCTTCCCACACACCTTCAGCCATCTTATTTATCATAAATGAGTGAGGCCCGCCCACGTTGACAACAATTGGTGCATCAATCATTGTGCCGTCTTTCAATGTAATGCCGGTAACTTTGCCGTTTTCGCTTCTGACGTCTACCACTTCTGTATTAAAAATAAACTCGGCGCCTTTGGCTTCGGCAGCCCTCATGATGTTATGGGCAGAGAGAGCCGGGTCATTCACATACCCACCTTCAGGGCAAAAAATGGCCCCTTCAAGCTCTTTGGTCGGCTCATCAAAAAATTTAGGGTTTTCAGGCCTTCTTACCGGCCAGAATTCATGCAGATCTGCAGGGGGAACCATTTCTTTAATTTTATCATTATCCCATTCTTCGTACTGAACCCCAACTTCGTCATAATTTTTTTGCACTTTTTTCCAGTCATGCCCCTGGGACTTGAGAAGGATTGAGCCTGTGTTCATATACCTGGCAAGGCCTTTTTCATCTTTTACATTATCCAGGTAATTTTCCCAGTCCAACCAGTATTTGAATCCTTCATAAGCCATGGCCACACCGTCGGCTGTAGAGTAATGGGCCCTTACGATGGCGCATGAACCGGCAGTGGACCCCTCTCCTGCATCGGGAAGCTTGTCAACATTAAGGGTTTTATATCCCATTTTAGAAAGTTCATAGGCAATGGGTGTTCCAATGACTCCTGCACCAATGATGATTGCATCATATTTTTTGTTCATTTTATCTCCTTTAAATTAAATTTAACGGCCGGGGCCATTATTTATAAGCTTTTAATCCAGTGGGTGAACCTGCTTTCTCCGGCAGGTTTCAATCCGAATTCTTCTCCTGCATGGAGTATGGAATCTATCATATCCCTTCCATATCCCCTTGAGCAGGTCAGAACAATGCCTGAGCTCTCACCCTCTTTGTTCAATGTCACAATCTGGCACGGCACATGGGAAAAAGGCCCCTGGAAGAAAAAGGGTGCTTTCCTTTGAGGATCAGTAAAATCAAGTGCTGTCAGTTTCTCGCAAATTAAAAATATCTCTTTTCCAAACAATGCCACACATACGGTGGATTCAGTCACATCTGTGTAATAGGACTCACCCGGCATGCTGACATCGTCCTGCCCGTCAAGATCAAACAATGATACCTGGGTACGGTTCATGCGGCTGGCAAGAATACCGTTTTCAAGAACACTATTACCGGGTGTTTCAGGAAGTTCAAGTTCAAACGATTTTTTGTCTGCAAGATTGGAATCCTGCAGATCAAACCTGGGGCGGTGGCTCAAATCAACCAGAAAGGGCCCATCACCTTCTTCCTTATACTCCATAACCACATCCCAGTTATCCCTTTTCTCAGTTTTTAAAGGACTGCTTTTAAATACAACCGGGGAAATTCTTTGTATCTCTTTCATGATTATTCCCTTACATTTTCATCCGTTTACCTTCAGGATCATAAAACGGCATGGCGACCACTTTTCCGTAAATCCGGTCATCACCGCACTCATCTTCATAAATCTCAAGCCGAGTACCGATCTTGGAAAGCTCAGCTTCAACCAGGGCCATGCCCACTGCCTCGTTTAAGGAAAAACTATCCCTGGCAGTACAGATATAACCTCTAACCTTGTCATCCACAACCAAGGCACCGTCTCTAGGAGCCCGTGAATTATTTTGTGTTTTAAACCCCACCAGTTTGAGACGGGTTTGATCGCCTTCGGCCTGGTGAAGCGCTACCGCACCAACAGTCTTTGCATCAGACTTTTTGCGGTCCCACAAAAACCCCAGGCCCACATCCAGAAGATTGGTTCTCTGCTCAGATTCCTGGCCCAGAATGATATGGCATTTTTCCATGCGAAGCACGTTCTGGGCTTCTACACCAAAATTTTGAATATTAAATTCTTTTCCTGCTTCCCTGAGCATGAGCCAGACAGACTTCATATATGAAGACGGCACATGCAGTTCATAGGAAAGCTCACCCACAAACCCTAGGCGCATGGCTCTGACTGGAACAGTATCCTGGATATCAAAGGTTTTGTATTCCGAGAATCCAAAGGCTTCATTGGAGAGATCAATATCCACTATCTTTTCAAGTACCTTTCTTGCATTGGGTCCGGACAGATTGATCACGCCCAGAGAATCAGTCAGGTTGACCAGGGCAAAATCCCATCCGTCATACCGGGCATGGTATCTGATCCATTCAACGGTCTGTCCCGCCCGGCCGCTTGACGTAGTGAAATAGTAGTCATTTTCTCCCTGCTTGACAACAATGCCGTCATCAATCACGCAGCCGTCATCATTGCACATGGCTGAATATTTGACCCTTCCCTGTTTTACCTTGGTCATGTCTGATACAAATACCCGCTGGAGTGCGTTTAATGCATCCGGGCCGTGAATCCTGAATTTTCCAAGAGTGGACCCGTCCAGCATCCCTACGTTGTTCCGAACATTTTCTATCTCTTTTCTGCATGTAAAGTCATTGGAAAAATAACGGGCTCTCTGCCACACGCCGATATTTCTGAAAACACCGCCATCTTTTTTCTGCATCTCATCCATGGGCGTTATTTTGAACATCTTATGATTGACGCCGGCATAGGTGGAGATCAATGTGGGGACCAGAGGGGGTCTCACATTGGTGGGTCTGATGGAAATATCCGACAGAGCCTGATATTTGGCGACATACAGGGGCAGGTTATGCCCGGGGATACCGCCCTGCCCAGGCCCTAATCCAGTAGCAGTAAACCGCTTAATCAGTTCGGGCACATCAAACCCCTTTTCAATGGCCTGTTTGATATTTTTAATGGTGGCGTCTTCATCAAAACAGATAAAACTCTTACGACCTTTAACAGGAGCGGTCACGAGCTTGCTTCCCCGAACCGGCCCGGGAAGGCTTTCCAAAGCTTTTTTTGCCTCGCCGATTTCCTGGATGGAACAATTTTCACAGTCAAAGGCAGCCTGTAAACCGGCAAGCTTCCCGGACGCTTCAATGGATAAGGGATCATTCAGCCCCAGGATACGCCCTGCGGCATGCATTTTTTCAGGCATTTTGTCCGGGAGAAAAAAACCTGTATGATTATCATACTTGAGGGTCCCTTGCGCCACGGTGATATGGCCGGTGACCGGGGTCATACCTGCCGATGCCACAATCAGATCACAGTCCAGGGTTTTAGAAACCTGGCCATCAAGGCTTGAAATGCTGATCTTTTTCACGATCTTTGCCCCATGGGCTTTTGTGGCCACCCATCCTTTAAGGAATGGAATTTTTTTATCCTCTATTTTTCTCAAAAGATCAGCATCCTGGCCGTCTTCCCTGATATCGGTAATGCAGGCTATGGTAAGGCCAAGGTCATGGAGTTCAAGGGCTGCTTCCAGTCCCAGGTCATGACCGATACTGAAAACTGCTTTTTTGCCGGGCAGCTGCCCATAGGTCTTGGCCATACGTAATGCACAGCCTATCTGCATGACACCAGGTCTTTCATTATGATCAAAGATCAGGGGCCTTTCAATACACCCGGCAGCAGCAACAACACTTTTAGCTCTTATTTCAAGATACCGCTCATCAAAGACATCCTCTTTTTTCCCAATCTGAAATCCAGTAACAAGATTGTTGTTATAGGTTCCCACAGCAGAAGTATGGGTAAACACCCTGATATTATCCTGTGCTGCAACTTCCTTTGCAAGGTCTTGGGCTCTTTCGTGGAGGTTCTGGCCGTCTTTATACTCCCCTGACCTGTATTCAAAAAATCCTCCCAGCCAGGGACGGGATTCCATGAGGATAACCCGCAACCCTTTTTGAGCTGCACAAAGAGCTGCCGTCATTCCCGAGGGCCCGCCACCGATTACACAGACATCCGTGTTCAGAAAAATCTCATCAAATTTGCCGGGCATTTCATAATCAGGACTGATTTTGCCCAGGCCTGCGGCTTTTCGGATCTGCTTCATTGCAATTGGCCAGACTTTAGCGGGCTTATGCATGACATTATAGTAAAACCCTGCCGGCATCATCCAGTCCATTTTGTCCAGAAAACCCAGGTAATCTTTTTCAGCCGAGCCTTTAACGTTCTGCTCTTTGATCACCATACCGTCTTTAAGCAAAGTGTTTTCACACCTGACATTGGGGATACCGTCCACTTCCATGCAGGTATTGCTGCATTCTCCATCAAGGCTGTAAAGCCCCCTTGGTCTGTGGTATTTCAAACTTCGCCCAAAAATTCTTACTTTGTTTGCAAAAAGAGCGCTGGCAACGGTGTCTCCTTCTACGCCATAATGTTTTTTCCCTTTATATATAAAGGCAAGTTTTTTCGTTGTGTCAATTTTCAATGTCGGCAAATGATTAAACCTGTTCATCATTTTTGCCCTCCTGATTTTGCCTTCTGAACTCTGTTTTCATCTTTGACTTCCTTCTCCAGATTTGTGGTCGTATCCCGGTGAATCTTAAACCATGATCCGCATCCGTCTTTGTGAAACCACCACTCCTCTTGTACACCTGCGACACACTTATTCATGTGTACATATTCGCACCAGGCTTCAGGAGTCAGATCTTTTTCATCAGGTCTGGGACCCTTTTCCTCTCCGCCGAATTTGAATTCATATCCGTTTCTTTTCCCGCAAATTGGACATGTGATAGTTAATGCCATTTTCTTTTCTCCTTATGTCTAATTGCCGGCTAATTATCAGGGCTGTAATTTACTAGCGCCGCAGTCTCACCCATGAGCCTGTGTTCTTGATATCGGTTCAGGGCAAAGGGTTTCAACATGTCAGGACATTGATCTGTTGCCATAAACTGGGCCATATATTTACCGACTGCAGAGCAGGACTTGAATCCAAAATACCCCCAGCCGCAGTCCATGAAAAATCCTTCGACTTGTTCGTTACCATCCATGATTGGTGCCATGTCAGGTGTCATATCTGCAAGCCCCCCCCAGATTCTCATAAAGCGGACCCCTCTCAAACAGGGCAGAAATTCAGACAGCGCTTCAGCCTGATGTTTGATGTAGTGAGCAGTATTCAATGTGGTGTAATTTGGCCATGGATCCATGTGGGCTCCGGTGGCAATCTCACCTTTCAGCGTCTGGTTGGCATAGCAATGGTATGCCCCTGATGAAACAACATGATCCAATACCGGCTTCAAGGGCTGGGTGACCATTGCCTGAATGGTCAAAACACTGATGGGCAGTTTGATTCCCATCATGTCATATATCAGGGCGGCAGAATACCCTCCGGCAGATATCAAAACCTGCTTGGTATTGATCTTCCCGCGGTTGGTGGTCACGGATGCAACCCTGCCGTTTTGGGTGCCAATATCCAGGGCTTCGGTCTGCTGATGGATCTCAACGCCCTTTTTGGCTGCGCCTCTTGCCAGCCCCCAGACCACGGCATCATGGCGGACAACACCGCCCGGCGGGTGAAACATTGCCCCGTGGATGGGAAAGGTAATATCCTCTGAGATATTCAGCGCAGGAACGAGCTCCTTAGCCTCTTTTGCATCAATAAGATGACTTTCCACCCCATGGAACTGGGCTGTGGCAATAGTCATTCTTGCCGCCTTCATGGCAGCCTCGCTGTGCATGAGGTTGAGATTCCCGCAATTGTTAAACATCAGGTTGTAATCCAGGTCCTTTGTCAGAACCGGCCAGAGATCAAGGGCTTCCTTATAAAGGGGGACATTATACTGTGTCCGCTGGTTGGCGCGGACAATTGCCGTATTCCGACCAGCACCGCCAAATCCGATATAGTTCTTCTCAATAATCGCGATATCGGTAATGCCATGCTCCTTTGCAAGAAAATATGCCGTTGCCAGGCTGTGAAGCCCACCTCCAATGATAACCATGTCATAGCTTGTTTTAAGCTTGGTCTTTTTTCCCCACATGGGTTTGCTTTTCAAAAACATTGGCCTTCTCTTAAAATTTAAGATTTATATTATTTTGCTCCCTGTCATTGCAAATACAATGCGAAAGAAATCCTGTCAAGAATTTTATTTTAAAATGATAGTTTTTCTTTCATAAATACTTGACAAGCTTTTCATCTTGTTATAAATTTTTCTTAAATTTAGAGACTTACAACAAAAAAAATGATTTAATTACTTTGACAATATATCATAAAAAAGACAATCTATTATGAATGATTCTTCAACACACCCTGTAATAAACGATATTTCAACCAAACTGGATTCCTTGACTCCCAAGGCCCAGACCCTTGGGACCTATATCATGCAAAACCCTTCCAAGGCAGTTTTCATGACCACAAAAGAACTGGCAGAAGCCTGTCAGATCAGCGAGGCCACGGTGGTCCGGTTTGTCAGCACCCTGGGATACAAAGGATATTCAGAGTTCCAGGAAGCGTTAAAGGATTTTGTTAACACAGGCCTTTCTCTTCCTGAAAGAGCTGCCATCAAAGGCATTAAAGAACCAGGGACAGACAGACTTCACCGAGGTATCTTAGAAGAACTGAACAACCTGAAATATTTATATGAAAACATTAACATTGATACCATGAACCAGTTTGTTGACCGCCTGGATAAGAGCCATACCGTCTATGTGGTCGGCTCAAGACTATCCTATACATTTGCTTATTATCTGGGCTGGTCTTTGACAAAAATCAGAAAAGGCGTTCACATCATGAAAGGCAGCGACAGCACATCCATGGATATGCTCACCAATGCCCATTCCAACTGCCTGGTAATTCTGATGGCCACCACCCGGTATCCCAACGAGCTGATCAAGTTGAGCAAAATGATCCGTCGCAGTGGACATACCTTATTAACCATGACGGACAGCAGCATCTGCCCGGTCATCCAGTTTGCGGACCTGTCCCTTGTGGTCCCGGCAAGGTCCATTCCGTTCATCGGCAATGTATCAGGCATGCTGGCAGTGATTCAGTTTATTGTCCAGGAACTGGCCAATAGAAAAGGAGAGGAACTGACCCGGTATCAAAAACAGCTGGAACAGGTTTATCTGGAAAACGATATCCTGTTTAACCTTGAACCCAAATAATTAAGAAAAGAGAGGAAAATATGCTACAAACTCAGGAGGAACTGCTCCATGTACTCACTCAGATCGGCGTTGAATACATAAACCATGAACACCCGGCAGTCTATACGGTTGAAGAAGCCAACCTGCACCATGCCGGCATAGACGGCGTCCATAGTAAAAACCTGTTCTTTAAAGATAAAAAGAAAAACCTGTTTTTGGTGGTCACCCTTTCTGACAAGCCTATTATAATCAAGGAAGTGGCAAAAAAAATCGGTGCCAAAAGCCCGTCCTTTGGAAAGCCGGATCTTTTAGCTGAAGTTTTAGGCGTCATTCCGGGTGCAGTGACTCCCTTTGCCGTTATCAATGATAAAAATCATGCTGTCAAAGTGATACTGGATGAAGAAATGATGGAGAACGAACTTCTCAATTTCCATCCCCTGGAAAATACGGCAACCACCACTATCGCTTCTAAAGATCTGGTAAAATTTATGGAATACTGCAACCAAGAGGTTGAAATCATCAAATTATAACAGATATAAAAAGGAAATGGCGGAGGACAGCATGTTCAGATTTTTTTCCAAACAAGAAAACAGGCTAGAAGACTTGATATACAAGTATCTTGAAAATTTTCAATTAATTTGTGAAAATTTTGAAAAGGCTGTCTTTTCATGTATTAGAGAACCCCTTTGTGAGGAATTTAATTTTCTCAAAGAACAGACCGATAAATACGAATCCAAAGCTGATGATATTATTGATGAGATAAACAACCTTATGTATAGCAAGGTATTAATACCTGACTCAAGGGAAGATATCATGAAACTTCTTCATGCCCTGGATAAAATTCCCGGTTACCTCGAAATCGTACTTTTCATGATTAAATACCAGAAGCTTGTCATCCCTGAAAAGTTTTTCAAAGACATTCAAGAGCTTATTAAAATCAGTCTGGAAGCCTGTGAAACCCTTTCAAAACAGGTGGTAGGGTTTATCAAAAAAGAAACAGGCACACGAAATTTTATGAATACCATTGATAAACACGAAAGCCATTGTGACTACATTGAAAAAAGACTGATACAAAAAACTTTTACTTCAAATATTGATCCTTTTGTTAAACTTCAGCTCAAAGAGTTGATTATTTGTATGGGCGATATCTCCGACCAGGCAGATCGAGTATCAAAAATGGTTAATATTTTAAGCATGAAGAGGATGGTTTAATGTATTCTCTTTTTGGCGGTATATTCTTAGGGTGGTCTCTGGGAGCCAATGATGCATCAAATATTTTCGGGACTGCGGTTTCATCCAGAATGATTAAATTTTGGACCGCTGCTTTGCTGGCATCAATCTTTGTAATTTTAGGCGCACTGATATCAGGCCAGGCAGGTATAGAGACCTTAAAAGGCTTAACTTCTTTTGATATTTCCCAGGCAGTTATATCTTCTATTGCAGCAGCGCTAACGGTTAGTGCCATGACTTTTTTAGGATTACCCGTATCCACATCCCAGGCGGTTGTCGGAGCTATTATCGGCATCGGTATAATAAACGGCCAGCTGAGCTTTACAGGTCTTGGTAAAGTACTTATCTGCTGGTTTACAACACCTGTCGGAGGAACATTAATCACAATAATTTTGTACAAGTTACTGGCTTTTGGTTATAACCATTTAAAAATCAGTTTGTTTCGCTCGGATCAATTGTTGAGAATGTGTCTTATTGTTTCAGGATCATATGGTGCGTATGCCCTTGGCGCCAATAATGTGGCCAATGTAACCGCCGTTTTTGTGGGCGCCGGAACCTTAAGCATCTTTGGAGCAGCACTTATCGGAGGCCTCAGCATTGCCTTTGGAATTCTTACATTCTCAAAGCCGGTAATGGAAACCATAGGGAAAAAGCTGGTATCGCTTGATCCTTTTTCAGCGCTGATGGTCTCAATGGCCGTTGGTATCACCATTCATATTTATACGATTATTGGTGTGCCGGTATCAAGTTCTCAGGCAGTAGTAGGGAGTGTTTTAGGTATTGGAATAATAAAAGGCGCAAGTACGGTCCGTGTTCAAACTTTAAAAAATATCCTTCTTGCCTGGTTTCTCACACCTCTTATTGCCTGTCTTATCGCTGTTCTCATTACTTTTGGATCTTACCTGGAATATACCGGGCATTGATTAAATAGCCCTACTCGCCAAGATAGGCTTCCCTGATTTTTGAATTGGACAACAACGCTTGGGCTTCATCTTCAAGGGTGATTTCGCCGGTTTCAACGACATAACCCCTTGATGCTGCCTGAAGTGCAAGATTAGCATTCTGCTCCACCAGCAGGATGGTGACACCTTCTTCCTTGTTAATTTGGGAAATGATATCAAAAATCTGTTGCACAATGATGGGGGCAAGCCCCAGGGACGGTTCATCCAGCAACAGAACCTTGGGTTTTGTCATAAGCGCTCTTGCTATGGCCAGCATCTGCTGTTCTCCGCCGGACAGGGTCCCGCCTTTCTGGCTTTTCCTTTCTCCCAGGATGGGAAACATCTCATAGGAATACTGGATATCTTTCATGATCTGATTGGTATCATCCCTGTAAAAGGCTCCTAGCCTTAGATTTTCCATAACAGTTAATCTTGGAAAAATCCGTCTTCCTTCAGGTACCTGGCAAAGTCCCATGGTGGGAAGTTTTTCCGGCGGGACTTTATTAATCACCTTTCCCTGGTAAAGGATTTCTCCTTTTTCAACTTTGACAATACCGCAGATGGTCATGAGGGTGGTGGATTTTCCGGCTCCATTGGCGCCGATAATGGCCACAATTTCTCCGGGCATGACCTTGAGGGATATACCTTTCAGGGCTTTGATGGATCCATATCCCGAGTGGACATTTTTCAATTCAAGAATCGGTTGAGTACTCATCTGTCTTTTAGCCCTCCTTTTCTTCAGATCGGGTTCCCACACGCTTGGCCGGTATCAGACCGGCAGGCCTGAAGAGCATCATGATAACCATGGTGGCACCAAAGATCAGCATTCGATAAGATTCAAACTCACGAAAAATTTCGGGCAGAGCAATCAAGGCGGCAACACCCAGGATAATCCCGGGAATGGACCCCATCCCGCCCAGAACCACCATACACAAAACCATGGCTGACTCAAGGAAGGTAAAACTTTCAGGGCTGACAAATCTCATCCTTGCAGCAAAGAAAGCACCGGCAAGTCCCGCAAATATGGCACCCATGGCATAGGCCAACAGCTTATAAATAAACGTATTAACTCCCATGAGTTCGGCTGCGGTCTCATCTTCCCGGATGGATTCCCAGGCACGGCCCACCCGTGAAAAATTCAGCCGTTGAACGCAGATGGCTGCCACAATGGCCAGACCCAATGCAAAATAATAAAAAAGCTGGAGTTTTTTCATCCAGAAATGCTCAAAAGTAAATCCGTTTTCAAATACCGGTAAAAAGATACCAATGGATTTAATCCCGAGGATCCCGTTGGGACCGTTGGTCAGCTCCATCCAGTTATTGAGAATAATCCGGATGATTTCCCCGAATCCCAGGGTAACAATGGCCAGATAGTCTCCCCTCATGCGGAGGGTGGGATATCCCACAATGCAGCCGGCAATGCATGCAGTTAAGGCTGACAGGGGCAGGCAGACCCAGAAGCCCAGGCCGTAAGTGGTATTAAGAATGGCATAAGTATAGGCGCCTACACCGTAAAATGCAATATATCCGAGATCCAGCATGCCAGCCAGGCCCACCACCACGTTGAGGCCAAGGCCAAGGCAGATATACAGCAGCACATTGATGGCCACATCAGTGCCGTACCGGCCTGTGAACTGGGGATAGATCAATGCAAATATCAGGACTGCAGTAATCCAGACCCAGGTGGGAAGGGCAGTGGAAGTGGTCTTAATATTACCCACAGCCCGGGATATTGGATCTGCAATAAATTTTAAGGACCCGCTGACCTTAATCAGATAGATTATAAGGCAAACAAAAGAGCCTGCCAGTATATAACGCCAGACTATAAATGTTGTCTGGAAAGTCATGGTGCCGTCGGGATGAACACCCAGCAAGGGCCAGAGCAGCCCTAAAAGCCAGAGCATTCCGATAGCATATGGTTTCCAAACTTTTTTAAACTCTTGTATCATCGATATTCTCGCCCATAATTCCAGTTGGTTTAAAATAAAGTACTGCGATTAAAATGATGAAAGCAAACACATCCTTGTACTCGCTTGAAATGTAGCCGGCACCGAATATTTCAACCATTCCAATAATCAGACCGCCCAGCATGGCGCCGGTAATATTTCCGATCCCACCCAAAACAGCAGCGGCAAAGGCCTTGATACCGGGGACAAATCCCATGTCATACCGAACAGACCCATAGTAAAGGCCATACATAATACCGGCGGCACAGGCAAGCCCCGCACCAATGGCAAAGGTCAGGGAGATGATCCTGTTGCTGCCGATGGCCACCAGGGCTGACATGGTCTTGTCCTGGGCCGTGGCCCGCATGGCCATGCCCACTTTGGTCTTAAAGACCAGCAGGTTGAGGCCCACCAGCAGGCAGGCGGTCAGGGAAACGATCATGATCTGGAGATAGGATATGGTTACCATGCCGAAATCAAATCTTCCCTGGAAGAGCTCACTGGGATAAACCGCATCATATACTCCCTGGGTGAGCATCAAACCGTTGGAAAGAAAAATGGACATACCCAGAGCAGACAAAAGGGCAGCCAGCCTGGACTCTTTTCGCAGGGGTTTATATGCTATTTTTTCAACCCCGACGGCCAGATAGGCACAATAGGCCATTGACATGGCAAAGGAAGCTGTCAAACAGATTATCGGATGCGTTTCCATATATCCAAGGCCGGAAAAATACCCCAAGGCAATGGCGCCCACATATCCGCCGGCGGCAAAAAATTCACCATGGGCAAAGTTGATAAGCTGGATCACACCGTATACCATAGTATACCCCAGTGCAATCAATGCATACATCCCGCCAAGGGTTATACCGTTAATCAACTGCTGAATAAAATATTCCATTTTATTTAATTTTCTTTACTTTACTTCGTGACGTAAACTATAAAGATACGGCCGGAATACAATGCCAGCCGCATCACATTTTACAGGACTACTTGATCAGACCGTTAACCGGTTCCCAATAGGGAACAAATTTACCATCAACGACTTTAAAGGCAATATAGGAAGATCCAGAATCCCCTTTAGGTCCGAATTTGATATGTTTTGCGACACCCTGGTAATCCAGTTTCATGAGTTCAGCCTTGATTTTGGCCGGTTCTGTGGAACCGGCTGCCTTGATCGCTTTCAAAAGAGCTGTGGTAGAGTCATAGGCATAGGTTGCATAGGCAGCAATCGCACCGTATTTGGGCACATATCTTTCCTCAAAGGCTTTGTATTCAGGCGTTGTGGGATCGGTAAACCCATAGGTCAGGTAAACACCTTCTGCTGCAGCTTTTGCAACCCCCATGTATTTGGGCTGGAAACAGGCATCCTGGGTAACAATCTGAGATTTCAAACCCAGACGTTTAGCCTGGAGTGTCATCATGGCGGCAGGAGAGTATCCCTGGAGAGACATGTAGAAAACATCGGCATTTTTCTGTTTTGCCATGGTTAAAATCGCAGAAAAGTCTTTGTCTCCCTGGTTGACATGCTCATGACCCAGGACTTTGACACCCAGTTTTTCAATGGCTATACGAACACCGTCTGCAAGACCCTGAGAATAGGTGGTTTTGTCATCCACAATAAAAATGGTTTTGGCTCCCAGCGATTCTTTGATAAATTTGGCAGCTGCAGGGGCCTGGTCATCGTCCCTTCCACACATCCTGAACATATATTCAAGACCACGATCCGTAACATCCTGATGGGTAGAAGCAGGCGTAATCATGGGAATACTTTCTTCATCCAGCACCTCAGATGATGGAATGGTTGAAGAAGAGCAATAGGCGCCTACCACACCGACAACCCCAAGGTTGAGCAGCTTGTTAGCTGCGGCAACAGCCTGTCTTGGGTCACAGGCTGTATCCTGGGGGAAAAATTCAATTTTGTCGTAACCCGGGATTCCACCCGCTTCTTCAAATACTTTAATGGCAGTCCAGACACCGTTTTTAATATCTGTTCCATCAGAGGCATAGGGGCCGGTTAAAGGGCTCATGGAACCGATTTTCAAAGTTTTCGCAGAAACAGTAGCAAACAGAAATGGAACCAGAATAAGGCCCATAGCCATAATTGATAAAACTCTCTTTTTCATATTTTTCTCCTAAAAATTATTGGTTAGCAGGCTGACCAAGATACGCCTCAATTACTTTGGGGTTATTCTGAATTTCATGAGAATCACCTTCAGCAATCTTAACACCATGATCAACACATACAATATGATCACACACACCCATCACAACTTTCATGTCATGTTCCACAAGAAGAACGTCAATTCCCAGTTCTGATATACGTGTAATGTCTTTCATTAACTCTGAGGATTCAGAGGGGTTCATTCCGGCAGCCGGCTCATCCAGCAGCAGTACTTTGGGTTCCGAGGCAATAGCCCGGGCAATCTCAAGCCGCCGCTGCAGACCGTATGGCAGACTGGATGCCACATCATCGGCATACTTTTCAACACCCATGAAGGTCAGGGCTTCCATGGCTTTTTCTTTTATAAAGACTTCTTCCCGCTTCTGGGACGGGGTTCTGAAGATGGCTCCCACAACCCCTTTGGAGGCCCGGCAGTGCCTGGCCACCATGGCATTTTCAACAGCAGTCATGGCGGAAAAAAGGCGGATATTCTGAAAGGTTCTGGCAATCCCTTTGTCAAAAATCACATAGGGACGTTTGCCAAGGATACTTTTCCCGTCAAAGATCACATCTCCTTCAGATGCCTGGTACACACCGGTAAGAACGTTAAAAACAGTGGTTTTCCCCGCACCATTCGGCCCGATCAGCCCGACAACCCCACCATTACCTATTGCAAAGCTCAAATTGGATATTGCTAAAAGTCCGCCAAACCTTACAGTAACATTTTTTAATTCTAGTTGTGCCATACAGATCTCTTAACCCATTAATTTTTTTAACACCCGCAAACAGCTTTAAAAGCCCTTCCATTGCCTGATTTTAGTTTTCTGTAGCCCATATGCTATATGTTGTCAATCAAAAAAAGCCCCGGTTTATATAATGATTGCCATAAATCCGAAACTGGTAAAGCGATAAAAATTTGAAATGGTCCAACCATATGAAACACGGTTTTCATTTTCAGCAGCGTATCATTCTCTGATTTTATTCTCTTTCAGCTCAAGATACCAGTTCTCCTTCCCATAAAGTTCCTCCATGCAGCCAGGACACAGGCTATGGCTGAACAGAGCTGTAGAATGCTGTTGAAAATAGCTTTCAAGCTGGTTCCAGTATCCCTTGTCATCCCGGATTTTTTTACAGTTTGAACAAATGGGGATAAGTCCGCCAAGGGTCTTTACATCCTTGAGGGCTTTATTCAGTTTCTTAATCAGCCCTTCTCTTTCAAATTCCGCCTCTTTCCGTTCGGTAATATCTTTATTGGTCCCCGTACGCCTGGCCGGATTCCCATTTTCATCCCATTGGGAAACCCTGCCGCGACCAAGAATCCATTTGTATTTTCCGTTCTTGGTTCTTAAGCGAAATTCCAGGGACCAACTCTTTTTCTGACGAATTTGCTCATCCACATAGGCGATATTTTTTTCCCTGTCCTCAGGATGGAGCAAATTTTTCCAGGTTTCTCTGGTGGCAGGCAGTTCATAGGGTTCATATCCAAGCATGGTATAATACCGCGGGCTGAAATAGGTTTCATTCCTTTGGTAATCAAAATCAAAAATGCCGTCATTCACCGCTTCAATGGCCAGGCGAAGTCTTTCTTCCGAAAGTTTTATGCTTGAAAGCTCATTTTTTAATTCTTGTATATGAAATTCAAGATCTTCATATGTGGGTTTTTGATCCATAGCACTTTTCCAAAAAAATATATTAACTATCTTACTTAAAAACCATGAAGTATGGTTCTTGAAACATCACAGGCCTTTGACACACCCGTCAACACCATTGCCTGTTCAAGTTCTGTCCTGATTTTATCAATATAGAGTTCCACGCCTTCTTGAAGACCGCCAACAGCAGCAACAGAAAAGGGACGTCCTATCATAACAGCATCGGCGCCAAGTGCAAGCAGTTTTAACACATCTCCACCCGTTCTCACCCCGCCATCGGCAAAAACGGTTATCTTTCCTTTAACGGCATCAGATATATCCGGAAGCACAGTGGCAGCACCCGGTGTGAAATCTAGAACTCTTCCGCCATGGTTTGACACCACAATAGCATCCGCACCGGCATCAACTGCAAACAGGGCATCATCAATGGTCATAACACCTTTCAGGATAAATTTGGCTGAAACGCTTTTAACGATCTGTCCCAATTTTTCGACTGTTTTAGGCGAGACCGGCCGACCCATTTTCTTTAAAGTAATCAGTCCTGCCGCATCAATATCCATCCCCATGATATCGGCACCGCTTTCTTTCACCTTATCCAGCTTTTCAAAAAGTTCCTCATCCGCCCAGGGCTTGACAAACGGAATACCGTGGCCATCAGCCTCTTTGATAACACTCAATCCGGTTTCATGAATAAAATCCGGCACACCGTCGCCTGTACACCCGATAATCCCTTTTTCCCGGCACCCGAAAATAATGGATTTTATATAGGCTTCTTCAGAGATACCACCGCCCATATTAAAGGACACACCACCAATGGGTGCCGCAAGAACAGGAATCGAAAATTCTTTTCCCAAAACAGAAACCATGGTATCGGGCTCAACCACATCATGAACCAGGCGCATATTAAAATTAATCCTTTTTAAAGCATTAATATTTGCCTTGAATGAGGATGCCGTCCCAAGTCCTCCCATGCCAGGGACTTCACCGGCACAGGCATTCCCATTGCATTCTTTGCATACCCTGCAATAGCCTTTCATTAAATCCTTTGCAGTTTCATATATCTTATGCATAATATTTTCTCCTTATCATCACATCAAAACCACATAGATTATATTTATTTCTTTAATCGGATATCATATTGATCTGGCGATTTCTTCGGCTTCACTGATGCAGTACATCAAATGCCTTGGAGATTTTGCATCACCAATCAAATGAAACTTTGCTTTGACCTTTTTCTCAAATTTTTTAGCATCCCGGATAGAACTCTGCTTTTCCGAAATCACCACTGATTCAAAACCGGTTAATGTCCTTTCATCTCCATTGGCTTTAAAGACAACCCCGTCATCTGCAAATAGTTTAACCGACACATTTTTATACAGGGAGACATTTCCATTTTTCAGCCGTTCCCTCAAGTAATACCGATCATTGCTGGACATTTCCTCTGCAAAGCTCTTTTTGCGATTCAAAACAACAACCTGTTTTCCCTGCTCTGCCAGAAAATCAGCTGTGATCAAACCCGTCATGCCCCCACCCAGTACGATAACGTTCTTTCCGACCTGCTCTTTACCACTGATCACATCAACATTGGTCACCAGATCCATTTTTGTTTGAAAAAGCCCTTTAATCACCGGCATATCCGGCATTGACCCCGTGGCAAGAATCACCTTGTCAGGGTTGATTTCATTGATCAGATCCAATGAAAGCTCTGTGCCATACCGAATCTCAACATCAAGTCTGTCCATTTCCTGTCTGAAAAAATCCAGGATATCATTAAGTTCCCCGCGGCCGGGCGCTTTTGATGCAAGGGACAACAAGCCACCTGGATCTTGTTTTTTTTCACAGACAATGGTCCGGTGGCCTTGAAGTGCAAACTGCCGTGCCGCTGCCATCCCGGCAGGTCCCGCACCTGTGATAAGTATTTTTAAGAATTTCTCAGGTATTTTTTCATCCTTGAGTTTATATTCCCTTCCCACGTCAGGATTAACGACGCAGGAGCCGGGCTCCTTGGCAAGTACGGCGTGAATACACCCGAGACAGCAGCCAACGCAGGGTCGAATCTGTGAAAAATCCCCCTTCCTGACTTTTTCAGGATAATAGGGATCTGCAAGGACAGACCTTCCCAGGGCCACCATGTCGGCCTTTCCCTCTTTGATAATCTGATCGGCATGGTCCGGATATTTAATCCGGCCCACGGTAATCACGGGAATGCTGACGTGTTTTTTGACTTCTTCCGCCAAATGGACAAAACAGCCATGCGGGGTATACATGGAAGGAATGGTTAACTCTGTGGATCCGTAAACCCCGCCTGAAACATGAAGGTATACAACACCGGCTTTTTCAAGCTCAGGTGCAATTCTTACCGTATCTTTAAGTTCCCATCCGTTTTCGATATAATCGTTTCCATTGATTCGTATTCCGATGGGAAAGTCTTTGCCTGTCTTTGCCTGGATGTCCTCTATGATTTCAAACAAAAACCGTGTTCTGTTTTCAAAAGCTCCCCCATATTCATCCGTCCTGATATTACAATTGGGTGCCATGAACTGGTTGATCAAGTATCCGTGAGCGCCATGAAGCTCAACAAAATCAAACCCTGCTTCCCGGCATCGCCTGGCTGAATCTCCAAAGCAGGAGACCAGCTCTTTTATTTCATCGATTTCCAATGCTCTGACTTCGCCCTTCACAACGGCAGGCGCGGGTATGGGAGAAGGGGCCACTTTTTCAGGAAGATAGGACTGACGTCCGCCATGCATGAGCTGCACCCCGAAAAGGGTGTTATGCGGCTTTACCCTTTGAACCATTTTTTTAAGGGCCGGGATACAAGTATCATTATACATCTGGGGAAGATCAGGCAGCTCCTGTCCTCCGGGGTGGACGCTTCCGCCCCCCACCAGCATCATGCCAACCCCGCCTTTTGCTCTTTCTACAAAATACTCAATTAATTGATCGGTCACACAGCAGTTTTCGTCCACACCAAAATTTATACTCATGGCAGACATTAAAAGTCTGTTTTTTGAGGTCATATTGCCGATCCGGATCGGCCTGAAAAGATTTGATAGCATGCGATAGAATTCCTTTTGAATTATCAGTCAACAAGTTTTAGGTCCAGCGGTTAATATATGCGAATTTTCCATCCGGATACAAGTTTTTTATTAAAAATTCAATAAATCTTTTGCAAAAACAACCGGCCCTTTATCTCGCAGTTATTTTTTGGAAATCTCATTTAAAACGGATTCAATCAATTCTTCAAAATTTGACATGGCTTTTTTCTCCTTGATAAACAAGCGACCGGTCACAACTTTAAAAAACTTTGCGCAAATATTTCTCTGGCTTGTGGTAAACCCTGTGGAATATCCTTTCTTTTTGCTCTTAATTTTCTCAGGCTGATCCTGCAAATCCCTTCGGCCATGGGGTCTGTTGATGATATGGGAATAGTAAATCAACGCCCGATCAATCAGGATATAAAGGAATTGAAGGTTTTTATTGGGGCCCAGTTGGAGCTTGTCCCCGCCGAGCCGGATACCGGCTGTTTTCTTTTTCGCCATCTTTTTCCCACCGAACAAGGCGGAGCCTGCCCCTATGATCCCTCCTATGGCGGTAAAGACACCAAAGGTAATTCCTGCGGCAGCTGTATCAATCACAGCCCCCATGGTGCCGCCAATGACAGCACCTGCTGCTGCCAGCTGTTCCTTTGTCAGGCCAAGGAGCTCCCAGGTCTGTTTTGAAAACAGATCGTGCTTAAGGATTGAATAGTCCGACAGATGATACTCAAAAAGATGATGCTTAAACAAGGCCCTGATCTTTTTGAACATCTGTTTCTCTGTTTCCTTGATATGGGCCTGGTATTTTTTATTGAGCCTTTCTTTGATCTCTTCCTGATCAGAAGATGGTGTGATGGTTTCAGACACAAAAAATGAAAGGCTTTTCTCAATGGCTTGAACCATTAAGGCTGTCACCAGCCGATTTCTTTTTTGCCAATCTTTTTTAAACACCAGGATAACATAGGAAAGCACAGATTCCCATTCCTGGTCAATGGCTTTAAGGCTTTCGAGCATCTTAATGCGTTCCGTAAAATTGGCAGTGTTTGAATTAAACAGACGAATGGAATTAAAATGCTTTCTAAACTCAAGTTGCCAGTCCGAAGTATAATCTTTCTTTTCTGTTTTGGAATTAATAATGGCCATTCTCGCACGTCCCGTGAGCCTTAAAATTTCCATTTCCGCCAGATCGTCATCTCTTACCGGCCGGGAACCATCTACCACATAAATAATACCCGATCCCCTGGCCACAGGGCTTAAAAGTTCACACTCATCAGCAAAAAAAGGATCCTTTTTAAACGTATCGATAAACCGGTTAACGATTTTGGCCGGATCGCCATCAAATGCTTTAAACCAGGCAAGGGTCTGCCGAGGCACCTGAAACCCGGGTGTATCCACAAACCGAATGATGTCTTCCCCGTCAATTTTTACGGTATATCGCCTTGATACGGTCGTTTCCCCGGGAATACAGCTGACCCTTATCCGGTCGTCTTCGGTCAGGGTGGAGACCACGGAAGACTTTCCTTCATTGGGATGGCCCAGCACGGCAAATTCCGGTATCATAGCTAAATAAACCTTTTCGCCAGAATATCGGGATTTTCAAGTGCAACTATTGCTTTTTCCCAGACATCATAATTAATATCATTGTTACCCACTGCAAGATCTTCCTGCCCGGCATCCCGGGTTAACAATACCCACAGTGGCTTGCCTTCCGGCATGGCTGCCTTTATCTGTGTAATATAATGGAGTACTCCTCTTATGGGCGGCTGCCAGACTTCATGGAGCAGGATCATCTGATCCGCATCACTGACGTTTATCTGACGGACAGCATCTGTATCCTGTTCATAATCAAAGCTGACCCCGATCATCTCTTTCACATCAAAAAATAAGTGCTGTTCAATCCCTTGGATGATTTTTTTAATTATTTTTTCAGAGTAGATCCTTTTTGAGGCAAGGATCAACGCCTTTTGACCTAAAATGTCAGGGTCGGGTTTAAAGGTTGACGTTTCTTTCATCTCCCTGTCATGAAGAAGGATCGAGTTCTTTTCAATTGCTTTGCTCACTGGAGCTTCATTGGCGTTAATATCCAGAACAGGTGATTGCATCCTGATAATTAACTGCCTGAACCTGGGCCTGTCAAAGTTAAAACTCTTTAAGGCTCGTCTTTGGGCCAGCACCCCGGCAACGATAAGAATCCCTCTTGGAATAGCCGCATAAAACAAAATTCCCAGGCAGATGAACGGCCACCAGGATACCAGATCCTGTGTTGCCAGAACAGAGATACCGTCTTTTAAAATAATCCGGCTTCCTTCTATTTGCTCAAGACTCGGATGGACAAGGGAATCCGGAAGAAACCAGGACCAGGGCAGGGCTATAATTGAAACCAGATCATGGACCTTCGCACTTGTCGCCATAAGCGTGGACTGCCACCCAAAGGCCATGTCGCTGACAACGACCCTGAAAAATGTTCCGCCAAGAGCGCCTGCTGAGAAACTAAAGGCAAACACAGATGTCAGAAGAAAAAACGGCCAGAAGAAAAGTGCCTTATACTCCCTGTTCTTCATCCGAATAAGAGATGAGGTGTATTCCATGGCATCAAGATTTTTTTTAAAACTGCCCCCGCCTGCTTTTTTCAGAATGTTGGGCAATACATTAAAAAACAAAGATGACAGCAGCGTATGAACGATTGAACTGCGAAACCGGTTTTTGCTGTTTCCCGTTCCTATTGTCTTTCGCACCACCAGTATCAGGGTGAAAAGTACCAATATCACCTGTAAGACAACAAATAAAGCCATAAAAATTGTCACATTGATTGGACGGGCTCCATGGTAGGCAAGAAATGAATATGCCAGGGATATTCCTGTAATACCCCCTAAAAAAACCATGGCATAGGCCATCCAGGTGTAAAGGGAAGAAAAAATTCTGCCCGGCAGCAGGGTCAATCTCTTTTTATCCGCATCTTGAAAAAATTCCTCTTTCCTGAAAGCCAGCCATGAAAACAAAAGGGTTTTCTCGGTTTGAAACCCGCTCTTACATTGATTGTAAATCTTGCGATCCTTGATTGCCCTCGACTGAATATCTTCCTGAAAATCAAGAGTATCATCCATGCTGATGAGATAATCCAGATCAATGATATCTTTTAATTTTATTCTCATGATTTATTTTTAACAGATCACACCATTTTTCACAATTGATCTTGAAAAGTCATCCAGAAGTTTTGACTTCAGACTCCAGCGATGCCAGTAAAGCTTAACACCGATATGACAGGATGGTAGAATATCAACAAGGAGACCGGATCTGATATGCTCAAGCCCCTGAAGATCGGGTATCATTCCATAAGCCAGTCCGTCCATGATCATCCGGGCAAATTTTTCCGATGACGGCAGGAGCGATTTTCACACTTTGTTCATCAACCCCTCGCGGGAAATACTGTTTGATAAAGTTCTTTGTGGCTGCCAGACGATAATTCATGGTCCCGATGGCTGTGACACGGCACCCCTGCACAGATAATTTTTCAGAACTGATACAGCCTGAAACCTCCCCGTTTCTAAGCATTTTATGGGTTTCATCCTGATCATCCACCTTTAAATCCAACAGGACTTTATGATCTTTTAAGAACCTGCCGATGGCAGGAAAAAACCAGGTGGCAAGACTATCGGCATTTATACCGATGGGAAAGACCTGAAAGTTTTTTCCTTCTTTTGTTTCCATGGTCCTTTCAAGATCAGTCTCAAGGCTTTTCACCTGCATATAATGTTTTAACAGCCGTTTGCCATCCCGGGTTGCCTGTGGCGGAATCATCCGGGTGACCAGGACCTGTCCAACCTGGTCTTCCAATAATTTTATACGCTGGGATACGGCTGACTGGGTAATGTGCAATTTCCGGGAGGCTTTATCAAACCCCTGCTCATGGACCACACAGGCCAGTGCTTCTAAAAGCTTATAGTCAAACATATTGTACTATTAGCATAACTAATAATATAAAAAAATAATTAATCCTGTTTAAAACAGTTCAGGATTTAATATCCGGGTGTCTGATCTTCTTGTAACAGGATTCTGAATGATAAATGGCTACCATAGAATTATGACCGGTGACCCGATCTTTTACAGCCCTTTAACTCATCATTTTTTTCAATCTTTTCAAAGACTTGACATATGCCCTGATTCTAATACAATAGAAACAGAAATATCTTCTATAGGCAATTTTCAGAGCTGCGTACATTTAAACATCAAAGTATAAAGGCTTTTATTTAAACCATGAGCCATAAGAATGATATCATGGAAGAAAAGCAGATTCTGGCCTCATTTATTTCAAAACTGCCGGAGGCCATCATTATTTGTGATTCCGACGGTGCCATCCTGTTGTACGACAGCCAGTCAGAATCATATCTTCTGCCTGACAACAGCGCCCCTGCCATCGCTGCCCCCATGACAGGTAAACCCATTACTTCATTCATTGACAAAAACCTTATTGAACATGCCCTGGACGAAATCAATGAACAATTAAAGCAACATGTCACTAACAGGGTCTCAACCTTTATTTTACAAAAGAACAACTTGGTATTACAGGTCCAGATTGTGCCGGTATTAAATCATATCGGTAGATTTTCCGGGTTTGTGCTGATACTTGATAATATCACCCGGCAAAGTCAGGGCGAAAAAAGGGTGGAGTCCCTTTTAAAAACCTTATCAAAAAATGCCAGATCACCAATGGCCAGTATCAGGACTGCCATTGAAGCGATGAAAGAATTTCCCCACATGGATGAAAAAAAACAACGCCAGTTTATAGACATCATCCATGAGGAATCCATTGTTCTCAGTGATATCCTCAACAGGGTATCAGATGAATATACAGGCCTGATTAATGTTAATAGATCCTTAAAACCTTTGTTCATCAGGGATCTTATACAAACTATTTCAAGACGGTCCCAAGACAAACTTGGTATCCTGTGCCATATAAAAGAGGGTTCTGATGCTGAACAGATTTCAATCAAAGCAGATCCTTACTCGTTTATCAGTGCAGTGCTCTTTGTATTGGACCGGCTGAAAATCGAAACAGGACTGACGGAATTTCATTTTTTGTTTCATATGAAAAATCAGATTGTTTTTCTTGATATCTGCTGGAAGGGAGAGTCCATAAGTCCGAAATTGATTAAACAATGGGACTCCCAGAATATTGACACCCAAAACCAATTCTCAAATATCTGTTTAAAGGATGTCCTCGAGCAACACCAAAGCGCCCTCTGGACTTATTCAGAACACAATGACTTTGACAATATGCCCTATTTAAGATTTTTGATCCCGGCTGATGACTATTCAGCTTCAGAATCCTTTGAGCCGGTTTCTGTTTTACCGGAAAGCCGGATTCAAATCAGAGATATAGAACTTTTTGATCATTCCGATCAGACCCTGGAACTGGACGACCGGTTATTGACTGAACTTTCCTACACTTCACTTATTCGTGAAATTAACCAGGCCACAAAGGTTGAGGAAATTATTGGCAAGCACAGTCAATTACCAAGACTGATCCACAGTATGCTCACCAGCGGAACCAAAATCAGAACTGTAACATGGCTGGTAACGGCACTTTCCGATGCGATTTTAAACAAATTACTGACATTTGCAACTGCCAAACTTGGGGACCCCCCTGTGCCTTTTGCATTTATCACACTGGGCAGTGAAGGAAGAAAAGAGCAGACCCTGAAAACAGATCAGGATAATGCCATTATTTTCAAAGATCCGAATGAAGGGCAGGCAAGCAAAAATCTTCAGCCCTATTTTCTGAAGCTTGGAGAAAAAGTCTGCACCTGGCTTGATCAGTCAGGGTTTGATTTTTGTCAGGGAGGCATTATGGCAAAAAACCCAAAATGGTGCCAGCCCCTTTCAATATGGAAAGAATATTTTTCCTCCTGGATACATGCAGCATCGCCTGAAGATCTGCTCCATACCAGCATTTTTTTTGATTTCAGATTTGCTTATGGGGACAGACAGATCTCCGATGACCTCAGCGCCCATTTACTTAAAAGTCTATCCGGATGGGCAGGTTTCTTCCGAAATATGGCAGTAAATGCCGTATATTTTAAACCCCCTATCGGGCTGTTCGGAAATTTTCTGGTGAATTCCAAAGGGCCGCACAAGCACTGCTTTGATATCAAAATGGCCAGCATCCCTATTGTGGACTTTGCAAGAATTTATTCCCTGAAACACGAAATCAAAGAAACCTCTACCCAGGCCAGGCTGTATCAACTATACATAAAAAAAATCTTATCCCGCCATGAATATAACGAATTGGAGCAGGCCTATAGTTTCAACATGCAGATAAGATTTATGGGACAAATCCAGGCAATTCTCGGTCAAAATATGAAGGCACACAATTTTATTAATCCCAAACAACTCTCCTCCATTGAAAAACGAATGCTCAAAGAAATATTAAAAAAAATAAAGGCCATACAGGCAAAATTGAGCATTGACTTTATCGGTGCCACAGACCAGCAGATTTCTTAAGAAAGAAACAATTTGTTATGTGTCTGTCAGTAATTCTTTAATTTTGCTAACCACATAGTCTGTGGCAAAGGGCTTGGTGATGTAATCATCCGCAGCAAGACCCATGCCTTTTGCAATATCAATGGAACGGGCCATGGCAGATAAAAAAACGATTTTGATTTGATTGAATTTTTTTTCCTGCCGAATTTTCTGGCACACTTCATATCCATCCATCCCCGGCAACATAATATCCAGTAAGATCAGATCCGGCTTCCAGCTTGATATCAACTCCAGAGCTTTTTCTCCGGTCTCAGCAGTCTGAACGTCGTAATTATTCTGCTTCATCAAAAATTCTAAAGGTATGATAATATTGGGTTCATCATCAACGATCAATATCTTTTTCTTCATTTTTCCCCCTTTATCTTACAGTCAGAATAAATTTCGATGAGCGTATTAAAGGATTTTGCTTTGTGGTCTGGTTATTATAGCAAAGGCAGCGTGAAAAAGAAAGTTGCGCCTTTTTCCAATTCACTTTCCACCCAGATTCTGCCGCCGTGAGAATCAATAATATGCTGGGTAATTGTCAATCCAATACCTGTTCCGGCAGGTCTTCCCTTTGAACCGGCAATCGCCTGACGAAATTTCTGGAAAACAATATCCTGGTCCTTTTTGCTGATACCAATACCATTGTCTTTAACAAAAACTTTTAAATAACGATTTTCTTTATCACCTGTTTTTATGGTCTCTGTATACATCCCGATCTGAATTTTGCCATATCCGGGATCGCAAAATTTGACGGCATTGGAAATCAGATTCACCATTACCTGTATAAGGCGGTCTTTATCTCCTGATACGAAACCGTCTTGATTTGATATATCAAGTGTTAAATCTATATTTTTTTCTTCAATCAACTGACTGGTTGAAAAGATAGAATCCTCAATAACTTCTCTGAAATCAAGCCGCGTCATCTGCCACTGAATCTGACCGGATTCAATCTTTTGGAAATCGAGAACATTATTAATCAACCTGGAAAGCCTTTCACTCTCCTTGATGATGATACCGACAAACCGATGGTGTTTTTGGACATCAAGATCAGGATTATTTTGAATAATTTCAGCCAATGCCCTGACCGAAGTTAAGGGGGTTCGAAGTTCATGTGTTACGGTTGAGATAAATTCGTTTTTCAGCCGGTCAAATTCTTTTAATCGCTCATTGGCTGCCTCAAGATCTTTGGTCGCCTTTTCAAGTTCCTGGCTGTAAATGATAATCTGTTGAGTTTCATCCAGGATATGCATGATTTCTTCCATACCCAGAGGTTCTTCTTCCACAACAGACCGTACCATTACAAGGGCAGAGGCAGATCCGATAGCACCTGCAAG
The DNA here is from genome assembly GCF_014237455.1 of Desulfobacula sp. Classification (GTDB taxonomy): domain Bacteria; phylum Desulfobacterota; class Desulfobacteria; order Desulfobacterales; family Desulfobacteraceae; genus Desulfobacula. Next base: position 55,193 of record NZ_JABZFL010000111.1, on the reverse strand, counting down.
CAGTTTTTCAGCGTAACTGACCAGGCCTGCATCTGCAATAAGATCCTTGTCCCAATTAAAATTATATTCCCGTGCATAGCGCTCAAGGGCATCATCGGTTCGACTTTTTCCTAAAAATCTTTCAAGAAGCATTCTTAAATCCTCAACTGCTGCAGTAGCTCGCCAGAAAGACGATTTTTCCGATTCAACGGAATGCGTGAACACATCCACAAAAAGTGTGGCCTGTTTTTGCTCCGTCGCGCTTTGCTTTGAAAAAAGAGAAACGCCGATAAATAATGCAATATTTACAAATATACTCCAAAAGACTGCATGGGTATACTGATTAAATCCCATATGATGAATATCCACTCCAAACAGGTGGACAGGGCTTAACAGCTTAATCCCGAAAGGCCCGTGGGTGAGCAAATCCAGGGAAAGAAAACCTGCCTGGGCAAGTGACGGCAGCACAAGGGTATACACCCAGACAAGAAACCCTGTCAGTAATCCCCAGAGTGCGCCACTCCTTGTCGCGCCTTTCCAGAATATTCCCCCGATCACGGCCGGACAGAACTGGGCAACCGCTGCAAAGGAAATCATACCTATGGAAACCAGGGAATAATATCCAACCACATAATGAAAATAAAGATACCCTAAAAGAACAATGAGCAATATGCTTACTCTTCGGATAATCAACAACAGCCTGCTTAAGTCACTTTTTTGATCCAGTTTTAAAAAAGAAAGGCGAAGCAATACCGGCATGACCAGATCATTACATACCATGGTTGACAAGGCAATGGTTTCGACGATTACCATTCCCGTGGCCGCAGACATCCCACCGATAAAGGTAAATAGCGCAAGGCCCTGTTGCTTTTTGGCCATTAAAAGGGTCAGGGCGAAATAATCTGCATCTACCTGTCCTTTTTCAAACTTCAGGATACCGCCGAATGTTTCGGGTAAAACCTCTCTGCAGCCGGGTTCAGAAAGGCATTGTTCAAAAAAATGTAACATGCCGCCAAACGCAATGGGAATAACGAAAATGTTAATGGCCAAAAGATACAGGGGGAAAAGCCAGACAGCCTTTTTTAAATGATTTTCATCCACATTCTCAACCACAATCATCTGGAACTGACGAGGCAGAAGGAATATGGCCATCATCGCCAGAAACAGGGCATTATACCACCCTGTAAATGTGGATGCATTCACTTCCATAACAAAAAGCTGCTTTATTTGAGGAACACGACTTGCCTGGGCAAACAGGTCTCCGAATCCCGAATAAAGTCCATAGGTAATAAACAATCCCACTGATATGATGGCAATCAGTTTTACAACGGATTCAAAGGCAATGGCTGCGACCAGACCTTCATGGCGTTCAGTGGTTTCCAGATGGCGGGTTCCGAAAACCACGGCAAATAATGCCAGCAACATGGCCACAAAAAATGCCGTGTCTTTTATGCCCGGCAGACTGGTTACGGTTTTTGCCATATAAACGTCCGGATATTGACTGATCAGCTGAAAAGACGTTGATATGGCTTTAATTTGAACCGACATGTACGGCACAATGCCAAGAACAGCGATAATCGTAACAGCACCGGCAATGGTAGCACTTTTCCCGTACCGGGAGGCGATGAAATCGGCAATGGAGGTAATCCGGTTGACTTTGCTGATACGGATAATTTTTCTAAGCACAGGCCAACCCAGGATCATCATGAGAGTAGGGCCTAAATAAATATTTAAAAATCCTGTGATACCTGATCTGCTGGCCGCTCCCACACTCCCGTAAAAGGTCCAGGCAGTGCAATAGACGGCCAGGGATAAGGCATAAATATAGGGGTTGCTGATAATGCTTTTGCCGGCTTCAGCCCGTTTATCCCCCCAGAAGGCAATGGCAAACAAGAGCCCCATATATCCGAAAGAAACAAAAATGATGATTTTCTGTTCTAACATAGTTGCCCCGGACTAAAATAAATTTTTAAGGTTAATCAGGCAGGCAATCTTGACTTCAGCCTGATTGTTTTCCCTTATTCACGCCAGTATCAGTTCCTGACGACTGAAAAGTATCTGGAATTTTTGTGCAAAAAATAATAAAAACAATCAAGACTGACCAGGCTGAGAATAAATAAAAAAAAAACAAAGGGATGCCAAACAAACAGTATGGCAGATTGAATATGGTCAGCACGGGATAGCAAAACAGAAAACAACCCAACAGAAAAAGCCCGATATATCGTCCGGTTATTGATCTGTTGTCAAGCATCAAATCATTCCTTTGTTTAACTTCTGTCTTGATCAATGAAGAAAAAACCTATGGCTCTTTATTGAATACAACAAAAAAAGGAAATAAATCAAGGGGATTAAAAAAACCCTTCCCGGTCTTCCGGGAAGGGTTTTTGGTTTAAAGTGTTTGTTTATACGGGTTAAGCTGTAGATGCTGAGGGCTGTAATTTCTTTTCAAGAAAGATATGCAGAACAACACCAACCCCAAGACCCCAGGCGGCACCATGCATAGCAAGGACTACGGCCATGGTTCCGGCAATACCCAGTTCCACCGGCATCTTGACCTGTTTGAATGCTGTAATTATGCACAGATACCCGGTGACCACCATGGTTAAAGACAGTCCGATGGGCAGAAAGGGTTTAAAAAAGCTCACAAGAGGCAATATGAACAAGGAAAGGAAACCTGCAATCCAGAAGGTTCCACTTCCGCTGAAAATTGAATCCATGGCTTTTCGGCCATGCCGATAACGATCGGCAACGGTTGCTGTTACTGCTGTCCATATGGGACCAGCAAGACCCGGATAAGGAGCAAAAAAGGCATGGAGTACATTTCTCAGACCGGTTACGATGTGAATTCTGTCGGTATCAGTATCAATCTTTTCATCAGGCCGGCTTTCTTCAGAGCTTGCTTTAACCAGAACCGTCCCCACAATTACATCTCCAAACGCGATGATATATGCAATAATGGCAGTGGGAATCGCTTTTATAAACATATCTGCGCTTGGAAAGCCCACCGTGAATGGAAGATATGCCCACATCCCTTTGAACTGGGGAACGGTGATCCCCCATTCAATATCCGGTATGGGGTATTCCTTAACCATCATGCCGATAAATATGGCCAGTATCATGGCAGGAACCATTCCATACTTACCGATTATTTGTGCAAAACCCTTTTTACTTTTCAGTTTTGCAAATGACACCGAAAACAGCATGTAAAAACAAACCAGGCTCCCCAAACCAATGGCAATGGGTGTATTGGGAATACGACCTCCCGTTTTCAATTCACCCATATAAGCGGCAACACCGGCACCTAGAAGAATCCCTGCCTTTATGGAGGAAGGAACGTTTAACACCACTTTGCTGCTGAGCTTCGTGATTCCTAACAAAAGAAAAATGGCTGCTACAAGAAGCTGAAGGGCAACCAAAGCCTGAATCGCTTCAGGACCCGGCTCAAACTGGCCAAGGTATAGAAGAACCACTGGGATGGCCGGAGTAATCCAGCCCGGCACCATGGGAACACCCAAAAAAGCCGGTATCATAAAACCAATACCGCAGACAAAAACATATGCAAGAGCGATCTCATATGGAAGGCCCAGGTATTTTTGTAAAAGCGGTATCATTGCGAGGCTCACCACAAAAAGAATAAGGGCCTGAACAAATTCCACCGACTCAAATCGATAATGAACAAGGGGCAATCTGAGTTTGAAAGGGCCACAGGGCCAGTAAGGTTGTTCTTCGCCGTCTTGGCGTTTATAAATGGGCATGTCGATCTCCTTTTTAATCATACTAATTTAATTTTTATACAACGTTGTAATAAAAATGCTAATTGACCATACGGTCGTGGTCCTTCCATTCCTTTTCCCGGAGTTTGAATTTCTGGATTTTACCGGTGGCGGTTTTTGGCAGTTCACCAAACTCAATGTGTTTCGGCGCCTTAAACCGTGCAATGTTTTGTTTGCAAAAATCAACGAGGGTAGCGGCTTCAAGATCACTCCCGTTTTGTGGAACCACAAAGGCTTTTGGGACTTCTCCCCATTTCGGATCAGGCACCGCAATAACAGCCACCTCAAGAACGTCAGGATGAGTGTAAAGAACATTTTCTATTTCAACCGTTGAAATATTTTCCCCCCCGCTGATAATGATATCTTTTTTGCGGTCCATAATCTGAACATAATTATCCGGATGGATTACTGCGAGGTCTCCGCTGTGAAACCAGCCGCCCTTAAACGCTTCACTGGTGGTGTCAGGATCTTTGTAGTACCCCAGCATGACATTGTTGCCCCGCATGACAATTTCACCCATTGTTTTCCCGTCTCTTGGAACAGGCTCCATGGTTTCAGGGTTCATCACATCCATGTATTGGGCGATTATAAATGCCACGCCCTGGCGTGCTTTTAACCGGGCTTTTTCCATGGGCTCAAGGTCATCCCATTTGCGTTGCCATTGACAGACACTGTGAGGACCGTATACTTCTGTGAGGCCATAAGTCTGGGTGATATTTGCCCCGATACTCTCCATATTCTGAATAATTGTGGGGGCCGGCGGTGCACCGGCGGTCATGATTTCAAGACGGTGCGGGAGCTTCAGCTGATTTTCCTTGGCATAGGCAGACATTCCGATAAGAATGGTGGGAGCGGCGCACAGATGGGTAACCCCTACTGAATCAATAAGCCCGTAGATCTCTTCCGGAATCACCTGGCGCAGACATACGTGGGTGGCACCCATTGCAGTTATCCCCCAGGTGAAACACCATCCGTTACAATGAAACATGGGAAGTGTCCAGAGATAGACAGAATCGGCACTGGTGTTGAACTCAAGCTGTTCACCAATGGCATTCAGATAAGCCCCGCGGTGATGATACATCACCCCTTTTGGACGTCCCGTGGTCCCGCTTGTGTAATTTATGGTGGCAATTTCTCTCTCGTCCGTGATGGCGGATTCAACCGGCTCGTTTGATCCTGAAGCAAGGAATGTTTCGTAATCCGCTCCTTCAAGGGGCTTTGAATCATCGATATCACAGATATTGACATAGGTTTCAACTTTGGTCAATGATGACTGAATTGAGGCAACCGTACCGCCGAACTCATTATCCGCAAAAACAGCCTTTGCATCTGAATGATCAATAATATAGGCGATTTCATTGGCAGACAACCTAATGTTGACGCTCACCAGAGTTGCCCCGATCAGGGGAACGGCATGATGAGCTTCCAGCATGGGCGGAATATTGGGACAGACAAAAGCCACCTTGTCACCCTTGCCTATATTATTTTTTTTCAGGGCATTGGCCAGGCGAAAGACCCTTTCTTGAAACTCTGAATAGGTGCGGCGCTGGTCCCCATAAATCACTGCCACCTTGTCCGGGTAAACCTCGGCACTTCGGTTGAGAAATTTTACCGGACTCAGTAAATCATAATTTACACTCTGCTCTGGCATTTTTTGTTCCTCCTTGTTTGTTGTTAACAATTAAAGATGATCTTTAAATCTTCTTTTGTCCTTATGCTGTCTAACAACAAGATACAATGATTTCAATCGGCCAGTACCCCATATTAATACTGCCGAAAATCTGAGGAGGCATAGGTTTATAACCTACAAAACAATTTTTATCTTTTTATTTTTTGTGACCAGTGGACGGCAAATTTTACAAGCTCAGTATAGTGTTTGAGATTGAGCTTTTTTTTAATATTCTCACAATGGGTTCCTATGGTTTTGATGCTTAAATTCAGACGAACGGCAATCTCCCTGGAATCAAGGCCGTCTCCGATAAGCCGAAATACTTCAAGCTCTCTATTGGTTAATATTTCCAGACCAACTTTTTCACCGGTTGTGCTGTGAGATATCAGTCGGTTAAACATTTTATTTTTAATCTGTTGGCTTGCGTAGATTTCTCCTGAAAGCAATTGGTGTATGGCCTTGACAACCTGCCCAATGGCCTTCTGCTTCATGATATAACCGCGGGCACCGGAAATTAAGGCTCTTTCAGCATACAGGGCTTCATCATACATAGAAAGTACAAGGACCGGAAGACCCGGGTATTCCCTTTTGATATCCTCCACCAGGTCAAGCCCATTACTTTCCTTAAGGGAGATATCAACAATAACAAGATCCGGTTTATTTTTTTTTATCGCTGACCATGCTTTGTCTGCTGTATCTTCAATGTCGCTGACCACCAGATCGGATTCCTTGTTTATCAGCTCTGCCATGCCAAGGCAAAAAATCGGATGATCATCCACAATCATTATCTTGAAAGTATTTTTCAACTGAGAGTTCATCAGGAAACTGCCTCCTTTTAAGCAATTGTTAAAGGATATTTTATGTAAACATGAATTATTGATCCGTGACTGCCGGTTTTAATATCAAACCGTGCATCAATGATCTTTGCACGATACGCCATGGTCTGCAGCCCTATGCCACGCGTTATTCCTGTATCCTTTATTCCCTTGCCGTTATCTTTAATATACAGATGTACAAACCCGTTTCCCCTGGACAAGGAGAGTTCAATTATATCAGCACCTGAGTGTTTTGCTGCATTGTTTACAGCCTCCCTTGCAATATGATAGAGATGGGTCGCCATGCTGTTATCCTGGAATACAACGGTTTCATCTAATTCAAACCGGAACTCGATCCCGGGAGTATATTTAAAGGCATCAGATATTTCCTCAAGTGCGGTCTGAAGACCGTGTGAAACCAGGTAAACAGGGCACAAGCCCCTTGCCAGATTTCGGGTCTTGGTGACGGCATCGTCGATTAACAGCACTATTTTATCTGCAAGCGCTTCGCGTTCATGGCCCTGCGCGGCAAGATCGCCTTTTAATACCGTGCCCAGGCTTGCAATTCCTATCAAATGAGGACAAAGGTCATCATGAATGTCCTGTCCTATTTTCTGGCGCTCCAGGTCACCCGCATGCATCACCTGCTTTTCCAATAGTTTTGACTTTGTGATATCTCTGAGTATGATGATACTCCCGGACAGTTTTCCGTTTTGATCCGGAATGGAAGCGCCGCTGACGCTGACATCCACAGCGATGCCATGTTTTGAATACCGCCGGGTTTCAACATTATTGATTACATCGCCTGAAATAATTTGATTGATCATTATTTTAGTTTCACGCCAGCTTCCCTTTGGGACATAATGATCCATCCTTTGGCCGGCACACTCTTCAAGGGACCATCCAAAAACCTTGGTAAACGCCGGATTGATATAAGTGACATTCCCCTTCATGTCATAGGTTACAATGGGGTCGGGTGCCGCCTCCATCAATAAGAAATATCTTTCCTGGCTTTCCCTTTGCGCTTCTTCAGCAATGCGCCGCTCTTGGATCTGGTTCTGTAAGCTTTCATTATAAGTTTCGAGCTGATCCATAAACCGGTTAAAATAAACAACCAGCTGCCCGACCTCGTCTGTGGATTTATTTGTCATACGAGCTGTGAAATCTCCGGCTGTTACACTGTCAAATCGTTCCATCAATTCATGCAGGGGATTTGTAATGGACAAGCTGATCTTAAATGTAATGGCCAGCATCACTATAAGAAATATGATAGAAATTCCGAAAATAAAATTACGTATGGTATTAAGAGGACTGTAAAACTCGTCAAAGTAACAGGAAGAGGCAACAAGCCATTGATATTCAGGGATATAGTTAAACATTACCAGCTTCTGCCTGGCAACGGATTCATCAGGATTTTTCCAGTAGTAAATAAATTTCCCCTTTTTCTTTTTCAGCATATATTCAAGAAACTGGGTGGGGAGTTCCTCTGTATCGAAAATATTAACCCCTTGGAGTTTGGGATGGATAATGGCCTTTCCCTCACTGTCAATCACATATGAATACCCGGTTTTCCCAAATTTGATCGAAAGGATGCTTTCACGGAAATCCTCTACATTTACCAGCTTGTTAAATTCATTACGGTAGGCACTCACCGAAATAATCCAGTCCCATGGTTCAAAATAAGCCATATAAAGGGCTTTAGGACGAAGTACTGTCTCTCCCGGATTCTTCCATTCATATTCCAGGTAACCCTGCCGGGATTCCATCTGATGGGACACAAAAGCATAATGCGCAACATTGGAACCCAGCACAGCAGGTCGGGGATGGACTACCACCTTGCCATTGCTGTCTACACAATAAATATATCCTGACTCGCAGATTTTCTGACTGAGTATTATTTCCGATGCCCTTTTTTTGGCTTCTGATACGGTAATTTTGTTGTTCATAGACTGATTGTACAAGCTGCGAACGATTTCTTTATTTTTTTCAGCAACAGCCCGCAAATGATTTTTTATGGAAACCGTTACAGATGTTTTTACCATGTTAAGAATCATCTGCGTCGTATTATTGAGTTCATTTTCAATGTTTGCCTCTATATTTTTTCTTACAAATGTATAAATAAAGAGGCTGCACAAAAGCATGGACAGAAAAAAAATAACGGAAAAACTGATAAAAAATTTATACCGGATCTTAAGAGACTTGAACAGGACACTCAAGCCTTTGAACCGATTGTTCATTATTCCTCGCAACCGGCTATACAGATGAAACATATTCACAATATGACTCCATTAAAATTTCATATCCTATTTAAATCAATTTTAACAGATAGTAAAGGCAGGAATCAACTATTTCACCTCAGAGTCGGACAGGGATGTGCGGCGAGGCTGAAAAATTCTCATATGACTGGTTATAATGCTTTGTCAGTGTATTTATCGATCCATCTTTTAAGGGCTTCATAAGGCTGCGCGCCCACAAGCCGGTCAAGGCCGAGGAAAAAGGTCGGAACTGCTGTGACACCCTTTGCTCTTGAAAGTTCCCAGTCCGAATCCACGGCATCTGAAAATTCTCGTGTTTCAATAACCGTCTTGCCTTCCCTGCGATCAAGCCCGGAACGGTCTATCAGGTTTAACAAAACATCTTTTTGGGCAATATTTACGCCTTGAACAAAATAGGCTTTAAATGCTTCCATGTGAAACTTATGCCCCCGCCGGCCCTTTGTTTGGGCCCACAGGCCGACTTCCTGGGCAAGACGGCTGTTATAAGTCATCTTTCTATCCCCCAGAGCAAGCCCGAGTTTTGCTGCTGTGGCTTTCAGGTTCGCCATCATTTTATCCACATTAACCGTTATCCCTTTGTGTTTAAACAATTCTTCCAAGGTCCGACCCTGTTCAGGTGTATCCGGATGAAGGGGGAACGCCCGCCATTTGATGTGAATGCCATACTCTTTTTCAAGTTTTTCAATACGCCCGGTAATGAAATAGCACCAGGGTCAAACATAGTCTGAAAATATTTCAAGCTCCAAAGATGAAGACATCATGTTCTCCTTTGATTCGATTATTTTTGTGAATATAAGCATCATTAAACGATCTACAAGAAAACAAAACAAGTTTTGTCTTTGATAAATACGGATGTCGTTATCAAAAATCATAAGAAATATTAATAATATATAAAAATAATTAATTTTACTTTATATACCGGTTGGCATATTTTGTCCCTGTTGTCTTGTCACTTAAAAAAACAAAAGGGAAAACATGCTGTTAACATTCTTAAAAGGATTCGGAGCCGGAAGCGGCTTGATCATCGCCATTGGCGCCCAGAATGCATTTGTTTTAAGCCATGGAGTGAGAAAAAACCATTATATTATTATCCCTTTAATCTGTGCTGTTTGTGATACTCTGCTCATCATTCTGGGAATAACCGGCATGGGAACCCTTATTGCTTCGAGCAAAAGTCTTTCATTAATTGCCGGCATTGGCGGGGCTGGTTTTCTTTTTATTTATGGGATCGGTTCCTTCAGATCCGCTATCAAAGGCGGCGGCCTTTCTGTGAACCAAAAGGCTGAATCATCTTTAAAAGCGGCTGTTCTCACAACCCTTGCTGTAACATTGCTCAATCCTCATGTATATCTTGACACCGTTATTTTGCTGGGCAGCATATCCAGCCAGTTTAAACAACCCGGTCACATTTTTTTTGGTGCCGGTGCTGTCACGGCATCATTTATCTGGTTTTTTTCCCTAAGCATCGGCGGAAAGATGCTTGCGCCTCTGTTTATAAAAGAATCCTCCTGGAGAATTCTGGATACCCTTGTGGGAATAACCATGTGGGTGATTGCCCTGTCCGTGCTAAAAGGGTTATTTGCTTTCTAAATACTCTCCCATGAGTAGCCTGTTTTTGGGTGTGATCGTTTCAGGAATTTTCTGGGTCACAATCTTGTATCCCTTTGATCTAAGCCTTACCGCCCTTGCTGTATCCACGGCAAGGGTTTTATCCATCCATCCTTCAAGGCCGGCTGTGGAAGAAACGGTTACATTATGACAGCAGGGTAGAACCGCCACCCTGGCATGCTGTTCAATGGCCTTATCAATAATCAGATCGGTTAAAGATCCACAGGCATGGGCAGATACCACGATATCATCCGGAAGGACGATGATGTCCCGGATATCTACTTCTTTGTATATAATTCTGTTTTTCAGCCTTGGCCAGGATGTGATCAATGTTGTGGATAATTTTTTTGCATTTAAGGGAATTTCTTTGTCCACTGCAATGGCAGTCTTTGAACTGTCATCAAGGATGAGCATAATATGCGCCAAAAGACCATGACCGCAGGCAAGATCTAAAACTCTGCCGCCTCTATATTTTCGACGTACTCTTTTTGCCATTTCCCATGCTTCATAGAGCTCTTTTCTTGGAAGCGTTCCGGCACGACAAACAGCCCTTGCAATTTTATCAAAAAGACCGCTACCCGGAAAAAGTGACTCCTGCCGAGGGGTCAGCCTGTTTTTTGAAGACTTTTTCATGATGCTGGAAAATACATGCTTATCTGCCTTTTCTCAAGCCATAGCGGTAAGATTAAGTGGGTGATTGTTGGATTTTTGCTGACCTTGAAAATTCAATAATTTTTTTCACCCGCCCCTCAAATCACAATTTTTTTCCCAACTTTTACATCCACATAAGTGTCACCGAACGACTGTTTGAATTGATCAATACACCAGTCAGAACTGTCATGGGGGGACAGGGCAACAATTTTAGGGGACACTTTTTTGATTGCTGCAATAGCGCTTTTTACATCTGATTCTCGGATGCTGATCCAAGGAGGCCTGTCTGATCCGACAATCCGCTGAATATTGATGGGACCAATCATGATCCTTCCGCCGTTGACCGGGTAATGCAGGCCGCCAATAATCGCATATATCGGTTCGTCAAACAGGGCCTGGGTCCGTTCGATGATGCGCTCAATGGTCTGGTGGCCGCAGCCGATGATCAAGGCGATTCCTTTGCCTGCAACATTAATGGCCAGGGAGTTTTCCAGAGTGTAGCCCATGAGAAATAAATATCGTGGAATGACGCCGATACTAACGAGTCCTTCTTTTAAAACTGCGGGGTCTGTAATCACTTGCGTCTCAGGACCCGGGTTCCATCTGGAGGCAGAGATACCAGCTGGTGAATAAACCGGAAGGTTCGGCAGCGACACAGGGCCCTGGGACAAACTGAAAGTTTTTTCTTTTTGTTCCGTCATTCCCCCCACATGGTCTAAGTGTGGATGGCTGATAAAAATCATATCAATATCAGCTTCAGAAATGCCAAGGGCTTTCATGTTATGGAGCAGCGGGGATGGATGTTCTTTTTTTTTGTTAAACCCGACATCCAGCAAAATTTTGGTATCATCAGCAGAGATTAGATAGGAGACACCGGGTTCTGTTTTTAAATTCGAGTTGTCCGTGTAATAATCAATTAGGGGAAGGATTGAAAGTGCTTTGACGGTCCCGGGTGACGATAGTTTGTTGATTTTCATACCGGAAACCTGGGCATCTGCCAGTTGTTTTCCTTTTTTTAACTGAAGAATTTTTTTTATAAAAATCAATGCAATAAGAGCGATCAGAACTAAAAGAATGTATAGTGCAATCATGGCGTTTCCTTAAATTCTATTATATTTTTGGCCAAGCACAATCAAATGAACAAATCTTTCATTCCAGTCTATACATCACTTGACGTAACATGTCTTGATTTAAAAAAAAATTTTGATTTTCTGAAATTACGAGCAAAATTACGTATAGGGTTTGGATATGGATTTACCGAAGAGGTCGGGGTAAAAATAATTTCCTGAAATGATTGAACATTTTTTTTAATTCAGGTAATGAATAGGCATCGTCAATCCAAGCGAGGTGGCATATGAGTTTTAAATCCGACAAACAGGCCCTTTCATTTTCAGACCTGGAACTGTCCCGGAAAAAAGCAAGAAACAACACGCTTGAACATTTAAAAAATCTTGATCAACGCATAAAATGGGGCCAGATTGAATCCACCCTGCTGGAAAACTATCCCACCGGGAAAAACAAAAAAGGACCCCAAGCTTATTCTCCTTTAATGCTGTTCAAATGTATGTTGCTCAGGAACTGGTTTCAAATCAAATCTGATGTTGAACTGGAAAGCCTGATTAACGACCGGTTTTCATTTAAAAAATTTATCGGCCTGCCCATGGGAGAGGCTGCTCCGGATAGTTCGACATTTTCAAGATTCAGGAAAAGGCTTACCCTGAAAAAATATGACATGGTTCTGTCAGATATCTCAGACCAGTTGTCCAATAAAAATATCATTATTAACATGGGCAGCACTACGGACATTCGAATTATCAAGCCTACCTGATATCGGCATTATACAACCGCAGGCTGTTCGTCACCACCGATATGCTGCTGATGGCCATAGCCAGGGCTGCTAAGATAGGATGAAGCTGTCTTAAAAATTCCGGGAACATGTCAAAAGGCGCCAGAATTCCGGCTGCAACAGGAATCAAAATAATATTATAAACAAAAGCCAGAAATAAATTCTGTTTTATGGTGGCAATGGTTTTCCGGCTGATTTTAATGGCTTTTGGGATACCGGTTAACTTCCCGCTCGAGAGAATCACATCTCCGGTTTCAATGGCTACATCGGTTCCAGTGCCAATGGCAAAGCCGATATCGGCCTGTGCAAGCGCCGGGGCATCATTGATTCCGTCTCCCACCATCCCGACCAGGACAGTATTTTGCTGAAATGCTTTCACCTTTCCGGATTTTTCTTCAGGTCTGACCTCTGCCTGCACATCATCCACATCCACTTCTCCGGCAATGGCTCTGGCTGTCTGTAAATTATCTCCGGTCAGCATGACCACTTTAAGACCTTCGGCATGAAGCTCTTTGATGGCCTGTTTTGACTCGGGTTTCAACACATCAGAGACGGATATAATCCCCTGCACATCCTTGTCCTTTGCCAGCACCATGACGGTCCTGCCCTTATCCTGAAATTTATGGATCAACTCTTGGATGGCATCCGGCATGCCTGACTCCTGTTCAAACCATCTTGGCTTTCCAAACCTGAAAATCGAGTCACCCAACTGCGCTGCTACGCCAAAACCACTGTGGGCTTTAAAATTTATCGGATCCTTCAATACCAGGCCTTTTTCCTGTGCAAAGGTGACAATGGCTTTTCCAATGGGATGCTCAGACCCTTTTTCAATGGATGCGGCAAGGCTCAAAAGTTCATTGGAAGATAAGCCGGAATTTTCCGCAGGAATCTGATCGACCACTGTGGGTTTACCCATGGTTATCGTACCGGTTTTATCCAGCACAATCATTTCAAGCTTGGCTGCGTTTTCAAGGGCCTCGCTTCTTTTAAATAAAATCCCGTTTTCAGCTCCTTTTCCCGTACCCGCCATAATGGCTGTTGGAGTTGCAAGCCCTAAGGCACACGGACATGCAATCACAAGGACAGCTACCATCCTGATCATGGATGGAACAAACTCCCCGGTGATTCCCCACCAGATACCAAAAGTGATCACAGCAATACCGATGACAGCCGGAACAAATACGGCGGCCACTCTATCTGCGAGAGCCTGGATCGGCGCCTTACTGCCCTGGGCTTCCTGGACAAGCCTTATAATCTGGGACAAAGCCGTATCTTTACCCACACGAGTGGCTTCAAATTTTAAAAGGCCTTCGCCATTAACAGTGCCTCCGGTAACCATATCATCTTTTACCTTATCAACCGGAAGGGATTCTCCGCTGAGCATGGATTCGTCGATGGCTGACCTGCCTTCTATAATAACACCATCAACCGGAATCCGTTCTCCGGGTCTGATCACAACGATATCACCCAGTTTAACCATGGATATGGGAATCTGCTTTTCTTCACCATTCTCCATGACAAAGGCCGTCTTTGGCTGAAGTCCAATCAGTTTTTTTATGGCACCGCCTGTTTTGCCTTTGGTCCTGGCTTCAAGGAGCTTGCCGAATTTAATCAGCGTAATAATCACGGCAGACGTCTCAAAATAAACATGCCCGTCAAGCCCCGGCAACACAAGAATGGCAAGTGAATAAAAATAGGCCACAGAGGATCCTAACGCAATCAACACATCCATATTGGTGGTTTTATTTCTTAGATTTTTATAGGCACCTATATAGTAATCCAACCCCGTATAGAACTGGACCGGTGTCGCAAGAAAGAGAAAAAACCAATTCACCCAGGGCGCATGACTCCAGGAACCGATCAGACCAAAGTCCCTTGACATGCTGATGATGAACAATGGCAGGGCAAAAACAACACCCACAATGAATTTTTGCATCTGGTCCTTGATTTCCGCATGCCTTGCAATCTCTTCCACATCTTTTTCATCCTGCCCCTCATCGACAACGATCAAATCAAATCCGATTTTTCTGATCTCTGAAACAATGGTGTCAAGGGAAACAATTGAAGGAATATAGTCGACAAGCAATCTTTCCGATGCAAAATTCACATTGGCATCTGTCACGCCATCCAGTTTACTGACGGTCCTGGTAATATTTGCAGCACAATTAGCGCAACTCATCCCGGTAACGGGAAGGTTCAAGCTCTGTTCATTCATCACAGCCTCCTAAAAATATGTTCAGGGCAACACATTGGCGCTCACTGCAGTATTCATTTAATAATAACCATAAATTATTCATTTGCAAAATTTGCAAAACTTCCATATTTTAAGGCAATGACCGTCCTGAATGCCATATTCCCGATATTTACACTGCTTTTTCTTGGCAGCCTTCTCAAACACCTTGGCATTACCAATAAGACCTTTTTGAAAACCTCAGATAAACTGGTATACTTTATTTTTTTCCCTGTCATGCTGTTCTGGAAAATTGGAACCTCAGCCCCGGACAAGGGCGTCAGTGTTAATTTATGTGCAGCTGCCATTATAGCAGTTCTCATTGTCTATCTCTTAAGTCTTTTCGCCATCCGGTTGTTTCATATCACAAATTTTCAGGCGGGTTCCTTTTCCCAGGCATGTTACCGGTTTAACACTTATATTGGCATGGCCATTGTCATGAACGCCCTTGGAGAATCAGGTATCCGATACTTTGGCATCCTCATCGGATTTGTCATCCCCATTATTAATGTACTGGCAGTTTCCACATTGATCTGGCATTCCGGGAAAAAGGGAAGCCTGGGACAAAACTTCACGTATCTTTTAAAGGCATTGATTTCCAATCCTTTGATTCTTGGGTGTGCTGCGGGGATCCTTTTTTCCAGATCACAAGCTTCTTTTCCTGTCTTTATTGACAATACTTTCAGTCTCATGACCTCTGTCACCATGCCTTTGGCCCTGATTTCCATTGGGGGGTCACTGAGTCTTGCAGGACTCAAACACAACACCAAAATTTCTTTGATTGCATCTATGCTGAAAATACTGATTCTGCCGATAATTGGATTTTTTATTTTAAAAACATTTTCTGTTACCGGAATTGCCTTCAAAGCCGGTATGATTTTTTTCACCCTGCCGACCTCCACGGCCATATATGTTCTTTCAGCCCAGTTGAACAGTGATACCCAGCTTGCTTCTGCTGCAATCATGCTGTCAACCCTGCTCTCTTTTATTTCACTGTCTGTTGTGCTTTTAATTTGAATTAAACGTTCTTTTCCGGTACAAAGAATGATTTGATCCATCCCAAAAATGTATTGCCTTCAAGGAATTCTTTCTCTGCCGATTCAAGGGCATGCGTCATTTTCTCGGTATCTGAAAACCTGTCTTTCCGTGTAATGATGGGTTTAGACGGGTCAAGTTGTTTAATAATTTTAACAGGATTTCCGGCTGCAATCACATTGGCGGGAATATCTGAAGTGACCACAGACCCTGCACCGATAATACTGTTTTTTCCAATGGTCACCCCTTTACAGATGATCGCACTGTCTCCAACCCATACGTTTTCTTCAAGAATCACATGGCTGACCTCTTTAGATGGCATGGACCTGTCATAAATGCCATGCCAGTCTGAATCGGTAATATAGACATGACTTGCCAGCATGCAGGAGTCTGCAATGGATATGCTGCTGGCAGCGCTGATCCTGACGCCGGGGGAGATCAAAACATGATCACCGATCGTGATTCCGTTGATATTTTTTTTATCCGACCAGACCGTCAACCGGGTCTTTTTATCAGAACATCCCAAAAGGGTAATATTGTCCCCGATACTGACAGGCCCACCAAATATTTCAATGTGCCAGGGTTTGACTATGAACGGATATTTTCCAAGGGATTTCAACTGAGGAGAAAGCTTATGGCGAATATAGAGGTGCTGGAGCCTGTACCAGGCTTTTTTAATATAATAGGGTCGATAATCTTTTATCAATTGACAAGATCCGTATAAACAAATCCATCCCATAACCTGTGGCAAAAAAGGCCAGATGCAGGCGTTAACGCGTATACTGCATCTGCTGCCATAAGAACCACCGCATTGGTCCAGGAAATCTTTTCTTCCGGCCATATCACCATATCAGGATAGGTGTACCCACACCAGAATGTTTTATCATCATACATTCTGTTCTGAATCCAGGAGAAGACTATTGCGGCTTTTTCCATATGTCCCATACCATACAGGGCAAGCACGAGCTCCGATGTTTCAGCAATGGTCACCCAGGGTTGATCAGATACACACCTTGCCCCCTGTCCTTCTATGACATATTTATTCCAGTATTTTTCAATTCTGTGTTCTGCTCTTTCTCCTGTCAGTGCCCCGCTTAATATGGGGTAAAACCAGTACATGGAAAACCTGGATTTGCTGACATTATAATTATGGATATTTTCCCGGATAGATTTGCCAAGTTTGTCAAAGGACCTCTCCCATGAAATTTTGCGCTTTCCAAGGATGCCTGCAATCGCCAAAGCACATTTCAAGCTCATGAAAATGGAACTTGAGCCTGCCAGAAGAGACATGGGATCAACCTTGCCGGCAGGGCTTTTGGCCCAATAGATCTCCCCGCCTTTTATCTGCAGGCTGATGGCATAATCGACTCCTTTTTCCATTGTCAGCCACATCTTTTCAAGAAGCAGTGTATCTTTATTCATCAACCAGGTATGAAAAAGCCCTACTGAGATATAGGCTGCCATATGGGTTTCACAGGTTCGGTCCCCGGGTTTCCCGTTGATATAGGAAGAGTACCAGGAACCATCGGGGTTTTGCATATTTTTGAGCCACTCAAATGCGCGATATGACGCATCAAAACTTTTTCCAATATTCAATCCCATAATCGTTTCAATAAGATCCCAGGGATCTGTTTTTCCATCCAAATGCCAGGGGATGTCTCCGGATTCCCTTTGAAGGGATAAAATAAAACTGGTAACTGAGTCGATGTTCAGGGTATCAGAAGATTTAATCCTGGGGTCTTTTAGCACCATCAAATGTCTCCGATCAACAAATATCCTTAAAAATTACAGCTTCATATTATCAGGCACATCAATTTATTACAAGGAACATGAGCATTTATTCATGAATGAGTATTCATATTATTTTATTTTTATTAAATGATCTATCGAGGTACTCAACTTTGAAAAGCCAATATATCTAACAGTTTGAAATTGAATGAAAATTTTTCGGATAAACCCATCTGTTTTTTTGAATAATTTTTCTTGACATTTCCGATGATTATCTGTTAATCAAAAATGAATGCTCATTCATAATTTTGATAACAACCCTTGAACTAGGAGAAAATCATGATAAGAAAAGTCAGGAAGGCCGCAATTATCGGGTCCGGAATTATGGGAGGCGGTATTGCTGCCCTTCTTGCCGGCGCCGGTGTAAAGGTGCAGCTATTGGATATTGTTCCATTTGATTTAAAAGATGAAGAAAAAAATGACCCAACTGCCCGTAACCGGATAGTAAAAGCAGGATTGGATGCGGCACTGACCTCGGCCCCATCTTTGTTTTTCAACAAAAAAGATGCCGGGCTTATTTCCATTGGAAACCTTGATGATGATATTGAAAAAATTTCTGAATGCGACTGGATCATTGAAGTGGTTGTTGAAAACCTTGGGATCAAAAGAGATCTTTTCACAAAAGTCGAAAAATATAGAAAGCCCGGTTCCATTGTTACCACAAACACATCCGGTATTCCTCTGCAGGATATTTGTGAAGGCTTTTCCAAAGAATTCAAAGAACATTTTATGGGGACCCACTTTTTTAACCCGGTTCGCTATATGCACCTTCTTGAGCTGATCCCCGGTTCAGATACCCTTCCTGAGATTCTTGAATTCATTGCCGCATTTGGTGAGAAAAATCTGGGCAAAGGTATTGTCTGGGCAAAAGATACCCCCAACTTTGTGGGCAACCGGATCGGTATCCAGGGTATTGGGGCCATTATGAAAGCCATGGTTGAAGAGGGAATGACTATCCCTGAAGTGGATGCCATCTTCGGCCCGGCGCTTGGCCGTCCTAGAACCGCCATCTTTAAAACAGTTGACCTAGTGGGTCTGGATACCGTCATCCATGTCTGCAAAAACTCCTATGAACTGTGTCCGGATGATGAGCAGAGAGAAGCTTTGATCCTTCCTGAATTTATTGGGAAAATGGCAGATAAAAATCTTCTGGGTAACAAGACCCAGGCAGGTTTTTATAAAACCGAGCTGACCCCGAAATGGAAAAAACTCAGAAAAGTGCTCAATCCCTCTACCATGGAATATGAAGACCTGGTAAGGCCCAGTTTTCCCTGTATTGATGAAGCAAAGAAAAAAACCACCTTAAAAGAAAAAATAGCCTGTGTTCTCAAAGGGGATGACAAAGGTGCCAAGTTTGCCTGGAAAATGGCTGCCAACAGTTTTTTGTATGCTGCCAACAGGGTTCCTGAAATCGCCGATACCATTATTGAAATCGACAATTCCATGAAGTGGGGGTACAACTTTGAAATGGGACCCTTTGAACTCTGGGATGCCTATGGTGTTAAAGAAGCTGTCGATCGGATAGAAAAAGAAGGCCTTGATGTTCCATCCAATGTAAAAAAGATGCTGGAAAAAGGAAACACCTGCTTTTATAAACTGGAAAACGGAATTAAATACTTTTATGATTTTGCTTCTGCTTCTTACAAAGAAGTTCCTGTCGCTAAAAATATGGTTTCCATTGCAGCGGCTAAAGGCAACAATAAAACCGTTATGGAAAACAACTCCGCCAGCCTCGTGGACATCGGTGATGATGTCTTCTGTATTGAATTTCATACAAAAATGAATGCCATCAATGAAGAGATTGTTGATTCCATAGGTGTTGCCCTTGATTATGTGGATAAAAACGGGGCAGGGCTTGTCATCGGCAATGAAGCCGGTGGCATGCCGGGCGCATTCTCAGCAGGGGCTGATCTTGGCTTTATTTCAAAACTCTGTCATGACAAAAAATATGCTGAAATGGATGCCTTTCTGAAAAAAGCCCAGGATGGCATTCAAAAGACTAAATATTCTGCCTTCCCGGTTGTTGCCGCCCCTTATGGTATGGTGCTTGGCGGCGGGTGTGAAACCTGTCTGGGGGCTGACAGAATCGTTGCCCATTCAGAACTTTATATGGGGCTTGTGGAAATCGGTGTGGGCCTTCTTCCGGCAGGCGGCGGAACCATGAACCTGTGGAAAAAATATATCAATGCTCTTCCGGCCAAAACAGCAAAAGATACAGATCTGGCTAAATTCTTTGTCCCCGCCTTTATGAAAATCGGAATGGCGGCTGTTTCCATGTCTGCTGCCCAGGCAGTGGGTAATGGGTTCCTGGGTCAGGCGGACAGGATCGTATTTAACCGTGACAACCTTATTGGTGAAGCCAAAAAAGAAGTCCTTAAAATGGTTGATGACGGATATGTACCGCCTGCCAGACAAGGCCTTATTGTTATGGGAGATGCGGGCCAGGGTATGGTGAATGCGGAAATTTTCAACATGCTCAATGGCAAGTTCATGAGTGATTATGATGCATTCCTTGCCAAACGAATTGCCTATGTGATGAGTGGAGGGGAAGTAAAAGTGGGAAGCAGCGTTGATGAAGACACCATCCTGAAACTTGAAAGAGAAGCATTTATTGACTTTAGCAAAGAAGAAAAAACCATTGCAAGAATCGATCACATGCTTACAACAGGCAGACCACTTAGAAACTAAAGGAGGACCTAAATCATGCAAGATGCATATATTGTACAATCGGTCAGAACCCCTGGCTGCAAACAAAAAAGAGGGCTGTTCAACCAGACACGGCCTGAAGAATTGATAACCTTTATCATGAAATCAGCCGTTGCAAAAACTAAAAACCTTGAATTTGACCATTTCGATGATGTCATGGTCGGCTGCTCCTTTCCTGAAGCCGAACAAGGTCTCAACATAGGCAGGGTTGCATCCCAAATGGCCGGATTTCCCGAAAAAGTATCCGGTGCAACCGTTAACAGGTTCTGTGCATCCGGTCTTGAGGCCATTGCCCTTGCAACTGCAAGAGTCCAGATGGGGTGGTCAGACGTGACCATGGGGGCGGGTGTTGAATCCATGACCTTTGTTCCCATGGGCGGAAACCTTCCCCGGCCTCATCCTGAATATTCCAGTATCCACCCGGAAAACTATATTTCCATGGGAATTACGGCAGAAAATGTTGCCTCCCGATACACTGTATCCCGGGAAGACCAGGATAAGTTTGCTGCAAATTCCCAGGCAAAAGCCGCCAGAGCAAGGGACAACGGCCTGTTTACGGAAATCGTGCCCACACCTGCCTCTAACTACGTCAAACAGCCGGATGGAACATATAAAAAAGAAACCTTCATTGTTGAACACGATGACGGTATCAGGGTATCTACAGCTGAAGGGCTTGGAAAACTTCGGACAGTTTTTTCTGCCACTGGCAGCGTTACAGCAGGAAACTCCTCCCAGACAACAGACGGGGCAGCTGCAACCATTATCGCATCAAAAGAAAAATGTGATGAGTTAGGGCTTGAACCCATTGCAAAACTTGTTTCCTACACAACGATAGGCTGCAAGTCCGATGAAATGGGCGTGGGGCCCCTCTATGCCATTCCAAAAGTTCTTAAACAGGCAGGACTTACTATTGATGATATTGATATTTATGAAATCAATGAAGCCTTTGCTTCCCAGGCCATATACTGTATCAGGGAGCTGGGTCTTGAAAAGTACATGGACAGAATCAATATCCACGGGGGCGCAATCGCATTGGGTCATCCTCTGGGATGTACCGGTGCAAAACTGACAGCCACCTGTCTTGCCAACCTCAAGGAAGTGAAGGGGAAATACGGTATTGTTTCCATGTGCATTGGCGGCGGCATGGGCGCTGCAGCCATATTCGAAAGACTATAATTTACACCCTCCTTGTTCTAAACAAAAGGGGTTGTTTCCTATCTAATTGCGGAAACAGCCCCTTTTAAAGGCACATTAGTCCAGATCCAACTTTGCTTTACACTGATTGCAGTTTACAACACCCCGGAAAACTTTATTGCCGCATTCAGGACAAATATAGCGGGCTTCTTCATCTTGAATCCATTTTTCAGTACCAACTTCTCGTCTATAGGGAACAGCCCGCAAAATAACCTTTTTTCCAATAGCCATGGGAAAATTTTCAATGTGCTGGCAGGGAAATTCATCGCATTGATGACATCCGGTATATCCTTTCTCTCTTGTACAGTCCCTGATTTCACACTGATTGCAATGCATAAACAAATCATCTGATAAGCAGCCTTTGCATCGAATATCTTCTGCTGAAATATTTTCACTGTTAGGAAGTGTGCCTTTGCCGGGAACTTCCCCCCTGTAAAGCCGGGCCAAGCCCTCCTTAAATTTTTGATTATTATCACGATGTGCCATGTAAACGGCACAGACACCGCAGTAAAGCCCACAAGGTGAAATAAAATCCGGATTAATTTTCATATTCCTCCAAGCTGGTGTTTGCCATTTTATACAGCTTGATGAGACATTTCCTGATATGAAAATTCCCACAGTCCTGCATTGGTTTTTGCATGTTCAATTGTCATGTTCACGATATTGCCTTTTTCATCGATGTCTATATAGATATTTTCACTGATCTCTTTTGTTTCATAGACATTCTTATCCGTAAATTCCATATGCGCTGTGTCTGTATCAGAAAAATATTTTACTTTCATACCTTAATCCTCCTTAAATGACCGATCAAAAAAAGCGATTGCTCATTTCTTTCGATATTAGAGCAATCCCCTGGAAAGTCAACCCAAATTACGTCCTGCTCTAAAGCTCAAGTTGATGGGTCAGGTCTGCGCGGTTTTGCAGCCAGGCCCAGTGATATGGCTTTTACCGCCGGATATGGGCATGATGTTTATCTGTGTTCCGATTCTTTCTTTCAAGGCGGGAACATGAGAGATAACACCAATCAGTTTGCCTTTCTGATGCAGGCCGGAAAGTGCTTCCAGAGAGGTTTCCAAAGCATCCTCGTCTAAAGTGCCGAATCCCTCATCAAGAAAAAGTGAATCCACACGGACATTGCGGCTGGCCATATTGGACAGTCCCAGGGCAAGAGACAGGCTGACGATAAAACTTTCGCCACCTGAAAGGTTTTTTGTGGATCGAATTTCCCCTGCCTGGTAATCATCCACGATGTTCAATTCCAAAGGTTGCTTTTCATCACGGATAAGCAGATAACGATCCGACATTTTTTCAAGCTGTTTATTTGCGTGGGATACCATTAATTCAAATGTGATCCCCTGGGCAAAATTTCTATATTTTTTCCCGTCCGCAGACCCGATCAATGAATGCAGTGCATCCCATCTTGATAGTTCTGTTTTCTGGGCATTTATTAATTGTATTTTCTGTTGAAGCTTAACCTTTGCACTTGTGTTGTCTGAAAGTTTCTGTTTTATGGCGCCGACTTGTTCGCCAAGGGTCTTCAGGCTTTCCCGGATTTTCGCCTGATCCTTTTTCAGGATATCAAGGGATACATCCGTTATCTTTCTGGCTGTTTCCTGATCAAGCCTGGTTTCCCGGTCTTTTTTCCGGGTGGCAATGTCAGTCTGTTTTTCATCTAATGCCCTGGCTCTCTGGTTTAACTTTCTTCTTTCATCAAAAGAGAGCCGAAATGAAATAAATATCGGCTCATCTTTAAACCCGGCTTTTTTGCAGATAATTTTAAAAGAGGACTCAAGGTTATCCAGCTCAGGCTTTCTTCCGGCTGTGTTTTCCCTTAAAGCGGCGATGCGTGTTTTTAACTCATTTAATTGCTGTTTTATCTTATCCCGGCTCTTTCTTGCGGCTTTTTCAGATTTTTCTGCTTTTAAAACCCGGTCTTCCATCCGGGATTCTTCTGTATCCGGATTTTTCCGGCCATACAGCTCTTTACGGTTGTTTTCCAGGTTTTCAAGATCTTTTTGATGGACTTTAAGAAGCGTCTGATTTTCCCTGAGAGATTCGTCAAGGGTTGTTAAAATCGCATCATGACTTTTTGTCTTTGCTGTCAGTTCGCTTAGATTCTTTTCGATTTCAGCCTTCTTTTTTTGATGATCCTGCCAGTTTTTCTGCCGGGCGCCAAGCCATTCTGAAACAGAATCAAGACCGGCATCCGGGATCTCTTTTATGGCGAATGGTTCCAGGTTTGAAATAACTTTATCTTTCAATTCAACAGATTTTTGGGATGCTGCCTGCAGGTCTTTTTCAGAGCGCAGAACATTTGCCCGGGATTCATTTTTCCTATGCAACGCCTGAACCAGTTGTTTTTCAGCTTCAGCCAGTGCTAACCCGGCTGTCTTTTCTTTGGATTCGTGTTCTTTCAGGTCATTTTCAAGCTGCTCTGCTTTTCGAATCAGGCTGGACAGTTTGTTGATTTTTTCTTGGATCTCATCTGTTTGGGGAACATTGCCTTGAGCAAAGGGATGGTTCAAAGATCCGCATAATGGGCATGATTTGCCATCCTCCAATTTTTCCCGTTCCTCTTCAAGACTTGCAATCTTTCCCAGGTACGCCATTTCACGCAAAAGACCGTCACGTTCAGTCCGATAGTCCGGCAGCATGCGGTCGCCTAACAGTTTTGCAATGGCCCTGCCTGTCTGCAACACCACTTTTTTGCCGGTCTCATGCGTTTCTTCGCGTTTATAGCATACCTCCATTTGTCTCTTGTGATGGGCAGTATTTGTTGCAAACTGTTTTCTTAACTCCGCAGCCTGGCTGTCTATTGCCAGAATATGGGTCATTGATCTCTGCAGATTCTTAATCTGCTCATTGATCCCTGTCAGTTCTGTAACAAGCGCGGCATCACGGGCATTGGCTGACAGATAGTCTTCTACCCCGGAAAGTTCTTTATCTGCCGCCTTTTGACTGGATTCTGCCTTTTGCCGTTGCTCTGTTTTTTTAGAAGCCCGGGTTTCAATCTTCCGGCAATCTGAACCGGCGGTTTTTAAAAGAGACCTCTTCTGTGAAATCTGAAGATCAAGCGCTCTGACCTTTTGAATTTTTGCAAATTCGCTTTTCTGTTCTTCTTTAACGTTAGCCAGAGCTTCCTGGGCTTTATTGAAATCTGTTTCTTTTAACCCCAGTTTTTTTTCCTGGTCAGGAAGTAAATCCTGTGAATCTGCCAAAGCCGTAAGGTCAAGCTGCTGCTGCTGCCTTTTCGACACCAGGGTTGCATAGTCACTGTCCAGTTCTGTCGCCTTTTTTGCCTTTTGTAATTTTACCCTGTCAACCTCAAACGCCTTTAAGTCATTTGACAGGCCCTCTGATTCCTTATTAATTTCAGACAGCTCGGCTTTCAATGTATCAATTCCTGTCAGCCACAGAATGAATTTTCCCAATTCATCATTTTTTTGACTTTGTTCCTTTTCAATCTTCTGCTTTCCGATAAGTTCCTGATCGAATGCAGCTTCATCTTCATCACTTAAAATGGCTATCCCGGCAGTTTGGGCCTGAAGCAATTCAAGCTTACTATGTTCTTCCCGCTGACGCTCATGAACCCGCTTTGAAATGTCACTGTAAATTGTGGTGCCGGTAATCTGTTCAAGAATGGGTGCTCTTTCATCCGGCGTGGCTGCAAGAAATGCTGCAAACCCTCCCTGGGCCAGGAGCATGGAACGGGTAAACCGGTCAAAATCCATACCGGTTTCCTGTTCAATCCTGACGGCAACATCCCGTTTCTTTGACTCCAGGATCTGGCCGGTGACCGCATCTGATATCTCATGTTTTGATTCGCCCAGTTTACCGTCAGCCTTTTGATAGGCTCTGCGCTGGCTCCAGTGAGACCGGAACTTTCCTGTCCGGGTTTCAAAAATCACTTCAGCAAAACATTCCCCGGTTTGCCGGGACATGATCTCGTTGCTGCTTTTGGTAATGGTTTTTAATCGCGGTGTTTTGCCGTAAAGGGCAAGACAGATGGCATCGAGAATGGTTGACTTTCCCGCACCGGTAGGGCCTGTAATGACAAAGATACCGTCAAAAACATACTCGGGGGTCGTAAAATCAATACCCCACTCCCCGTATAGCGAATTGAGATTTTTAAATCTAAGCTCAAGGATTCTCATGATCAACCTCTTTATTCCGCATTTGTATCTTCTTCATGAAGGGATGTGACGATCTCCTGATGGGCCTGAATCAGCGCCGGGCGTTCATCCAGTGCCACTTCACAGGTATCCAGCAAACGGTTAAAGACATCGGTTACATCCAGATCATCAAGCAACTCCTCTTTACAGGTTTGACTGATGATCTTTTCAATAACCCGCTTATTTTTTATTCGTCGAATCTCCATACCCGTATCTGCAACCGCCTCTTCGACAATCTCTCTTAAATTCCCGGCAATCTTATCCCCTGTATACTCAATCTCCAGCCATGCATGACTTCCTTTGGATTTCAGTTCATCTATTCTTTGGATAATTTCATCCATTCCGCCGGATATTCTTTCCAACGCCTGGAAACAGGGAACCGCATGAAGTGTGATGTCTAAAGAGGAGGTTGGATTCCCAAAACTTTTAAAATCAATACTTACAACACTTTTCTCCTGTTTTGCTTCTCCATACCCCATGGGAATGGGTGAGCCTGCGTATCGGATATGTTCTGTTTTCCCAACTATTTGCGGAACGTGCAGATGCCCCAATGCCAGATAATCTATACAGTCCGGAAAAATATCTTTGCCGACATGGGCCAGAGAGCCGACGTAAAGTTCTCTTACGCCATCACCGTCGATGGTTTTTCCGCCGGCTGTAAAAAGGTGCCCCATTCCAATGATAGGGATATCCCCATGTTTTTTCTGTTCTTCCCGGGCAGCCTGACAGACATCAGCGTAATGGCGTTGCACACCTTTAATGAGATTGGCATTCTTGTCTTCTATGCTTTCACCAGCCTTTACAACCCGGATATCCCGGTCCCGCAGATACGGAACCGCACACACGACAGCTTCCGGAACATCAGAAGGCCCGGAAAGAAGGATAACCTCATCTTCCGGTTTCTCTGTAATCGACCCCACAACATGGACATTCAAAGCCCGCAGCAGTTCTTTGGGTGCATTTAAAAAAGAAGGGGAATCATGGTTGCCCGCAATGATCACCACATGGCGGCAGCCCGATGCAGAGACATTGCAGAGGAAGCGGTAATAAAGTTCCTGCGCCCGGTTACTGGGGGTGCTGGTGTCAAAAATATCACCGCTGACCAGCAGGGCATCGACAGATTCTTTTTTTATCAATTCTGCCAGCCAGTTGAGAAATGCTGAAAATTCATCGTATCGTTTCCGGCCATATAGTGAACGGCCAATATGCCAGTCCGCGGTGTGAAGAATTTTCATAAAGCCGCTACCTCTTCAATTTTTTTGGGGATTCACATCACTTTTAGCCGGTATTTCATATTCGAAAAAATATATGCCATCATTTGATATCTTGTCAAGCACCCATGAAAATAGCGACTGTTTCAGGATCAATAAATTTGATCATCTTTAATATTTTTTTGTTTTAAACATTGTTTTCAAGACTTTTGGACACAGATTATGCTAAGCATTATGTGATAAAATTGATGATTATTAGAAACAAGAGGAACAATGAGTACTATTACAAAAAATAAAAACCATATCACCGATGTTCCAACGGAATGCCATTCCTGTATAAAAACCCAGGCATACTCGGCAGCACATTTTGCAGGCCTTTCCAAAGAGCAGACCAGACGGGTCCTTAATGTGGCCAGTGCAAGTCTGGAGGAATCAAAAACAACGCCTCTTTTAGCCCAGCACATTATTCGTCGTGTGGCAGACTCGATTATTAAAGAATGCGGTGAATCTCTTGATTTTGATATTTATGCGGGGGTAAAAGACAAATCAAATGTCTTGTCTTTGTCCTATGCAGAAAAATTTCAAAAAAAAATAGACGATAGCGCGGCACCCCTGAAAGCAGGTCTTCAGATTGCAGCGGCAGGGAATATCATTGATTTCGGCGCTAAGCAGCACGGTTCTCTCAACCTGGACAGGGAACTTCAGTCTCTTGATAAAATTCCCTTTGCCCGGTATGATATTGAACCGTTTACACAAGCGCTGAATGGGGCTGCAACACTTCTCTACATCTGTGATAATAGTGGAGAAATTGTTTTTGATATGCTGTTTATTAAAGAAATACAACGAGAATATCCGAATCTTCAAATAACAGCAGCAGTCCGCGGAAAGCCTATCATTAATGATGCTACCCTAGAGGATGCCAAAGCAGTAGGGCTTGATCGTCTTGTTTCAACCATCTCCAGCGGCAGTGTCTATCCGGGAACAATTCTTCTTGAAACAACCAAAGCATTTCAAAAATTGTTTACTTCAGCAGATGTGATACTTTCCAAGGGTCAGGGAAATTTTGAAACATTATTGCCGTCTGCGGATAAAAGGCTTTTCTTTTTATTAAGAATAAAATGTGGATATATGGCAGCCTTGTCCAAGGTGGAAAAAGGTAATTTAGTGCTGATGCAAGGACACAAAAATAACAAATCCGTATGACAATTGCAAAAGCCATAACTGTGAAACAAAAGGAGTTGAAATGAATTCAAAGGCAAAGATCGGAATAGTGATCTGCGATCGCTACCGTCGCTGTGCGGGCGGGAAATGTTTCCGAGCGATGAGGAACAAGGAAGGGGCTTTCAGCATATACACTGACACCGAGGTTGAGTTGGTTGGTTTTACAACCTGCGAGGGTTGTCCCGGCGGTAACATAGAATATGCGGGCGAAGAAATGGTAAAAAATGGCGCGGAGGTTATTCATCTGGCTACCGGACTGGTGGTGGGTTATCCTCCCTGTCCCTATATCCATACGTTCAAAACCTTTCTTGAAAAACGCTACGGGGTCAAGGTTGTTATAGGTACCCACCCTATACCGAAAAAATATCTTGATATGCATACGCATCTCGGGACATGGAAGGACTCGGCATGGGAGCCACTTGTCGCTCCAACCATGAGTGATGAAAAGACCCGGGCAAGTTACGACTAAGCCTGGTCACTGAAGCTAGGGTTGAGTATTTTGATGGTTTGACTGGCTAAACCCTGATAAAAATATAGCCGCCTTCACCATATCCGAAATGCCGGAACAGAATGTTGTAATTGGTTGACAATCCTTTATAGAAAGTATCAAAAGAAACTTGATAAGGATAGGCCTGAATAGGATCAACATCAAGGAGAGTTACTTTGCCTGATACCGGATCAAACCCGCCCACCGGGGAGATATGGGGGATGTGGAGATCCTGTATAAAGCTTCCCTGGTCAAAATGTGAAATGATCAGACAATTGCCTTTTGTTTCAAATTGTTCAAGTCTTGAGCGCAGTATCTGTTTGATCTCTTTTGATACTACAGAATCACCTGTTACCTGAACAGTTTCAACGGATTGATATGGAATCCTGTAAGCCTTAAGCGAGGCTTTGACAACCTGACCAAGCATATGGAGGGGAAGCCCCCTTCGTCCTTTATAGCCGGTATCACTCATCCGCTCCTTCCAATGGGCAGTTTTCACCTTTTCAAGCAGATCCTGCTGGGTGACAGGGATTCGGTTCAAAGAACCTTCCCTGTCAAGGAGGGTATTCACCACGGACACAATGGATGCCACAGAACAGGATGACTCATGGAATTGCTTAACATGGTACCTGAACAATCCGTCTTTCACAAAATTACCCGTATTCTCATAAGGCTTTTGAATATAAACCGCCTGATCTGCCCCGAAAGTCCCTCTCTTCGCGAATTTCTGTAAAAAATAATGACTATAAAGATACGGGCGGATCACCCATTTTAAAAAAACCATGGCGCACGCTTATTTCTCATCACCATTTAAAATTTCCTTTAAGTAGTGCCCGGTATAGCTTTTAGAAGATTCTGCAATTATTTCAGGGGGCCCTTCGGCGATAATTTCTCCCCCGCTGTTACCCCCTTCAGGCCCGAGATCAATGATCCAGTCTGCTGTCTTAATGACATCCAGATTGTGCTCAATAATGATCACTGTATTGCCTGCCTTTGTCAAGCGTGAAAGAACTTTTAAAAGGAGTCTGACATCTCTGAAGTGAAGTCCTGTGGTGGGTTCATCAAGGAGGTAAAGGGTTTCCCCGGTATCCCTTTTGGCAAGTTCCCGGGCAAGCTTGATTCTCTGGGCCTCCCCGCCTGAGAGTGTGGTGGCCGCCTGTCCGAGCTTGATATATGATAGCCCCACATCCATTAATGTGTTCAGGATATGAGTAATTTTCGGATGGCTTGCAAAAAGCTCCTTTGTCTGCATGACTGACAGCTCCAGGATATCTGAAATGGAATGACCCTTATAGGTAATTTCAAGAGTTGCCCGGTTAAACCGCTTTCCATTACAGACTTCACAGGGAACAAATACATCAGCCAAAAAATGCATTTCCACTTTAATATGCCCATCGCCTTTACAGGCTTCGCACCTGCCGCCCTTGACATTAAAAGAATACCGCCCTTTTTTATATCCCCGGGCCTTTGATTCAGGCAGCATGGCATAAAAATCCCGGATATGATCAAACACTTTGGTGTAGGTGGCAGGGTTGCTTCGAGGGGTCCGGCCGATGGGTTTCTGGTCAATATTAATAATTTTGTCCAAATGGGAGAGTCCCTTAATTTTATCATACCGGCCTACATTCAACTTGGAGTCATGAAGTTTGACTGCCAGAGCCGGATAAAGAATCTGATTAATCAGGGTTGATTTTCCGGCCCCTGACACGCCAGTGACGGCCACCAGAAGTCCCAGAGGTATTTTTGCCGTAACATTTTTCAGGTTGTTTTCAGATGCCTTGACAATGGTGATCCATTTACTTTCCCGGCTTTTATGACTTTTCCTTTTTTTTGGAATTTCTATTTGTTCTTTACCGGTTAAAAATTTACCGGTGATGGATGCCGGATTCTCTTTAATCTGATCCGGTGTGCCCTGGGCCACGATCTGTCCGCCAAGGTGCCCTGCCCCGGGACCGATATCCACGATCCAGTCTGCTTTTTCCATGGTTTCCTGGTCATGTTCCACAATGATCAGGGTATTGCCGATATCCCTCAGATGATGAAGGGTATGCAAAAGTTTAATATTATCCTTTTGATGGAGGCCGATGGAAGGCTCATCCAAAATATAGAGTACTCCTGTAAGTTCCGAACCCACCTGGGAGGCAAGTCTGATTCTCTGGGATTCACCGCCGGAGAGAGTCGGCCCGCTTCTGTCAAGGGAGAGATAGTCCAGCCCAACATTCACCAGGAAACCGAGCCGGTCTGAAATTTCCTTTAGCAGTTCTTCGGCAATCAGCTTCTTGTTTCCAGCCAGGTTCAGTCCATTGATAAAATCAAAGGCTTCCCTGACGGTCATGGCCGTCACATCAATAATCGATTTTTTATTGATGTGGACATGCAGCACCTCATTTTTCAAACGCTTGCCCTGGCAGGCAGGACAGGTGCTGGCGGTCATAAATGTGGAATAATATCTTTTCTGCCCTTCAGACTGAGTATCCCTGTATCTCCTCATCAGGGTATGAATCAATCCCTCATGGGTTCTGGTGAATTCTCCCTGAATCTTGGCTGAATTCCAGCTTACGGTCATCTCTTTATGTTTGGAGCCGTACAAAAGAAGGTCTTTATCTTCTTGGGGCAATTTTTTCCATGGCGTATCAAAGCTGATGCCCCATTGTTGTTCCATAGCCTTAAGCTGATTCATTCCCCAGGAATTATCATTGTTATACCGTGGTTTTTTAATAAAATAATTCTTCCACGGAATGACAGCGCCCTGGCGGATAGTTAATTCCTTGTCCGGCACGATCTTGTCTGCATCCATGGACAAAAGTGTTCCGATACCATTGCAGTCCGGACACATGCCCAGAGGCGAATTAAAGGAAAAAATCTGCGGAATAAGTTCCGGATATGCAATACCACAGCAGGATCGAGCCTCACTCATTTTCAGATCTTCTCTGCCCAGTATATGGACAATGATCTGCCCGCTTCCCAGTTTAAGGCCATTTTCCACGGAGTCGGTCAGGCGCTTCTCAAACTTTTTATCGTTTTTAATTTTCAGACGATCCACCACAACTTCTATGTGGTGCTTCTTATTTTTAGCAAGGGTCTGAACATTTTCAAGCTCCTGTACAACCCCATCAACCCTGACCCGGGCATACCCTTGTTTCTTCAGATCCTCAAGTCTTTCTTTGTGCTCTCCCTTCCGATTTTCCACGATGGGGGAAAGGATCAGGATCTTTGAAGCTTCAGGCAATGACATGATCTGGGACACCATACTCTGGGCATAGCCCCGGCCCACTTTTTTCCCGCATTTATAGCAATACTGGGTTCCGACCCGGGCAAACAATACCCTTAAATAATCATAAATTTCCGTAATGGTTCCAACGGTGGATCTGGGATTTTTGCTGGCAGCTTTCTGTTCAATGGCAATGGTGGGGGACAGCCCTCTTATAGTGTCATACTTTGGCTTTTCCATCTGACCGATAAACTGCCGGGCATAAGAGGAAAGGGATTCAACATATCGCCGCTGACCTTCGGCAAAAATCGTATCAAAGGCAAGACTTGACTTACCCGACCCTGACACCCCGGTAAAGACAACCATCTTTTTTTTAGGAATGTCTATATCAATATTTTTAAGATTATGTTCCCTGGCTCCCTTGACGATGATTCTGTCAAGCTCTTTAGAATTTGAATTTATCTGAACCGTTGATAAACTTATCGAACTGCCGTTTTCCATGCGCTTGTTCCTACTCCTGACATACCTTTTTCCATTCACTCCAACATTGAAAAATGATAAGCATGGCAGGATAAAAGTAAAGTTATAGAATATTAAAAATCAAATTGCTTTTATACCTCCCCATTTGATAATAACAAAGAGATGAAACCAAATCAGACATACAGCCTGGCATATTCAAGCTGCCCCAATGACACCTTTATTTTTAAGGCCATTGCCAGGCAGTTGATTGACCTTCACGGATATGCCTTTGACATTGTGCTTGAGGATGTGGAAACCCTGAACCAGAAAGCTGCCAAAGGCGCATACGATATTACCAAACTGTCTTTTGCCGCATTTGGGAGCCTTTTGGATGAATATGCTCTGTTACGGACCGGGTCTGCCCTGGGAATGGGCTGCGGCCCGCTGATTATCTCTCTTGCCGGGCGATCCATAGATGACAAAAATAAACCAATAATTGCCGTTCCGGGTCTTGGGACAACCGCTTACCATCTTTTCAGGTTTTACATGGATGATCTCTTTGCCGGTATGGACACAGACATCATTCCCATGCCATTTGAAAAAGTTATGCCGGCTGTGATTGAAAAAAGGGCGGACTTTGGTGTGATTATCCATGAAGGACGGTTTGTCTATCAAACCATGGGGCTTGAATTAAAAATAGATCTTGGTCAATGGTGGGAAGACAAAACATCCCTGCCCATTCCATTGGGCTGTATAGCCATTAAGCGCGATATTGATCCTGCGGTTGTCTGCGACATCCAGCAACTGATCAGGCAAAGCATTGACCATGCATTTTCAAACCCTGGCATGGCCTATGATTATATTCAAACCTATGCCCAGGAACTGGATGAAGATGTGATCCAACAGCATATCGGACTCTATGTAAATGATTTTTCAAAAGATATCGGGGAGAAAGGAGAGGCTGCCATTACCACATTTTTTAAAAAAGCCCGGGCTTCAGGATTAATTGAAAAATCCGGAAATTCTCTGTTTGCCTGCTGATATGAACGATAAAAAACACATACAAAAAGATTTCATCAACACCATTGCCAAAACCATTTCAGACTTTGGGATGCTTGAAAATAAAGATACGATCCTGGTGGCAGTATCCGGCGGCCCGGATTCTGTTGCCCTGGTGTTGGCTCTGTTGGCCCTTAAAGAAAAATATGCCATAAAAATAGGCATTGCCCACCTGAACCACATGCTTCGGGGAGAAGACTCCTTAAGAGATGAGGCCTTTGTCAAAGAACTTGCCCATAAGCTGGGTCTGCTGTTCCATGAAAGACAAAAGAATGTAACGGCTTATGCAAAAAAGCATCGATTATCCGTTGAAGAGGCCGGCCGGGAAGCCAGGTATCAATTTTTTGAATTTATTGCAAAAAACCATGGATACACAAAAATTGCCCTGGGTCACAACAAGGACGATAATGCCGAACTGGTATTGATGAATCTCTTAAGGGGGGCTGGCCCCAAAGGGCTTTCAGGAATCCCGCCCTTAAGGAACGGCAGATATATCAGACCCTTGATCCGGGTGTCTAAAAGTAAGATCCTTGATTTTTTAAAGCTTAAAAAACAAACCTGCGTATTTGATTCTTCAAATCAGGATACGATATATTTAAGAAATAAGATCAGGCACGAACTGCTTCCTCATCTTCAGTCGGAATACAATCCCGAAATTGCTGATGCGTTGGACAGGTTGAGCAATATATTAAGACAGGAAGAAGCGTTTTGGGATTCTGAAACCAAAAGACAATTTAATAAATGTCTGATCAAAACAGAGGCTTCGTACCTTGCATTTTCAAAAACCTTGATGTCAAACCTTCACCCGGCTCTTTTAAACCGGGTGTTGAGAAAGGCGATCAAAACAGTCAAAAAAGATTTAAAGCGTATTTCTCTTGCCCATATAAATGATATTGTTGACTTTTGTTTTAATAAGCCTTCAGGCCTCAGTCTGGACCTGCCTGGCCAAATCAGAGTCTACAAGGACAAGGATGTCATTATCATCAAAAAAGAAGATGAAACTTTGCGGGAAATCGGAAAAAAAGAGAAACAATTAAGGCGGATGGCAAAGAAAAAATAAGGCAAAGAAAGCTAAAACTTTTTCTTGTATATTCAAATTTCATGTTTATATATTAGGTAGTTTTTGAATAAGAATAAAGAAAGGAAAAACCTTGAACCAATTTTATAAAAATATTTCCCTGTGGCTGGTAATCGTTCTGATGATGATAATGCTCTACAATATCTTCAATCAGCAACAGGTCGGGGGGCAGGTAGATGTCGGATATTCGGAATTTCTTGCAATGGTTGAAGACGGACGTGTTAAGAGTGTGGTGATCCAGGGCCAGGACCTGTATTTAACCGACGAACGAGGCTCCAGATATAAAAGTTTTGCACCGGAGGACGGAGAACTGATCACTTTTCTGCGTTCCAACGATGTTGCTATAAAAGCCAAACCCCCTTCTGAAAACTCCTGGTTTATGTCCATCATCGTATCCTGGCTGCCCATGATTGTCCTCATCGGTGTGTGGATATTTTTTATGCGCCAGATGCAGGGGGGTGCCGGTGGAGGCAAAGCCATGTCTTTCGGGAAAAGTCGAGCAAGGCTTTTGGATAACAAAAAGGAAAAAGTCACATTTGCCAATGTCCAGGGAATTGATGAAGCCAAAGAAGAATTGGCTGAGGTGGTGGATTTTTTAAAAAACCCTGAAAAATATACCCGGCTTGGGGGACGTATCCCCAAAGGTGTGTTGTTGGTGGGAAATCCCGGAACCGGAAAGACACTCTTGTCAAGAGCCGTTGCCGGGGAGGCTGATGTACCGTTTTTTACCATCAGCGGGTCTGATTTTGTTGAAATGTTTGTGGGTGTCGGTGCTTCAAGGGTAAGGGATCTTTTTGCCCAGGGCAAAAAAAATGCTCCCTGTATTATATTTATTGATGAGATTGATGCCGTGGGACGGCAGAGAGGTGCAGGTTTAGGCGGAGGACATGATGAAAGAGAACAGACCTTGAACCAGCTTCTTGTTGAAATGGACGGTTTTGAATCCAATGAGGGCGTTATCCTCATGGCAGCCACCAACAGGCCCGATGTTCTTGATCCTGCCTTGCTTCGGCCGGGACGGTTTGACCGTCAGGTCGTGGTGGATATGCCTGATATCAAAGGACGTGAAGGTATTTTAAGGGTTCACATGGAAAAAACGCCCCTGGCCAATGATGTGGATCCCGTGATACTTGCCAGAGGAACACCTGGATTCAGCGGCGCAGACCTTGAAAACCTTGTGAATGAAGCAGCGCTCCTGGCTGCCAAACGCGGCCATGAAAAAATAACCATGAAAGATTTTGAAGATTCAAAAGACAAGGTTTACATGGGACTTGAAAGAAAATCCAAGGTCATAAAAGAAGAAGACAAAAAAACAACTGCCTATCATGAAGGCGGTCATGCGCTTGTGGCAAGATTTCTGCCGTACACGGATGCTGTTAATAAAATCACCATTATTCCCAGGGGCAGGGCTGCCGGTGTCACATGGTTTCTTCCCGAAGAAGGGGATTTTAAATATAAAGATCAGCTTGAAAATGAACTTGCCATTGCCTTTGGCGGCCGTGTAGCTGAAGAGCTCATTTTCAAAAGAATCAGTACGGGTGCATCCAATGACATCAAACAGGCCACCAAGCTTGCCAACAGCATGATCAGAACTTTCGGCATGAGCGATAACCTGCCACCCCTTTCCTATGAAAATCATGAGGATAATATTTTTATCGGTCGTGAAATGACCCAGGCCAAAGCCTATTCAGAAGAAACCGCCAGAAAAATTGATGCTGAGGTTGCTTTGATCATTGACCGGGCATACCAGACCGCTAAAAAGTGCCTTGAAGAAAATATTGATATCCTTCACACATTAACCGATCTGCTCATTGAAAAAGAGACGATTCTGGGACCGGAACTCGATGACCTGATTGCAACCCTGCGACCTGATTTTGATTTTTTCGGTAAAAAGAACGTATATACACAGCCGAAACAGCCTGCTGAACCCGAAGATCAAAAGAAACCCGACAATCAAGACACTCCCACTCCGGATACGGATGACCAGACTTCGGATGATACTAAAACACCGGACCCTGAGTAGAAGGATATTTTATGCGGCCATTCACACTTGAATTTGACAGATTCCACCTTGAGTTAGGCCCTCAAACTTGCATTATGGGAATTTTAAATGTAACGCCGGATTCCTTTTCCGACGGCGGGAAATTCAACACCTTTGAAACAGCGGTAAGCCAGGGCATACGCTTGGTGGATGACGGAGCGCATATCCTTGATATCGGCGGTGAATCAACAAGGCCCTTTGCAACACAGGTCTCGGAACAGGAAGAGCTTGACCGGATCATACCCATTATTGAAAACCTGTCAAACCAAATTGATGTACCCATTTCCATTGATACGGTGAAATCCGTTGTTGCAAAAGAGGCGCTTAATGCAGGCGCTGTCATCATCAATGATATATCCGCTTTTGAAAAAGATCCTGCCATGGCTGACCTCGCCGCCCAGAGGGATGTTCCTGTGGTGCTGATGCACATGAAGGGAACCCCTGAGACCATGCAGGTGAACCCCGGTTATGATGATTTGATGCTTGAAATCACAAACTATCTTGAGTCAAGGGCAGCATATGCCATGAAAAAAGGGATACAAAAAAATAATATCATTCTTGATCCTGGAATCGGTTTCGGCAAAACCGTTGAACACAACCTGGTCCTCATCAATCATCTTGAAAAAATTACCGCACTTGGATTCCCTGTTCTCATAGGACCATCGCGGAAGTCATTTATTCAGAATATCCTTAGTAAAAACAATAAAACCCCGGTTGGACCCGATAATATAAAGGCAGAAGACGGCTCTTTGGCAGCTGTTGCAGCCTCTATCCTGAAGGGTGCCCATATTGTCAGAGTTCATGACGTTGAAAAAGTCAAATCCGCTACCCTTATCATAGATTCGATCAGGAATGCATAAGCTTAAGCTCTATTGCAATGCCTTAATTCTTTTGTTGATCCTTATTCCTTTTTGTTTTTACAGCTGTACCACAGAACCGGTTGAGACGGATCTTCTACTTCCTGTGGACTTTTCCAATGTACCGGAAAATATGGTTTTGACCTACTTCCATACGGATAAAATTGAAATCCGAATCCAGACTGACCCCAGATTGATGGAATTCATCAACAAGGAAAATATTCACTATCCTGTAGATCTCTATACTGATCTTGAGTTCGATCCTGCAGGTGCTTCCGACTCCATTGAACCGGGTACATATTTGATCCCTGTGGAGGAAAAACGAATTCCCATGGACCCTGCCATAAAAATCCTGAGTATTAATCCCTCTTATCTAAGCGTTCAACTTGAAAAAAAGGTAAAAAAAATCTTTAAAGTATCGGTTCCCTATACAGGGAAACCTGCCAAGGGATATATTGCACTGGAAGCTGCCACAGACCCTGCCAGTGTTGAATTGACTGGCGCTGCTCCCTTGATTCACTCCATCAAGGAATTAAAGACAAAGCCCATTGATCTCACAAATATCAACGAGAATTTTAAAAAAAAGATTCCTCTGGATCTGGACAACCCATCTATCACTTCCTCATCAGATCACATCATTATTGCAACCGTTCCGATTCAACAGCAGCTGGTATCAAAAACAATTGAAAATATTCCCATCCAGATATGGAATTGTACATCTGCGGTCAATATTGAGCCCTCTGAAATAACGATCCGGATTAAAGGCCCCTTTGAGACATTAGGCAATAAGGAAATTACGAATCAAATCTATTCATTTATTGATCTGAAAGGGCTTAGGCCCGGCATATATGCCAGGCACGCATATATTAACGTACCAGTGGATCTGATAATAACAGAGGCTGCCCCACAAGTGTTTACTATAAAAATAGAATAAAGGAGAAACTTATGCTTCTTGTGATTGACGTGGGAAACACAAATACCGTTATCGGTGTCTATGACGGCGATACACTCAAACATGACTGGAGGATCAGGACAACCAGGAACTCAACTGCTGATGAATTCAATGTACTTGCCAATGCACTTTTCTCAGACAAAGGCATTAATCGTAAAAATATTGATAGGACCGTTATTTCCTCGGTTGTTCCTTCATCGGTCCCTATCCTGAATGCATTCTGCGAAAAGTATCTGGACTTAACACCCTTATGGATAAATTCGGACTCTGTTAAAAAACTGATGCCGATTCTCTATAATAACCCAAATGAAGTAGGGGCTGACAGAATCGTCAATGCTGTGGCTGCTTACGATAAGTATAAAACATCTCTTATCATTATTGATTTTGGAACTGCGACAACCTTTGATGCTATCTCCGAAAAGGGAGAATATCTGGGCGGTGCCATTGTGCCGGGTATCATGATCTCTTCCGAAGCTCTTTTTCAAAAGGCCTCCAGACTGCCAAGGGTAGAAATATTTATAGCGCCTGAAAGGGTCATCGGTAAAGATACCATTGAAAGCATTAAAGCCGGCATTATTCATGGAAATGCTGCCATGGTGGACGGAATGGTGGAAAGGATGACAAAAGAGATGGGCACTTCACCCCGAATCCTTGCCACGGGTGGCCTGGCACCATTAATATCCGAAATATCCAAAACCATTGAAAAAGTAGAGCAAACCCTGACCCTTGATGGTTTAAAGATCATCAGTAATGAAGTTGGAAACCGGTAACACGGAATAAAAATAATGATATGACTGATAAAAAAAACACTTCTCCGCCATTAAGAGAAGCCTCAACGGTAATCCTTGTAAGAGAAAAAAACAAAGCACTTGAAATCTATCTTTTAAGAAGAAGTACAAAATCCGGATTCATGGGCGGGTTATATGTTTTTCCCGGAGGAGTGGTAGACCCGGAAGACCTGGGGTTTGACCATTGGGCGCCCCACATTGATATGCTTCCGGATCAAATCGGAAAACAGCTTGGCGCAAATACATTTTCAACCGAAGATGCCCTTGGATTCAGCATTGCTGCTATCCGGGAAACCCTTGAAGAAGCAGGCGTTTTTATTGCATCCGGTAAGGGGAAAACCCAAAAAGATATTGATGATATCTGCACATATCGATTAAATAGGAATCTTCCAAAATCCTGGTTCAGAACAAAAATGAGGAGCCAAAACTGGACCTTGTCGTTCTCAAGCCTTGGGAGGTGGTCCCACTGGATTACGCCAAAATTAATGAAAAAAAGATTTGATACCCGATTCTTTCTTGTTTTCATGCCGGAAAATCAAACCTGTGTACCCGACAATATGGAAACCAAACACGGGATCTGGCTTACCCCTCAAAATGCCCTTGAACAAAATCTTGAAGCCAAGATCCCTTTGAGCCCTCCCGCTGTCGTGACGCTGACCCAGCTGTTAAAATTCAACCATCTGAATGACCTTAAACGCGAGACTCAAACCCGTTCCTGGGGAGATCCTATTTCCCCGCGTCTTGTTCCATCTTCAAACGGGCCTGTGATTTTAGAGCCCTGGGATTCCATGTGCGATAAAGATTGTGATATTGACACCTCAGATTTTTCCAAAAAAGTACTTCCACCAGGTTCACAATTTTCAAGAATCTGGTGCGATAAAGGTGTTTGGAAACCGGTTGGAGTATAAATAAATTATCCGGGAATGGCTGTCAGTGCACTGGCACGAACAATCTCCACCTTATTTTTCAGCTTGGGCAATTCCTTTGAAAGGGTTTGCAGAGTGGCTTCGTATGGATGACCGATACCAATGGCTGATCCATGTTTCTTTGCCAGGTCAATCAACTCTCTAAGCTGTCCTGTGATATACTCTGTGTCCTGGAAATTATCCAAAAAGACATCTCTCTGGGCAAATTTAAGTTTCAATAATCTTGCAGATGATTTGCACTGGGATTTCGGTGCAGTCCTTGAGTCTACAAAGAATAAATTTTCTTTTTTCAAAATGGAAAAAATCTGGTTCATCTGGTCTGAATGGGAGGTCACCTTTGATCCCATATGGTTGTTCACTCCGACAATATAGGGAATATCCCTAATATTTTTTCTTAGCTGATCTATAAGAACATCAGGAGACATGCCGGACAAAATTGCACCGGGGCCGGGATTAATATCAGGATATTCAACAGGCTCCATGGGCAGATGAAGCATTAATTGTGAGCCCTTTGCATGCAATTTCCCAGAAATATACTTTCCGAATGGTGCAAAGGGTAATACTGAAAAGGTAATATTTGAATTTAAACTACATAATGCCAGCGCTATTTTCTTATCATATCCGATATCATCAATAATAATGGCAATTTGGGGCATATGATCTTTGCTGGGTGGCAGCGACTTTTCTACGGCTGTGTGATCAACATCCTCAAACACTTCATATCTTATAGGGTTATCTGATTTTTCTTTCAATCCCGTTACCGCCTTTTTAGCCTTTACTTCCTTAATTTTGGATTTATCCGACGGCTTTGTAACCACCTCTCTCTTTTTCTCAATATGTCCGGGCTGAAAGGAAAAATCTGCTATCATCGCCACGATTAAGCATACCGAAATTAGAATGATAATTCCCACAAGATTTTTTTTGAATTCATTGAAAAAACTGGATTTTCGGCTTTTCCGGCGGTTTGTCTGTCTTCTTGATACTGCCTTTTTTTTAACCTTTTTTTTAGCTGCCATTTAGTTTGCTGAATACTCCATAGCTTATCAAAATATCGAGGGCTCTTTTAACTTGTGCATCATGTTGAAGCTGGTCCGTATCAAGAAGTCTTTGATGTTTCTTAGATTGTTTTTTAATTTTTTCCGGTTGCTCTGTTTTTTCAGGTTTTAAACTATTTCTTAAATCTTTCTCTCTTATCATTCTGTCAAATGTGGATATCTTTTTTTCTTTTTTTTCAAGAATCTCGTATTCCACTTCTATATCAGGCTCAATACCTTTGGCCTGTATGGACCTCTCCTTAGGGGTATAATATCTTGCAATGGTGTATTTAATTCCAAATCCTTCCTTTAAAGGCCGAACCGTCTGCACAGACCCTTTCCCAAAAGAGGGTGTCCCTAAAATCAATGCCCTTGAGTGGTCCTGCAATGCACCGGCCACAATTTCAGAAGCGGAAGCTGACCCGCCGTTGATCAGAACTACAACAGGATAATTACGATCTTCATCGTCTGGGTATGCTTTAAACACCTGTGTATTTCTCTCCTGCCTTCCTTTAATAGAGACAATATTACCCTGAGCAAGGAAAAGATCGGATATTTTAACCGCCTGAGCCAGAAGACCGCCCGGATTATCCCTTAAATCCATGATAAGACCATTTAATCCGTTGTTTTTCGACTCCAGTTTCTCTAAATGTTTTTTTATGTCATCAAAGGTGCTCATTCTGAAATTGGTAATACGCAGGTATCCATATCCCGGTTCCAGCATCGCACTTCTGACACTTTCCATGGGAATCATATCCCGCTTAAGGGAAAATTCAATGGATTCCGGTTCATCTTCCCGGATAACAGTGATCAATACAATTTTATGTCTGGGGCCCCGCATCATGTTAACGGCTTCCCAAAGGGCCATATCTTTTGTTGACTTATCATCAATTCGGATGATGATATCCCCGGCCTGAATACCGGCTTTATATGCCGGTGTTCCTTCAATAGGTGATACCACTGTTAAAATTGCATCTTTCATGGTGATCACAATACCAATACCGGAAAATTCTCCTTTTGTATCATCCTGGAGTTCATCAAAGGCCTCAGGAGGCATAAAGCTTGAATGCGGATCAAGATTTCCCACCATGCCTTTAATGGCATTATGGATCAATTCCTCACTGTCGACATCATCCACATAGTTTTTCTCCAACTCTTCCAAAACATCTGCAAACAGCTTTAATGACTTATACGTATTATCATCAGCCTGTAACGTACTTTTAAACCCGGCTATAGATATAAATACACACACAGCCATCACAACGAAAAACCTGAGACTAAATAAGTTATAAGATCCCTTTTCCATCTTTATGCTCCTTTTCTTAACCACTTCATAGGATTTACAGGTTTGCCGCGATGCCTGACCTCAAAATGCAGACACGTCCCTTTAATTGATCCGGTATCACCTGCAGTCGCAATAACTTCACCGGTTTCAACACTTTCCCCTTTTTGTTTAAAAATTTCTTCAACATGAGCATACAGTGTATAGTAGTTGTCTCCATGATTGATAATCAATAAATTCCCGTAACCTTTCAGCCATTGGGCAAACATGACCTTACCCTTGAACACGGATTTTACAGGCTCACCCCTTTCCACCTTTATATCAATTCCTTTTTGAAAAGTGAAGGATTTGTAATCACCCGTCCTTGAAGGTCCGTATTTTGAAATAATTTTACCCTTTACCGGAACCAGCAACCGCCCCTGATAACTTGAAAAAGAAAAATCTTTTAACCCGGACGTCCCACCCTTTTGCAGACTGCTGATCTGTTTATCCAATTGAAGTGCTGCATGTTTTAAGGACTCAACCACAGCAAGGGATAATTTCTTTTTTTGACGAATTTCTTTTAAAATCCACGTCTTTTTCAGAGTCTCTTTTTTATGGATCCCTATTTGATTATTGAATTTTGTTTCAAGTTTTGCTTTTGCCTGAATCTCTTTTTGCAACGCCTGTTCCAGGATTTCAAACTTTTCAAAATCAAACTTCTGTTTCTCAAGGATATGAAAATCAGATGTGATGATCCGCTTCAGTGAATTTTGCTGGAGAAAAAAATCAAAGACAGACGGTGGCAGCCCTGCGACATCCAGTCTGCCAATCATATTCATTTTATAAAGCGCCCTGAGCCTTTTCCCCGTATATTCACGGTTTAGGGCAATTTCTTTGGACAATTGCTTCCTGTCCCGGTCGAGCGACTCTATTCTCCCTTCCAACCGCATGATCTCTTTTGGCAGTGCCAGGACTTTTATACGAGCTTTATTCAAAGCGTAATCGATTTCATTTAGCCTTTCAATGATTTCAACCTCTTTTTGAGAAAATGTTTCTACCATTTTCTCCTGAGTTTGAATCCTGGTATGGATATCAAGAAGCTTGTTCTGATCGGCAAACCCGGCACTTAATAACGACAGGATAATACACCCGATAAAAAAAACTATTTTAATATTTGTTTTAAGGATAGATAGCATCCAAACCAACCTAAAAATGTGGATCCAACAATAATTAACACTATCGTTTTAACAGACAGAAACCTGACATCAAAATACATGTAGGAAGCGAGACTTTGTGTCATTCCCGATGAAATCATCAAATATGTGATCAAAAGGATGATCAGACCTAGAGTGCCTCCCAAAAATCCTTGAAGAAGACCTTCTATATAAAAAGGGGTTTTAATAAATGTTTCAGTAGCACCCACAAGGCGCATAATTTCAATTTCAAGTTTGCGGGAGTAAAACGCCAGCCGCACAGTATTTGCCGTAATAAACAATGCAATTAAAAAAAAGAGGGTGCACATGGCATACCCAGTAATCTTGAACAGATTAAAAATTTGTAAAAACCTGCCCAGCCAACCCTGACCATATTCAACATCTTCAACGATTTCAAGGGCCTTTATACTTTGGGCAAACTTTTGGACTTCCTCAAAACTATTATAGGACCTCATCCTGATTTCCAAAGCATCCGGCAGAGGATTTTCTTTTAACGTCTTTAAAAAGGCGCTTTGGGATGACATATTTTTTTTGAGTTTATCAAGGGCCTGGGCCTTTGAAATATAAACTATCTCATCAATATCACCCAGTGTTTTGATCTTTACTTTTAATTTGGGCAACATATCCAGGCTGAATTCTTTGTTAAGATAAATCATGGCCCGCCCGCCCTGATTCCATGATTCAATCACCCTGCTGGCATTCTCAAAAAAAAGTAAAAACACGCTAACAACCAGAATTGAAAGAGAAATCGTTATAATCGTAATTAAATTCAAAAACCGGTTTGAACGAATATCCGTCAAGACTTTTTTTACAAAATGAGCCATTATTGTTTTCTCTCTTTGTCCTGGAAAATAGTTGCAATCCGTTTTATTCTACCTTCACTGATCTCAATATTTCTGCCACTCACAGTCCTTTCCAGAAGATGCAGATTATGACTGACAATCAATACAGTCGCTCCTTTTTTATGGTATCCCATTAAGAAATCAAGAATCGCCTGGGCAGATTTCGAGTCCAGACTGCCCGTAGGTTCATCCGCAAAAACAACGGAAGGTTCCCCGACAACCGCTCTGGCCACTGCAACCCGCTGCTGCTCACCTCCTGAAAGTGTTGGCGGCAAAGTGTTAAATTTTTTCTCCATTCCAGTGGTTCTTAACACCTGCATCACTTTTTTTCTGATGAAAGAGGGTTTTTCCCCGGCAGCTTCCAAAACAAGGGCTACATTTTCAAAAACCGTCCGGTTGGGAATCAATTTA
This sequence comes from Desulfobacula sp., assembly GCF_014237455.1. Lineage (GTDB taxonomy): Bacteria > Desulfobacterota > Desulfobacteria > Desulfobacterales > Desulfobacteraceae > Desulfobacula. The sequence goes on along the minus strand of NZ_JABZFL010000111.1, from coordinate 10,396 downwards.
AAATCCTGGAATATCATCCCAAACCGCCGCCGTAAAAAAGGAAGCTTTGAAGAAGAAATTCTGGCAAGGTTCATACCGTCAATCAGGATTTGCCCTTCAGAGGCCTTTTGGGCAAGATACAATATTTTAAGCAGGGTTGACTTTCCTGCCCCTGAAGGACCTGAAATAAAAATAAGCTCGCCCTGCTCGATATCAAGGGTGATATCCTTTAAGGCAAGCTTCCCTCCAAATCTCTTACTGACATTAAACAGCCGGATAATTGAATTTTTATTAGTCTTATCGTTCATATCTTAACAATCAGATTCCCTGCATCATCCTTAATTGACTGAAACTGAATTTACTGTTATAAATTGCCTGTGTCAAGGAGTGCTGCGGAACAGTTTTCCTTACATTAAGCCTTCACTGTTACCGTAAAACGGCTTCTTCCACTCAGTGAAGGCTTAAACTATTTAAGTAAAAGCGTAACCGATTAAAATAAGGTAAAAAACAAGAATGATATTATTTGATTCCCATTCTCATATTGATGACAAATGCTATGACAAAGACCTTCAAGATGTTATTGACCGGGCAGAAAATGAAAATGTCCACGGCATCATGATTGTCGGTATTGATATCAATACATCTTTAAAAGCTATTAAAATAGCTAATACTTATAAAAACATCATTACATCCGTTGGTATCCATCCCCACGATGCAAAAGATTGCTCAAAAAAAAATATCGACACTTTGATCCGTCTGGCCAAAAAAAATTCCTGTGTTAAGGCATGGGGGGAGACCGGCCTTGATTACAACCGGATGTTTTCACCGGTTAAAGATCAGGAAGACTGTTTTATAACCCAGCTTGAGATTGCAGGCGCACTTGACCTGCCATTGATTTTCCATGAACGCGATTCAAAGGGAAGATTTTATGATATATTGAAATCCGAAGGCCCTGAAAGCCGCAAAGGCGTTGTTCATTGTTTTTCAGGCACCAGAGAAGAAATGTTCAAGTATCTTGATCTTGGATATTATATTGGAATTACAGGAATATTGACCCTGAAAGAACGGGGGGCATATTTAAGAAGTATTGCACCGATGATTCCTGAAGACCGGATACTCATTGAAACAGATGCCCCCTATCTTACACCGGCCCCTCAAAAGAATAAAACCCGGCGCAATGAACCGGTCTTTGTAAAATCAGTCCTGTTAAGACTTGCCGAGATTAGGAATACTGATCCGGACAAACTGTCACAAACCATATTTAATAACACCAGGACACTTTATAATGTTGATTTTCAATATGAAAATCATGAGGCATAAAACAAACTATCCTGATGAACACTCTCAATACTTATTGCTCATGTCTTGCTCATAAGCTTCATCACTGCTTTTTCAAGCCCGTCCAGGGATAATTCATACATGGGAAAAATTTTTGAGATGGCTATAATGGTGTGCGTATATCCCCACATGGTTTCTGAAACCGGGTTCAGCCAGACAGAATGTGAAAAGGTTTTGGTCAAAAAATTGAGCTGATCTATGCTGGGTCGCCCACTTCTTTCCGAGATATGGATGGAGCCGTCATGGGCCATGAGTTCATAGGGCGCCATGCTGGCATCCCCGACAACAATCAGCCTTGTATCAGGATCAAGCCGTGAAAATTCAATAATATTCTTGGGTTTCTTGTACCTGGCCGGGTCTTCCCAAAGATAATCATAGATCGTGTTATGGAAAAAATAGGTTTTGACTTCCTTGAACTGAGATCGTGCGTAATCAAAAAGGGTTTGAACCGCCTGGATATAAGGATCCATTGACCAGCCGCCATTGTCAATGACCAGGATAATCTTGAGCCTGTCCTTTAATGTCCTGTCAAACATAAGCTCAATTTCACCGGCATTTCTCAGGGTCTCCTTGATGGTTTCATCAATATTAATCATATCCTTAGGCCCTGATGGGATCATGTTCCTCAAGCGTTTGAGCGCCTCACCGAGTTGTGCCTGAGTTAAAGGCCCTGATGTTGAATAATCTTTATATCGGCGCTCATTGGCAACTTTTACCGCAGATTTGTTTCTGGATTCTCCTCCAACCCGCATACCGCCGGGATGGTGGCCGGAATGTCCAACCGGTGAATATCCGCCTGTACCAATCCATTTATAGCCACCATGATGTTCTCCGTCCTGGTCTTTCAGCCGCTCTTTGAAATATTCAATCAATTCTTCCGGCGACATATTCTTGAGCTTTTCTTCATCAACCCCCAATGCATCCGCCACATTTTTAGGATTTTTAAGCCATTCGTCCAGCATGCCCCGGGCAATTTCATCAACTTCAAACCCGTCATTTTCAGGCAACGGCACCCCTTCAAAATGGTGGACAAATACCTGATCATACAGATCAAAATACCTCTCGCTTTTGACAAGGATGGCTCTGGCACAGGTATAAAAATCATCCAGGTTGTTAATGATCCCCTGGTGCAACGCCTTTTGCAACGTGAGAAAAGATGTGGGAGATACCGGTATCCCGATCTCTTTTAAAGTATAGAAAAATTTTACAAACATCTATTCACCAACAATTAAAACATTCGTCTTCTTGACGCTATATTTGCTGCTCTTTCATAGTCAGGGCTCTTTTTAAACAGGACCCCTAGAAACGGAAGCTTCCCTTTAACAAGGTCTTTTGCCCTGAAATCAGGATCTGCATTCAATGCCCTGATCCAGTTGATCAATTCCCTTGTAGCCGGTTTTTTCTCAATGGAATCTATCTCCCGCATGCTGTAGAATGCGTCAATGGCATTCTTGGCAAGCGTTGAATCAATATCTTCAAAATGAACGCTGATAATCTTTCTCATCATTTTGGGATCAGGAAAGGCAATATGATGAAAATTACATCTGCCTAAAAAAGGATCGGAAAGATCTTTTTTTGCATTGGATGTAATAATGATAACCGGCCTGTATCTGGCTTTTATGGTTTGATCAGTTTCAATGATATCAAACTGCATCTGGTCAAGAACATCCAGCATATCATCCTGAAAATCTGTATCTGCCTTATCAATTTCATCAATCAACAGCACGGTTCTTTTGTCTGAACAAAAAGCCTGGCCGATCTTTCCCATTTTAATATACTCATCAATATTGCTGACATCCCTTTTGGAATCCCCGAACCTGGAATCATTTAAACGGGTCAGGGTATCATATTGATATAATGCCTCAATCAGTTTCATACTGGATTTAACATTAAGGACGATTAAAGGCATATTCAGATTTTCTACAATGGCATGGGCCAGCATAGTTTTCCCGGTTCCCGGCTCTCCTTTGAGAAGCAGCGGCATCTCAAGTTTCATTGATATATTAACGATTGAGGCAAGTTCCTGATCCAGGACATATTTTTTTGCACCCTGAAATTCATTATTCGATTCCTGATACATACAGCATCTCCATATATGGTTTCCGTTTAAGTTTTACATAAATTTTCGATGTTAATAATAATCACAAAATAGCTTTTAACAAGTTTTTTTTAAAAAGCGTCTGCGTGAAAATATATTACAAAAATGTAACTCTAATTGCTTTTGGGGAAATTCTAAAAGATTGACATTTTAATAACTTGGTGTTAATAATTTTAATTTAACAATAGTATGATGCAAATTAGGAGTGTGCTATGATTGGTGGGTTAGGAATGCCGGAACTGATAATCATTCTTGTAATTATCCTTATTATATTCGGCGCAGGAAAACTTCCTGAAATCGGGGCCGGCCTCGGCAAAGGAATAAGGAACTTCAAAAAAGGAACCAAAGAGCCTAAAATTGAAGACGAAAAAGATGAGCCGGAAAAAATCGAAAAAGACTGAAAAAAAGCAATTATTATATCATTTACTGCAGCCGCCTTTGGATAAAAGCGGGGCTGTAACAACGCTTCCTTATTATATTTTCCCTTTATAATTTTTTGACTCAGGCTTTCCATAATCTTGGCGTCCATTTATTAAATTGCAAAAATGAAATTTATTTCATAGTATTTATAACATTTTTGTGATAAATCTTTTTGTACGCGATAATTTTCCGCTTATATTTTAATGCCTTTTAATGAATGCCGTGCCAGGCCTGCTCTGGCACGGCCATTGCTTATGTTAAACAAATATAGGTAAAGCAGATATGGATAAAACAAACACAAACATATTAATCAAAAACAGAGAAACATTGATAGAACAATTTCTTTGCGGGAATGAACCTGAGTTTCTTGAAAAACATACATCTGTTATAGATGAATATCTTTTTTCAGTGTTTGAAAAAAGCAGTGCTGCAAGAAAAATGACTATTGCCGGAACCCCATTTGCCATCATCGCCCTGGGAGGGTATGGCAGAAAAGAGCAGTGTATTCATTCTGATATTGATCTTTTAATTCTGTTTGAAAAAAGCGTCCCTCCCGAAGTTGAAGCTTTTGTACAGGAACTTTTTTACCCCCTGTGGGATGCCCGGTTTGAAGTCGGATATGCGGTTAGAAATATCAACGAATGTCTTGAGATGGCCTTTGAACGGTTTGATATTTTGACCACCATACTGGATGCCAGATTTATTTGCGGTGCATCATTGATTTACACATCCTTTATGGAAAAATTCAGATCGGATTTGTCTGCTAAACACTTGAAAGACACACTCAACTATCTGTTCGAGCATGGTGAAAAAAGACATTTTGACTTTGGTGACTCGACCTATTTGATCGCCCCGGACATAAAATCCGGATTCGGGGGTCTTAGGGATTACCATACGCTTTTATGGTATGCAAAAATAAAATCCAACGTCAAAACAAGAAGGGATCTGGAATACTATGGATTCTTATCACATTTCGAATATTTATCCATGGAAGAGTCCTTGAATGATATTTGGAAAATCAGAAATTTTCTGCATCATATCACAAAAAGAAAATGCGACACGCTTCATTTTGAATACCAGATAGAACTGGCTGCTATTTTAGGGTATCGATCAAAAAATCGGCGGCCAGGCGTTGAACATTTTTTGGGTGATCTTCACACCCGGATGGATTTTTTAAAACAAATCAATCAGATCACTTTTGAAGATATTCTTGGAAGTGTCCGCATCAAAAAAGGAGCTGCTGGACCTCGCCCCACAAAAACAGACGGGTTAGTGATTAAAAAAAGAAGGCTCTATTTTATCAACACGGTGGCTGTCTTGCAGAAACCGGATCTTTTATTAAAAATTTTTCTTGAGAGCGGACTAAAAAAAATCCCCTTATCCATTGAAGCCAGAAGAATTGTCAGTGAATTTTTACATCTTGTGGATGATGAAATCAAAAAAAACCATGCGTGCATTAAAATATTTAAAAAAATCCTTTCCCTGTCTTACTGGGAATTCAATGTTCTTAATGTTATGCTGGCAACAGGTATCCTGGAAAAATTTATCCCGGAATTTTCTGCTGTTGTGAACAAAATTCAGTACAACCATTATCATCGGTTTCCGGTGGACAAACACTCCATTCGATGCGTTCAGATCATTAACAATTTCAAAGAACCCGGAGACTCACCCATGGAAAGCCTTTATCATTCCGTATTCAAGGACGTGAGGAATAAAAATGTCTTACTTTTTGCGGCCCTGCTCCATGATATCGGCAAATCAAATCCTGCAAAAGAACACTCAAAAACAGGTGCTAAAATAGCAAAATCTATTCTGAAACGATTTGGATTCAATTCAACACAAATCGAAGATGCTGTTTTTTTAATTGAAAACCATCTGGTTCTTGTAAAAACGGCAACCAGAAGAGATATCTCCGATGAAGAAACCGCTGTATACATGGCCAATAAAATTGGAAAAATCAGATTGTTAAGAATGCTCTACCTGCTCACTGTAGCAGATTCCAGGGCAACAGGACCCAAGGCCTGGAACGAATGGACCCAAAACCTTTTAAGAGATCTCTTTTTAAAAACAATGGGAATTCTTAAAAAAGGGGAACTGGCATCAAAGAAAACTCAGAAACTCATCGACAAAAAGAAAAATGATGTTATAAGGCTGTTAAAAAACCGGTGGCGCGAGGATGAAATAAACAAACTGCTTGAATCAATGTCCCGAAGATACCTGGTTTATGTTCCCGCACAAAGCATTGTTGACCATATAAACCTTTACAGGAATCTTAAGGCCAAAGACTTTATCTGGCAAATATCAAAAGAAAATGACTCAGATATACGTACCGTATCCATTTGCGGAAAAGACAAACCTGGATTTTACTCAAAAATAGCAGGGGTTTTCTTTCTGAATAACCTGGATATTGTTGCTTCCCAAGCTTATTCACTTGGGGAAGAACATGTGCTGGATATTTTCAAGGTCAATCCACCCAAAGACAAATTTTTTGAAACAGAAAAATGGAAAAAGGTGGAAAACGATCTGATCCATGCCATTAACAACGACCATTTCCTGGATAACGCCCTGGATAAAATACCCCGAACGCTTAGGGTATCCTCCGGCAAAACTCCCGAACCTAATACCATCCGGATCGACAATGAAACATCCAGCTTTTTTACCATCATTGAAGTGTTTACCTATGATTTTCCAGGGCTTTTATTTTCCATTACCAATGCATTGTACCGGAGTCATACAAATGTCAATGTAGCCATGGTTGCCACAAAAGTCGATCAGGTAATTGATATTTTTTATGTCAGAAGCCTTGAAAATGATGCCAAAATTGAAATTAAACAAGACCTAACGCAGATAAAAAATGCGATTTTAAAAAGTCTTCCACAAATATATTCAAAGGAGGTTAATAATGAAAAAAATTGAAGCAATCCTAAAACCATTCAAACTGGATGATGTAAAAGAGGCCTTAAGCGAGGCCGGTATCTATGGAATGACGGTTACGGAGGTTAACGGGTATGGCCGGCAAAAGGGGCATAAGGAAATATACAGAGGCGCGGAATATGTTGTGGACTTTGTACCCAAAATAAAAGTTGAAATCGTTGTCAGTGATGATAGAGCAGACGAAACTGTCGAAACTGTCAGGAACGCTGCCAAAAGCGGAAAAATCGGAGATGGAAAAATTTTTGTGTCACCTGTTGAACAGGTCATCCGGGTAAGGACCGGTGAGACAGGGACAGATGCACTTTAATATATCTTAGTACACCCCCATAAGAAAGGAATTATAATGACACCCAAAGAAGTAATTGCAATGGTAAAAGAAAACAATATCAAGGTTGTTGATCTCCGCTACATGGACTTTATCGGTACATGGCAGCATTTTTCAGTCCCTGTTTGTGAGTTCACAGAGTCTGCATTTGAAGACGGATTTGGATTTGACGGATCAAGCATGAGGGCATGGCAGAATATTGATAACTCTGATATGATTGTTATCCCTGAGGCCGGAACTGCTAGAATAGATCCCTTTTTCAAAGTTCCGACCCTTGCCATCATCGGTAATATTCATGAGCCCATCACTCTGGAAGCTTACAGCCGTGACCCCAGAGGTATTGCCAAAAAAGTTGAACAATACATCAAAAGCACAGGTCTTGGTGATACGATCTATGTCGGCCCTGAACCTGAATTTTTTATCTTCAGCAACATCCGGTATGCGTCTGAACCTAATGCGGCCTTTTTCGAGATTGATTCTCCCGAAGCCCATTGGAACACCGGCGCTGACGAAATGCCCAACCTTGGATATAAAATCCGTGCCAAACACGGATATTTTCCTCTTCCTCCTGCTGACAAGTACCAGGACATGAGAACCGAGATGATGCTGACGCTGGAAGATCTCGGGATTGCCATGGAATGCCAGCATCATGAAGTCGCTTCTGCCGGTCAGTCTGAAATCGATCTTAGATTTGATTCTCTGTTAAACATGGGAGACAGCCTTGCATGGTTCAAATATGTCCTTAAAAATGTTGCGGCGAAACATGATCATACCGTAACATTCATGCCCAAGCCATTGTATGGTGACAATGGAACCGGCATGCATACCCATATGAGTTTCTGGAAAGATGGGAATCCCTTATTTGCAGGTAACAAATATGCCGGCATGTCAGATATGGCGCTTTACGCCATAGGCGGCATCATGAAACATTGCAAAGCCCTTTGTGGCATCACAAACCCCACTACCAACTCCTACAAACGGCTTGTTCCGGGTTTTGAAGCGCCGATCAACCTTGCATATTCCAGCAGAAACAGAAGTGCGGCCATCCGCCTGCCCATGTATTCGGGATCTCCCAAAGCCAAACGGATCGAATTCAGAACCCCGGATCCCTCATGCAACGGTTATATGGCCTTCTCAGCCATTGCAATGGCCATGATTGACGGTATCCAGAACAAAATTGATCCGGGCGATCCAATGGATAAAAACATTTATGATCTTCCACCGGAAGAGCTTGCTGAAATGGAATCCGCACCCGGTTCCCTGGAAGAAGCACTGAATGCCCTGAAAGAAGATCACGACTTTCTGCTGAAAGGTGATGTATTTACCAAAGATGTCATTGAATACTGGATTGACTATAAAATGGAAAACGAAGTTAAACCGGTTATCAGTCGTCCTCATCCCCATGAATTCTATCTCTATTACGACATTTAAATCTTTTTAAAGGATTTAAACCAAATCGACACCCGGTCATTAAAAGTTTTAGTGACCGGGTGTTTTTTATAGAAAAACTCCTGATTATTTTCCCTGCCATATTTTTTTGGTGCAATCCAAAAAAAAATAGGATATAAGAAGTAAAAAATTGTACCCGTATGATTATTTTTGCAATTTTGCGATGTCTGGCATATGATCGGAAAAAAAGGAGCGGGCAAAAAAACCATGAAACTCACGCTGCCATCATTACACACAAAACTTATCACTTTTTTTATTTTCATCTCCTTTTTAATCCTATCCTCTCCTTTATCAGGGCAGGAAACCAAGAAAGGCAATGAGTTTGACAAATTAATCCAGCAGCTTATCCATGATGGATTTGAAAAAGAAAAGATAGAACAATTATTTTCCAACAAAAATATTTTTTTCAATCCTGAAGGTGTCTCCCTGTTCTTTGTTCATACGGAATCAAGTCTTAACTACGACCAGTTTACATCAAAAAAATCCATTAAAAAGGCGTTGAAATATTTAGACGCTCATAAAACGACTCTTGACCAGGCACAAAAAGCATACGGCGTTGATAAAACAATCATCACCGCTATTTTGCTTGTTGAAACACGGCTTGGATCATATCTTGGAAAACGAACCGTTATTAACACCCTTTCCACCATGGCTGCGTTGACAGATGAACCCTTGAGGGAAAGAATCTGGAACTCCATTCCTGACAAGAAAAAAACCAAAAAAGAGGCCTTTATAAAAAAAGTTGAGAAACGCTCAAAATGGGGATATGAGGAACTCAAAGCCCTTATCAAATATTCAGAACAAGAAAAGATTGCGCCCGAAAGCATCAAAGGCTCATATGCAGGCGCCATGGGAATTTCCCAATTCATGCCTTCCAATGCGCTTAAACTCGCCAAAGATGGAAACAACGATGGCAAAATCGATCTTTTTACCCATGCCGATGCCATTTTCAGCGTGGCCAACTACTTGAAACATCATGGCTGGAAACCCGGGATTGCAAGGCAAAAACAGCATGAGGTATTGTTCAGCTATAACCACAGTAATTACTATGTGGACATATTGTTAAAAATCTCAGACAAGTTAAAAGGATAAACAAATCATCCCTGATGGATCAAACCATTTTATATATTCTGCTTATTTCCGCCATATCTTTCGGCCTGACCATGCTGGCCTTAATCGACATTATTCTTAAGGATTTCGGGTCAATAAAAGTCAAAATCATCTGGCACTTTGTTGCCATCATTCCCATCATAGGCTGGCTCATATATCTTATCTTTGGTTTCAAAAAAGGACAAAGAAACAAGCCTGCATAAGCCGGTAATTTTATTTGACAACATACACACTTTAATATAAGTATAAGTACTTTTTAAAGGTCCCATCGTCTAGCGGTTAGGACGCTGGCCTCTCACGCCGGAAACCGGGGTTCGATTCCCCGTGGGATCACCAATACTATTACCAAGGCTTTCAGAGATTCTCTGAGAGCTTTTTTATTTTGGAGAAAAGCAATCCCCCACCGTATCCCCCACAAAACTGAGTGTTTTCAAGACTTTTGAACCCTTCAAACCGTATCTTCAAAAGCCATAAAAAATATCCAGGATTCTTCATGTTCATTCTGGCAGGATGAAAGTCACTTTACAATTCTAATGGGTATTGATAAAACCAAATCCAGAAAATTCATACTTTCATCCTCATCATAGTTCCCAGGAGAAAAAAAAGATAGCCAGTGCAGAATGATCAAACTCACATTCAACACCCTTAATATAAAAAATTAAGGATTTTTTCAAAATTATATTATTTGTTATTTTGGGTAGTTAGCCTAATTAACAACGGCATTGAATTGGTTTTATTCACTG
>NZ_JABZFL010000061.1 GCF_014237455.1 Desulfobacula sp. | reverse complement strand
AAAAATCATGTCCGGCAGTCCGTCCTGGTCCATGGCCGCTTTCAAAGCCAGGGCAGTTAAACTTGCGTCCAGAAACTGGCTGTCGGTTTTTACCAGGATGGCCCTGTGTGCTCCCATGGACATGGCGCCTCTGATGGTTGTTACGGCTGTAGCTTTGCCCACGGTCACAATCACCACTTCGCCGCCCTGTTTTTCAACCAGGGTGACAGCTTCTTCAATCCCGTACTCATCATACGGGTTGGGCACAAATTTGATTTCAGAATCTTCGAACCCGTTATCTCCAGCAAGCTTTATAGTGGCTGCAGTGTCAGGTACATGTTTTACGCATACACAGATTTTCATAATTATTTATCCTCTGATGCAATTTTTTATATTATGACCTTCATATAATTATGAATGATCAGGGTTTATAATAGTTCGGTTACATTCGAACCCGCTCCCCTTTAGGATCGTAAGGAGAAGTCAGATGAATGGTGATCGAGTATCGCTTGCTGTTTACACCGATTTCATATTTGCCTGCTGTAATCCACTCATTATTTATGCCCTCGGGATTTTTCAGATAACACATGCCCACCGACCCGCCTATCAAGTGGCCGTAAGCGCCATGGGTGTTTTCACTGACCAGTTCACCATCCCTGTAAATAGGTTCATCGTGGTAGATCAATGGTTCAGGATCATCAATGCTGAATATCATAAGCTTTTTCTTGATGCCTTCTTTTTTTTGTTTAAGTAAGGCATTTTTACCCAAAAAATCGCCTTTGTCAAATTTAACGGCAAACCCCAATCCAGCTTCAAGCGGGGTATGCTCAGGATCAATATCTGACGGCCAGTGTCTGAAACCCCTTTCAAGGCGCAGAGAATCCACTGCGTGCAGCCCGACCTGTTGGACATTAAATTCCTTGCCTGCTTCCATCAGGGCGTCGAACATACCAACAGCAAATTCCGTGGGAACGTAAAGCTCCCAACCCAGTTCACCGGCAAAGGACATCCGTACAACCAATGGTGTGGCATAGCCTACAGGAATTTCTTTAGCCGTTCCATAGGGAAAAGCATCATTGGACAGGTCGGCATCGGTTACTTTTTCCATCAATTTTCTGGCGTTAGGCCCCATGACACCGAGCATGGCATAGGCTGAACTGACATCGATGAGGAAAGCATGTGCCCCTTCAGGAATGGCCCGCTCAATATAATCAAAATCTCTCAGGGCAGTTACGCCGGCCGTGACAATGAAAAATTTGTTCTGTTTAAGTTTGGTGACCGTGATGTCGGCCTCGATACCGCCCCTTTCGTTGAGCATCTGGGTATAAACCACCTTACCGATGGGAGCGTCTATGTCGTTACCGCAAATATTTTGCAGAACTGAAAGAGCTTCCTTGCCCTGCATGATGAAATTGGCCATGGAGGATAAGTCATAGATACCTACATTTTCACGGATAGCCATATGTTCAGCAGCCGAATAGTCAAACCAGTTCTGACGGTGGAAGCTATATTCGTATTTAGGCTCAACGCCTTTTGGCGCGAACCAGTTGGCCCGTTCATATCCGAACAATTGTCCGAAACAGGCACCTTGTTCAGACAGGCGGTCATGGAAAGGAGACATACGGACATTTCTGCCCGTCTCAAACTGTTTGAAGGGGAAATGGATACCGTACAGGTTACCCGGTGTTTCAGGCGCCCGGTCTTTGAGCCATTTGGTGTTCATCATCCAGCTAAAGCAGCGACGGTTGTCGGCCTCCCAGATATGGCCGCTTTTGGGATATCCTTCAACGATCCACTCGGCAGTCTTTTTACCGACGCCTGCTCCACACAGAATACCCGAAGAGTTCATTCCACAGGCAGTATAAAGCTTTTTCATTCCCGGAGCTTCGCCCATGATGTACATATTGTCCGGGGTAAAGCTTTCGGCAGTAGTGGTGATACGGCGAATCTCTGCGTTCGCAAGTTCCGGCACCCGATTGATGGCATTTTCCATCAGGGGTTCAAGGTGATCCATATCTTCAGGCAATTCCCTGAACTGCCAGTCGCTTGGTATGCCCTTTGTTCCATATGGCAACGCACCATATTCAAATGCACCCATTAAAAGTCCGCCGACCTCTTCTCTAAAATAGAGACAACCGTCTTGGTCGCGCAGAATAGGCATACCCTTGTAGGTGCCTTCAATCGGCAGAGTGACGAAATGCATATGTTGACAAGCGTGAATCGGCACGCTGATGCCAAGCTTGCGGCCAAGTTCCCGACTCCACATACCAGCACACAACACAGTGGATTCACACTTGATGTCGCCTTTATCGGTTTTAATGCCGACGACTTGGCCATTTTTCATTTCAAAATCAAGGACATCCGTATCCTCAAAAATTTGCGCGCCGCCTTTCCTGGCGCCAATAGCCATAGACATGGCCGTATCCACAGGATTAACAATTCCGTCGTTGGGCATATAATACGCATTCAAGATATCTTCCGTGTTGATTAAAGGCCAGAGTTTCTTGAGTTCATCCATATCAATGGGACGATTCACGATACCGAAACTTTCGGACATGGATTCCAGCATTTCAAGTTCGTGTGCGCGGTGTTTATTGGTGGAGATGTTGATTACACCGCTCTTTATAAAACCGGTAGGTTGTCCAGTCTCTTTTTCTATCTCTTGATACAATTCATATCCATGACGCGTCATTCGAACCATTTCAGGGGTACCGCGAAGCTGGACCACCAGTCCGGCAGCAGCCCAGGTAGTACCACAGGTTAATTCTTTTCTTTCCAGCACGACCACATCCTTAACACCTAATTTAGTGAGATGATAAGCTGTGGCGCAACCGATAACACCTCCACCGATGATGACGACTTTAGCATGGCTTGGCAATTGTTTAGTCATTTTTATCTCCCTCTATTTACTTAAACGTTTAAGTTAAATATATTATCTTCCTATAAATCAATGGAAGTTCTGTTGTCAAGTAAATTATTTCATAAATAAAAAAATGATTTAATTTTTTCTTGACTTTAATGGTGAAATTTGAATTTAATATACTTTAACGATAAAGTATCATATAAATATTATCAGGAACATAAATTCAGGTAATATCAATGATGCCCTTTGGAAAAACACTGTTACCAAAGGGGGATTGACTCAAAAGGGATATAAATATATCCTGATCAAAATTGTAAAATTGAATGATAGTTTATACTAATAAGGTGACTTCTCAAAACCAAGGTACAACATGATCAAAGTGACGATTAAAGATATTGCCAGGCAATTCAAGGTCTCCACAACAACAGTTTCCAATGCATTAAACGGAAAACCTGGTGTGGGAAAAACTGCCAGAAAAAAAATTGTACAGATGGCAAAAAAAATGGGGTATCAGCCTAATTATTTTGCCAGGGGACTTGTCAGCAGGCAAAGCTATGCTATTGGATTAACCATAGCCAATATCTCAGATCCGTTCTCTGCGGAACTTGCACTGGGAGTGTATGAAAAAGCCAATGAACTGGGCTATACCATGATGCTTTTCAATACCAACTATAATTTAGGAAATGAAACTAAATGCCTTGAAATCCTTAAATCAAAAGGTGTGGATGGTATCATTCTAGCGACTGTCACACAGGATGATTCAAATATCGACTCTCTGGACGAAATTCAGATGCCCTATGTGCTGGTTAACCGCTTGATTTTAAACCCCAAAAAAGCCAATCGGATTGATTCGGTTTCTGTGGATGATTATGGTAGTTTTTATCAGGCAGCCAAGCATTTGTGCCGAATGGGCCATCAAAACATTGCCATGATTGCAGGTGACATGGATGTATCCACGGCAATCGCACTCACCCATGGGGCAAATGAAGCATTCACCGAATACGGGGTGACCATCCCTTCGGATCTGTTTATTGAATGTGGATTCTCCAGAGAACGTGCCTACCAGGCAGCTAAGGCCATATTTTCAAAAAAAAATCGGCCTACAGCCATTTTGATCCAAGGGGACAATATGGCACTCGGAGTCCGTGAGGCAGCCTATGAAATCGGGATCAAAATCCCTGATGATCTGGCAATTGTCGGGCTTGATGACATTAATATATCCTCATTGGCCGGTATAGAGCTGACCACCATTCGTCAAAACCAGTACAAAATGGGTGCCACGGGGGCCCAGTTGCTTATCAATAAAATTAAAGGCGAAGATCATTCAGGTATCAGCAACAAAATTGTCATGGAATCCGACCTGATCATTCGAAAGACATGTGGTTTTCATTTGAAGGGATATGTTAAATAATTAAAACTTAACCTCTATCCTTTTTCAGGAGTTGATATTTTTTTCATTTACAGGCATCAGCCGTTTTCAAGTTGATTGATAATTGTCTCAAGCGCTGACGCAATATCGAGCGGCATGGGGTCCGGCTCATGTTCGGCAATAATTGACGCGGCTTTCAGATACGCCCTTTCCGAGATATCAATGGGACCATTTTTCATCCACTTTTCTCTATTGTCTCTATTAAACAATTCCCCGGTACTCATTGATCTCATATGTTCAAAGGTGTGTTTATGACCTAAAAAATTATTTGAACCCTTAGTCCCGGTGATCTCTTTGATAAGCGCTACGGTTTCATTTAATGGGTCAAAACTGATACCGTGCCGGAGTATTATAAATCGTTCGGCCTGCTCAATGCCGATCATCAAAGCAGCATAATCAAATGTGATAAGAGAGTCTACAGCACCCAGTCCATAAACCACATTGGCACCGGCCAATGTGGCAGGCAGTGCTGTCAGTGAAAAATCACACCCCATCTGGGCATCCGGAAGTTTACTGTCTGTTGCACCGGCGCCGGCCCATGTCGGTATATCGTAATAGTCACCCATACTGACGGTGATCAGTGAATTCAATGCTTTTTCCACGACACCCACAGGTGCAATCGCTTTCCGCAGGTCCATCATGGTACTGCAATTGGTCATGATACAGGTGGCTCCCTTGCGGATGCACTGGGCAAAGGTAATAGTCATAATGAATTCACAATTATGCTGAATGGCTGTTCCAAGTGGTGTTGCAGGCCCTGATGCGCCGGAAAGGATCATGGGCGTGATGGCAATGCCAACCCCCCTTGGTATGGCTTCAATCATGGCCTCGGTTGCTTCTGATACCAGACATAACGGGCTTGTGGGTGATACAAAACAGGTTAACGGAGGGGCTTTCTTAAGTTCCTCTGGGCCTCCGGCAACAATTTGTGCCATGTCCATGATTATTTTTGTACATTTCCCCCCGTTAAAGCCAAGGATACAGTGTTTTGATGTCCCCTGCAGCATGGCATGAAAATTATGAATAGACTGGTATTGACTGGACTTATCTCCTGAGCAGGCAGCCCTGTTGGCCATTTTAAACACACCACTTTTATCTTGAATTTTACAAATATTGAATAGGTCTTGTTTTGTCGTTGAGCGGGGTTCTTTTTTAAACCCATCAATAATTTTAATATGCTCACCAAACCCGGCAACATAGGAGAGACTGCCATCCTTTATTTCATGACTATTCTCAGGATTCCTGGCGTGCATGGTAAAACTGCCCGGGGCAGCTTTCATACTCTCTTCAACCAGGTGACGGGGCAGTTTTATACGGTATAGTTTTCCCTCTTTAGAGACCCATGCGCCCGCTTGTTCAAAAATATCTGCCGCTGCCTTCTGTTCCACTCTGATACCACAGTTCCACAGAATATCCACGGATGCCTCGTGAATCGCTTTTTGTTCATTTCTTGTCAGGGAACCCAATTCCCATCTTTTTTTCAAAAGTTTCATCATAAACTCCTTCAATTTCTATACCTTTATAAATTTCTGGATTTATTGCATCCCTGATAAGAATTTTCTTAATGCTTGATTATAGGCTGCCGGTGATTCTATGTGGATACCATGGCCCGCATCTGTTATGTGGGCCATGTTGCCGTTTTTGAGACTTTTTTTCACTATTGGAAGGTCTTCTGGTTTTACAAGAGAACCTAGGGCATGGTTTGATGAGATAAAAAGACAGGGGCATTGTATCCGGCTCAAAATGGCTGACATGTTCTCACCTGAACAAAGCATATTGTGATAGAGGATCTGTTCAAATATTTCAGGATCGATCTGTTCAAGATTCCTGGTCGCACGTTTAGCCTCAGCAGGAGAATAACCAGCCTCCTCAATAAAACGAGTTTCAGCTTCTTGTCTGGAGGTCTTTTTTTTAACCATTTCAAGGGCCATGTCAAAGTATGACCATCCTTCCCATTGATCCAGGTTTTCCAGCAAAGAAACTGGAGGATCCTCTAAGACAATGGCTTTTATAATATTTGGATATCGTCGGGCTAAATCCGCTGTTATCAACGCACCAAATGAGTGTCCGACAATAATGGGGGGTGTCGGGATCACACCATTAATAAAATCTGCAATGTCGTTGGTAAACGTAGGGAACTTGTAAGATCCGGAAATACGATCTGATCCACCGAATCCCCTTAAATCAACAGCAAAAACATGATTTAGATTTGAAAAATAGTCGATTACCGGGGTCCAGTCCTGCCAAACCGAACCAGATCCGTGAACCAGTAACAATGGAACACCATTTGGCAGGCCTTCCCCGTAATTCAGTGTCACCTTCCCTGTATAATATTTCTTTTCAAGCATGGGTATGTTTAGCTGTCAGATTCATGTGCAATATTATAATCCAAAGCAGCTCCTTTATCCGGTGAAGTTGCCAATTTTGAATAAATGGAAAGATACCCTTTTTTCATTATTTAGCTCGGATTCCCTGGTGAGACTCAAAAATCTGCCCAAGGTTGAAAAAAATTTGAAATCCTATAATTCCCATCCTCTTATTTTATAATACTGGGCCAACATATACTCATATTCTTCATGGGTCAATTGAGCTCCTGTGTCGTCAAGCTTTTTGAACAAACCCTTTGATAAACGGTCATCGGTACTGGTCAATCCTTCCCGGACATTAAATTTTCTTATCTCCCCGGCAATATTTCCCGCCTTTTTCTGGAGCAGAGCTTTATCAGCTTTCAGACCTGTTAACGCATGGATCATAGCGGTAAGTTCTTCCCAGGTGTATATGTCCCTGAAAAACCGGCACAGTACCATGGTGTCAAAAATGGTCAAACGATCCTCAAACTCAACCAAAAGCTCGGCCTTTCCTTCCAGGGTATCCAGAGGACTCATGCCGGTAAGCTCTGGTTTGTAAAAAGTACCTCTCAAATGACAGGCTCCCCTGTCAGACACACCATAGGCAAGCCCTACCCCTTTAAGTACCCTGGGATCGTAACCTGCCGGCTCAAGGCCCTTGGCATGTACAGCTATATCTTCAAGATCCCATTGTCTGGCTGCATGTTTAATACCTTGGGCCAGAATATCTCCGGGTCCCTGTCTTTTCGCGATCATATGAAGCAGTTTTTCTATGCCGTGCACATCCCCGTAATCAATATCAATGTCAACCCGTCCCCGCTTTACCGCTTCTATGGCAAAGGCGCACAGGTTGCCAGCGGTGATGGTATCCATTCCCAGGCGGTCACATAATACATGGAAAAATGCGATTTCTTCAATGCTGTCAACCAGGCATAATCCTCCAAAGGCATAGATAGTTTCATATTCCGGACCCTCAAGGGTCATCCCTTTGTGACGTCCCCTTAATATTGTGGTTTGCCGGCCGCAGGCCATGAAACATTTCAGGCAGCCCGTGGGTTTAACATCACACTGGGTGTGCAGGGCATCAGCGCTTATATTCTCCCATTTATCAAAATATCCCTTTGACCAGTATTGGGTGGGAAAGGCCTTGTTATTGTTCAATACCTTTACCATCTGGGAGGTGCCCATTGACTTATAGGCTTTGACCCCGGGGTGGTCTCTGCCTATATCTGCAATATGCTTTGCAAATGATTTGAGGGCATCTTCATCATGGTATTCTCTTTTTTTACTTCCCTGAAAAAGTATTCCTTTAATTTTTTTGGATGCCATGACAGTGCCTGCACCAGTCCGGCCTGCGCAATGCCAGTTGTCGTTCTGGATAATGCCAAAGCTGACCCCGTTTTCAGCTGCTGGCCCAATGGCCACAATTCCGGTTTTTTTATATTTCTTTTTCTTATTTACATACTCCGTTGCAATGGCTGCTTCGGTTTCAAATGTATCTTTTCCCCATAAGTTTTGTGCAGTGTTGAAAACAACCCGCCCCGGTTCTATGGAAAGCACCACAGGGTCTTTAGACTGCCCGTGAATTAGGATGGCATCATACCCGGCAGCATCAATTGCCTCGGGCACCTTGCCGCCTGAGTAGGATTCAGAGAAAAAACCAGTCAAAGGTGATTTAGTAAATACACCATATCTGCTTGATCCCCATACCCTGCTTCCTGCTGACGGCCCTGTACAAAATATCAGATGATTGCCCGGGTCTAGAGGAGGTACCTGTGGAGGATTATATTTATTAAGTAAGTAGGCACCCAATCCCTTGACGCCTAAATATTGTTGCAAAACCGTTTCCTGAATGGTTTTTTCCTCAAATAGCTGTTCGGTAATGTCAATTGTTAATAATTTTTTATAAAATCCTTTCATGGGTATCTCCTCTGTGCCCTTTGTTATTTACAGATTTTGGCTAATCCGTTTTCGATGATCGAAAGTCCTTTTTCAAGTTGTTCATCAGTAATGACAAAGGGTGCAAGACACCGGATTACATGGCCATAAATTCCGCAGGACAGGACGATTGCACCGTTATCCTGGCAATAATTGACCAGTTGTTGTGCCGCATCAGCATCCGGCTGCATATCAGGGCCTTTTACAAGCTCAAAACCCGACATGGCACCTATTCCTCTGACTTCACCTACCTTGGTAAACTCTTTTTGCCATTTTTCAAACTTAGATCTGATTTTTTCACCTAATGCAATGGATTTTTCCAACATTCCTTCCGTCTCAAAAATGTCAAGTACGGCATGGGCTGCGGCACAGGCAACAGGATTTCCGTTGTAAGTTCCCCCTAATCCACCTGTGTGCACAGCATCCAGAAGTTCAGCTCTTCCCACAACTGCAGTCAACGGTATGCCAGCAGCAAGACTTTTACCAACAGCCACAAGATCAGGCTCAACCCCCCAGTGCTCAATGGCAAACATTTTACCGGTTCGTCCCATGCCGCTTTGGATCTCATCGGAAACAAACAAGATCCCGTTGTCACGGCAGATTTTTACAAGCTCCTGAAAATAGTCCGGCGGCGGTGCAATAAAGCCGCCTTCACCCTGGACCGGTTCCACAACCACGGCAGCTATGTCTTCCGGATTCACATGCTTGATAAAAAAATCATTAAGGGCACTTGCACCAACCTTGTCCCCAAAAGGCATCCGATAAACCTCAGGAGCAAATGGGCCGAACCCGAATTTAAAGGGTTTGACTTTGGAGGTCATGGTCATGGTCAAAAGTGTTCTGCCGTGGTATCCATTTTCAAACACAACCACTCCAGACCTTTTGGTATTATACCTGGCTATTTTTACGGTATTCTCCACAGCTTCCGCTCCACTATTAAAAAAAACAGCTTTTTTATCAAATGTGCCGGGTGTGAGGCTGCAAAGCCTTTCTGCCAGTGTCAAGGCAACGGGATAAGCATTGACCTGAAAACAGGAATGGGTCAATTTTGCAGCCTGATCCTGAATCGCTTTAACCACCTTTGGATGGCAGTGACCAACATTCATGGTTCCGATTCCACCATAGAAATCGATGTATTCATTACCTTCCACGTCGTACAGAAGTGCCCCTTTGGCAGAATCAACCACCCTGTTGGAACCTGCGCCGACCCCGTTGGAATAATACTCGGATCTAAGTTTTCGAAAGTTCTCATTAGTATTTTTTGTCATGATATCCTCCATTTACAATTAATTTAATATTTTGGTTTATTATTTCAGGCAGATGCCTTCATACTCTCGGACATTGTTCATACTGTTTATCCTGGTTCACCCGTTAAAAGGAAATTGGATATTTCCCATATTTTTTGACGGCTTTTGACATGGCAAGAATATTCTCCACCTTGCAGAAATCGGTAATGCTGTTGGCGGTTCCCAATATAAACCCGCCCCCTTTACCGATTTTTTTAATCCGTTCCTTCACCTCTTGTTCTACCTCCTCCACGGTCCCGTGGGGGAGTGTATGGATAAGATCAATGTTGCCCCATAACGCTACCCGATGGCCATATTTCTCCTTGACCTTTTCAATATCCATTGACGGGGGTTCAATGGGGTTGATGCAGTTCATGCCCAGACCGAGAAGGTTGTCAAAAATCGTAGAAAGATCACCGTCGGAATGGTATGCCCACGGAATAGAAATTTTATCTGCCAGCAGTTTAAACCGGGGAATAAAAAACTCCCTTAGAAAAACAGGCGAGAACATAGGACCTTTTTTGTAGGCAATATCATCATAAAGAAAGAAAAAATCAAACCCTATGGCTTCAAGCAGTTCAACATTTCGGCAATTCCATTCAATGTAGCGGTCATAAATCCCCTCTATAAGTTTCTGGTCTCCCATGGAGGATTCTGCAAATGTCATCCAGCCAAGTGATAGATAGGTGGGCTGAATCCCCGGTCGGATCCCGCAGTACAGCGCCAGGTCTTTTTTGCCATAATTGTCCACAAAGCGTTTGGCACCATCCAGCAGGTTCCCTTGGGCCAGATCGGGGAATACCATCATCTGAAGATCCTTTTCACTGCGGATCAACCCCTTTGCCATGTAATGAACATTTCCTTTTTCATCGGTCATGGTTTCATCGCACACTGGAGACAAGGCATATATATCCTGATATCCAATGGCATCAAATCCAATGGCTTCACCAAACTCTCCTTCATCCATCCGGTCTGCACCCATGGCCTCCACAAGTTTTTGACGAATCTCTTTATCGACCCAGTCGGCAAAGGGAACCTGATCGGGTTCTTCAAGGTTAAGGGCTTTCATGAATCGTTCTTTTGGTGTCATTGTTTATCCTTTTAACACATCTGTTTCATAATCTTTTATAATGTCTTTCATTTCTTTGGCCGCCCCTTTGGGAAGTTCCAATGGCTTATGGGTTTTTAATATATGGTTTGCCTCTTCGTAGGCCCTTGTTGTCAGATCTTTTCCCTCGGTCACCTCCATCCACTTTTCACGGTTCCTTCGATCGAATAAAGAAGACGTTGACATCTGTCTCATGTGATCAAAGGTATGCTGCCGGGTTAAAAATTCACCTGCCGGCCCTGCCTCCCTTATAAGATCAAGCGCCAGAGTTTCTTTATTTATTTCAATACCCTTTAACACTTTATAAATATTATTAAACAATTCACTATCCATGAGCAGTTTTGCAAAATCAAATGTGAGTCCTGACTCAAGACATCCGGCACCATAAATGAAATTGGCTCCTGAAAGAGCACTGACCGTTGCAGTAAGCGATGCTTCATAGGCAGCCTGAGCATCGGGAAGCTTAGAGTCGGAGTGTCCACCACCAACCCAGGAGGGCAGATCGTAAAACCGGGCAAGTTTTGAAAGGCCTGCGCTGATAATCCCATATTCCGGTGCGCCAACGGCGGGTGTGGAGAATCTTAAATCCATAATGGTACTGCTGCTGGCATAAGTACAATGGCTTCCTTTTTTTGTTAACTGTGCCAATGCAATCGCACTTAAGACTTCAGCATTGTGCTGAATAATTGCACCGGCAAGGGTGGCTGGAGCTGTGGCGCCACTTAACACCATTGAAATGGGGGCGACCCCAACCCCGGATTTTGCACATTCAATAATTACATCGCAACAGTTTTTTACCAGCTCCAAAGGACTTGTCGGTGTTACAAATGCCGTGACAATAGGTTTTTCCTTGAATTTTTCGGCTCCGCCCATACACACCGAAGCCAGTTCAAAAATTTTTCTGACATTTTCTTTGCTGTTGCAGCCCATAAAGATATGTTTGCTTGTGTTTGATACCATGGCCTCAAAATTATGAAGGGGCTGAGTATCTGCCGGTTTTTCCAGCGATCCCATGGGGCGCTCCAGAACTGAAATCTGATCCAGGTAATCAACCAAAAGAGAGGCTTTTCCAAGGGCAGCCTTGGATGACGGCCCGATTTGTCTGGTTTGAGGGTCAATAACCCTTATACACTCTCCAAAAGTTGAAAACCCAACATGCCCCTGGGAAATTCGATAACTGTGTTCAGGTTTTCTTCCATGATAAGTGATGTCACCCGGTGTCGACTTGATACACGCTTCAACCAGATGGCCGGAAAGTTTGACAATCCCGGTCTTACCATGATTTTCATTGCCGGCACTTTCAACCTCGGCACCGGCACCGTGGAATATCTCCAGAGCCTCATCGGATTCCACTTTCACCCCTGTTTTTTCAAGGATCTCCAGTGTCGCCTCATGAAGGGTTTTGATCTCATCGTTAGTAAATACTGGTAATGAAAATCCCGATGTGGTTTTATGGCCCGATTTTATGGTTTGTGTCATTGAACACCCTCTTTTGGCAATTTGTTCCCGGCTCTTTTACAAAAACGATGTCTTTGCTCCCCCCATGAAGCAATGAGATTTGAAAGCCACTTGTATCTCATCAGTAAAAGAACCGGGGTGGTTTAAATTTACTATTAAAATTCAGGGGTGGTTTTATCGACCCCTAAATGGCTTTCAGTCTCTTTTACAATCTCTCTTAGTTCCGCCTTGATATCATCCGACAACGATGGCGGTTTGTGAGTTTCAAGAATCTTTTTTGCCTCTTCAAGGGATCTTTGATATATATCTTTGGACCCTTGAGCTTTCCATTTGTCTCTGACCCTTCGGTCAATCAGTTTGGGGTGTGAAATGGATCTCATATGTTCGAAAGTTTCTTTTCTGGTGACAAAATCGCCAAAGGATCCTACCTCTTTGATTGCGTCCACAGAAAGGGTTTCATCGTTCACGGGGATACCATTTACACAATAATTGATCATTTGGGCAAATTCATTATCCATGACCAGTTGACCGTAATCGAATGTGACGCCCATTTCAAGCATTCCCAGACCATAAATCAGGTTGGCGCCTGCCAACGCTGTAAGAAGTCCGGAAAGGGTCTTTTCATGACCCAACTGGGCATCAGATACCTTGCTGTCGCCCTATGCACCAGCAACAAAACTGGGCAGACTATTATACCTGGCGAGCCTTGCTACAGCAGCATTAATTATGGCACATTCCGGAGCACCAACAGTGGCTGATGCAAACCGCAGATCCATAGCTGTTGTAGAGCTGCCGTACATGATAGGGGCACCCTTAACTGTCAACTGGCTTAATGCTACGGAAGCAAGAAGTTCTGCATTATGGTCCACAAGGGTCCCGGCAAGATGTATGGAAGATGAGGCACCTGCCATGGCCATGGTGATAATATTTGCCATCATACCGGCTTTGGCAGATTCCATGATGACCTCGCAGGTATCATTTACAAGTCTTAAGGGACTAACCGGGCAGGTATGAAAAGATACCAGCGGCCTTTCCCTCAACGCCTCTTTTCCTCCGGCCACTACCTGGGCCATTTTAACGATCTGCCGGGCCTGGTAACCGCTGAAAGGCCCGATCATCACATGTTTTGTGGTATTATTAAAAATAGCTTCCGCATTATGGACCGGTGCGACTTCAGCCGGGACATCATGGGCACCCATGGCACGGTTGTATACAGATACTTCACTCAGAAAGTCTCCTAATTTTGCCGATAAAGCCACATCCTTTTTAGTGGGAGCCCTGAGTTCTCCGGTATCCAGGTCATTGACCAGAATGCCTTCACCAAAATTAGTAAATCCCACCCGGTTGTTTTCCAGCACAAAATCATCTTCCGGCCTGCGACCGGCCATGACAAATTTTGGTGGTGCCCATCGAAGGGTGTCCTCTATCATGTATGGCGGCAGCTTGACAATCTTCTTTTTTTTGTCAATTATTGCACCATTGGCATGAAAAATTTCTAGAGCATCCTCATTCTCAACAAAAATGCCGGTTTTTTCAAGGACTTCCAGGGTAGCCATATGAATCTCATAGAGTTCATCATCTGTGAGGGTGTTTAAGCTGTATCCCCCACTCCCCAGTTTCCCTGCATGGATATTACGTCTCACAGAAAACCTCCTGATTTATTAAAAGTTTAAATCCAATATCTTATTTTTGATGCATGATTGCATCCTGCTGTTTTTTGGTTATTCCCTGGAGAATTCTATCCAGTACAACGGCAATGAATAGAATGCCCAGTCCGGCTTCAATACCGACTCCAAGGTCAATACGCTGGATACTGTATAATATTTTAGACCCCAGTCCTCCCGCGCCGATCATGGCAGCTACCACCACCATGGAAAGTGCCATCATTACCGTCTGATTTACCCCGGTCATGATACTGGGTATGGCAAGGGGGAGCTGGATCTTCAACAACAGCTGGACCGGTGTACAGCCAAAGGCAGTTCCTGCTTCCACCACCTCATGGTCCACCTGCTGGATACCCAGGCTTGTCAGTCTGACCATGGGAGGCAGGGCAAAAATCACGGTTGCAATAATACCCGGCACATTACCAATACCGAAAAACATGATCGCAGGAATCAAATATACAAAACTGGGAATGGTCTGCATACCATCTAGAATCGGCTTGAGGATGATATCAAACCTGGGGTTTTTTGCAGCAAGAATTCCCATGGGAAGCCCAAATAAAACAGAAATAAATACAGCCGTGGTAACTAAGGCCAGGGTACTCATACCAATGGTCCACAGGTCCAGGCATCCAAGGCTGAAAAGACATACGGCAGTAAGGATACCAACCCTTCGACCGGCAACGATCCACCCGACGACAGCGAGGCCTATCAATGCAACAGGCCAGGGCACCCAGACAAAAAAACTGTCCAACTGAACCAGTAAAAACTCGACTACGACTTTAATGGAATCAAACACACTTGAAAAATTTTCAGTCAACCAGTTGACAAAAATTTCTGCCCAATGTCCCAGGGGTATTCTTATGGGAAAATTCATAATTTAAACTCCTTAAAATTTAAGCGGATTGTAAAGATGACAGTATTGTTTCCCTGGAAATAACTCCCTGGAGTTTACCCTGGCTGTCATTGACCACTATGGGAACCTTGGTATCCGCAGCCTGGTCAAGCAGTGACTCTAAAAATGTATCACTTGAAACACTGATAGTAGGATAATGGGTAGGACGCTTATTTTTAGGAATATCTTCAATGGATTTAAAAAACCCATCGAGAAGTGTAAGATTGAAATAGTCCACTGTATCCTGTATCTTTTGGTTTTCATCCACTAAAAAGATATATCGAAGATTATTTTCATTCATTTTATTGGTCACCTCCTCACTGGAGGACCCAACAGGCATTACCCACTTGTCAAGCTTTTGCATGATATCCTGTGCTGTGATGAATTTTGTTTTGGGAAGATCTTTTACAAATTCTTCAACATATCCTTTTGCAGGATTTAGGACAATTTGCGCCGGTGTGCCCTGCTGCACGATAGCCCCATCTTTCATAATGGCGATATGGTTGGCAAGTTTCAATGCCTCGTGCAGGTCATGGGTGACAAATACAATGGTTTTTTTAACTTTTTTGATTAATTTTACAAATTCATCCTGCATTTGTCGTTTTATCATAGGATCCAGGGCACTGAAGGCTTCATCCATCAGCAGGATTTCCGGATTTGTGGCTAGAGCCCTGGCAAGCCCCACCCGTTGCTGCATACCACCGCTCAGCTCATAGGGATAACTTTTTTCCCATCCTTTTAACCCCACTAATTCCAGAGCTTCATAGGCTTTTTTTTCCCGCTCTTTTTTCTCCATCCCCTGTATTTCCAGCCCAAAGGCTGCATTCTTCACAAGCCTTCTGTGGGGCAGCAGCGCAAAATGCTGGAAAACCATGCCGATTTTTTTCCGCCGTACGTCTCTTAGTTCCGGGGCGGGCAGGGCGGTGATATCCTGGTTGTCAATAAACACCTTGCCTGCCGTGGGCTCATGGAGACGGTTGATGCACCGCAGCAAGGTTGATTTGCCGCTCCCGGAAAGCCCCATAAGACAAAAAATCTCCCCTTCAGCAACCTTAAATGACGCCTGCCGGGTTCCCGCTACGCAGCCGGTCTTTTCAAGACGTTCAACTTTGTTCATGTCCTTGTACTGGTCCCAATTTTTAATGATGTCTTCGGCTCCATCCCCGAAAATTTTCCAGACATCTTCACATTTGATTTTTATCTTTGAACTTGTTTCATCACCCATGGAGATCCTTTTGTATTAATGTATTGTTTGAATTTTTGAATCCTGCCTGGGTAATATGCCATGGGCTATAAATAAAACCATGGCATATTGATCCAGATTTACTAAATATCTTTATTTAAGCCAGGCATTCACAATTTCAGGATTGTCTTCAACCCATTTTTTAGCTGCTTCCGGCCCGCTCATCTTTGGTTTGCCGTCCAGGTCTGTCACCATGGCGATGAGTTCATTGACTTCACCAATGGGGATAGACCAGTTTTTAAAGAACTGGTAGGCTTTTGGGAGTCTTTTTTCCATTTTTTTACTGATGCCAACCCATACGTTGGTGGGTTGGATTTCACAAGTAATTTTGCTCTGTTCAGGATGTTTCTGGACAAATTTCCATTTTGCAGGGTCATAGGCAGGCTCTTCAATTTTTACCAGGTCATACTCACTGAAAAGCCATTCGGGTTCCCAATAGTAGAAAATGACGGGTTTTTTCTTGAGGATGGCGGATTTCAAGGTGGCAAGCCATGCCCACTGCTCTACACCCAGATTTTCAAAGTCAAGTCCGTAATCCCGGATTCTAACGGAAGTGATTTCATTCATTTTCCAGCTGGTGGGCCCGCCCCACAGGTCACCCTTGCCATTGCTGTCAATATCAAAGAGTTTTTCTTTGCCTTTTAAGTCATCAATGGTTTTGATCCCGTGTTCATCAGCAACAAACTTGGGAATATACCAGCCCTGGGGTGCATTGGGGTAGCTCAGCACCACTTCACAGGATTTTTTTTCTTTGGTATATTTATCAATACCGCCTGCTTCAGCCGTCTCCCAGATATCAGAAAAAACATCCACATCACCTTTGTCCATGCCAACCCAGGTAACAGCGCCGTTGAGTTGAGTGACTTTAACAGGGATATTTAAGTTCTTTTCAATCGCATATTTCATCACATGGCAAATCACCGTAGATCCGGTCCAGCTTTGTTCCGAAATGATTACGTTCTTCCTGGCAGCCCAGGATGTTCCCATGGCAAAAATAATACTTGCAACTATCAATAAAACCATCATCATAGTTTTTTTTAATTTAGGCATTTTGTATTCCCCTTCATTTTTTAAATTTTGTTATTAATTCAGACCCCGACTTGTTTTTGTTTGTTTTTATGTCGTAGCACCTCCTTTTTATTCGATTAAATTTTTAATTCCAAACTCACATTTTGATTAATCGTTTAAGTTAGTTAAGTTCATATAATCTATTTTGTCAAGAATTTATTTTGGAAAAAATTTAATATTATATTAAAAGAGCTATTAAAGGATAGATAGGATCATACATAACACCTTAATCTATACAAATCTAATGAATTAAAAAAATCTTGACAACCTGTTTTTTTTTAATATAACGTAAAATTTACTTGAACGATAAAGTAAATTTTGATGGACCCAATTATGGTGCTGTCAGTATACTATAAGGAGGAAAATGAGACGGCAAGCGGAACAAACGTACTCATCGGTACAGTAAAGGGGGGCCTTCATGAGATTGGTGCAAATGGATTTGCACCGGATGCTGATTCTGCCAGTAAATTTGCAAAAACAATGTAAAATCACAAAATTATGTGGTAATATTACCTATGAAAAAAACAAATAAAGTTAGTATTTCAGGTCAACCGGGGTTTAGGGATCCTAACGATAAAAACAAGGTTACCATTCCAATGGATTTAAGATTTTCTGATATGGATGCCAATGGCCATCTTTTTTTTGGTAATTATTTCACTCTTTTTGATACCGCTTTTCTTGAGTATCTTAAGATTATCGGCTTCTCTTTTGACATGTTCTGTCAGGATCAATTAAATTTTTATTATGTAGAGGCAACCAGTCAGTATAAAACACCGGTAAAGTACGGAGATGTCCTCAATATCACTGTTTGGATAGAAAATCTTGGTCGTACAAGCTTTACTGCCCAATTTAAAGCCTTTAATATGACTTATGGTAACGTTGCAGCAACTGGTCGAATTGTTGCCGTCGTAGTAAATAAAAAAACAGAAAATCCGGCTCCATTGCCGGAAGGTTTTAAAAAGGCAATAGAAAGGTGATCCTCCCCCAAAAAACTGAAGACGGAGTTAAGCCATATTTGTCACCTCAATGCCCCAATTTTATTTTTCAATTGAGGCGACTTCTTTCCTGACACAGAGGGCTATCTTTCTAACCCTTTATCTTCTCATTTTTCGGATCATAAAGGGATGACAACGATACTTTGGCAGGATACATTTTCCCGGCAATATTAATCTCCCAATTTCCTGCGGCAATATAATTGTCATCAACCGGTTCATCAGCCTCAATCATAAATAGTCCAACAGCTCCACCAAGGGTAAACCCATATGAGGCTGAACTGACATAGCCCACAGGTTTTCCATTTCTGCTGACAATTTCAGCGTGAAATAATAAGGGCTCCGGATCTTTCACCAGTACCTGGGCCAGACGCCTTGTCATCTTTCCTTTCGCTTTTTTCTTAACACAGGCCTCTTTACCAATAAATCCGGAAGGTTTATCTAATTTAATAGTAAACCCTAATCCTACTTCATAAGGATCATCCGTGTTGTCCATGTCATGTCCGTAATCCCGATACCCTTTCTCCATTCTTAAACTGGCAAGCGCTTTAAGTCCCGCATGACAGAGATTGAACTTATCTCCGGCTTCAACTATACAGTCGTAAACATGGGCCGCCTGTTCCGTTGGGATGAAAAGTTCATACCCCAGCTCACCTAAATAAGTAATCCGGATACAAATCGCGCGGGCATAACCAATGGCAATTTCCTGTACATGCCGATAGGGGAATGCCTCATTTGATACATCTGTAGCAGTGATAGACTGTAACAGATCACGGGATTTTGGTCCCTGAATATTTAATTGAGCAAAAGCGGACGTCATATCAGTAACAAAGGCATGGGCATTATCGGGAATGTTTCTCTTTAACCAGGTTTCAGCATGTCGATGCATGGTATCGGTCACCACCACTAAATATTTTTCTTCTTCAAGTTTTGCAACCGTCAAATCGGTTTCGATTTTCCCGTCTTCATTTAACCATGGGGTGTAAGTAATTTGATTGACCTTGCTGTCAACTTCATTTGCTGAAACAGTGTTTAACACTTTCCCCGCATCACGGCCCTGTACGTAAAATTTTGGCATAAAAGACATATCCATAAGAATCACATTTTCACGAGCTGCCTTATGTTCAGCTTCCCAAAAAGCAAACCAATGATCTTTACCCCAGGAATATTTGTCAATTTTGGGTTCATGTCCCTGTGGAGCAAACCAGTCAGCACCTTCCCAGCCGCTGACATCCTTGAAATAAGCCCCCTGATCCTTCAGACGATCGTAGACAGCGGATTTTTTAGCCCCCCTTGCAGTCTGCATGGATTTATAGGGATAATGACATTTATAAACCGTGCCAAGAGATTCAACCGTCCTGTGTCTTCTGTATTCCGGGTTATTCTGATAGGTGTGCAGACGATCAATATTAAATCCTGTGATATCTACATCGGGTTTTCCATTCATTATCCAGTGGGCCATCATCTTCCCAAGTCCCGGGCCCATGATAATGCCCACAGAGTTTAATCCGGCCGTGACAAAATAATTTTTTAATTCAGGCGCCTCACCAATTATGGCTGAAAGATCGGCTGTAAAACTTTCCGGGCCACAGAAAAATTTCTTTATGCCGAGTTCGGTGGTGATGGGTACCCGTGACATTGCTTTTTCCAGAAAGGGTCCCATGCGGTCCCAATCCGGTTCAATCTCACCAAAGGAAAAACTTTCGGGAACCCGTTTTATTTTCCAGGGAGCACATTTCGGCTCAAATAACCCGATCATGAGGCCACCCACCTCCTCGCGATAATATCCATAATGAGACGGATCTTCAAGTATGGGCATATTTTTCGGGATATCATCCATCTCTTCCGTGATGAGATAATAATGCTCTGCTGCCTGATTGGGGATATTAATGCCGTCGACCTCACCGATCTGTCGAGCCCACATGCCGGCACAATTGACGACAACATCAGCCTTTATATCTCCATGGAGTGTTTTTACTCCGGTAACAACTCCGTTTTTCTTTATAACTCCGGTGGAGGCAACACCTTCAATGATGTTTACCCCCTGGTTCCGGGCGCCTTTGGCCAGTGCCATGGTCCCGTCCACAGGATTTACACGACCATCTTCTTTAACATAGAAACCTGCCAGCAGATCATCTACCCGGGCAAGGGGGAAGAGGTCCTTGATCTCTTTGGGTGATATTTCATGAACATCAATCCCGCAATATCGATTAAATTCAGCCACACGGCGGTACTCTTCCAATCGATCTTTATTACTGGCGGCTTCAATAAACCCCACGGGTTTGAACCCGGTTGACAATCCGGTTTCAGCCTCAAGCCGGGTATAAAGATCCCTGCCATACAGGCGCATTTCACATGCTGTCTCGGACAATGATCCAAACGTCACCATCAGACCGGCTGCGTGCCAGGTTGTTCCTGAGGTCAATTCATCGCGTTCTAAAAGCACCACCTCTTTGCAGCCCATATGGCCCAAGTGATAGGCAATAGAACAGCCAATTATTCCGCCACCGATAATGACCACATTTGCGTGTTTCGGCAGGTTTATATTTTTTTTTCCCATTGAAGTTCCTTCTTTCTTAATTCTTCCACTTAAATATTTGCTTTAAGATTTAATACCCATTTCTTTTTCCGCTTCTACAACAATGGATCGAATTGTTGCCAGAATATCATCTGAAAGCGGATCAGGCGTATGATTTTCCAGGATGTGTCTAACCTTTACCATAGCTCTTTCATACGCAGTTTTTTCACCTGCCTTTTCCCATGTTCCCCGCATTTTGCGATCAATCAATTCAGGCTTTGACTGTTCTCTCATATGCTTGAATGTATGTTTGTGCATGAGAAAATCTTTGCCCGGACCTATCTCCTTGATAGTGTCGATGGCAAGTGTTTCATCATTGACAGGAATCCCCTGAATCGTATGCTTAATCATACGCGCAAACTCACAATCTAAAACCAGTTGACCGTAATCAAAAGTGATACCGCTTTCCAGCATGCCCGAACCGTAAATCATATTGGCACCTGCCAATGCGGGTATAAGTCCGGTGAGTGTTTTCTCATGGCCAGTCTGGGTATCAGATATTTTACTGTCGCCCTACTGACCAGCCACATAACTGGGCAAGGCATAATATCGGGCAAGCCGGGCCACTGCTCCACTGATCACCGCACACTCGGGTGTACCCACGCTGGCGGATGCCAGTTTCAGATCCATGGAGGTGGTGGAACTGCCGTAAATAACAGGAGTTCCTTTCCGGGTAAGCTGTGCCAGTGTAATGCCTGAAAGGACTTCAGCATTATGATTCACCAATGTACCTGCCAGGGTTACAGGGGATGTGCCCCCTGCCATGGCCATGGATAAAATATTACAGACCACATTATTTCGTGCGGCTTCCATGATAATCTCACAACAGTCGGAGATCAATTTCAACGGACTTACCGGGCAGGTTGTAAAAGAAACAATAGGACGTTTTTTAAATTCTTTTACACCGCCGGCAATGGCTTCACCCATTTTAATAATTTTCTTTAAAAATTTGCCATTCCCGGGGCCAAAGGCACAATGTTTTGTGGTATGGGTCAGATAGGCTTCTGCGTTGTGGAGCGGCACGGTGTCCTGATTGACATCATGGGCCCCAAGTGCTTTTTCACAAAAATCAATTTCAGGAAGCGCATCAATGACGATAGCAGAATCAATCAAATCCTTTTTTACCGGAGATCTGTTTTCTCCTGTATACGGATCATTTACCATTACGCCTTCACTGAAATTGGTAAAATAAACCCGGGTATTTTCCAGAACAATATCATGTTTGGGATCACGGCCGTACAGCACTAACTTGGGAGGCGCCGACCGAATAGCATCTTCCACCATATAAGGCGGAATTTTTACAATTTTTGTGTTGCGGTTGACAACAGCGCCTCCCTCTTCAAAACAATCCAAAGCATTTTCATCTTCTATAAAAACACCTGTTTCATTCAGAACTTCAAGGGTTCCATAGTGAATCTCATCCAACTCGTCATCTGTTAGAATATTGAGACTCAATCCGGAACTCAGTTGCCTTCCGGCATGAAAATTACGTTTCATATGGTTGATACCTCTCAACTGTTTTAGTTAATAATTATAGGCCTCATTATACAAATTTAAAAAAATAAATGTTACTACTGACAGGGTAACATTATTCTTGTTTTTCTTTAGCAAACTCTCTATATTTATGTCAAGTTCAAAGAAACTGGCGGATATAAAAGGAGAAAAATGATATATCCGGCTTATCCTAAAAAGCCGGATCAAAGGTTTTTTATGACAAAAATAAATACGGAATTCAAACTTGGACTGTCAGATTATGCCCTTACTGCCTATATTTCTCTGACAGCAAACCATCCGGTTAACGGATCACAGTTGAGCCGTCAATCCAGCATCCCCCGAGCCAGGATATATGATGTTTTAGAAACGCTTACAGCCAAAGGATTTGTGATTGAGTCGAGTAAAGGTATGTACACACCGATTCCATCCGAGGAATTTATTCGAAGGCTGCGACAGGATTTTGAAACCGTACTTTCTTCTCTGGAAAAAAAGATAAAAAAAGCCAAGCAGGAACCTGAAAAGGATGTCATCTGGACCATAAAAGGATATGCTGCTGCAATGGGCAAGGCTAAAGAAATGATCGACAAGGCAAAAAAAGAAATTTATATCCGCCTGTCTCCGGAAGAAGGGCATCATCTTGATTCAAAGCTATTGGCTGCTGAATCAAGGGGTGTGCAGGTCAAATATATTTCGATGAAACCTGTCCCTCAAACATTTAAGCTTCAGATAATTCATCCTGGCCCTGCCCCTTATGAACAAAATTCAAACACCAGGTTCTTTGATATTGTTGTGGACAAAGAAGAAATTCTATGTGGAATGTTTATTGAGGGTGATGAGGAAGGCTCTGTTATTAACTGGGGCCAGAATAAAAGATTTGTCCTGTCAGGCCGGGACAGTCTGCGTCATGATTTTTTTCATTACTTTCTTTATAAAATTCAAAATGAAAAAAAAGAACTCACCCAAAAGGAAACTGCTCTCTATGAGTTTGTCCAGAAAGATATTTGACGTTGATACCATAATTATCGGAGGTGGTCTCAGTGGTATCTATGCCGCCTGGCTGCTGTCTAAAAAAAAT
>NZ_JABZFL010000062.1 GCF_014237455.1 Desulfobacula sp. | reverse complement strand
GCCGCGCTGGATGATAATTTTACATTACTTTGCCCGCCAAGTGGCAAACTGGTTAATAATTCCATTGTAGCCGCTCTGTTCCGGCTAGTGGCATGATGCTTTTATGGGAAACTTCAGTATTATTAATATTCCGGGGGATTCTTTTGACCCTGAAAAGACAGAACAATAGCCAGTAGTCAACCTTTTAAATTCTCTCGGTTTAATCCGTCAAATATCCAAGAATTCTATCAAGATTAAAACTAATCTCATTGATACTCTGAACATCTTGTAGCAGTTTCCATAAGAATAAACTAAGTGAGGGCATTGCATCAATCCATTAGAGAACATTTCGTACAGATTGCGCTATTGTTTACTATTTTTCCACAAAGACAAATCTTTCCAGGTCTCTTGAAATCCCATTGCAGCAGGTCGGATACCTGGAGACCGAGTGATAAGCTGCCGCATTCTCTGAGGCCAGCTGGTCCCAGGGCTGATTAATTTTAAAAAATATCCTAACATGACGATTGTGTTTCCAATATAACGGGTCGCTTCTGGATTGAACATAGCTGATAATGTCTGAGGCTTTCTTGGCAGCCGCATGGTAATCGTCATTCTACGGTTCCAAAGCCGTCCATGATGGGCGGTAATGTTCCGGATAAAGGTCAGATGATGCATGAATGACTTTAAAATACTCTCATCTATACCATAGGCTTTGGCCACCCGATTTCGGTCGCGGCGGATTTTCAAATTCTTAAACCAAAGGGAAAGTTGACCAAAAGACATGACCTCAGCAGACGCCCATATCGGCGGCAGAACAGGACTATCATATATTTTACGGTAATGCTTAATAAATAATTCCGTGCTCCGATTTATTTCCGACTCAAGAGATTCTATGAGTCTTTTGTGCATGTTGTCATCGTTGATATATTTATCATCAAGATAAAAATGGCTCCCATAAGCCAGGCCCAGAGCATTAGCAAAGTGAGCTCGGAAAGATATTTCAACCCGCTCAATAGCTTCAAGCATAAGAAGCCTGAATTTCCGATCAAACAGATAAAGATTTAGAACATCATCAAAAGTGGTACCGACTTTAAAGTGATGAGCCTTACCTTTGTTATTTTTCTCGAATGGAATCCAGTAGCCACGCAGGCGGAAATAACTGATATGAGAAAGATAACGTGCCGCTCTGCTCGGATCAGGAATTATCATCCCACGTTTGGTCAACAACTTTATTTGATCATCGATACGAAGCGGAGGTTTTGTATATTTCATTCGCATCCCCCAAAAAAAGTAACCCGCCAGGGTGCGCAATTAAGGACAAGTCCCAAAGAGGCGTGGCGGGTGTTATTCAAATCAGTTAATAAAGTTAAGTTAACACTAAAAAAACAATTTGTCATCTTTTTTTTCATATTGTCAATAAACCCAAACCAATACCATATTTCTTAAGCCACCCGTTTTAACAAATCAAACACAACCCTGGCAAAACCCGCAGCCTTAGACGGATCAGATAATAATTGCATCATCTGGTTTTGATGAGCTTCGCTACTGTCCATAACAGCATCATCCACAGCTTTGGAGAAATCTCCCAGCATTGCCTGTTCCCTGGTGTTATTGGCAATCTGTGCCATGACCAATTTATTTTCGCTAACCTTATCTCTGACGGTATATGCATAGTTTACCAGATCTTTATTGGTGAGTTGATCGGTGATAAACAATTCATTCAATCGGCTGATAATCTGTGACAGGAACTCTTCCTTAATGTCTCTTGCTTTTGCTGTTCCCAATCCTTCACCTGGTTCCAGTTGATATCCATCTAAATCTTCATCGATTCTCAGGTCCTGCTGACGAATGGCAGATAATCTGTAATGACTTAATACAATATTGTTCAGATCAATATCATCTTCATTTATTAATGCTTCTCGCAACATCGGACGCAGATTGCGGGCGTATAAACTCAGTTTTTCCAGATCCTTGTTATCATAATCAACAATCTGGGACATGAACTCATAAAACCTGACAAAAGTACCCAAATCCTTTTTAAAAATTTCTAGTCCATCTTTTTCTTTTTTACATTCCTTAAAGCTGTTCTCTGCATTGGCAATCAATACAGCATCCGCAGTTTTTTTAGTTCGCTCAAACATCTCTTTGGCTTGTTTGTATGCATCAATCGCTGATTTATATCGGATTTTCCACCGCTCCACAGCGGGTTTGCAAATATTGGCAATGGCGGCATTGCTTTTGCTCTTTTGAAAAAAAGCCTCACAAAATTGTTCGACTTCATGCCATAAAAAGATACCAGCAGCCCGCAAC
This sequence comes from Desulfobacula sp., assembly GCF_014237455.1. Lineage (GTDB taxonomy): Bacteria > Desulfobacterota > Desulfobacteria > Desulfobacterales > Desulfobacteraceae > Desulfobacula. Next base: position 21,181 of record NZ_JABZFL010000062.1, on the reverse strand, counting down.
TTGTCAAACAGGTCAAAAATAAGATCCGGGTCAGATACATCCGCAAGCTCTGCGGTTTGATAATAGGGTTTAAAAGATTTTAGAATATCTTCGGGGTCATTAAAAAAGTCCAGGATAAATGTTCCGCTGTCAGCTTTGCCGGGATAAGTCCGATTCAGCCGGGACAGGGTTTGTACACACTCCACACCACCCAGTTTTTTGTCTACATACATGGCGCATAACTTGGGCTGGTCAAAACCCGTCTGGAATTTATTGGCAACAATCATCACCTGGTAATCAACAGAATCAAAGGCTTTTCGCATATCACGGCGTTTAAGGTTCGGATTCATGTTGGTTTCCGTGAATTTTTCCCCAATCAAGCCTTCTGCATTGGGATCATTCTCATTAAATTCCACCTCACCCGAAAATGCCACCATGGCGTGGATGTTTTGATATCCTTTTTCAATAATATATTTATCAAAGCCCAATTTATATCTGACAGCTTCTTTGCGAGAGCTTGTCACCACCATGGCTTTGGCCTGACTGCCCAGCAATCCCATCACTTTATTTTTAAAATGCTCAACAATCACCTGTACCTTTTGGGAAATATTATAATCATGCAGCCGCACCCATTGGTTGAGTTTCACTTTGGCTTTTTTACTTTCCACTTCCTGATCAGATCCTTCAATTTTCAGGGCCAGGTTATAGGCGACTTTATAGTTGGTGTAATTTTTTAATACGTCTAAAATAAACCCTTCTTCAATGGCCTGGCGCATGCTGTATACATGATAGGCTTCGGGCTTATTCTTTTTGGAGGGTTCCTCATCGGGATTCGGCAGGCGGCCAAACAGTTCAAGGGTTTTGGTTTTAGGGGTTGCTGTAAACGCAAAGTAGCTTAAGTTGGAAGATGCACGGCGGGAGGCTACAACCGCATCCAGAATATCGTCGGATGAAAGCGGTTCATCATCATCTGAAGGCATATCGATCATCAATACTTCTTTTAATTTACGCGCCGTGGTTCCGGTTTGTGACGAATGGGCCTCATCAGCTATTATGGCATAGCATCGTTTTTTTAAGCTGATATTATTCTCAATGGCTTGTAGAACAAAAGGGAAGGTCTGAATCGTTACAATGATAATCGGCTGGGAAATCTCCAAAGCAGCAGCCAGTTTTTCAGATTTTGATCCGTCTCCAATTTTTTCATTAATTCTTCCCACCACACCATCCACATGCTCAAACTGATAAATGGTATCTTGTAACTGATCATCCAGAACTGTTCTGTCGGTGATCACAATCACTGAATTAAATTGTTTGTTGCCTGATGTATCATAAAGGGAAGATAATTGATGGGCAGTCCAGGCAATGGAGTTTGATTTACCGGAACCTGCACTGTGTTGAATCAGATATTTATTCCCTGGTCCTTCTGTATGGGCGGCAGTAATCAGTTTATTCACCACATCCCATTGATGGTAACGGGGAAAGATCATGGTTTCTTTCTTGGATTTACGGCCTTCCCAATCTTCTTTTTCTTCAATCTGAAGGTGCACATACCGGGCAAGAATATTTAATAGGTTATCAGGCAACAGCACTTCATTCCACAAATAGTCAGTGGCGTATAGGTTTATATCATCTGGAACATCATTACCCGAACCCCCATCCAAAGTGCCTTTATTAAACGGCAAAAAGAAAGTCTCTTCTCCTTCCAGGCGAGTGGTCATGAATACTTCATATTGACTGACAGCAAAATGAACCAGGGCACCCCGCTTAAAGGTTAATAAAGGTTCGGGTTTTCGTGTGGCAGGGTCGATTGGCAGGCGGGTGGTTTTATATTGTTTGATTGCATTTTCTACAGCCTGTTTAAATTCTGACTTCAACTCCAAAGTGACAACCGGTATGCCATTAACAAATAATACCAGATCAATCCGCCAAGCCTTGGCTTTTTTACCGGTTTTTTCAAGGTGCTCTTCCGTGGCCCAGGGGCTGTACACCAATTCCGGCACAACACGCAGACGATTCTTTTTGTAGCGTGCCAGGGTATCTGGATTTAAGTCATGTTCCGGTTTAAACTGGCATAACTTAAACCGGGTTCCCCGGTCACGAACGTCGTGGCGCAATACGCCCAGGGTACCAAAGGTGCGCATCTGCTTGTCTGCGGCATTTGGATCTGCTTTATTTAACTGGGAAGCCACCCGTTCCAGAAATTTTTGTTCAGGAGTATTCGGATATAATTTACAGAACTTTTGCCATTGTGCATCCTGGGTATCTTGAACAAACCCGAGCAAGTCTTCAGGGTAAAGCGCCAGTTCGCGATTGTAGTTTTCCGGTTTCCCCAGCAGCCAGCCATTCGCCAATAGTTGTTTGATCATATCATTTTGAAAAGTGAATTCGTTTGCTTTATCACCACCAAATAAACTCATAGGGATTTTTCCTTGTTTGTTTGGGTCTGGTCTGATTGTACCGCTTGTTTTGGGGGTTGCCAGTTGCGGACATCTATTTTGCCTGTTACTGCGGCTGATATTAGGGCTGTTCGTTTTTCCTTCATCAAGTTTATAGCCTTCATAGCTATTTTTTCAAGTTTGTTCATCTTTTTTAATTTTACTTTAATATATCTCGCAATATCCTTCTGCTCTATTTCAGGTGGGAATGGAGCAAGAAATTGATTGAAAGCTTCTTTGGGTAATCGCCATCTACCAATGTGTGCTGCTCCTTGTCCAAAAGGGAAAAATAATTTGTTAATATAGCCCATTTGTAAAAAATAAAGATAGTAATCTGATGATGATTTTTGATTTTCTAAAATAAAAACACGATAATCAGGGCTTGTTACGCCCTCAAATTTGGAAACATCTACAAACCCTGTCAGTAAATCCATTTGATTCATTGCAAAATCACCCTTGTGGACTAATTGATAATTAGAGTAATTCATTGCAAGTTGACCTTCTCCGCTTTCGATATCTTTTATTTTCATGCCTTTTTGGGTTATAGAAAGAACATCGTACCCAAGAGCACCTGCAATTCTTTTCTTAATCTTAAATAAAGTTTTAAAACGTTTGATTCCCCAATGCTTAGGAAGCTCCCCCAACCACTCAACCCCAGAATCCTTCATAGGAGCATCGGGATTTAAACCTTTGGTAACAGCATGGCTAATCACAGCCTGCCGTTTTTCTTTTAACAGTTTGATGAGCTGTTGTTGTTTTTCGATAAGAGTATCTATTTTGGCGGTTTCGTAGTTGAGAAAGTTGGCAATTGCAACCGCTTCCTTTTCTGGCGGTTTAGGATAAAATATATTTTCTAAGGCATATGTTCCCAAACCATAGCGAGTCAAACCGTTTGCCCTTGTGGCAAAATAAGCACGAGCATATCCGCTTTCAAAAATTCGCTTAATATAAGCACCATACGCGATGATATTTGCTCTAATCATTGAAAGGTGATAGCCGCATACAACTCCCTCCATATTTTCCGGGACAAAAGTTGGTATAGCAATATCATTGGGGTCTTCAGAATCTTTAGTTATAATAATATCAGCAGTTCGAAGAGTAAATTTATTAATTTGTTCTTCAGTAGCACTCGCTTTCATAAAATGCATACTCTTATTTACAGTATCATTATAGTAAACATCTGTGTAATTGCACAAAAAAACTGGCAGTTCACCTTTCTTCGTTTTTTTATCAACATTGCTCGGATGTATTTTAGCCAAAAACTTTAATTTCTTCACATCCCAATGCTTAGGTAAATCATCCAACCACTCAATCCCAGAATCCTTATACTCAGGATAAACCTGATATCTCCCAACCATTACGAATGCACCTCTCGAAGCAACTCCATAATCTTAGCACTAACTTTATCCAGATCCGCATCAATCTCAACCAAATCCCGTGGGGGTTGATACACATAAAAATGCCGGTTAAAGGGAATTTCATATCCGACGATACCGATCTCTCCATCCTGGGCATCCTTTTTGTTAGCATCAATCCAGGCTTCCAGCACATGGGGCAACACTTCCTTGGCAAAATAGGCTTCATTTAAATCATTCACAGATTTTGACGGATCAAGGGCAATATTTTCATGATCCCGCAGATCACTATCCGGCTTATATTCAATGACCTTTCCATCCACTTTAAACAAGCCATAAACAGGATCGGGTTTGGTCTTTTTATGCACCTTTTTAATTACTTTTTCTGCATTGGGATTTTTCCAGCTCACTGCTGTAGTAATCTGTTTTTTCTCCTTGGCGTCCATTTGAACGCCTGTTGCCTTGATGATATCGTTATACAGGTTCATATCATCGAATTGATCTGTACCAATAGCCTGCTGGAGATCTTTTGCTTTAAGCATGAACTGTTTCTGGGTCAGCCATAGTTTTTTATCCAACAGTGTTTTGATCTGTTTTTCTTTTAGCTTGGAAAAATTACTTTTAATCGTTTTTCGTATACAATCTTCATGTTCAGTCAAGATGCCATAGAACTCACAGCCATTATCATCAGACCAGTTTTGACCGAATTCTTCATATATCCATTTCATAACTGCGTTTAAAGGCTTGGGTGCAAAACGCAGGGTAGAAATTCGCTCATTGCTGAACTGGAAGGATTCACGCAAGGGGCGTTCAATGGTAATGCGTCGATAGCCAAACTCATAATAGTTGAAAATTTTACTGCCAAAGGTTTTTGGAGCTTCTATTGCGGGATTTTCCGATTGTCGGCCGCGATTGGTTTTCTGTTCTATGGGTTTGTCGAGTTTGCGGGAATCGATGATTTCAAAATTGCCAAAACAACGGGTAATTGTTGCAATGTCCTTGTCATCCATCACCTTACGTTTAGAACCCAAAGACTTGCGCATTTTACCATAAAGGTTAACCCCGTTTATCAGTTGAACTTTACCTTTACGCTTTTTTGATTTTTTATTGGATAAGATCCAGACATAGGTAGCGATACCGGTGTTGTAAAACATGTCTGTGGGCAGGGCAACAATGGTTTCCAAAAGATCTGCTTCTAAAATATAACGACGGATTTCGGATTCACCCGATCCGGCACCACCGGTAAACAAGGGTGAACCATTGAGAATAATGCCTATTCGGGCGCCTCCTTCTGAAGCATCCCGCAATTTACTAATCAAATGCAGCAGGAACAATAGGGAACCATCAGAGACCCGGGGTAATCCCGGCCCAAAACGACCATCATACCCTTTGAGGGTGTTTTCATCTTTGACAACATCCTCGATTTTTTTCCAATCAACACCAAAGGGCGGATTTGATAGCATATAATCAAATTTATCCGCATAGAGCTGGTCACCGGAAAGGGTATTGCCTAATTTAATATTGGTGACATCCTGGCCTTTGATCAGCATATCCCCTTTACAGATGGCATAACTTTCCGGGTTTAATTCCTGACCAAACGCCCGCATGACGGCTCGGGGATTTAATTCATGCACATATTCCATTCCAGATGAAAGAAATCCGCCGGTCCCGGCGGTGGGGTCATAAATGGTTCGAATAATACCAGGCTTTGTTAAGGCATCATCATCTTCCATAAAAACAAGGGAAGTGGTGAGCCGTACAATATCACGCGGTGTAAAGTGTTCTCCTGCGGTTTCATTGGAAGATTCAGCAAACCGGCGGATCAGTTCTTCAAACACCAAGCCCATCTCATGGTTGGAAATGGCCTTTGGGCTTAAATCTGTCTTCCTAACCTTTTGCACCACCATATATAAAAGATTGGCATCGTTTAGCTGACCGATAAACTCACTGAAATTAAAGTATTCAAATATCTCTCTGGCATCTTTGGAAAATCCCTGGATATAGGATTCCAGATTGTCTTTTATGTCGGATTCACCCAGCTTGGACAGATCCATTTGAGAAATATTAAAAAAGGACAATCCATTGGTTGCACGCAGCAATAACTTTTCCTCTGCCTCTTCGGACAGATTCATCTTTTGGATTTCTTTGTGTTTCGCAAGAACAGTAAGCTTGCTTTGTTCCAGCACCCCTTCCAAGCGGCGTAACAGGGTAAAGGGTAAAATTATCCGGCCATACTGGCTCTGCTTAAAATCGCCCCGTAATAAGTCGGCCAAAGACCAGATATATGCGGCCATATTGTTTGTTGTTTGTGTCATTTACTGCTTTTCCAGTGTTTATAAAAGTTTAATTCTATATTTTGTTCCGTTTTCAGTGCATTCCAATAATTTGGAGGTATTAAAAATAAGCTTCTATTTTTTTCCTTTTAATATTTTTCCATTCTGATTTAAAAAGATAGGCAAATGACTGTGGAGAGCTTGTAAACGATTTGCATTTGCTAAGCGGCACCGGGACTTTAAATTTGTAAGCTGTTTCAACGATAAAACATTTTCCAGATGATTTTCCTTTGTAATAGGAATTGAAATCATCAAAACTAATGTGGCCACAATCTCCATACTTTTCCCATAACACAGATGGATGATCAACTTCACAACGCTTTACATCAAAATAACCGACAATTCTCTGCTCTGGCTGAGTAGCGTATAGAACAATTGTTTTAATATCCAATGGAATCCCATTTTTTCTAAACTCAACAGTTTTTTCTCCAGAAAGAATCGCAATGGCATAAATTGGCTTAATTGACAGCGCGATCACATCTGTAGCTTTTGCTTTATCCATTCTACCCTTTCTGGTTTAATCTTCGTAATCGACTGTGGCGCTCCGTTTAAAACAGAATTTTTTTTTAATTCTTTTATCCCTATGCTGGATTCAAGATTTTTAACATATCGAAATTTAATTGCCAATGTGTCTTTTTTTGATTTCATACACATATCAGCAATATCTACATATCTATATACTGTTCGAGACCCAACGAATCTTGCAATCTGATTTGCATCGGTTGAGCGTATAAAACTTTCAACTATGCCTATAGCCGTGATAGAAGGTTTAACCTTGGACCGATAAAATAGCACGTTGTCACCTGGCCTTAGTAGCTTTGTTGCTGAGTTACTTAAATAGGCTTTTTTAATACTATTCCCACAAGGTTTTTGATCTGGAAATAATGAAAGTTCCTCGCGCATTTCTGGAAAAAGGACATCGTGAAATTCTGGTTTTATTGGGACAATAAAAGTTGAGTTGCTTCCGAACAGTGTAACCCGAGGACCAAATTTTATATGAAAATCAAGAGGACTATATTTCAATGTGTCTTCTTCTGAAAATACCAAAGATTTTTGCATGAAAATTTCATCTTCGTCTTGTTTTTCAACGGAATCAAAACCAAATGATTTTGCAAATTCTATCAGATCATCGTGTTTGGGAAATGTTGTAAAGTATAGGTGTTGATAATTATTTTTATCCGCATAATCAAAAACAGTTTTTAATAAAAGCTCTCCGTATCGGTTACCATGGTGCGTTTCGGAGACCTTGAATGTACAAAGTTTGAGTGTTTTGCCTGATTCGCCGACGGGTAAGCAGTCTTCTTTTTTGTGGATACAAATGCCTGCAAGGCTGGTGTCTCCTTTATTGAAAATTACATAGGCATCTCTATGCTTCCGTCTGCATTTTTGAAGCCACGGATCAAATCCGGGAGAATAATCTTTTCTGAGGGAACAAAAAATTGGATCTTGTTCGTCCAACGCATAAACCTTCTTTGTTTCTACTGATGGAGGCGGAGGTGGGGTCTCATCAAAGAAATCCTGCAATAACGAGATAGCATCTCTGAGATAAAGAACCCGTGATTGTAAATCAGCTCTTTTTGCCTTTTTATGTATTCCGTTATCTTCTGTAACAAGATAATCAACAGCATCTCCTTTTACGGATGCTAAAAAACAATTATCCACATAATCGTTCGACCCCAATTCCGGTGTCCCAATATGGACAGCATCTAAAATTGTAATAGGCGGAGGTGAATCAATAACATTGTAACGTTTAACAAGAGTTTTCCTGAGAGTCATCCGATCTGCATTTTTATCTCTATTTAGGTCATACTCAACAGCAGGGTGAATATAAATAATATTTCCAGATTTTTGTACCAACTTATGAAACTGTAACGCTAACTCTGTGTTTATCTCGAAATCGGTCAAAGAACCCGGTTCTAATGGAATTATAATATTTGTATCGATTAAGATATTCATAAGAGGTACCCAGACACCATGCAATGGTAAAGGAGGATCTTGTGTTCAGATAGAAACGAAAATTTTGGAAACTTATGTGATTTGTCTTTTACGGCTGCATCCATTTTCATCAGTTCCGATCTTTTTAGCCATTTACATACCGTACAACCATCTCAATATCGCTTAATCGCCGCAAAATCAATTAAATATAGTAATTTTGCATAAATTTCTGATCAAACCACGTATACTCATCTGGCATCCAAATTATTGTATCAACTGCATGATCTTTCATAAAATTATGCATGAAAAAATGTTTAGATTTGTATCGGTATCTTTGACATTTCATACTGTGGACTTTGTCTATTTATGTAGAGAGTTTGTTTTGTTGTGACTTTACCCAGCCGCCAGACCCCGCCCCTATTTTTTAAAACAATACCCCGCCAGCTTTTCGTATAGGCTTATCATAGTTCTGAGGAGGTACCAGATCTATGAAAAAGAAAATAATTAATAAAAATTAGAGCTTTTGTTATAAGGAAAGCTCTAGTATGAGTAGATTAAATTAAAATTCTATGAGAGCGATAAATTTTATGAGTCGTGCAAATTTTAAAACCTTATTGGAGAAGTAAAAATGAAGGTGGATGGAAAAGATATGCGGCCAATCTGGGTTGATGCGGCATCTGAAATGGTTCAGGTCATAGACCAGAGATTCCTTCCCCACAAATTGATCATAAAGAGTTTAAACAGCGTGGATGACACCATCCACGCCATAAAAGAAATGGTTGTCAGGGGTGCTCCTTTGATTGGTGCTGCAGGGGCATTGGGTGTCTATATCAGCCTTGTGCAGGAGAATAATAAGGGGGCTGATAACGACTACCTGATCTCAGAATGCAGACGGCTTAAGGATGCCAGACCCACAGCCATGAATCTTTTCTGGGGGGTTGACAGGGTTCTGTCTGTTGCATTAACGCATGAGAATTATGGGGCCAGGGTCAAAGCAGCGCTTGACGAAGCATTTAAAATTGTAGAGGAAGAGGCAGTCAATTGTCAGAAGATCGGCGAATACGGCCTGCCCATTATTGAAGAAATCAGTAAAAGGAAAAAAGGTGAACCGGTCAATATCCTGACCCACTGCAATGCGGGCTGGCTTGCTTGCATTGAATACGGCACTGCTATGGCACCCATGTACACAGCGGTTGACAATCATATTGATATCCATGTCTGGGTGGATGAGACAAGACCTTTAAACCAGGGTTCCCGCCTTACAGCCTGGGAACTGGGTAAACACGGGGTGAGACATACCGTTATCACTGACAATGCAGGAGGGCATATCATGCAGCATGGCATGGTGGATATTGTCATTGTGGGAACCGACAGAACCACCCGTGCCGGAGATGTGGCCAATAAAATCGGTACCTATTTAAAAGCCCTTGCAGCAAAAGATAATAATATTCCTTTTTATGTGGCGCTGCCGTCAAGCACCTTTGACTGGGACATCACAGATGGGATTGCCAACATCCCCATTGAAGAGAGAGATCCTGATGAAATCAGATATATTCAGGGTCTTTGCAACGGAAAGGTTGAAAAAGTGCTGGTTCCTCCTGAAACAAGCAATGCGGCCAATCACGCCTTTGATGTTACACCGGCAAGGCTGGTTACAGGATTTATTACGGAGCGGGGTGTATGCAGGGCAACGGAATCCGATATCATGTCCTTGTTCCCGGATAAAAAATCAGGCAAAAAAACGGGTTAAAAAAATTGAATAAAAAGAAGAGGCTATGGCAAAAAAAGAAATGTTTGAGGAGCGGTATAAAACAGGTGTTACGCCCTGGGAGCTTGCAAGACCGGATTCAAATCTCATAGATGTTGTAAAAAAGGAAAACATCAAACCCTGTAAAGCCCTTGAGATTGGATGCGGTACCGGGAGCAATGCCATCTGGCTGGCTCAGAATGGCTTTGATGTCACAGGTTTTGATTTTTCGCCATTAGCCATTGAAAAAGTTAAAGAAAAATCTCGGGAAAAAGGGGTTGAGATTTTGTTTTTTGTAAAAGATTTTTTGAAACACGAAGGTAAATCAGCAGACGTTGAATTCATATTTGACAGGGGATGTTTCCATTCCTTTGAGACAAAAGATGACAGGAATACATTTGCAAAAAATGCAAGTTATAATCTTAAAGAACAAGGATGTTGGTTCAGCCTTTTAGGCAGTGCTGATGATCCACCCCGGGACACAGGCCCCCCAATGCGATCAGCTCTGGATATTGTAACAGCCGTAGAGCCTTATTTTGAGATTTTATTTCTTGTTTCAGGCAGGTTTGATTCAAGCCGTGAAAACCCGGCACGATGCTGGAAGTGCCTAATGAGAAAGCGAAAAAAGGAGTAAAATGAAAAACAAGACCATTGCCATTCATAAAGGAACCTTAAAGGATAAGAAGACAGGTGGGGTGAACACTCCGATTTATACATCCTCAGCCTATGATTATATCAGCAGGGATGAAACCTTTTATCCGCGGTATTTTAATACACCCAATCAGAATGCTGTGGCAAAAAAAATAGCCGCCCTTGAGCATGCCGAAGAAGGGCTTGTATTCAGTTCAGGTATGGGTGCCATGTCAACTTCGATTCTGGCCTTTGCAGGAGCCGGTGATCACGTCGTCATGCTGGATGCCCTCTACGGAGGAACCCATCATTTTGCAACTGTTTGGTTTTCTCATTTTGGTATTGACTGCACTTTTACAAAAACCAGTGCTGACGATGTAATCAATGGGGTGACGTCAAAAACAAAAGTTATTGTTATTGAATCTCCCACCAATCCGCTTCTGGCAGTGGTTGATATTGAAAAAATTGCCCAATTTGCAAGAGAGAAAAAAATTACCACCATTATTGACAATACCTTTGCAAGTCCTGTGAATCAGACGCCCCTGGATCTAGGAATAGATATTGTCGTTCACAGCGGAACCAAGTACCTTGGCGGGCATTCTGATCTGTGTTGCGGAATGGTTGCCTGCTCCAATGAAAAACTGGATAGAATTTTAAATCTTGCCAGGGTATTGGGCCCAAGCCTTGATCCCAGGATCTGCTATCTCTTGGAAAGGAGCATGAAAACTCTAATATTGAGAGTGAATGCCCAGACCAAAAATGCCATGGAAGTGGCACGATTTCTGGAATTTCACCCTGATATTGCAGCCGTATATTACCCCGGACTTGAAAGTTTTGGAGGATATGAAATAGCAAAGCGCCAGATGAAAGGCTTTGGCGCCATGCTCTCTTTTGAAATAAAAGGCAAAGATCCCCATCGGTTTATTGAGAGATTAAAGATCATAAGTCCGGCTGTCAGCTTGGGTGGCGTGGAGTCTACCATATGTCCTCCAAGTCTTACTTCCCATGCAAAAATGTCTCCTGAGGAAAGGCAGAGAATCGGGGTGAGCGATTCCCTTTTACGATTATCCATTGGACTTGAGGATGCAGATGATTTAAAACAGGACATTGACAATGCACTGAAAAAAGTTCCAAAATATTAACCAGGTAAAATAAAAAGATAAGCACTTATGCTGACAGATATAGAAAAAAAAATAATTACCCTGCTGCAAACCGATATTCCCGTTGTCAAACGGCCATTCCTTGAAATGGCAGAACAGATTGGCATCACGGAAGATGAATTTTTAAGTGTTTTAAAGGATCTTAATGACCGTGGCATGATCAGACGGTTTGGTGCCACACTGAAACATCAGAAATCCGGGTTTAAAGCAAACGCCATGGTGGCCTGGAAAGTTCCTGAAGAAAGGGTGGAAAAAACCGGGAATATCATGGCCACTTTTCAAGAGATCACCCATTGTTACAGAAGAAATCCTGCCCCTGGTTGGAAATATAATTTGTATACCATGGTTCATGCATCTGATGAAGATGAATGTTATGCCATCGTCAAAAAGATTTCCAAGGCTGTGGGAGAAAATGATTATGAGCTTTTATTCAGCAGAAAAGAGCTTAAAAAAACATCCATGAAGTATTTTGAAGACTGATTCACCTCACATTCTCTGTATAAACCCCTGGATTCATGATTTTGCCGCTTTTGATTTCTGGGCAAAACCCTTAGGCCTTTTGTCCATTGCCGCCATCCTTTGTGAAAAAGGGTTAGAGGTCAGCTATATCGACTGTCTTGACAGGTTCCATCCAGAGGAATCCAAAAATATGAAAGTGTTTTGGGATGGCAGGGGGCCGTTTAGAAAGACAGAGATCGATCTGCCCAAAGGGCTTGAAAACATTGGTAAAAAATTTTCTCGTTATGGCATAAAACCCCAATGGTTTGCAGCAGATCTGAAAAAAATAAAAAAGCCGGATCTTATTTTTGTTACTTCCTTGATGACCTATTGGGCAACAGGGGTCAAAGAGACCATAGAAATGGTGAAAGAAGCCTATCCGGATGTGCCTGTTGTGCTGGGGGGGATTTATGCCAGCCTGTGTTATGAACACGCAAATAAAGACACTTTGGCAGATCTGGTGATAAAAGGATCTGGCGAGCACCATTTAAAAAAAATTATCAGAGATTTTACCGGGTTTGAACTGGACGACAACAACTTATCCGGTGATCTGGATGCATTGCCCTTTCCTGCTCTTGATCTTCAACATAAAATTGCCTACGCGCCCATTTTAACTTCAAGGGGGTGCCCTTTTTCATGCGAATATTGCGCATCTTCATTTCTGGAACCGGAAATCAGGCGAAGATCCCCTGAAAATGTATTCAGGGAAATTGAGCATTGGCACCAGAACTTTGGTGTTCAAAATTTTGCCTTTTATGATGATGCCCTGCTGGTGAACAGCAAGCAGCATGCGTTCCCATTATTTGAAAAAATTATTGCATCAAAAATGGATGTCTGGTTTCATACGCCAAATGCTCTCCATATTAAAGAAATTACAGAACAGGCGGCCAGGTTGATGTTTAAGGCAGGGTTTAAAACCATCCGGATGGGTCTTGAAACCACTGATTTCTCCAAAACCCGAAACCATGATGGTAAAGTTTCAAAAAATGAGTTTTATACGGCAGTTGAAAATCTTAAAGCTGCCGGATTTGAGAAAAAACAGATCGGAGCATATTTATTATGCGGGCTGCCCGGACAAAATCTTGATGAAGTTCAAATTTCCATGCATCTTGTAAAGCAGACGGGAATACACCCTGTTCTTGCCTATTATACACCGATTCCGCATACACCAATGTGGGAGAGTGCGGTTACGCATTCGAAATTCGATCTTCTTGAACACCCTGTTTTTACTAACAATACACTCTTTCCCTGTGTAAAATCAACCATTGATCTAAAGCGCATTTCGCGATTGAAAAATTTAAAAATTTAAGATATAACCCTTTTGGTTTGTTAAGAGTTTGTTAGATTTATGATGTTAGAGTAACATTAGCAGTAATCCCATAAAGAGGGCAAAAATTGAACTTAACAAGTATATTAATTCAAACCCTTGGTGGACTAGGGCTATTCATTCTTGGAATGAAAATGATGACCGAAGGCCTTCAAGCTACAGCAGGGCAAAAAATCAGACGGATTCTGGAAGCCATCTCCTCTAACAGAATCATGGGATGTGCAACCGGTGCCGGTGTTACAGCCATGATTCAATCTTCCTCTGCAACAACTGTCATGCTGATCGGGTTTGTGAGTGCCAGTATCATGTCTTTTGAGCAGGCAGTCGGCGTGATAATTGGTGCGAATATTGGCACCACCATTACCGGCCAGATGATCGCATTTAAGTTGACAAAAGCGGCTCTTCCTGCAATTGCTCTTGGCGTTGGGTTGAAATATTTTTCAAAAAAAAGAAGTTACCGGCATATCGGTGATATTATTTTAGGCTTTGGCCTGCTTTTTTATGGTATGACGGTAATGAAACATGGCCTTGCACCCATAAAATCCGATCCACAATTTATTGAGTTTTTTACAACATTCAATACAGAGACTATCCGTGGCATTCTTCTTTGCATATTCATGGGAGCCGTTCTGACCGTTGCTGTTCAGTCTTCTTCAGCTACAGTGGGCTTGACAATGACGTTGGCAGCATCCGGCCTTTTAACTTTTCCAACTGCCCTTGCCCTTGTTCTCGGGGAAAACATCGGTACAACAGTAACAGCTCAACTATCCACCTTAGGTTCAAACAATACAAATGCCCATAGAACCGCAAATGCGCATACCATTTTTAATGTCGTTGGCGTCGGCATTATCTTACTGATTTTTCCATGGTTTGTTGATATCGTTGAGGCCATTACTTTAAAGATGGGTGCCGGAGTTGCAGATCAGACAGTGAATGGCGAATATGTCAATGTTGCAAGATATATTGCCAACGGCCATACGATTTTTAATGTTATCAATGCCATGGTATTCCTGATTTTTCTTCCCAAACTTGTTCAACTGACCGTTTTAATATCCCCTAAATCTGATAAGAGACAAGAAAGATACAGGCTGCCTGAATTTGATGCCGGGTTCATTGATTCACCCATCGGTGCTCTTGCCAAAGTTAAGGGTGAAATCATAAAAAATATAGAATTTGCCCATATGAATTTAAAGAAAACATCAACATGCCTTATGATCAGGGACGATGATATCCTTGGGGAAAGAGAAGCCATAGAAGATCATCTGGATGATTATCAGAAAGTCATTATCCGGTATTTGACAACTATTTATCAAGGAGAGGTGAACGAACCCGAGGCCAAAGAAATATCAGAATTGATGAGAATCACCAATAATATAGAAAGACTGGGTGATTCCATGGAAAATGTGTCAAAAATACTTGAAAAGATATATGACAATAATTTATGTTTCAGTGAAAAAGCCAAACAAGATCTGGCGATCATTTCAGACCAGGTAGACAAATTTTTAAGCTTGATCATTGATGAATTGCACGAGAAGACAGAAGGGTTTTATCAAAAAGCATTGGCGCATGAAGATTTGATTGACCAGATGCGTGAAGATATGAGATATCAACATATAGAAAGGTTAAGACAGGGAGAATGCCTGGTTGATGTCGGTGTTTTCTTTATTGCTCTTGTTTCAAACTATGAAAAGATGGGGGATTACTGTTATAACATCTCCACAGGTGTAAACAGAATTATTTAAAATGATCGTATTTGATCTTGAATGTCTAAATGGGCATACCTTCGAAGGCTGGTTCGAAGGCAGAGAAGATATAGAGAAACAACAGGAGCAGGGTATTTTAACATGCCCTGTTTGTGAAACCACGTCTGTAGTCCGGAAAATCCATCCCATTGCCATTAAAAAATCTTCCAATAATATAACCCAGAGAGCCTTGCAGACAAGCCAGGAAGCAATAGCTGAGCTGACGGAAAAAGTGGCTGAATACGTTGAAAAAAATTATGAAGATGTGGGAACAAGTTTTACAAAAGAAGCCTTGAAAATGCATTATGGGGCAGAAGAACACAGGAATATCAGGGGGACCACAACAAAAGAGGAAGATAAAGTTCTTACCAAAGAAGGTGTTCCCGTGTTCAGAGTTCCTGTAACCAAAAATCCAAAAGATGATTTGAATTAAGCCCAAGCTTTTGAAAAAAAAAATAACATTTGTGATCGGAGGATGCAGAAGCGGGAAGAGTTCTTTTGCCCTGTATCAAGCCAATAGACTACAGGCCAACAGGATAAAGGGGAAAAATAAATATTTTATTGCCACGTCCGTGCCAAGCGATTCTGAAATGGAAAAACGGGTGGAAAAGCATCAAAAAGAGAGGGGAGGGAACTGGCATACCATTGAAGAGCCGGTCAGGATTCATGAAAAAATCAATCAATATTCCCCCAAAGCCGGTGTCATCCTTGTGGACTGCCTGACACTCTGGGTATCCAATCTATTGTTTCATTCGTATGATCAGACGCAGATTAATGAGGCGATTCATCATCTGGAAAACTCTCTTGAGCAATGTGAGTGTCCGATATTCCTGGTTTCCAATGAAGTCGGGTGTGGTATTGTTCCGGAGAATAAGCTTGCCAGGCAATTCAGGGATTTCGCAGGGCTTGTCAATCAAAGGATGGCAAAAATTGCTGACAAGGTTGTTATGACGGTTGCCGGAATCGATGTTCAGATAAAGCCAAGGCTTTAAATCAAATGATAATAAAAAAAAATTTTACGGAGTTTAGATCAGCGATTTTGTTTATTACCATTCTTCCGGCAGGAAAAAATGTGGCTTATTCTCCCATAGGCATGATTAAATATTTTCCAGTTGTAGGATTGATATTGGGCGGTCTGCTGCTGGTGTTTGATGTGACTATTTCATATTTCTGGCCTCCTTTAGTGGTGGCGGTTCTGGATGTTATTTTTCTCGTCGTGGTAACAGGAGCTTTCCATCTGGACGGTCTGGGAGATACAGCAGACGGATTGTTCAGCCACAGGTCCAGAGAAAAAGTGCTTGAAATTATGAAAGACAGCAGGACAGGGATGATGGGACTTGTGGCAGTCTTCTGTATCCTGGCAGTTAAAATAGCCGGAATTTATTCTGTCAAAACAAGTGGAACCCATTTTCAAACCCTGGCCCTGCTTTTGATTGTTCCTGCTTATTCACGGTCGGCAATGATATTTGGTATACGGTTTTTAGACTATGGCAGAGAAAAGACTGGGACCGGCCTTGATTTTTTTGAAAAGGCCATTGGGTTAAAGGATTTTTCTTTTGTGTTGATTCCAGTAATCATCTCTCTTTTTTTAGGATATAAAGGCCTGGTTTTGAATCTGGTTTTTTTGGGAACCCTGATGCTGGTATTGGGATTTTATAAAAAGAAACTCAATTGTATTACAGGAGATATGCTGGGAGCCTTGAATGAGATAATGGAAGCTGTTTTATTTTTGGCAACCGGGGCATTAATAGTTTAAAAGGAATTAATTGAATGATTATCGGCCATGGCGGAAATATTAAGAATCTGGCAACAACAGTGGGCTGTACCGTTGATGATATTATTGACATGAGCAGTAATTTAAATCCTCTGGGGCCGCCTGAAACGATAGAGAAAGTTATTTGTGACAACCTGGTTAAGATCAGATCCCTTCCTGAACCGGATGCTGTGACCATGAGAAAAGGGTTTGCCGGGTTTCACGGGATTGATCAAACCCAGGTTGTGGCAGGCAATGGCACTACCTGGTTTATTTATACCATCCCCAAAGCCATTGGCTCAAAAAAGGTATTGATTGTCGGCCCCACCTATTCAGATTACAAAGATGCCTGCCGGATGCATAAAATTGCTTTTCAGCATTGCCTTGCAAAAGAGTCAGATACGTTTGATCCGGATATTGATGAAATATCGCGGATGGCAAAAGAGGCGGACACGGTTTTTATCTGTAATCCCAACAACCCGACGGGTTCACTTATTTTGCGGGAAAAACTTGAGTACCTGATTCAAAAACATGAGAACACGGTTTTTATTATTGATGAATCCTATCTTCCCTTTGTGGATCAGGCCCGCGAGATTTCCCTGGTATCACACACCGGATACAAAAATTTGATGGTTCTTTCCTCCATGTCAAAAATATTCAGGATACCTGGACTTCGTACCGGGTTTTTAAGTGCAGCTACTGGGTTAGTTGAAAAGATCATGGCCCATTACCAGCCATGGAGTGTGAATGCGCTGGGACAGGCGGTGATGGAACATATTTTTGATCATCCGGAAGACATCGAACCCTTTTATCAAAAAACAAGGGAGTATATCAAAACAGAAAAGCAGGTTTTCCTTGAACATCTTAAAAACATTAAAGGATTGCAGATATTTGATTCAAGCACGTATTTTATTTTGGCCCGTTTGACAAATGGGATGAATTCCAGGAATTTTTGCGAGAAGATTGGCCGACATAAAATATTGATCAGGGATTGTTCCAACTTTTTAGGATTGTCTGATCAGCATGTGAGATTTTCTTTAAAAAAAAGAGGGATCAACGAGCTTTTGGCAAATTTTATAAAGCAGGCTGTGAGAAATGATTGAGATTCAAGGGACTGTTATTCTGGCAGCGTTTATCCTTGATTTTATCCTGGGTGATCCCAAAATATTGCCTCATCCGATCGTTTATATGGGCAACGCCATTGGTTTTTTTGAGGGCTGGTTCAGAAAACATTTCAAACACCTTCTTATTTCAGGGGTCGTCTTTGCCGGCGTTCTGATTTTTTCCACATGGCTGATAGCTTTTATAACGATAAAATTGAGTATCAGTATTCATCCTGTTTTTGGAACTTTTGTCCAGGTGATCCTGCTTTTTTTTTGTTTTTCATCAACAAGTCTTGAAAAAGCAGCAATGATTGTCTTTTCTGCCCTTGAAGAGAACGACATCAAAAAGGCCCGGGAAAAGGTCTCCATGATTGTGGGCCGGCAGACAGAAACGCTTGATGAAAAGGCCATCACCCGGGCCAGCGTGGAAACAGTGGCTGAAAATTTCGTGGACGGGTTTTTATCTCCCTTGTTTTTTGCCATGATCGGGGGGGTGCCATTGGCGCTTGCCTATAAAATGGTCAACACCCTGGATTCAATGGTTGGATATAAAAACAATACTTATCTTCTTTTTGGCAGAGCTTCTGCAAGGATCGATGATGTGGCCAATTTTATCCCGGCAAGGATATCTGTTTTGATCATCGCACTGGCTGCATTTTTTCTTTCTTTTAAAAGAGGCGTTTTAGCAATAAAGATGGGTTTCTCTCAAGGGTCTCTTCATAAAAGCCCCAATGCCGGATATCCGGAAGCCGCGTTTGCAGGGGCTCTTAAAATAAGACTTGGTGGTCCTAATGTGTATCATGGTACACTGGTTGCAAAGCCTTATATCGGAAAAGAGTTTAAAGATCCTGAAAAAGGAAAAATAAGGCAGGCGTGTGATCTCATGATATTCAGCTCATTTTTAGCCACCCTTATTTCCTGTTTTCTTCTTTTTGTTTTTTAGGTGAACCCAAGATGCCTGACTTAAATTCAAAGAATTCAATGTTGCCGGACAAACCCTTCAGGCTTGGAACCACTTCTTTTATTTTTCCGGATCATATTATTCCCAATGTAAAAAAACTGGGTCCGGTTTTTGATGAAATCGAAATTCTTGTTTTTGAAAGCATGCCTAAAGAAGTCCTGCCGTCAAACGATGATGTGAAGGAGCTTTTATATTTATCTCAAGAACTTGATCTCACCTACAACATCCATCTTCCCACCGATGTCAGCCTGACCTGTGAATCTTTAGAAGAAAGACAGAAAGCAAAGGATACAATCCTCAAGGTAATAGATCTTTTTGCACCCGTAACCCCCACAACCCACACCCTTCACCTTGATATGCCGTCTGATATTAAAAATGATATTGAAAATCAAAAGAAGCTGAAAAAGTGGGAAAAACAGACCCGGCAAAGCCTTAATGCATTATTATCTGATATATCCAGTCTCGGGATCATTTCTATTGAAACTCTTGACTATCCTTTTTCCTGCCTTGAAACCCTGGTGGAAGAATTGAATCTGTCTGTCTGCATTGATGCCGGTCATGGGATAAAGTATGGGCACAACCTTTTGGAAACCTTTGAAAAGCATAAATTAAGAACGCCTGTTATACACCTGCATGGTGTGGATTTTTCCGAACCGAATATCAAAGATCACACATCCCTTGATAAACTGCCCAAAAAACACTTCAGGCAAATTCAGACAATTCTGGAAAATTTCACAGGGGTGCTCAGCCTTGAAGTGTTTAATCTTGAAAACCTGAACCGCTCCTTAACCCATCTTTCAAATGTTTTTAAAAATATTGTTCCAAAAATCAAATAGAAGCAGTGCCTGACACTTTTAACAATATTGAATAATTTAAATTTATTTTTTTGAATAAAAATGCGAGCTAACAAGGATAGTCCGGGGCTTTCTTTTAATCCTGGATGCCCAACCCTATAGCCAGAAGTAAACGCCTAAAACTCATCAAGATTTGATCTGGTATCATTGATACTCTGAACTTCTAATGGCAATTTCCATTAGGATAATTATACTTGAGTGTGATTTATATCCTATAAAGTTAAATATCAAGAATAATGCAAGTAGTTTTGAGTATCGGAAATTCAAAGATGTCTGAACGTTGAATAGTTTTTTACCAATTTTTGAAAAGGAATGTGCTATAATGTTATATTATTTTTTCCAAAAGCTAATGCTCATTACATAATTAAACAATCTCCATTCTTTAATACGAGTTTTGAATTATGGAGTTCTTAGAAAAACTGAAAATTATAGAAAATCAACTTCGCTGGCTCGATGTAGAGGCCAGATCTGCCATTAGGTTAAAAGAGACATTTTGTTATGCAGCATATGATAATAATGTCCGAGATTCGATAAAAAAAACCAATAAGGTAGACTGCTATAACGTTTGTTTGCATGCAATTTATTTTAACTTTATCATGGCTCTCGCTCGAATTTTTGATAGCCGGAGAAGAGATGATGTCCATAGTCTAAATAATTTATTCCGACATTTAACCAATGATTTTATAAATGAATTTGAAAAAATAAAGAAAAGGCAAATAAAACTCTATATTGGAAAATCAAAAGAAGAATATAAACGGTTAAAAGGAACAAATTTAGTTGCAGGGATCATCAAGATAAGGGTTGAAAGATTCGCACATAACTCCTTAGACGAAAATAAGAAATACTATCCCAAATATGGAGATGCTGAAGAACTATTAGATCAAACATTGAATTTGATTAACTGCCTTTCTTTTGCAATTTGGAAGAAAAAAGAATTATATGAATATCGTTCAAAAGAATGGAGAAGAAAGGCTCAATACTTTTGGGACACATTTAATCACAAGCCCATTAAAGACGAATGAAAAAGTTATTTGTGAAATTTCAGAAACTTTAGAAAAGTCATTAGATCAATATTCGGACTTTAATGGAAGCGATATCGGCAAACGAGCAATGTCCTTAAAAGCTTCTGCATGCATTATACGCTTTGATATACATCTTGATTGGAATAATATACTAAACTACACATTAACTTGTTAAGGATAATTTATGAATATATTAAAGAATTGGAGCACATTTTAATCATGACAATTGGGAGTGTTCAATATTCTGTGTCACCGTTTCTGATTCCAATTTTACCACCACAGCCAGCGGAAGTAAAAGTCAGTTCCGAGAATGGGCCTCCAAATAGCCACGTCGGAGGAATTGACTT
>NZ_JABZFL010000075.1 GCF_014237455.1 Desulfobacula sp. | reverse complement strand
TGCATATTTTGAATTTAAGTCAGGAGATTCTTTTTGTTAACGCTATATTAAGGGAAAATGGCTTTTTCCCTAAAAATTTTTATTGCCTATTGACTATAGGGTGGCTCATATGGGTTATGAGATTTCTTTAACTAAAGCAATACCTTTCCCATTATTGATGAAACTGAGTTCATTCTAAATCGAGATGATCTTACCATACTATTGGTTCTAAAAAATGTTTCGTAAATATAATTATTTCCCCGCACTACTTCGTCCACTTTAGGACAATTTATTTCATTTAGAGGTTTTTCTGAAAACCTAAAAATATCAAAACAGAAAAGACCTTTCCGTTTAGTAATTCTTAAATCTTCGAGAACTATTTCCTTTTTTAACTCAATTTTAAATTTCATTCTACCGTTAGAAAAGGAGTGCTTTCTTAGATAAATATTTTCTTGAGTAGATTTTCTGAACCAATTTGAAAGACCTTGTTCAGCATCGTCATAGATAGAGAAACGATTTCGAATTCTGGGTAAAATCTTCCTTCCTTCAGGGATTTCTCTTGTAAAAGGTTTGTCGGAAAGACGTTCTTCCTGATCGAAATCAGGTCTTTTAAGACAATTTTTTGCTATTTTTGATTTTACAGAAAGCAAAAAGAAAGTTTCTTTCTCAAGGACGGAATCAATTTTTTTATAAACTGGAAGAACTTGTGCCTGCTTAGAATCATACTTTTTAATTTCATCAATTATATCAATTAGACCAAACCACTTATCCATTTATGTATTCCTCATAACGGCGGCTGTTAAGCCGCGAGCATCGCAGGCATTTAAACAAGCTTGCTTGTTTAAATGCCGACTGCGGAGCGGTCAGCTTATCGTATTGTATTAAGCAGAAAAAAATCTGTATATTAACGCTATATATTTTCTTTATAAGGTAATACCAAAGCATCAATGCAGTTTTTAAATTTATTGTTGAAACAGCTCAATATACCCTGACATACCAGCTAAAATATGTAAAGTGATATTCTGAATCCAGCCACCTGTTTTTAGAGTCTGGTCTCGGAAATTATTGATAAAAACATCAACGGGATTATCAGGGGTGTATGGTATCAAGGAGATCCGAGGTGTCTTGTTCGACCGGTTTGCCTGTGATTTTTGCGCGTGACCTGAAAGGTTATAAAAGTTCCAAAGATCTGGAATGGTTAAGACGGCAAATTGTTTGAGCGAGGAACGAGTGAGTTTTTGCCGTCCAATGGAAGATCTTTGTGAACTTTCAAAAATTATTCAGGCACTATGAAGGATAAGACACCCCGGATCTCCACGGGTGGGTTGCGTTGCCCAATCAACGGGTTTGTGAAAATATTTAAAAATGAGATCCTTTTTTGACCCTTATGGCAAACATCCAGTTTCAAAATCTAATTGTTGACTGCAAACACCTAATTATCGTATTATCCTTAGAATTTTAATCAACTTAATATAAGGAGCGAACAGGAATGAAAAAATGGATGATATTGGTGTTAATGTGTTCTATATTTTTGATTGGCTTTTCTACAACTGCCTTTGCCGACGACAAAAAGTTAAAGGCCGGCTTTATTTATGTCGGTCCTGTGGGTGATTATGGATTTTCCCATGCCCATGATATGGGGCGGCAATATGCAGAAAAAAAATTTCCCTGGCTGGAAACCATTTTTGTAGAATCTGTTGCAGATGCTGACTGTGCAAGAATCATTGACCGACTTGTTCAACAACAAAAATGTGATGTGGTTTTCACCACCAGCTTTGGATTCATGGACGAGACCATTAAAGCCGGCACCCGGTATCCTGACAAGCTTTTCATGCATTGTTCAGGATTCAAACGTTCCGATAATGTGGGGACTTATTTTGGTGATCTATACCAGATGTATTATCTAAACGGAATTATGGCCGGCGCATTGACCAAAACAAACAAGATCGGTTATGTGGCAGCTTTCCCGATTCCGGAACTGGTCCGTCATATTGATGCCTATGCCCTGGGGATCAAAGCGGCAAATCCCGCGGCCAAACTTAATGTAAAATGGATTTATGCCTGGTATGGGCCGGATAAGGCAAAAGAAGCTGCCGAAGCCCTGATTGCTGAAGGCTGCGATGCCTTAGCCTTTACCGAAGATACACCTGCCGTCATTGAAGTGGGACAGCGCCATTCGGAAAAGGGAAAACAGATTTATACCTTCAGCCATTATTCTCCCATGCAGCCCTATGGCGTAGATTCTGTTGTTTCAGGACAGCTCATGAACTGGGGCGGAATGTATACCAAAATTCTTGGCGATATTTATAATAAAACCTGGACCAATGAGGACCTCTGGTGGCTGGCCAAAGAAAAAGCAGCCATTCTTGGCGGCAGCCCAACCGATATCATCAATCCCAAGTTTGTGGGTGCATTGAAAAAAGCCATGCTTGATACAAAGGAATTTGGTAAAATTTCTGCCTATGATCTTGTTGTAAAAAGATACGCGCAGATGAAACAGGGAGTTGATGTATTTGAGCCGTTTACCGGCCCCATCAGCGATAATAAGGGAACCCTGAAAATAAAGGCTGGAGAAACAGCATCAAAAGGCGACCTTCTCAGCATTATGTATTATGTGGACAATGTTGAAGGCGACGTCCCCCAGTAAACAAAACAACCTCTTGAGAAAAGCCGGGATATAATTTCCCGGCTTTTCTTTTACCCCGATTTTTTTTAAAGGGCCTTATGAAAAAAATCCAATGCCTTGAAATGAGCGGCATCTCAAAATCATTTCAGGGTATCCCTGCCAACCAGGATATTGATCTTTGTGTTGAACCCGGTGAAATTGTAGGACTTTTGGGCGAAAACGGGGCCGGGAAAACCACATTGATGAATATTCTGTATGGGCTTTACCAGCCCGATTCCGGCCAAATCAAAATCAACGGTAAAAGCGTTCGGATCAACAATCCTGTTGAATCCATCAACCATGGCATTGGAATGGTTCATCAGCACTTTATGCTCGTGCAGAATCATTCCGTGATTGAAAATATTGCACTGGGCTATAAAGAGACGCCGTTTTTTTTCCCAAAAATAAAAATCAGGAAAAAAATTGAACTGTTTTCTAAAAAATTCGATTTTCATATTGATCCTGACAAAAAAATCTGGCAGCTTTCAGCCGGGGAACAGCAGCGGGTGGAAATCATTAAAGCACTTTTAAATGGTGCCGACCTTCTTATTCTTGATGAACCCACATCTGTTCTGACTCCCCAGGAAATCGAAGAACTGATTTCCATACTGAGGGAAATGAAATCCAAAGGCCACATGATTATTTTCATTTCACACAAGCTTGATGAAATCATGGAAATCTGTGACCGGGTCATGGTGCTTCAAAAAGGAAAAATTGTGGGAAGCTCCGACACAAAAAATACCGATAAAAAATCCCTGGCCCGGATGATGGTGGGCAGAGATGTTGTCTTCAATATCAACAGGGAAAAACTGATCAAAGGCAAAAAAATTCTATCTGTTGAAAACATCAATGTCATCGGAGACAAAGGCCTTTTGGCTCTTAAAAATATCTCATTTGAACTTTTTAAAAATGAAATTTTCGGTATTGCAGGAATTTCCGGCAACGGACAACGTGAGCTTGCAGAGGCCATTACCGGTATCAGACCCATCTCATCAGGAAAAGTGACCGTAAATGGCCAGGACATTACTAACAAATCTCCCAGACACATTTATGACAACGGTGTTTCCCACGTACCGGAAGAAAGAATCCGGTTTGGAATCGCTCCGGGCCTTTTTTTATATGATAATGCTATTCTCAAACAGCATCATTTAAAAAAATTTTCCAGACGCTATTTTCTGAAATACAATCAGATAAAGAATCACACAAAAACCATTGTTAATAAATTTAAAATTTCTACCCATTCCATTAACAGCCAGATCAGGAACCTTTCCGGCGGGAACATTCAAAAACTCATCCTTGGAAGAGAAATCAGTGAGCAGCCACAGCTTCTTGTAGCATCACACCCCACATACGGGCTGGATGTCGGGGCAACGGAATTCTTAAGAAAACATCTTTTGGAACTGAGGAAACAAGGAAGCGCCGTGATTTTGTTTTCTGAAGATCTTGAAGAAATATTTGAACTTTGTGACCGGGTTGCTGTTATTTTTGATGGTGAGTTCATGGCAGTTCTTGATTCAGACGATAAGCGGTTTTCTGACATCGGCCTGATGATGGCAGGATCAAAAAGGATCTGATTCAGTGGAAAAAAAATAATGATAAAAATCAAAACAACAGACCGATATAATATAACCACCTTAAGATCCTTCATGACCAATATTCTCTCTCTTTTGGCAGCGCTTGTGGTGATCAGTACTATTTTCCTGATTGCGGGAGTTAATCCCATCTATGCCATCACTGAGATCTTTTCAGGATCATTTGGT
The DNA here is from genome assembly GCF_014237455.1 of Desulfobacula sp. Taxonomy (GTDB): domain Bacteria; phylum Desulfobacterota; class Desulfobacteria; order Desulfobacterales; family Desulfobacteraceae; genus Desulfobacula. The sequence goes on along the minus strand of NZ_JABZFL010000075.1, from coordinate 20,329 downwards.
TCTTTTTACGGATTTAAGGAAACCATCACCAAAGCTATTCCTTTGATCCTGATCGCTACAGGGCTGACCCTGGCTTTCAGGGCAAACTTCTGGAACATCGGTGCAGAAGGACAGATGTTAATGGGAGCAATTTTTGCTACCTGGACGGGACTGACCTTTGGAGAGGCGTTGCCATCCTATATCATAATTCCCTTGATTTTTCTTTCAGGCTTTATCGGCGGGGCATTGTGGGGAATCATACCCGCCATCCTGAAAATCAAATACGCCATTAATGAAGTGATTTCCACTTTAATGCTCAACTATATCTGTGCTGAATTTTTAACCCTGCTTATTGTCGGCCCCTGGAAAGGAAAAACACGGTTCGGGTTTCCCGGAACAGATAACCTTCCCGATTCTGCCATTTTAGGTCTGATCCCCGGTTCCCGAATTCACTATGCCACATTGATTCTGGCACTCATCTGTGCCATTGTGCTTTGTGTGGTCATCTATAAAACGCGCTTTGGATATGAAGCAAGGGTGGTGGGTGAAAACCCGGATGCCGGTAAGTACGCAGGGATAAATTTTCTAAAAACAGGCCTGATCCTCATGGCCATCAGCGGTGGGCTTGCAGGCTTTGCCGGTGTCGGCGAAGTGGCGGGGATTCATCACTATCTTGGATATCCTGCTTCAATCTCCTCGGGGTATGGATTTACCGCCATCATCGTCGCATGGCTTGCCAAATTAAATCCACTCTATACTGTGGTTTCAGGAATCTTTTTTGCAGGGATACTGGTGGGTGGCGATGCCATACAGATATCGCTGGGACTGCCTGCTGCCACAGTTGAAATTGTGAACGGCACGTTGTTGATATTTTTAATTATGGGGGATTATTTTTTAAATCATAAAATCACCCTGCAATTTTCAAACAAATAAGGATGCAATAGATGGAAGATATTATTGTTTTAACACTTCATAGAGCTATGGTTGCGGGAACCCCTTTACTTCTTGCCACAACAGGTGAAGTGATTTGTGAAAGGTCCGGCATCCTTAACTTAGGCGTTGAAGGCGTAATGGCAATGGGAGCTGTTGTAGCCTTTATCGTCACCATGACAACCGGCCAGCCCTGGCTGGGCGTTCTTGCTGCCACAGCCACGGGCATAGCGTTTTCCAGCATCCATGCCTTTGCTTCTGTAACATTGCAGGCCAATCAGGTTGTCTCCGGGCTTGCATTGACCATGCTGGGCTTAGGGCTTTCCGGTATGCTTGGCAAACCTTATGTGGGCAAACCCCTTTCAATCAAAATGGAAGATTGGAGCATTCCCTGGTTATCGGATATTCCCTGGCTTGGGAAAATTCTGTTCACTCAGGGTCCGTTTTTCTATCTTGCGATAGTTCTTGCTTTTGCCGCCTGGTTTTTCCTTGAAAGAACCCGTCTGGGGATACAGATCAGATCAACGGGAGAAAATCCAAAAGCGGCTGAAACTCAAGGGGTCAATGTCTTCAGACTCAGATATTTGAGTGTCCTCATCGGAGGAGGATTTTCAGCCCTGGCAGGTGCCCATCTTTCCATATCCTATTCAAAATCATGGATAGAGGGAATGACGGCGGGAAGAGGCTGGATTGCCATTGCTCTAACCATTTTTGCCCTGTGGAACCCCGGGCGTGCCATATGGGCGGCATTCCTGTTTGGCGGCTTTTTTGTGGTTCAGTATTTGCTGCAGCCCCTGGGAATTTCACCCAGCTTCCTAGCCATGCTCCCCTATATCGCAACGCTCTTTATTCTATTGTTGATCAGTCTTAAAGACCCCAGAAAATTAAATGCCCCTGCCATGCTGGCAGAGCCCTATAAACGTGGCGAAAGATAACAAACTCTTTGACTTTTTATTCGATTTTATCGATAATAATTTTATGAAATCATTCAAATATTTTTGTGTCTTTTCCAGTCTGGTCTTTTTCTTTTCATTTTCCCTGAACAGCAGCTTTGCCATATCCATTCCGGAAGAAAAAAAAGTCGCCAAAAAATTCATGAAAATGGTACAGGAAAAACAGATGATATTGAATGATCCTGTTGCCGGTCATATGATTACACAGGTTGGCAATCATATCCTGACTTTTCTGCCGCCCCAGCCGTTTGACTATTCATTTTACATTGTGGACGATGATGTTTTTAATGCATTTGCAAGCCCGGCTGCCAATATCTTTGCCTATCGGGGATTGATTACAGCCCTTGATTCCATTGATGAACTGGCAGGAATCATCGCGCATGAAATTGCCCATGCCGCAAGTCGTCATGTATCTGAATCCATTGATCGTGCAAAATTTATCAACATTGGAAGCCTGGCAGGAATGCTGGCCGGTGCCATCATCGGCGGCAAATCAGGTGGCGATGCCGGAGCGGCAGTTATCACAGGCACAATGGCCATCGGTCAGACAGCCATGCTTGCATTCACAAGGGAAAATGAAACGGAAGCTGATGAAAAAGGAATCATGTTTTTAAAAAAGAGCTGTTTCGCACCTGAAGGGCTCTTATCCGGTTTGATGAAAATCAGGGCGGCTGATTACCGGGGCGTGGAAGGAATCCCCGACTATGTCAAGACCCATCCCGGAACCGGCAACCGGATTGCCCATGTTGAAACGATTCTCGAAGGCTACATCCCTTCGGAGAAGAAGATAAAATGCGATGAAGATTTCAGATTTGACATGGTAAAATACAGACTTTTAGGGCTTTATGCAGACATTGAACCCACATTTAATCAATTGGCCACAAAGCTGGAAGGCAGTTCTTCAAACGCTAACGCTGCTGACGCCACTGACACTGCTGCCATCCATTATGGAATGGGCCTTATTTATGCCAGAAAATTCATGAGAGAAAAAGCCCTGTCGCATCTGAAAAAAGCGCTCTCCATTAATATTCTCGATCCAATGATACTGCTTGAAATGGGTAGAATATATCTGCTGAATGGTGAGCCCCAAAAAGCGCTCAACGTCCTTAAAGGGCTTGAGAGGGACCCTGTCATGGGTCTTGCGGCCAGATTTCATCAGGCAACCGCACACCTTGAATTAAGAAACCTGACAAAAGCCAAAAATCTTTTCAATACCGTTTTAAACAAGGCGCCATCCTTATATCCAAAAGCATACTACAGCCTGGCAAATATTATGTCACTTGAAAAAAAACAAGTGCTTTCCCATTATTATCTTGGAGTCTATTATGCTGAAATCAATCATAATAAAACTGCCATTGTTCATTTAAATAAGGCTTTAGACGAATTAAAGGATGAAATTAAAATAAAAAAAGCAAAAGAACTTTTAACTCGATTAAAAAAACAATCCGTAAAGAATATTAAAAACTAAACCCTGTCAAAACGCGAAAACTGCATGGTAAAAGTTCCTCTGCCCTGGCTGGCAGATCGAAGTGCTGTGGAATACCCGAACATTTTAGCCAAAGGGACCACGGCTTTTACAATCTGTATACCCGCTTTCGGAGTGATGGATTCCACCTTTCCACCCCTTGCATTCAAATCGGATATGGCATCGCCCATGTAAGTATCCGGAATAAAAATCTCAACTTCCATAATCGGTTCAAGAAGCCCTAAAGAGGCATTTTCCAAAGCATCCTTACATGCCATGGATGCACAAACGGAGAAGGCGAGTTCAGAGCTTCGATCATCAAAGCTGCCACCTTCAATCACAATAGCGATATCAACCAGGGGATATCCTTTAAGATATCCGCCTTCAAGACTCTCCCGGATTCCATTTTCAATGGCTGGAATATATTGTTCAGGGATCTGGTCATTTCCCACTTTACAATTAAATGTAACCCCATCGCCCCGATTTAAGGGTTCAAGACAGATACTGACATTTGCAAAATGCATCTTCCCTGAAATTTCTCTTTCAAAAACAGCATGGCCTCTTGATCTGGAGGTAACCACTTCCCTGTAAACAACCTGGGGATTCCCCACATTGACATTTGTTTTAAACTCTTTTAGCATCCTTGAAATAATAATCTCAAGGTGGAGTTCACCCATGCCGGATAAAATTGTCTGGCCGGTTTCTTCATCACGGCTCACCTTTAAAGTCGGATCTTCGATAGTGAACTTTTCAAGTACATCATCGAGTTTTTCCTGGTCAGCATGGGTTTTAGGCTCAATTGCAATGGAAATTACAGGGTCCTCATATTCTATTTTTTCAAGAAAAACAGGATAATCCTGTGAACATAAGGTATCACCGGTTCCGGAATCTTTAAGTCCGACAATACCGATAATAGCCCCTGCCAACGCCTCTTTTAACCGCGTTCTTTTATTGGCATGCATTTGAAGAATTCTGGATAATTTTTCATTTTTCTTTAATAAGGGGTTGAACACATCAGATCCTGCCTCAAGTTTACCGGAATAGATCCTGGCAAAAGAAAGCTTTCTTCCTTCAATCATGGAGACTTTGAAAATCAAAGCTGCGAGGGGACCGTTTTTTTGGGGTAAAAATTCTAATTCTTCTTCAGTTTCGGGGTGTACACCTTTAACAGGCGGGACATCCAGGGGGCTTGGCAGATATAACTCTATGGCATCGAGTAATGGTTGAATGCCCTTGTTTTTAAGAGCGCTTCCGCAAAATACCGGCACGATCTGCCTTGAAATGGTTGCAGCCCGAATGGCTTTGATAATTTCCCCAACCGAAATATCCTCTTCTGAAAGATATTTCTCCATTATCTCATCGTTGAATTCCGATATGGCTTCAAGAAGTTTTTCCCGGCATTCGTAAGCTATCTCTTCAAATTCAGGAGCAATGTCATCCTTTGAATACTCGACACCCTGGGTTTCATCATCCCAGGTGATCTGTTTCATGTTGACAAGATCAATGATACCGGCAAAATTATCTTCTGAACCCATGGGCAATTGAAGGATCACAGGATTTGCCCCAAACTTCTCTTTTATGGAGTTGACAGCACCGAAAAAGTCCGCGCCGGTTCTGTCCATCTTGTTAATAAAGACCAGCCGGGGAACTGAATATCTGTCTGCCTGTCTCCAGACAGTTTCAGATTGTGGTTCAACACCCCCCACGGCACAGAAAACACCAATGGCTCCATCCAGAACCCTTAATGCCCTTTCCACCTCAACGGTAAAATCAACATGTCCCGGAGTATCGATGATCTGGATAAGGGATTTATTCCACTCACAAGTGGTCACAGCAGAGGTGATGGTTATCCCTCGATCCTGTTCATCCTGCATCCAGTCCATGACAGCTTCACCATCATGAACTTCACCAATTTTATAAGATTTTCCAGTGTAGTAAAGGATCCTTTCCGTTACGGTGGTTTTACCCGCATCAATATGGGCCATGATCCCAATATTTCTAAACTGACTGATATTCTTTTGTTTGCTCATTTTACAATCAAATTATCTTTATTGTTTGCATTTTTTGCTTAAATTCTTGATAAATTCTTTAAATTAAAATGATATTTGATACAGCATTGCCTAATAGGTGTCAAGAAAATATCCCTTGCAAATCGGTTACGGGTTTAATAAAATTAAAACTTTAAAAATTAGTAACCCGACATTTGACCATTAAATATTTTCAGGGGTAAATAAAATTTTATGATTCCGGGATTTGAAGCACTTGTTGAAGAAAGAATAAAAAAAGCTCAAAAAAATGGGGCATTTGATAATCTTGACGGCACCAGTAAGCCATTGAATTTTGAAGACCAGCATGTTCCGCAGGAGTTCCGTCTTGCTCATAAAATATTAAAAAATTCTGGTTTTCTTCCCCCGGAAGTTGAACTTACAAAAAAGATCACTCAAACCGAACGATTGCTTGAAGCAGCGATGATTGATTCTCCTGAAAGACTGAAAATTCAAAAAAAATTGAATTACCTTTTTGTCAAATTGAACACCATGAGGGGAGACAGGTCCTGTTCATCCATGATGACAGATGCTTACCGGAACAATATTATGAAAAAAATATCATGAATTTTTGGAATAAAGATAAAGACAGTCTTTTCCGAAGTATTTTCATCGCTTGTTTTATCCTGCTGTTACATGTTTTTTTGTTGGCAGGTGTCGGCATTACCATTATTTTGTTCAAGGGAGTATATCACTACCTGCCATGGATAATGGGCTGTATCGGCATTTTAGTCCTGGCAATTTCCTGGATTTTCTATCAGAGGATGAGTAAGCGTTCTTCTGATATCAAAGACATCCTCGCCATGCCGGAATTCCGGGACAAGACACTTGAAGTCAGGATTCTTGGAGGGCTTGCGTCCTTTAAAATAACGGCAAAAGAAAATCAACTTCTGCTCATTGACCATCCTCTTTCAACTCCTTCGGACAGACTCCTCATTGAAAATAGTATCAGCAAAACAGAACAAAAAATTCTTAAACTGACGGCACTTTTTGAAAAAGATCTCATCACCAGAGCAGAGTTTGACAAGGCAAGACAAAACATTATTCAAGGATAAAACAGGAGTTTACTATGAAAAAAATCAGGCTGGCTCTTTTATCCGGCGGTGTCTCTTCGGAAAGAGAGGTGTCTCTTAACAGCGGCAAACAGGTATTGGGTGCTCTCAATAAGGACAAGTATGATATCGCCCTGTATGACCCCAAAACAGATCTAAAACAGCTTGTCATTGATGCAGATAAGATTGATGCAGCCCTGATCATTCTGCATGGTCCTTTTGGAGAAGACGGAACGGTTCAGGGACTTTTGGACCTGCTTGATATTCCCTACCAGGGTGCAGGGGTTTTGGGAAGTGCAATGGCCATGAATAAATTGGTTGCAAAAAGACTTTATGACGGTGCCGGGGTGCCCACTCCTTCCTATCTTTCATTTTCAATGAATGAAAAAATCGAACCATCAAAAATTGTGACCGCGTTAGATCTTCCCCTGGTAGTGAAACCGGCCTGCGCCGGATCAAGTGTGGGAATGACCATTGTCAAGGATGAATCAGATCTTGGAGATGCCATAAATTTAGGGTTTGAGCATGATGATACCATTATTATTGAAAAATATATTAAGGGAATTGAACTGACCTGTGGTGTCCTGGGAAATGATACACTTCAAGCATTACCGGTCATTGAAATCATCCCGGGAGAAGGTCATGAATTTTTCGATTATACGGCAAAATACGTTGCCGGAGCAACCGAGGAAATCTGCCCTGCCCGTATTGATGAAAACACCACAAAAAAAGTCCAGAAAATTGCCGTCAAAGCGCATCAGGCCCTTTTTCTGAAAGGATATTCCAGAACAGACTTGATCCTTTGTAACAATGAATTGACTGTTCTTGAAACCAATACAATCCCGGGGATGACGGCAACCAGTCTTTACCCCCAGTCTGCCCAGGTGGCAGGGTATTCTTTTACCGAACTTATGGACAAGCTCATCCATTTGTCAATCAAAGAACATACAAAACAAAAATTAAGGAGATCAACATGAAGATTCTAGTCGTTGGTGGTGGTGGCCGTGAACATACAATGGTATGGAAAATATCAAAAAGCCCTTTGGTGGAAAAAATATATTGTGCTCCGGGAAATGCGGGTACTCACGAACTTGCGGAATCTGTCCCTATCAATGCAGAAGATATTGATGCTCTGGCTGCCTTTGCCAGGGAAAATGAAATTGATCTAACGGTAGTCGGTCCGGAAGGTCCTCTGGTAAAAGGGATTGCAGATGTTTTTGAAGAAAACGGTTTAAAGGTGTTTGGTCCCAGTAAAGCTGCGGCAAGGCTTGAGGGCAGCAAGCTTTTTTCAAAGCAGCATATGCAAAAATACAATATTCCCTGTGCCATGGGAAAAGCATTTACTGATACCGGCAAAGCCAAAGCCTATGCAAAGGCTCTGGGCGCCCCTTGTGTGGTTAAGGCTGACGGCCTTGCCGCCGGTAAAGGGGTCATCATCTGTTCAACCTTGGAAGAAGCAAATGAAGCCATTGATTCCATGATCAATGATAATGCGTTTGGAGAAGCCGGCGCCATTGTTGTTGTGGAAGAATGCCTGAAAGGGGAAGAAGCCTCTTTTATTGCACTGACAGATGGAAAGACAGTTCTGCCGCTGCCGGAATCCCAGGATCACAAAAGAATTTTCGACAATGACGAAGGGCCCAATACCGGTGGTATGGGAGCCTACTCACCTGCCCCGGTCCTGGATCACATGCTCCGGGAAAAAGCCATGAATGATGTTATGATCCCGGCTGTAAAGGGTATGGCAAAAGAAGGCACCCCTTTTAAAGGCGTCCTCTATGCAGGCCTTATGGTGGAGAAAGACCAGATAAAAGTGCTTGAGTTTAACACAAGAATGGGAGACCCTGAAACCCAGCCCATTCTCATGAGACTTGAAAATGACCTGGTTCCCTTGATGGAAGCCTGCTGTGACGGTACCCTGCATAATTATACTACAAAAATAGACCCGAGAGCTGCCATGTGTGTGGTGATTTCTTCGGGCGGCTATCCCGGCTCCTATGAAACAGGGGAAGAAATATTCGGCCTGGATGAAGCGAACAAAGTTAAAGATACCGTTGTCTTTCATGCCGGAACCGCATTAAAAGACGATAAAGTCGTTAGTTCAGGCGGAAGGGTCCTGGGGGTAACATCTCTGGGCGACAGCGTTAAACAAGCCATTGACAGGGCATATGAATCCTGTGAAAAAATCTCTTTTAACAAGCACTTCTATCGCAAAGATATCGGGGCAAAGGCTTTAAAACGGCTTTCCATACCCCCCCGGGTGGGAGTGATCATGGGAAGCGACTCTGATTTTCCTGTCATGGAAAAAACGCTGTCCATACTGAAAAAATTTGATATCCCCTACACTGTCACAGTTGCTTCTGCCCACAGAACCCCGGAAAGGGCAGCCAAACTTGCCATTAAAGCAAAAGAAAAAGGAATAAAAGTTCTCATCTGCGGTGCAGGTCATGCAGCCCATCTCGCAGGTGTCATAGCAGCTCATACCACCCTTCCCGTTTTAGGTGTCCCCATTGATTCATCCGCACTTCAGGGGATGGACTCTTTGCTGGCAACAGTACAGATGCCTCCGGGAATCCCGGTATCAACCATGGCTATTGGAAAATCAGGGGCTTATAATGCAGGCATTTCTGCGGCCCAGATCCTTGCTGTTTCAGACCCTGAAATTGCAGATAAACTTTCAGCCTTTAAGCAGGAAATGGCAGATAAAGTCAATAAAAAGGCACAATCTTTTGTATGATGTCCCCCAAAATAGTCAGCATTGATCCTGTAAATCCTGAATCTGACATTATTGATTTAGCCGGAAAGATTATCCAGAACAATGGAGTGGTAATCTTTCCGGCTAAATGCCTTTATGGGGTTGCAGCCAATGCTTTGAACAAAAAGGCTGTGGAAAAAGTTTTCCATTTAAAAAACCGGCCGTTAAACAACCCGATTCTCATCCTCCTCCCTGACAGAGCCCTGCTGCCGGATCTTGTCACAACAATTTCCAAACCGGCTGAAAAACTAATGAACGCGTTCTGGCCCGGAAATCTGACCATTATCTTTGAAGCCAAAGATAATATCCCGCAGCTTTTATCTGCCGGTACCGGAAAGATAGGGGTGAGAATTCCAGCACATCCGGTTGCAAAAGCCCTTGTTGAATCTGTCGGGTTTCCCATTACCGGCACCAGCGCCAATCTGTCCGGCCAAAATGGCTGCAGCAGGACCGACCAGCTTGTTCCCTCCATTATTGATCATGCCGACCTGGTGTTGAACGCGGGTATTCTAAAAGGAGGCGTAGGATCAACCATCGTAGATATTACCGCTTTAAATATTAATATTATCAGGGAAGGAGAAATTTCAGCCCGCAAAATTAATGAAATCCTGGTAAGTTAACATCCAGAGATATCATAATTTCATTGACAAAATTCACATTTTCCCTTAAAAAAAGAACCATTCATGCCGGAGTGGTGGAATTGGTAGACGCAGAGGACTCAAAATCCTCCGGGCTTTAGGCTCTTGCGAGTTCAAGTCTCGCCTCCGGTACCAAGCATATCAAGGCTTTCAGCGTTTTAGCTGAAGGCCTTTTTGTTTTATCGAATGGCTCCAGGAAGCAAAAGTCAATCTCCAATTCATGGATTTGTCTTCAATTCCTTGAAGAAATATTATTGTCATTTTTTTTTTACACTGTATGCTGTAAATCATGAATTTAAAGAACATATTAAATATTGGATTGATAGTTCTGACGATGATTTTCAGGCCATGATCCATTTGTTCGAAAAAGGGGAACTTAATACTTGATGATGACCAAAAAGATATTTTGGATACCATATCCGCTTTTAATATCCGGGGAAGATATGATGATTATAAAAAAGAATTTTATAAAAAGTGTTCAAATACTTTTACAAAAGAGTGGGTTTACAATATCAAGGAGTTCAGAGAATGGATAAAGAAAAAGCTTCTAAAATAGCTCACAAATATATTGATTTTATCAGGAAAAGAGATCCAAATATCAAAAAGGTCTATATTTTGGGCTCATATGTTAAAGGTATAGTCCAAGAAGACAGCGACATTGATTTGGCAATCATTTTTAAAAATCTTGATGATTCTTTTGACATGCAGGTTCAATTAATGAAACTTAGAAGAAAATTTGATACCAGAATTGAGCCCCACGCATTCAGGGAATCTGATTTTCAGACTTCAAATCCTTTTGCTAATGAAATATTGAATACAGGTATAGAGATTGCTTGATTCGGAAAGTCTAAATATAGAAATAAAAAAAGGGCCTTAGAAAGCTTCCAAGACCCTTGTTATTTCTTTGGTAGCGGGGGAAGGATTTGAACCAACGACCTTCGGGTTATGAGCCCGACGAGCTACCAGACTGCTCCACCCCGCATCAATATCGGAGCAATATATAGAATTGCCTTGTTTCTGTCAAGCTTTTTTAATATTCTGTCAGAACATTTTTTAATCGGCCAAAGCCTGCTTAAGTTCATCAATGGACGCAGTCGCAGTCCCCACCTTTGCAACTACAATGCCTGCTGCTGCATTGGCAATTGAGGCGCTCTGGTTAAATGTCGCACCCACGGCAAGCCCGAGACCCAAAAGAGAAATCACCGTATCTCCGGCACCGGAAACATCAAATACCTGCCGGGCTCTGGATTCAATAGTATACGGCTCCTTACCCTTTTCAAACAACGCCATGCCGTCTTTACCGCAGGTAATTAAAAGTCGGTCCAGCTTAACCTGGTCCATGATTTTCCGGCCGGCGGCAAAGAGGTCCTGCTCTGAATTGATATCCATATTTGCGGCAAGACTTGCCTCTTTTCTATTGGGTGTGAGTATGGAGAGTTGTTCATACTTGGAAAAATTCAAAGATTTGGGATCAGCGATCGTCAGGACGTTATGCTTCCCTGCCAGTTTGACTATCTGTTGGACCAGTCCTCTGGTGATCAGGCCTTTATCATAATCCGAAAGAATTATCAGATCTGCATCTTTAATTTTGCTCTCAATGATTTTAACCAGTTTTTCAAGGGTCTTTCCATTGATATTCTTCTTTATTTCCTTATCAATTCTCAAGACCTGCTGGTTGGATGCAATCACCCTTGTTTTTCGGGTTGTCGGCCTTTGGGGTTCACTGATGATTCCATCTGTTTCAATGCCCAGATCTTCAAGCTTTTCAAATATCATCTGGCCGGCTTTTCCGGTTCCGGCTGTACCGATGGCAACTACTTGTGCCCCCATGGCCACCAGATTATGGATGACATTTCCGGCTCCGCCAAGAGCATGGCTTTCTTTTTGCACACTAACCACAGGAACCGGCGCCTCAGGCGAGATCCGGTCCACACTGCCCCACAGATACTCATCAATCATCATATCACCGATAACAAGGGCTTTTACTTTTTTAAAATCATCAATATTAATCATTATGTATCCAATAATGAGCCTATCATGATTTTAAGTTCCGAATAGTTCCGGGTCACTGAAATTTCAGGGAAATCCGTGATCACCGAATCCGGCGGGTTAAAGAAAAATCCCTGATCTGCTTCCTGGATCATCTTGATATCATTATAGGAGTCTCCAAAAGCAATCACATGATAATTCAGCCCTTTTAAGGCTTTAACCGCTTCTTTTTTCTGTTGGTCAATCCGAAGATTGTAATCTGTGATATTGCCTTCTTTGTCAATGGTCAGGCTATGGCATAAAAGTACGGGATAGTTCAACTTTGCCATCAAAGGCTTTGCAAACTCTTCAAAGGTGTCTGACAGCAAAACAATCTGTGACTCTTCCCTGATCCAGTTTAAAGCTTCCAGAGCTCCTTCGAGCGGTTCCAGGGTGGCAATCACATCTCTAATATCCTGGATTTTTAAATTATTCTCCTTTAATATCGCAAGCCGCCGGGTCATTAACACATCATAATCACTAATGTCCCGGGTGGTCAGCTTAAGTTCTTCAATTCCGGTTTTTTTTGCAACATTAATCCATATTTCCGGTAAAAACACACCTTCCAGATCTGCAACCAATATTTTCATTCCTCACTCTACTCCTCAGCTATTTCTTCTATTCTAATAACAACAGGTCTGCCAACAACTGAATCTGTTTTTGAAATCTGTTTTAAGGCATGTTGTACCCCCGCTTCCCTAGCCGTATGGGTAATCATTACAATCGGGACTTTTCCATTGCTTTTCCGGCCTTTTTGATGGACTGATTTAATACTGATGTTGTTTTCTCCGAGAATCCCGGAGATTTTAGCCAGCACACCCGGATGATCCTGGGCTTCAAACCTGAGATAATATTTTGTATACAGCTCTTCCATGGGAAGAATCGGAATCGATTTAATATTGTCTTCAGGATATCCCAGAATAGGCACCCTTCGTTTGATACCTGAAATAATATTTCGTGCAATATCTGCGATATCACTTAAAACAGCACTGGCCGTCGGCATCATACCGGCACCATGACCGTACAATATGGTTTGTCCTGTGGCATCGGCATCAATGGCAATAGCATTCATGGACCCATCAACGTGAGACAGGGGGTTTGAACTGGATATCATTGTGGGATGCACCCTTGCTTCCACATAGTCCTCATGGATTTTCCCAATGGCCAGAAGCTTGATGATATATCCAAAGTCCTTTGCAAACTCAATATCCTTCGGTGTAATATTGCGGATACCTTCCACATAAATATCTTTTAAATTAATTTCCATGCCGTGGGCAAGGGAATTTAAAATAGCAAGCTTATGGGCGGTATCAAATCCATCTATATCCAAAGAGGGCTCGGCTTCAGCATACCCCAGTTCCTGGGCTTTCCTTAACGCATCTTCAAAGTCAGACCCGTCCTTGGAAATTTTTGTAAGGATATAATTGCAGGTTCCGTTTAAGATCGCTGACATGGATTTGATATCATTGGCCACAAGGGACTCTCTCAGAAATTTAATAACCGGCATGCAGCCGCCGACACTGGCTTCAAAGGCCAGATCCACCTGGTTTTTCCTGGCTGCCGTGACAAGATCATTTCCAAAGCTTGCCAGAAGAGCCTTGTTGGCTGTGACCACATGTTTTTTATTTTCAAGAGATTTTAAAATAAATTCCCTTGCAATGGTCTCTCCCCCAATGGTTTCCACGACAATATCGATGGCGGGATCATCCATAACCACGTTTGCATCGGAAACCAGGGCGGTTGTCCCAAGATCAATACCCCTGTTTGTGGCAGTATCAATATCAGCAATAGTCTTAAGGTTTAAAACAGCACCGGTTCTGGATTCCAGCAATTGTTTTTTTTGTTTTAACAATTTTGCCACACCCGCGCCGACAACGCCGTACCCTAAAATTCCAATATTGATCGTTTTCATTCCCTTTGGCGTCTCCGATAATAATTTGCGTTTAAAATTAAATGTAGATACAATATTCAAATGACGATGTCAAAAAACTTTTGACTTTTCAGCGCATTATGTTTATCCTTGCAACGTTCTGGAAATCTTAATCTAATATAATTAAAAAGGGTAAACTTATATGAGCAACTCCTTAACTTATGCAGATTCAGGTGTCGATATAGATAAAGCAAATAAACTGGTTGATCGAATTAAAGATATCGCAAAATCCACTCCGCGATCAGGTGTAATGGGTGAGATCGGCGGTTTTGGAGGTCTTTTTTCCCTGAATCTTTCCAATGTGTCCGACCCGGTTCTGGTCAGTTCAACCGACGGGGTCGGGACCAAGCTTAAAATCGCTTTTATGATGGACAAACATGATACCATCGGTATTGATCTTGTGGCCATGTGTGTGAACGATATTATTGTTCAGGGTGCAAAGCCTTTGTTTTTCCTTGATTATCTGGCCATGGGAGTTTTGAACAATGATGTGGCTGAAAAAATTATTTCAGGAGTTGCAAAAGGATGCAATGAAGCCGGATGTGCTTTGATCGGCGGAGAAACCGCAGAAATGCCGGGGATGTATCACGACGGCGAATACGACCTTTCCGGATTCTCTGTGGGTATGGTGGACAATGATAAAATCATAGATGGCTCCTATATCAAAAACGGTCATAAACTCATCGGCCTTGCATCAAGCGGTGTGCACAGCAATGGGTTTTCCCTGGTCAGAAAAATCTTTTTTGACAAATGCAATTATGATGTAAATACCAGACTCAATGAACTTGGCATCACCCTTGGAGAAGAACTTCTCAAACCAACGACCATTTATGTTCCAACCATATTAAGCCTTTTAAGAGATCTGCCCGTTCACGGCCTTGTGCATATCACCGGAGGCGGCATAGATGAAAATATCATCCGGGTAATCCCTGAAGCCTGTAAAGCCATTATTCACAAAGATGCCTGGGAAATCCCGCCTGTCTTCAAGATACTTCAAAAAGAGGGTTCTGTCTCAAATTTCGAAATGCAGAGAACGTTTAACAATGGCATTGGCATGGTGATTGTTGTGCCGGAAACATCTGCCCAGGAAGTCATGGACAGGCTCGGGGCAATGGATGAAAAAGCATATTTCATCGGTGAGATAGAATCCAGGGAGAATAATGAAGCACAGACTCAATGGGTCTAGCCCTGACGGGTCTTATCATTAGTGTATCATGATAGTCTTAGGGATTGAATCCTCCTGCGATGAAACCGCAGCCTCAATTGTTCAGAACGGCACAGACATCCTGTCTTCTGTAGTCGCCTCCCAGATTGATGTTCATAACAAATATGGGGGTGTTGTACCGGAACTGGCGTCTCGAATGCACATCGAAGCCATTACCCCGGTGGTGGATGAAGCTATAAAAAAGGCAAACATCAAAATTGAGGATATCGCTGCTGTCGCTGCAACAAGGGGCCCCGGGCTGATCGGTGCCCTTTTGGTGGGATTTTGTTTTGCCAAATCATTTGCCTGGGCCAGGCAACTTCCCCTGGCCGGCGTCAATCACCTGGAAGCGCATATCTATTCGTTATTTCTGATGGACAAAAAACCGGCTTTCCCCTTTATCGCCTTAGTGGTATCCGGAGGCCACACAAATATCTATCATGTTACCTCGTATGACCATTTTGAACTGTTAGGACAGACAAGAGATGATGCCGCTGGAGAAGCCTTTGACAAGGTAGCAAAAATGCTGGGGCTAGGCTATCCAGGCGGGCCGATAATTGAAATCCTTGCAAAGACAAAAGATCCCGGCGCCATTTCGTTTCCCAGGACACTGCTTGAAAAAGGCAGCTTTGATTTCAGTTTCAGCGGTCTTAAATCTTCAGTGGCACGGTATATCCATAATAATAACATATCTTCCAAGGATGAAAAGGCACAGGTTGCTGCCTCATTTCAGGAAGCCGTCATTGATGTGCTGTCACAAAAACTGATGAATGCGGCTCAGTATAAAAAATGCAACCACATTGGTATTACAGGCGGGGTATCTGCCAACAAAACCTTTGTGGACAAATTATCCTGTAAATCAAAAGACAAAAACATCGAAATCTTTGCCCCTTCTGCTGACCTTTGCGGCGACAATGCGGCCATGGTTGCAGCAAGAGGATACACTATGATTCAACAGGGGAATACATGCCGCCTTGACCATGATGTATTTTCAAAAACAAGAATAGATTAAACTTAGGGCTTACAGATATTTTTTTTTAATCTTTAATATTCTTTCAACCGATTTTTCACCCATTCCATAAAGACTTTCGTCCTCATTGAGCAGCCCTATGATTTCATGTGAGGCTTTATCAATATCAGGTCCCTTATGGCAAATCAAAGCCATATCAATTCCTGACTTCAAAATTTGCCGGATACAAATTTTCATATCATGCTGAATGGCTTTCATATCCAGATCATCGGTCATCACAAGCCCATCATACTCCATTTGAGTCCGTAGCAGCTCATTGACAATAAAGGGGGACAGACTTGCCTGCCACAGGCGGTCAAGCTGCGGATATGAAATATGAGCCAGCATTATCCCGGCAACGCCTTTATTTTTCGCAGCTGCAAACGGAACCATGTCTGACTGCCTGAGGGTCTCAAGATCAATATCCAGAACCGGAAGGTGAAAATGGGAATCTTTAAGGGTTCTGCCAATACCCGGGAAATGCTTGGCCACAGCCATAATACCGTTTTCCTGCAGGGTATGAATCACTTCCATGCCAAGGGTTGACACTTGTTCTGCGCCCCCTTTAAACGCCCGGTCTTTCATAATGCCGTCCACCCCTTCCGGCACAATATCCAGAACCGGGGCAAGATTCATATTGATCCCGGCCTTTTTTAACTCATCTGCTGTGACAGCGGCAAAATTCCTTGCATCCTGAATAGATTCAATAAAAGGATTCCCCCTGAATACCGTAAACGGCTCCTTAAGTCTTGCAACTACCCCGCCTTCCTGGTCTACTGAGATGAACAAAGGCGGAATGTTGCATGACTTTGCATAGTCCTGGCAGGCGCGACAAAGACGGGTCACCTGTTCGGGTGTTTCAATGTTTCTTTTAAACAATATAATGCCGCCGGCTTTAATATCACCGATGATATGTTTTAAATCATCATTTAATTCAATGCCGTCAAATCCCAGCATCAATCGCTGCCCGGCCATTACTTTTTGAGTTATTATATCTCTATCCATCTATTTCCTTGACGAACTCCTTGCTTTTAATATTAATAAAGTAAATATTAGAAGGTATTTTTTTAACCATAATATTTGGATACCATGAAATCTATTACTTTTAAATCAGATTTTATATTAATGTTTGTTGCCGTCATCTGGGGCCTTGCCTTTGTTGCCCAAAGAATCGGGATGGATCATATCGGGCCGTTTACCTTCAATGGTCTTCGTTTTGTATTGGGATGCCTCTCCTTATTGCCTGTTGTCCTTTTAACACGAAACAAAACATCCGGCAAAAAAAACGACGGACTTATAAAAGCAGGGACTATTTCAGGTATTTTCCTTTTCTTCGGTATCTCCTTCCAGCAAGTTGGACTTGTCTACACAACAGCCGGTAAAGCCGGGTTTATCACAGGACTTTATGTTGTCATTGTTCCTATTTTAAACCTTTTCCTCAAACAGGACAAAACCACTCTCGGAACATGGATCGGTGCAATCATGGCCACCATTGGCATGTTTTTTTTAAGCGTAACCAAAGACTTGACCATGAACTTTGGAGATCTTCTGGTTCTCTGTTCAGCCGTTTGTTTTGCCTTCCACCTGATCATTATCGGAAGAATTTCCAACCGGTTTAACACGGCCCAGCTTTCATTGGTCCAGTGCATGATTTGCGCAGCGTTAAGCCTGCTGGTAGCAGCCGTATTTGAAACCTTTATTCTCGCAGATATTTTAAGTGTTTCCATCCCTTTACTTTATGGCGGTGTATTGTCTGTGGGGGTGGCGTATTCACTCCAGATTTACGGACAGAAAAACAGTCCTGCTTCCCATGCTGCGATTATCTTCAGCCTTGAATCAGTTGTCGCCGCTATCGGCGGATGGATCATTTTAAATGAAATTCTTTCAGGCTCTGCCATTTTTGGATGCGGTCTAATGCTGGCAGGCATGCTGACATCACAATTATATTCAAGAAAAAATCTTATCCCTTAAGGTTATTTAATGCATCCTTAAGCTGCCCGGTGACGTCTTCGGACAATTGCCCGGCCTTTTCCAGATTTTCTGCAACCCCGGAAAGCCCCGCCTCTTTTGCCCTGCCGGCCCAGGTAAGAAACGTATCCTTGTGACTTTCATTGTGATCAATCCAATGGGCAAACAATTTCTCAAGCTTTTGTTCAAATGTCAGCTCATGGGAATGATCGTGGCTGTGAGAATGACTGTGGCTGTGAGAATGATCATGGCTGTGAGAATGACCATGGGAATGATCGTGACTGTGGTCGTGGCTGTCATGGTGGTGATGTGTCATAATATTACTCCATTCAAATATTTTTTAATTTTAACTTCATAACCTAAAGGTCACACATAGACTTGATTGATACTCCTGTTATGTATATTTTGGCAAGAGTTTTTTATTGTAAAATAGAACAGGGGTTGGTATTGAAATATAAAACCTAATGGAGGTATGAATAAATATGAAAAAACCGCTGCTCCTTTTGACGATATTTATTACAATAACTTGTTTGTTTCCCCAGCTTACTTTTGCTAAAACCGGCTGGGTTTCAGATATGCTGCTGTTAACGTTCCGGCAGGGACCCGGTGCCTCTTATGCGGTAATAAAAACCTTAAAAAGCAATACCCCTGTCTTAATTCTGGAAGAAAAAAACGACTTCTATAAAGTTGAGCTCCAATCTAAGGAAATCGGCTGGGTAAATAAAAAATTTATCACTTTTGAACTGCCGAAACCCTTTATTATCGATCAATTAAAACAGAAGAACAAAGACCTTCAGGCATCTTTAACAACAGCCCTGGACGAAAAAGAAAGGAAGCAGACTCCTCTGATCGAACCATCCAAAAACAGTCAAAAGATTATTAAAGAAAACAAGAGGCTTCAGGAAAAAAATTCAATGCTTTCCAGGGAAATTGAGATATTAAAAGAAGAAAATAAAGGCTTTTTAAAAATCGACATGATCAAATGGTTTCTGGCCGGGGTCGGTGTGTTGCTGCTGGGATGGATTATTGGACATAATATATCTTCAAAAAAACGACGATCCGGTTCTTTGCTGGGCTAATCCTGTTTTTAAATTTTAAATGTTTCTGAGTATGATGCTATATCATCGGATAGCTTTTGAATTTGCTGTTTTATAGATAATACCTTCTTTTTTTGATCTTTTTTTTCAGAATGCTTTAAAGAAAAAAGACGTTCACTCTCTTCTTTGAAAGAGTGATACCGGTTGAACTGCTCATCTATTTTTTCTTTAAACTCCCTTGTGGCCGCGTCAATCAGAGGTAAAAAATAATTTGTTCTCAACGTTACAGGGTATTGTTCAAATTGATTTTTTATGACCTTCTGGTTTTCCTTTTTGATTTTCACAGCTGTTTTTTCCAGTCCCGGAGAAAATGAAAATACGGCTTTTCTACTAAATAAAGAGGAAAATATCTGCGTCACTGTCTGCAGGAAAAAACCAGTGATGATATTGGCCTTGATTCCGGGTGTGTAGCGTGCCTCAAAAATCAGGGCCGGTACTTGAAGGCCCAGTATTTTTTTTAGCTTGTCAATATCCACAGCATCAATAAAATCACTTTGCTGCTGTGTCAATTTTGATATGTCTTCAAATTGTGAATACTGATCAAATTTTAACAAATCAATCTGATATGACTCAAACAAAGATTGAAAATAGGAGACGATTCTTTCTTCCTGGGCCTCAACAAATCTTTTTAACCGGGGATTAACCTCTTCAATACCATATAACGCAAGCCTGCGGTTAAACTCCTGAAACATTAAATATAAAATCTGGTTAAACCCTGATTCCTTTACCACGGATCTGTATTGTTCAACATCATGGTAAGTCGTTCCAATATAGGCCTGGGTCTTTTTTAAGATGCCTTTTTCGTCCTTGACAAAAAATGTCTTGATATTGGACGCTATTTCATCTTTTAACCCGGTGACCGCTTCTTTAATGGAATTTGACACGATGGCTTCTAAGCGGGATGCCGTCTGGTCCAGCTTACTTAAGTTCTCCAGGGTCGCTTCTTCCTTTAATTTGTCAGAAGACAGCAAATCCAGAAAAATATCTGCCCGTCGATCTGCTTGTCCAATGATAATACCAAGCCGCTTCAAATGATTTGAAATCAAAAGCTCATATCGATTTTTATCAATCGCCCGGTTAAAGAAACAATTGAATTCATCTGTTTTCAACTCACAGTATTGAAGCATTTCCTTTTCTTGCTGCCAGAGTTTTAACCGGGTTAAATCCTTTTGGGTTAATTTGGATTCAAGTTTAAAAAAAAGAGTGTAAAGCGATGATAAAGAAAATATTTGAGGTCGTATCTCTAAAAATTCAAGGTTGTCCCGGATACTGGTTT
>NZ_JABZFL010000041.1 GCF_014237455.1 Desulfobacula sp. | reverse complement strand
CACCCTGCTTTTTCAAGGCACCGGATAATATTATATTTCAGTCCGAAATCAAGGGCGACAACAGAATGCTTTTTGCCTTTGTAGCGCCAGATTAAAGGGTCTTTCAATTTAGCGGTATCAATATAGTCCGGCTGGTTATACTTCCAGAAATAGGGTTTTTTTGTCGTTACGTTGCCCACAAGATCACTTCCCTGCATGGAAGGAATCTGTTTGGCCTTTTCAACCAGGGAATCGGGATCAAGATCCGATGTGGATATGACAGCCCGCATGGCACCGGATTTTCTTATATGGCGGACCAGGGCCCTTGTATCCAAGTCTTCAATCCCCAGCACATGACCTTTGATCAAATAATCTGAAAGGGTTCCTCTGGATCTGAAATTGCTCGGAAAATCCTGGTATTCTTTTACAATAAATGCCGCCGCCTGAATCCTGTCAGATTCAATGTCTTCGGGACAGACACCATAATTTCCGATCAAAGGGTAGGTCATGGTAACCATCTGACCATAGTAGGAAGGATCGGTCAGAATTTCCTGGTAACCTGTCATGCTGGTATTAAACACGACTTCCCCCTTTGCTTCTCCTGGTCCTGTAAAACTCCTGCAGGGAAAAATCCTGCCGTCTTCAAGGGCTAATAATGCTTTCATAAAAATTTACACCTGTTCACCATTATATTAATATTAACAATCCGGTCGCAAGCCGGATAATTGTATAATGCCTTAACAAATTGAACCTGTTTAGATAACACAATTGGTGTAATTTTGGCAAGTTACTTCTTGTCTGAAAAAGTGATCTTAAGCAGATATATAAATATTTCAGATAGTCCGACTTGGGCAAAGGTAGTCCTTTGGCCATACTTCATACCGGTTGCTGAGGGTCATTTGATATCAAATTGTTAAATTGGTACCTCAAAATATTTGGTGATGTGAAATAATGTCCTGTAATAGTGCCATTGGCTCATATAGAATTAAAATTTCTATTTTAAAAGATCTTCGGACACCCTATATGTGGTTCCCCAAAATTTATCTAAGCTGATCCCTGTGAATACCAGTCGTCGCTTTTTGATACCAGGTCCAACCAAAGACTAATACCATTATACTCAAGAGTAAATTGATTATAAAATATTGGTTCATTTTCACTATAGATATTTTATCGCCAACTTGGATTTGAATCTCATTTCTGTTATCAACTGAATTTGATCTATGAGAATATGAAACTGTAGGCACCTCTTCATGTGTGTGGCGTTGAGCTGTGTACATATCTCAACGGTTTAGTATTTTTTTATATGTCTTTTGGCAAAAAGCGAGTTCCTATCATTTGGAATAATAATTTTAAACGAAGTTCCTTCATTTTTTATGCTTTTAACATCAATTTTCCCATGGTGATACTGGATGATATGTTTAACAATAGCAAGACCAAGACCTGTGCCACCTTCACGTCGGCCTCTTGCCTTGTCCACCCTGTAAAATCGGTTAAAAATCTTTGATAAATGCTCTTTTCCAATTCCACAGCCTTTATCTTTAATCACAATATCTATGAAATCATCCTGCCTTGTCACTGTGATGGCAATCGGTCTATCCTCACTACTATATTTTACAGCATTGTCCAAAAGATTAAGAATGGCTTGTTCCATAAGAATGGGATCAACCATGGCTGTGACATCTTCCGGGCAATCAATGCTGACAGTAATATTTTTTGCCTGGATACTTGAATAACAGGTATTTACCACCCCCTGAATTAATGTCGCCATATGCTGATTTTCAAGATAAATATCAGTGCCCCGTAATCGTTCAAGCTTTGACAAGGCCAGAAGGTCGTTGATCAGATCAATCATCCTGTTTACATTTTTTTCAATGATCTTTAAAAAACTTTCACTCTTGGTGGTATCATCGGTGTTCAACATTTCCTGCAGGGTTTCAATAAATCCTTTTATCGCTGTCAGGGGGGTTTTTAACTCATGGGATACATTAGCGGCAAAGTCTTTATGCATTCTTTCAAGACATCTGATCCTGGTTATATCATGAAAAATAATCAAGGTCCCCATACGTTTTTCCCCTGTATCATAAAGGGCTGTTGAATGAATATTTAAAATCAGCTCATCATCCCTTGTTATCACAATATCATCCTCGACAGGTTCAGGGGTTGCCAAAGCTCGTTGGATAAATTTTTGAAACTCAAAATTTCTTGCAACCTCTAAAATGTATCTGGCTTTAAGTTTAGATGCTGGAAAATCAAGCATTTTTACAGCCGCATCATTAATCGTGATGATCTTTTCTTCTTTGTCTATGGCCATCACACCTTCCTGCATACTTGCATGAACGGCTTCAAGCTCCATACTCCGACTTTTAAAATCCTTAATTTTCTCATCCAAATTTTGGGCCATCTGATTCATGGTGACGGCAAGTTCAGATAATTCTTCAGAGTCCGGCACGGCAAGCCTTACATTCAAATCCCCTTTCGCAAATTTAACAGCTCCTTTTTTCATTTGTTCAATGGGGTGTGTAATTCGTCTGGTCACATACAAACTGGCAATGGCTGCTGCCAGAATTGTAAAAAGCATGGCGATAAGAATATGATTTCTTACCGACTTGATTTTATTGTCAATGCCGGAGACGGACACGGAGGTTCGTACAACTGCTGTCACCGCCTTGTCATGCATCACTTGAAGAGCGACATACATCATATTCTTGTCAAGTGTTGAACTATACCTTATGGAAATTCCTTTTTCTTTTTTAAGAGCGTCCATAATTTCAGGTCGCTTCATGTGGTTTCCCATCATCTTTATATCCCCAAAAGAATCACCAACCACGACACCGGAAGGAAGAATAACCGTTACCCTTGTCCCGGTTTTCTCTCCAATATCCTTACAGTGTTTATCAATATAATGGAGCCGATTCTGATCACCCTCTATACTATTAGTGGGTTTAATATCACAGGGTATAATATCATCCGAAAGAATATCACCAAAATTTATTTGCAGCAGTTTTGTCCTGGTGGTTAACTCTTTTTCACTATTTCTAAGAAAAAATTTTTTAAAATAGCTGGTTGAGTAAGATGTGATCGATGAAAGAGAGAGAACAGTAATAATCAAAAATGGTGAAAAAATCTGCCAAATTAATTTCTTTTTTTTGTCCATATTCTTTATCCTTTAAACCGGTAACCTACCCCTCTAACCGTTTCAATGAATGATGCATGGTTTTTCAGTTTTTTTCGCAATCCAACTATAACAACATCAATACTTCTTTCGGTCACTGCATAGTTTTCACCACGAATGGCATCAACGATCTGTCCCCTGGTAAATACCCACCCTTTTTTATCTGCAAGAAAAAAGAGCAGTTCAAATTCCGACAGGGTCAGCTCCAGCGCATTTCCTTCAATTGTGACTAGGTGCCGGGCGCTGTCAATGATCATATCCCTTTCCTGTATTATCCTGTCCGGGGTATTTGAAAAGTTCTTTTTGCGCCGCCGTAAAATCGCCCGGATTCTTGCCACCAGAACCTTTGGACTGAAAGGTTTTGATATATAATCATCTGCACCCAGTTCAAGCCCTGTAACAATGTCTGACTCCTCTCCTTTTGCCGTCAGCATGACAATGGGGATATCTTTGGTTTGTTCATTGCTTTTCAAGTATTTTGTTACTTCAAGGCCGTCAATACCCGGAAGCATTAAATCTAGAACCATCAGGTCCGGGTGGGATATTTTGACGATTGTAACAGCCTGTTCGCCGGTCTGAGCCGTCAGTATCAAGTATCCCTCATTTTTTAAATTGTATTTTATCAGTTCGATGATGTCCGGTTCATCATCCACAATTAGGATGGTCTCTTTTGACATTTTGTTTCCTGTTTTTTAAATTTACAACCATTTATTTGAGTTTTATAAACTGATGGATATTTGTCAATTTTAATATACCATATTTAAGTGTGCCTGATAATTTCTCCTTCTATAAGATATATCACTTCTTCTGCAATATTGGTGGTGTGATCTCCAATTCTTTTCAGATGCCTTGATATTAGATACATATTAATAATTTCACTCACCATTTCAGAATGCAGTTGAACATCTTTTTTCATTGAATCATAGGCATCGTTTCTCATAATATTCACATCCTTATCCATATCCCTGACCTTGTATGCCATATCCACATCCGTGCGCACCAGGGCATCAAGGCTCATACGTAGCATCTTTGCCGCCTGGTCTGCCATTAATGTATAATCATATTTAAATTTATTGGGATCATTATAAGAGGTTTTATACCTTTGAGCAATATTGGAGGCATAATCTGCTATTCTTTCCAGATCATTATTAATTTTTATCACAGCCACAAGAAACCGCAGATCCGTGGCAACCGGCTGATAAAGGGCCAGTATTTTCAGACATTCTTCTTCCACTTCAATTTCACGCTCATCAATCTCAACATCTGTATCAATTATTTTTTGAGCAAGCTCTAAATTTCCGGTTTTTATCGCATAAATTGCTTTTTGAAACCGATCTTCCACCATCGCCCCAAGGAATAGTATTTCCTTTTTTATTTTTTCTATTTCTCTTTGCAGATGACCTGCCATGGTTCTCTCTCCTTAACCGAATCTTCCGGTAATATAATCTTCTGTCTGCTTTAATTCAGGTTTTGTAAATAAGGTGTCCGTATCATTGACTTCAATGAGTTTTCCCATATAAAAGAAAGCTGTTCTGTCAGAGATCCTGGCAGCCTGCTGCATATTATGGGTCACGATAATAATGGTGAGTTTACTGGAAAGTTCGGTAATCAGTTCTTCAATTTTTTGAGTGGCAATGGGGTCAAGGGCCGAAGCCGGCTCATCCATCAATAACACTTCAGGGGCCACTGCAAGGGCGCGGGCAATGCACAGGCGCTGCTGCTGTCCCCCTGAAAGTCCTAAAGCAGATTCATTCAGTCTGTCCTTTACCTCATCCCATATGGCTGCCTGTTTTAAACTTTTTTCAACAATCCGGGTGATTTTCGCCTTATCTTTCATCCCATTTACTTTCAAACCATAAGCAATATTTTCAAAAACAGATTTTGGAAATGGATTGGGTTTTTGAAAAACCATACCCACCTGCCTTCGTAAGGTTACAACATCAATGGACGGGTCATAAATATCATCATTATCCAGCATGGCCAGGCCCTTCACCCTGATTCCTGCGATCAAATCATTCATCCGGTTCAAACATCTTAAATAGGTACTTTTCCCGCATCCGGAGGGTCCGATAAGTGCCGTTACCCTGTTTTCAATAAAGTCAATTGAGACTTGATCAAGCGCCTGGAAATCTCCATAAAAAAAATCCAGATTTTTGGTATGCATTTTAATATGAGTCTGCATATAGCTATATCCTTAAATTTTTTCTTATTTTAGA
Organism: Desulfobacula sp.; assembly: GCF_014237455.1. Taxonomy (GTDB): domain Bacteria; phylum Desulfobacterota; class Desulfobacteria; order Desulfobacterales; family Desulfobacteraceae; genus Desulfobacula. The sequence continues at coordinate 125,039 of NZ_JABZFL010000041.1, read as the reverse complement.
CCGCAGTATGATTGCCGAAAGATTCATTCCAAATACCAGAACAATCAACACCAGCGCAGTCCCGTATTGAAGATGACGGGTGGCTTCAATCTGGGTTCCGGCAGTGGCCAGCACATAAATGTGATACGGCAATGCCATGACCTCATCCAAAATGGATGCCGGAAGATCAGGCGTGAAAAAAACAGCTCCCGTATACATGATTGGGGCGGTTTCTCCGGCAGCGCGGCTTATCCCCAATATTGAGCCTGTAATAATACCGGGGAATGCCACAGGCAGAACAACTTTCCTGATGGTCTGCCACTTGCTTGCCCCCATGGCAAGGGATGCTTCCCTATAGGTATTGGGAACAGATTTCAAGGCCTCTTCAGACGCACCAATGATAACCGGCAGGGTCATGATTCCCAATGTCAATCCTCCGGAAGCAGCGGATACCCCCATCTTTAACACAATACAAAAAAAAGCAAGTCCGAACAATCCAAATACAATGGACGGAACACCGGCAAGATTATTGATTCCAAGCCGGATGAACCGGACAAGCTTTCCCTGACTCGCATACTCATTAAGATAAATAGCTGAGGCCACACCAATGGGCAAGGCCACAAATATGGTTACAAGACACAACGCCATGGTTCCCACAATACAGGGGAGGATACCACCGGCAGTCATGGAATCCCTGGGTGCCTGGGATAAAAATTCCCATGAAATAGCCCGCCAGCCGCGGGATATTATAAAATATAGGATCACTGCCAGGGCCGCACCATTAAGTAAGGCGGCTATTTTTAAAAATGAAAAGCACACTTTTTGTACGATTAATCGTTGTTTTATCATTATAAGGAAGCCTCCCCGACTTGCCGGAATTTATAAGAAACATAGTCAGCGAGCAGATTAAACATAAACGTAAATACAAATAAAACAATACCAATGGCAAAAAGTGCATGATAGTGCTCACCACCAAAAGGTGCTTCCGCCATTTCTGCGGCAATGCTTGCCGGCAGGGGGCGGACAGGATCAAAAATGGATCCCGGGATCATGGCCGCCCCGCCTGCTGCCATCAGCACCACCATGGTTTCTCCAATGGCTCTGGAAAGGCCCAGGATAACCGCTGTACAAATTCCCGAAAGTGATGCCGGGATAATGACCCTTACAATGGTTTCAAAATGGGTGGCTCCCAAGGCAAATGACGCCTCTTTTAAAGCCACAGGGACAGAGAAAATAGCATCCTCCGAGATGCTGCAAATGGTTGGAACCGCCATAAAGGCCAGCATCAGGGATGCATTAAACATGTTCAATCCCACAGGAATATCAAAAACCTGCTGGATAAACGGGGCCACCACAACCATGCCGAAAAAGCCAATCACTACCGATGGCATGGAGGCCATGAGTTCTACAATAGGTTTTACAATTTCAGCCACTTTAGGTGAGGCAATTTCTGCAAGATATACAGCCGTCATAACTCCCAGAGGAATTGCCATTATGCCTGAAAGAAGGGTGACACAGATTGATCCCAGTATTAATGAAAGAATCCCGAAATCCGCAGGATCATCCGTGGGGTACCAGTATTTGCCAAAAACAAACTCTTTTATACTGACATGATCTAAAATGGGTATTCCTTCAATAAATAGGAATACCACAATCAAAAACAGGGCTGTTATGGAAAAGAGTGCAATCAATAAGAACCCCGAATGCACTCCTTTATCAATTACTTGACGTTTCAACTATCAGCTCCCGATAGATTAGAATAAGGGAATTGAACCGGCTTTTTTTACAAGCTCCTGGCCTTTTTTAGAGAGGATAAAGGATATAAAGCCCATGGTTTCACCCGTTGGCCAGCCTTTTGTAAACATGAAAAGACCCCTGGATATGGGAAAAGATCCATTCAAGGTATTTTCATCTGATCCTTTGATACCCTCTACTTTTACAGCCTTGATCTCGCTGTTAAGATAACCCAGACCAACGTATCCGATGGCTCCCGGGGTTTTTGCAACGGCCTGCACAATACCGCCGTTGGAAGGAACGGTCAAAGCACCGGGAATGACCCGTTCTTTTTTCATGACAAGATCTTTCCACACACCAAATGTTCCCGAAGAGCTGTCCCTTGAAATAACGACTATTTTACCCGGGGTTCCGCCAACTTCTTTCCAGTCTTTTATTTTACCCAGATAAATGTCTTTTAACTGGGCCATAGTAAGCTCCGCTACATCGTTTTTGTTGTTGACAACAGGAACAATGGCATCCAGGGCGATTCTGAACGGCACAGGATAAACACCATTTGTATTGGCCAGATTAACTTCTTTTTGTTTGATAAATCTAGAAGCATTGCCAATATCTGCTGTTCCGTCAATAATGGCTTTTATCCCATTTCCCGAACCACCTCCGGAAAGGGAAATCTTCACATCAGGATTCTCTGCCATATAGGCTTCGGCAGCCTTTTGGGCAATGGGAAGAACCGTTGTGGATCCTTTAACAACCAGTTTGCCTGCAACCGCATGGGAGCTTGCAATTAGAATGAAAGCCGTTAATATAAGTATTAATTTTATAAATTTGTTCATGATTTTCTCCTATTAAAATATAAATGCTTTTATCAAGCATGATTACCTGAGAATAAATTCTACAATTAATATGTTAGAATTGTATTAGGTTTGTGTTAAGGTTAAATTAAAAACAGAAAAGTATATTTTCAAATATAAGATATTACAATTACTCTTATCATTGAAGGAATACGGTCTAAAATGGAGATTGGCTAAAGATTATGTTATGAATTATGACTGGTTTAAGAAACAGGGCAACCTTGTTAATGCATAAGGAAAATCAAAGAGTCCATTGATTTTTATTGAAGACTAAAAATCATCATTTGGGAAGATATAATCATGTAGCCTAACGGCGACTATATTGTCTATGAGTCCTTTGTTTCATGAGACTGAGCACTATAACGCAACGCGTAAGGCTCTTTTTGTTATTATTTTTCACGGCCAATAGGATAGTAAGAATCATATTTTGTCTTCGATTGTTTTATACATAATATTGAGCAGAAAGATGACAAATATCATTGCCTGGCAGGTGAAAAGAGCTAAACACCTGTAACGGTCACTTCAACAATTCTTTTTCTGGCATGATTGTCATGATTGATCACCACAATCTGCTGCCAGGTGCCGAGCCTGGCTTTATGGTCTCTGACAGGCACGACAATGGAAGGTCCAATGATGGCAGCCTGAACATGGGAATGCCCGTTTCCATCATGCCAGGCCAGTTCATGCTGGTATTGGGCATTGGGAGGGGCAATCCGGTTGATAGCATCTTTCAGGTCCTCAATGACACCGGGTTCATATTCAATTGTTGTAACAGAGCCTGTTGAGCCAATGGCGGTAATATGTGCGGTACCATTTTTGATTTGAGATGTTTTTATAATACGATCAACATCAAAAGAGATATCATTTATTCCGGGACCGGTCTCCTGATGCAGAGTAATGGTATCAAAAAATGTTTTTGCGACATTCATAGAGATCTCCTTAAAATTGATTTCATTTTATTAAAACCCCTTTTCAAGTCAAGATAAAATTGTGTTCTTGATAAAATTCGCCGGCAATATTATGGTGCTATTTATTTAATCTGTAATAATTTAGGGTATAAATGGACCATAGTTTAATTAACAAGGTATTTCCCGATCTTGATAAAAATCTTTTAATAACGGTAAAAAATAGGGTTGATTCTTTTACGGAAAGCCTGAAAAGGGATGGGCTTCAAATTGCTCTGGATACTGATTTAAAATCTGATCTTATAAAGATTTTTCTTTTCAGCGAATTTATTGCAGCCAGTTTTACTAAAAATCCAGGTATTTTTAAGGATCTTATCGACTCAAAAGATTTGTTTAAATCATATTCAGAATATACGGTTGTGGCAAGGCTTGAAAAGAAAATTTCCAAAGACATGGATGTGGCAACGGTCAAGGAAATTCTTTTACAGACCAAGTTGTATGAAACCATAAGAATTGCATGGCGTGATTTAACAGGGAAAGCCAAACTTTCTGAAACGCTTTTCGATCTTTCAACTCTTGCAGATGCCATTGTTGATATGGCCATAAAGGTTATATATGACGAGGTTTGTGAAAGCTATGGGCTTCCCGTGGACAGCGAAGGAAATTTTCAGGGCATGATTGTGCTGGGCATGGGTAAGCTGGGGGCTAAGGAATTGAATTTTTCTTCGGACATTGATCTTATTTTTGTTTATCCCAAAGAAGGATATACAAACGGGGAGAATATTATTTCCAATGAAGCGTTCTTTACAAAAGTATGTCGCAGGTTTTTAAGATTTTTTTCGCCAGGCTCCCATGGTATCAATTTTTACAGGATTGATACCCGGTTAAGGCCCTATGGTGATGGCGGTCCCCTGGTGATGAGCAGTTTTGTTTTTGAAGCATATTATCAGGCCCAGGGAAGAGAATGGGAAAGATATGCCATGATAAAAGCAAGGCCGGTTGCCGGTGACATTGAGGCGGGCTTTAAGCTTTTAAAAGTTTTGAATTCCTTTATTTACAGGCGGTATTTTGATTACGGGTCTTTTGATTCCTTCCGGGATATGAAGCACAGAATCACGCTACAGGTAAAAAACAAAAAATTAAAAAACAATATCAAACTGGGTGCCGGAGGCATCAGGGAAATAGAATTTTTCGGGCAATTGTTTCAGCTGATCAGGGGCGGTGTTGAGCCCAAACTCCAGGAACAAAAGATCTTAAAGGTTCTGGATCTGTTAGAAAGCCATTCTTGCATTAATGAAGCAACAAAAAAAGATTTGAAAGAATCTTATGTGTTTTTAAGAATGGTTGAAAACAGGCTTCAGGCCTATGCAGACCTTCAAACCCATGATATTCCTGAAAAAGAAGATCAAAGAAAAGTCCTGGCACTTTCTATGGGGGTTGATGCATGGGATGATTTTGCCAAAAATTTAAATGATCACATGCAAAGGGTTCATTATCATTTCAGTCAATTGCTGGTTTCAGAGGAACAGGAGAAACCAGACAAAGAAATGCTGGATCTTAAAGAATTATGGGTCAATATTAATGATCCCCAGTTTACCCCAGACTCCATAGCCATTGGTCGCTTTAAGGAACCTGACAGGGTATTAAGCATTTTAAGATTCCTTGAAGAACATCCCAATACCAAACGGTTGACATCCAATGGAAGGAAAAAACTGGCAAGACTGATTCCGGTCCTGGTCAGGAAGATCGGCGAGCAAAACGACCCCGATGCTGTCTTAGTCAAATTAATTGACTTGATTATAACCATTGAAAGAAGAACCTGCTATCTGTCTTTGCTCATAGAAAATAAACGTGCACTTGGAACGTTGATTACCCTTGCCCAGAAAAGTCCATGGATCATCACTTTTCTTTCAAAGCATCCTGCATTGCTGGATGAACTCATGCACCCTGCCACACTTTATTTTCCTCCCGGCAAACAGGCTCTGGAAAAAGAGATGGAGACCCGCATGGAAGGCATTCCATCAGGTGATCTGGAATTCCTGCTTGAGGAGTTGTGTGTTTTTAAACAAATCAATTACCTGCGGGTTTCCGCTGCAGATGTAAGCGGAAATTATCCATTGATGAAAGTCAGTGATCATCTGACATATATTGCAGAAACTGTCCTTTCTCAGGTACTTTTAAGCGCATGGGATATTGTGACACAAAAATATGGTTTTCCCGATGGAATATCAGACAAAAATCCTGAACACTGCGGGTTTGCCGTTATTGTATACGGCAAAGTCGGCGGACTTGAAATGGGATATAAATCAGATATTGACATTGTGTTTTTGTATAAGGCAGATTCAGGGGTTACAAAAGGCAGACTAAAGAGCATTGATACCATCCGGTTTTATTCAAACCTGGGCCAGAGAATTATCAATGCCCTAACCATGCATACGCCTGCCGGCATTTTATATGGAGCAGATATGAGATTGAGACCGGGCGGTAATTCCGGGATGATTGTTTCTCACATTGATGCCTTTGAAGATTATATGAAAAATCAGGCCTGGACATGGGAGCATCAGGCATTGATCAGGGCCAGACCTGTTGCAGGAGATAAAGCCCTTTGTTCAAGGTTCAATGAGATCAGAAAGGCTGTTCTGATAGAAAAAAGGGATGCCAAGGCATTAAAAAAAGAAGTCGGTGAAATGCGGGAACGAATGCGGGAAGAGCATTTAAAATATAAAAAAGATTTTTTTGATTTAAAGCAATCCAGGGGCTGTATTGTGGATATTGAGTTTTTGGTTCAATATTTAATTTTAAAAAATGCCCATACCTGTCCTGACATAACCATCTGGACAGACAATATCCGGCTTTTAGAAAGCCTTGATGCAGAAGGGATTATTACAGGATTTGAGAGTGAACGACTTCAGAAAGCGTATCTTATTATGCGAAAGGCTGTACACAGGCTCAACCTCCAGGAAAAGAGCCTTGCCATTTCTCAAACCCAATTTTCAGAAATTAGAGAGCATGTCATTGATATGTATGATCAATATTTAGCAGATCGTAAAGACTAGGAAATCAATACAAGGCTGAGCCAGGGCCAGTAGGTAATGATCAGGACGGCCAGAAGCAATACCAGCATAAACGGTATGGTGGCTTTGTAGATATCCATGATGGGTTTATTAAACCTGTATCCTGCGATGAACAGATTCATTCCCACGGGCGGAGTGAAATACCCGATCTGCATGTTAGCAAGAAAAATAATGCCCAGATGAACGGGATCAACGCCGTATTCCAGTGCAACAGGCAGCATCAGGGGGACCATGATGATAATGGCTGAAAAAATATCCAGCATGGCTCCAAGAATCAAAAGAAAGATATTTAAAAGAATTAAAAAAACAAGCTTACTGGTCACATAGGTCTGACAGAGGTCAAACAACTTCATGGGCACTTCAGCATCAATCAGGTAATTTGTAAAGCCCAGGGAAACCCCCAGTATTAAAAGGATTCCTCCCACCATCACCATTGAATCCCTGACGATGGCGGTAAGTCGGGACAGCCGGATTTCTTTATAAATAAAGATTTCCACGATTAGTACATACATCGCTGTCACGGCAGCTGCTTCGGAAACGGCAAAAAATCCTGAGTAAATGCCTGTAAATACGAATATGGGCAGAGGAATTTCCCAGATGGACTCCCTGACAGCAGATAAGGCCTTTTTTAAAGAAAAAGATGTTAATGGGACAGGGGCTTTCCGGTTGGCCCAGATACTCCATAAGGAGAGAAGGAGTATCATTAGAATGGCAGGCAGAATGCCGGCAATAAATAATTTTTCAATTGAGATTTCTTGCCCTGAACTCATCTGCTGGGCGATCACCCCATACAGAATCAGGGGCAGGGACGGGGGAAGCAAAAGCCCTAAGCTCCCGGAGGTCGTTACAAGCCCAAGACTGAAATTGTCTTTATATCCAGCTTCTTTCAGCGCCGGATACAGCAGCGCCCCCATAGCTACAATGGTGACGCCTGACGCTCCGGTAAAGGCCGTAAAAAGGGCACAGACAATAAATGCAACAATGGCAAGCCCGCCCGGCATCCATCCGAAAAAGGCCTGGGTCAGCCTGACAAGACGCTTCGAGGTGTTGCTCTCACCCAGCATATATCCGGCAAAGGTAAACATGGGCAATGCCAGGAGAATCGGGGTGTCTGCAATGCGATACAGCTCTATTGCCATAACGGACAAATCAATATCGCCAAAATAAAAACCCGTCATGGCGGCAGCAATGATAATGCTGAAAAGCGGTGCTCCCAGAAGAGCAAAAAGAATCAGTATGGCAATGAGTAAAACTATCATTGCGGGATGCGCTTAAACAGTTTAGAAAAGCCGGTGAAAGAAAATAAAATATACCTGAGACAGATAATGGCAAATGAAACCGGGATAATGCTTTCACAGACCCAGGCCGGGATATTTGCAAATACTATAAGACCATCCTCTCTTTCCATCATCACGAATTCAAGGCTGAAATATGCCATAACAGCACAAATCAGTGCTGTGAAAATAGATATAATAAGAGTTATCTGTTTTTTGATTCTGTCAGGAAGATACCGGGATATAACATCAATACTGATGTGATGGTTGTTCCTGCTGGCAACCATTGCACCGATAAGGCCGATCCATAAAACCAGTACCCTGATAAGCTCGTCGCCCCAGAGAATCCCGGAGTCAAACAGGTTTCTCATAACAATTTGCAGTACGGCCATGAAGATCATTGAAAGCAGAAGCCCGATAAGAATACTGTCCTCAATCTTTTGAAGGACCGTAATGATATATCGGATGAAAGACGTTTTTTTACTGGTCATTGGTGAGGTCTGTGTTTGAATGAAAATTTTTTAGGTGCACATCCAGTTGATCAACCACATCCCGGGGCAGGATTCCGGATTCGATCATTTTTTTGGATGCATTCCCGGCTACTCTGCGCCATTCGTTTAGGGCATCCCCGGTGGGAGTGATAAATGTTATCCCCCTGTTTTTCAACGCCTGGATTGCCTTGATATCATCTTCCCTGTTTTGGATATCAATTTTTTTCAATGCTTTGGTCATGACGTGTGTGACAATCTTTCGGTCCTGTTCCGCGATTTTTAAAAATTTCTTTTTATTAATGGCAAGTACGGCATAAAGATAAATCAGAGGTATGTCTGTTACATATTTAATCTGAGTATGCCATTGCAGTACAATAGCGCCAACAGGAGAAGTTGCCACCGTGTTAATCAAACCGGACTGGAGGCTGGTTCGCACATCTGCAATGGGCAGGGGAATGGGGGTGAGACCAAAGGCCTTTATGGAATCCCGGCTGATTTTATCATTGTCTGGAATCCATACTTTCTGATTTATTAGATCCTGTACCGTCTCTACGGGTTTTTGTGACATAATGTATGCAAATCCACCGCCCATGAGCCCGAATGTCACAAATCCGGCTTTATCAAGGCCGTCAATGATATACTGGTCCATATGTTTTCTGACATAGCCCACTTCTTCAAGAGTTTTAAATTTTAAAGGTTGTGCATAGATCTGATTTGCCGGAAAAAAATGGGAAAGGCTTCCACCCACAACAGCTCCACCGTGCAGCTGGCCAATACGGATTTTTCTCAAAACCGTTTTATCATTGCCCATGACACCGCCGGGATAGAATTTGAATATCACACGGTTATCGGTTTCTTCGGCAACCTGTTTTGCGCCCTTACGCATCTTCTCCATCCACATGGAGCCTTCGGGCGACAGGGTGGCAATTTTCAGTTTGACAGCATAAACAGTATCTGTTGTGAGTATAATAAACAGGATCAACACCAATTGTTTAAGAATTTGGGAAATCATGAATTTCTCCGGCTTAACATCATTTAAAAATAGTCATCTGCACCATCTATCAATTTTTTGGCCTGTATCTGGGCCCAGGTGTTTACAAGGGTATAGCCCGGCACATAGGGATCGGCAGCTATTACATCTTTTAATAGTTGATCGTGAAGCTTTCTGTTAAATACCATCTTTGCATACAATTTTGCATAAAGAACTTTTGCCATTAGATTTTTTCCCCGGGATAATTTGACAGCCCTGTCAAAATAATATTTCCCCAGCTCGGGCTTGCCTCCAAGAGCAGGCGGCAGCAAGGTTGCCAGCGTTCCCATGTATAGATATGCAGCGCCGTCTTTATACGTCTCATCAAGTTCAATTACTCTTTGCATGATCAGTTCAATATGTGACATGTCTGCAATGGCATTAAAGTCATTTTTATTGGTCATGATCCAGCCGGCCCAGGCATTGCCGAGAGCAAAAAGGGCGGGGACATGTTTTTTTTCCATAGTTGACATAATTTTTTCAAAGTCTTCAAATGTTCCTGATTTAAGCATACAGGCATTCTTTTTTTCAAGACAAATGGATCGATTGGCATAATTCAAGGCTTTGGCAGCCATTTTTCGGGATCGATCAACATCTTTTACAAACAGATCTGCATAGGCAGTGTACAACATGCTAGCTGTGGACAGCATGTTTTCATTCTTCGGGTCTTTGCTGATCAGGCTGTCGATCATCAGCAAATAAGCCGGGGCACCGGTTTTTACCAGGGTTAAATCGTCATTGTTTAAAATCGTGTCGGAAAGATGTTCCATCATGTCTGATGTGGCGGATGATATGATGATCGCGCATCCTGACGAGAGAAAGAGACTGATGATACAAAAAGTAAAAATAGCAGCAGATGATACGGATTGTTTGAAATTATGGTTCACCACCCGAAGAAGAATCATCAATAAATCAAATCCTTTATCTGTTTGGGGATTTTAATAACACCAATTTATTATTCAGATTGAAAATTAACTTGTTTGATAAAAAAAAGCAACTATGGATTCACGGTAAATCATTAAAATGCAGATATAAGTGCGATACCTGTTATGGCGAGAAGGACTCCGGAAAACTGGATTTTCCGTATTTTTTCACCTGCGATCATCATTGAAAGAATAATAGTAACTGCAGGATACATGGAGCTTATGACAGCAACTTGGCTGAGCATTCCTTTTGAGGTTGCCAGGGCAAAGCAAAACGCAGCCATGGTGTCCATAAAGCCCATTAGAAGAATATAGGGCAGTTGAACTTTTCCGACGTTAATACTGACGTTTGCAAAAAAGAGCGCAGGGATCAAAATGATGAGTGCGGATGATCTCATGATCATGGATGCCCAGATCGGGTGATGGGTGCAGGCCTTGTCCATTGTTATGAAATAGAATCCCACTAAAAATGCCGAGCCGACAGCAAGCCCGACTCCTTTGGTAAGTTTTTTTCCGGTTTTTTCCGAAGTGTTCTCCATGACAGCCATTAATGACCCCAAAATAGCAATGACAATACCCAACATGCTTAAACCGGATAGAGTGTCTCCAAAAAAAATTCCCCAGATGACCGGCAGAATAACGCCTGTTGCACTAATGGGAGCCAGTATGGACATGGTCCCCACAGCAAGGCTGCGGTATAATAGAAATATGGCGACAACCCCTATCAACCCTGCCGGGATGGCCCAGAAAAGTAGCGGATCATCGGGCAGGGGCTTGTTCAACAAAAAAAGAATACCGCCAAGAAGAAAAGTCCCCATCAGGGAGGAGATCATCAAAATGCTGAGTGTGGGCAGGTTACGGCTTTTAAGCCCTCCTATAAAATCTGCGATGCCCCAGCCGAAACAGGCAAATATGGATAATGTAATCGGTAACACTTTCTGGCCTTCACGGGTGTTTGTAATTAAATAGTTCTTTTGCTTGTTTTAAAAGTAGAGTAAAGTTATAAATTAGTAAAATTAATCTTTGTTATCGATTGGATAAGTATTAATTATGCTACCTGATTTAAACAGATTAAGAGTATTTTACCATGTCTATTCATTGCAAAGCATTAATATGGCGGCAAAAAATCTTCATCTTACCCAGCCGGGCGTCAGCCAGCACATAAAAAAACTTGAATTTGAAATAAAAACTCCTTTGTTTATCAGACGTCACAAAAAAATTATTCCCACCTGGGCAGCAGATAAGCTGTTTGCCATGGTCAAACCATTTATGGAAACCTTAGGCAGTGAAATCAAAAATATTTCAAAACCAATGGATCACCCCTATGGACTGCTCAGAATTGGTGCGCCTCTTGAATTTGGAAAGACATATTTTCCGGCCATTTGTCAAGCCTTTAGGAAAAAATACAATCAGGTGACCTTTAAAATAAGACTTGAAGAACCGGACCAGCTCTTGGATATGTTAAATAAAGGGATACTTGATTTTGTGGTGATTGATTATTTTTCAGCCAAAGACCAGTTTTTTGGAAGACCGGAACAATACAAAATAGATTCCCTGGCAGAAGAAACCTTTATTCTGGCAAGTTCAAAAGAGTATTTTGAAAATATGATGGGAAAAAATATTTCTTTTGAAACCCTTATGTCAATGGATTTTATTACAGACGAACATGAACCCTTTATTTTGAAACACTGGTTCTGGCATTATTTCAAAAAATCGATTTCAAAATTTAATATCATTATGGCCATTGAAAGCCACCAGGCACTCTTAAATTGTGTCAGGCTTGGAATGGGGCTGGCCATTACGGCAGATCATCTGATCTGGAATGAGATTGAAACAGGAAAAATAGTTCCGATTTTTCCTACTAAAGAAAAAGTGCTTAATAAAATTTCTTTAGTGCAACTCAGAGATAAGAAAGCCACACTGACTGAGGAAACGTTTCAAACTTTTTTTAAAAAACAGATAAAAGCAAAAGAGAATTTGAAATAATCAAATATGGGTCATTTGCTGGGAATAGGGTTAATATTGATTTCAGCGGCATCCTTTGGTGCCATGGCCATTTTTGCAAAGTTCGCATACTTGTCCGGGATCAGTACCCACTCCCTGCTTTTTTTCAGGTTTGTCATTGCAGTGATGGTTATGCTGCCCATTGCAGTGTTACAAAAAAGAAAATTTCCAAAAGGAAAAGACCTTTATACGCTCATTGCCATGGGCGCCATAGGATATGCGGGGCAATCCTATTGTTATTTTAAGGCACTGACACTCATTCCACCGTCGCTTGTGGCAATTTTGCTCTATTTATATCCGGCCATTGTTGCGATTCTGTCTGTTTTCTTCCTGGATGAAACCTTAACAAAAAACAAACTTTTTGCTTTATGTATTGCCATTTCAGGGACCATACTGGTCATCGGGGTTGATACCAATGGAAATATGAAAGGAATCATGCTCGGGGTCGGTGCTGCATTGATTTACTCCGTTTATACCATTGCCGGAGCCAAAGTGATGAAAAGAAATGACACATTTACATCCAGTCTTGTTGTCATTGCTTCTGCTGCATGCTTTTATCTTCTCTATAATATAAAGGCAGGGTTTTTCTTTCCAACGGCAGAGTTCTACTGGATGAATATCATGGCCATTGCCATTCTTTCAACCGCGGTTGCCGTATATGCCTATTTTCAGGGAATAAAATTGTCCGGTGCCATTAATGCATCCATGCTCTCCACCTTTGAACCGGTAACGACAATGGCCCTTGCATCACTTTTTTTAGGACAGTATATCGGCTGGTTACAAATGGCAGGAACAGTATTGATCTTGTTTTCTGCCGTCCTTGTAGCCCTACAGTTAAAATCTTAATAAAAAATTGACTTTCCCCAAAAAGATTTGATTTTACAATAATGGACTTGCTATTTTAATATACTATGCATTATATAGTTGCGCATAATAGAACGTAGGTTAATATTCGCGGAGGAAACCATGAAAATATTTGTTAAAGATATTATGGTCACTGAATTTGATACAATCCGTTCTGATGAAACTGTTGAAAAAGCCATTCAAATGATTTTAAATGGCAAAGTTAGAGAAACAGGTGATAAGACCGCCAGCCTTATGGTACTTGATAAAGTGATGATGTTTGTGGGGATAATAACAATGGCTGATATTCTTTATCATCTGCGGCCCACTTTTTTAAATTATGGGATAAGCGGGGAACAAGTATCATGGGATGAACAATTTGATATAGCCATGAAAAATCTTAAAGGAAAAGAAGTACGTCAGCTTATGAGCATCAATATAGTTGGCGCTTCAGTTGATGAACATCTCATGGTTATACTGGATCGTATGGTAAAAAATAACTACCATAGACTTCCCGTATTAAAGGGTGGCAGGCCGATTGGTATTGTATATATCTCTGATATTTATTTTCATTTTTTTTCATAGATTTAAATTTATCCTAAGACTTGTGTTTGATTTCTGCTACACTGGACATACGTCAGGCAAGACGGAATAGTGTTGGATCGCCAAGACAATTTGTTTGACAACAACCATTTAATATTTATATACTTTCTTTAAAATTTGTCTTTATTTTCAAATCGTGTCAACAAAGAAGGAGACTTGGATGGAACAAACAAGAATTCTGGTCGTTGATGATGAGTTGATTATTCGCGAATCCCTTTCCGGCTGGTTGAAAAGAGACGGGTATCATGTCAGCAGTGTGTCAAGTGGTGAAGAGGCCCTTGAAACGCTAAAAATTAATAGCTTTGACATCCTTTTACTGGATATTCAGATGGATGGCATCAGTGGAATGGATGTTCTTACGCATGTAAAGGAAGACTATCCTGATATTGACGTGATTATGATCACGGCTTTTGGGTCCATCCCTTCAGCAGTCCAGGCCATGAAATCCCATGCCTTTGATTATCTTCTCAAACCGTTTGATCCGGATGAACTCGGGGTGCTCATCCAGAAATTAATTGATCACAGGGCCAGAATAAAAGAAAACCTGTTTTTAAAGGAAGAGTACGAGCAAAGGACCCGGTTTGAAAGTATGATCGGTCAGTCCAGGCCCATGCAGGAAATTTTTAACCTGATAGAAGATGTCAAGGACACGGCCACAACGGTTCTGATCACGGGTGAGACCGGAACGGGAAAAGGCCTTGCCGCAAAGGCCATTCATTCCAACAGCAGGGTTTCCAATGGCCCGTTTGTCAGTGTGAATTGCGGCGCCATTCCTAAACATATCATGGAAAGCGAACTCTTCGGTCATCAGAAAGGGGCTTTTACAGATGCCAAAGAAACCCGGAAAGGCCGTCTGGAACTTGCCGGTGGCGGGACATTATTTCTGGATGAAATCGGTGAGATCAGCATGCGGATGCAGATTGATCTTCTCCAGGTTCTGGAAGATAAAATATTTTACAAGGTTGGGGGAACCCAGCCCATTTCGGCCGATTTCAGGGTGATTGCGGCGACCAATGCGAGTCTCAAACAGGCCATTAAAAATCGAACATTCCGGGAAGATCTGTATTATCGCCTGAATGTCATTACTTTTACCATGCCGACGTTACGGGAACGAAAAGAAGATATCCCCTTGCTGGCCGAACATTTTTTGATGAAGACCACCCAGGAAATTAACAGGGGAGTGGAAAGAATCAGCAGGGATGCCATGGATGAACTCATGCTCTATGAATGGCCCGGAAATGTAAGGGAACTTTCCAATGCCATTGAAAGAGCGGTGGTGGTCTGTAAAACCGGTACCATTACCCCCTTGGATCTTCCCATTGTAAAGACGTTGGAAAACGAACTGAAAAAGAAGTATTTCTCACTGACTGATGTGGAAAAACATCATATTACCAAAATTTTGGATGAAACCAGTTGGAATATTACCAAGAGTTCCGCCATCCTTGGTGTTGACAGATCAACCCTGTACAATAAGATCAAACGATATGGCCTGAAAGACTATCGTGACAAATAGCTATGGTCACAGCATTGGCAAATGAATAATATTGACACCATTATTGTTTCGCCCATTGGGGATATCCCGCCCTGGATGAGTGACACCATTGCAACGGATGTAGGGAAGTTTTTCGGATTCAAGGCCTGCGTGGAGAAGGTTTTAGACGATATTTTTTTTGCATATAATGCAGAGCGCAACCAATATCATTCAACGAAAATCCTTGAGAAGCTTTCGAAAAATGCACCAGATGATTGCATCAAGGTTATTGCCGTGACCAAAGAAGACCTTTTTATTCCTATTCTCACCCATGTCTATGGTGAGGCCCAGCTTGGGGGAAAAGCCTGCATCATATCGATCTCCAGGCTGATTGCCGATCTTGAAATCGAGATAGTTAACAAGGGGTGCAAACGGATTGTAAAGGAAGCCATCCATGAACTCGGGCATACCTTTGATCTTCGGCATTGTGAAGATGAAAAGTGCATTATGCATTATTGCAGAAGGGTTGAGGATGTTGACAGGAAATCAAGCCGGTTTTGCCGGTATTGCAACATTTTTTTGGCCGACAGCATCAGGAATCTTTGCTGATAAAGAGTTTTAAGAGCCTGTTCCAGGAAATTTCTGGCAGGTTCCCGAAAAGATCGGAACCCAGCCTTCCACCGTCGGCTGCCATCAGTTGAGTCTCTTTTTCTAAAAATGAATACAGCCTGTCTACTTCCTTGTTCATGAATGATTTGTTAGACTCCATGAACATCAATTGTTTCAGGTCTTGTTTCAGGTTCGGGCAATAAAGACTTAATACCCATCCGTCTATATACGGATCATGGTTGATCAGACCCGGGTTCCCACGCACCTGTGAATTGGCTTCGGTGATCACTCCACTGACAGGGGATAAAAATGATGCCTTATGCCCATTCCTGGATATATGAATGGCATTTTCCCCCTGGAAAACCTGTTTGCCCATCAGAGGGGTTTTTATGGCGGTAAATTTTCCCAGAACCCTTGAAGCAAAGTCATCAATCCCGATACGAACAGTGTTGCGGTCTTCTATTTTCACCCATGTATGTCCCGAATGGAGATAATATCCCACAGGCAGAGATACCCCACTGATATCATTGAACTCTACAGGTTTTAAGACCGTATATACCTTAAACTGATCATGGAAGTATTGGTCAAATTCACAATCAATACAATTATAGGCTTTGGGGCAGCTTTTAAAATCAATATGGCCTTTCATATGATGGATGCACGGCCTTCCGGCCAGATGCTGATTTTTAAGTCTTTCCTGCCAGAAAACAAGCGTCCCCCTTTTTCCCTTTAGGGTCATGCCCTGTTTTTGAAGAAGTTCATTTTCATGACAGGCTTTTCTCAGGGCCCGGTCAAATTTACAGGTCGTACAGGAAAAATCTTTATAACACATTTTTTTATTTACGACCCCTGCCTGCATCCAGAGACAGGCAGGAGTTTTTTCTTTTAATCTTGTTTCCATTTGTTGCATCCTTATCTTTAAGTTTTAAAAAAGGTGCGGGTCAGGTTGTGCCAGCCAAGGGTCGGCAGGTTTCCGTAGACATCCGCTTTTAAGAGACCGCCGTCTGCGCTTAAAGGACCTGTTACTTTTTCAATCATGTTTTCAAGGGTGGTCACTTCCTCTCCCAGCCATTCTATGCTGTCGTTGTCGGCCATAAGATTTTTTACGGCTCCCTTTATATCGGAGTTATGAATGGTAAAGAGCCATCCATCGCCATAAGGATCGGTTTTTGAAAGATCCGGCGATTTCCTGATAGTGTTGTTAACCTCGGTGATGACCCCATTTACAGGGGAGAGAATATCGGCCAGATTTTCTTTTCTTTTCAAGCCCCAGCCCTTCTTGTCTTTGTTCAGTTCCTGGCCGGTCAAAGGCAGATCAAAGGCGTCCGGACCGCCCAGCACCTTGAAGGAGAAGTCATCAAGCCCGATACGGATAAAGCCGCCGCTGTCGATGCTGGCCCATGTATGACCGTTGTGAAAATAATATCCGTCGGCAATATCAAAGCCTTTGACATCTTTCATAACCACCATGGAATGACCGGTTTTCGGGGAAAGGGTGTCTTCAAAATATTGATCAAAATCACAGCGCTGACAATTGTAGTTCATGGGGCAGATCCTATTTTCGGTCCTGCAGGTCAGCGCATGCCTGCAGGTTCTATCTTTGCTGTCTCTGTTTCTCATCGCCTCCTGCCAGGAGATGTGTTTGCCGGCCTTTGCCATTTTGGCCATGGAATCATCATACTTGCAATGGGTGCAGTCATAAAAATTATTGCAGTTTTTTTTCTTTGCAACGCCTGCCTGCATCCAGATGCAGGGATGATCATTTTTATCTTTTTTGGCTTTCCAGATGTTTCCGGATTTTTTGGTTCTCATTAATTGTGTCATTGTCTTTTCTCCTTTTTAGGAATTATTGTTTTCTCCTTTTGCCAATTTTTAGAAGAGCAAAAAGGATACCAGATCGGGAAAAAGGAGAAATATAATATTGATACCCGCGCAAGTTGCGGGATTTGAGATTCGATGACAGGATGGATGCTGCAGAG
Organism: Desulfobacula sp.; assembly: GCF_014237455.1. Taxonomy (GTDB): domain Bacteria; phylum Desulfobacterota; class Desulfobacteria; order Desulfobacterales; family Desulfobacteraceae; genus Desulfobacula. Next base: position 107,266 of record NZ_JABZFL010000041.1, on the reverse strand, counting down.
TATGGGAATTTAAATTGTAGAATTTTACCACAGCTCATAATACTCTTTGTGAATCAAGGCGATGAAATTGACTCATCAGCAGGTATCTTCAAATCTGTTGAATTTTCCAACACACGATTCTAATTTTCCAACACCTTATTTTTTTTCAGGACCTTGCTTTCATAATTCATCCCATGGTAGAAATTAATCATATTTTCGATTGCTTAGAACTTTTTTTAAAAGGATGTGATTGTAAAAATGCCTCAAAAAGAGTTACAAACCATTCTCAGTGGTATCAAAGATTTCGTATTAATCATATCCCCGGAAAGGGAGATCCTGGAAACAAATGCGGCGTTTTTAAAACATATGAGATGTTCCAGAGAGGATGTCATCGGTCGCAAATGCTTTGAAGTGCTAAAAGAGGATAAAAGAAAACCCAGCAATTGTCATAATATATGTCCCCTTGAAGAAGTCATCAAGAACAAAAGACGTTGCCAGGTTGAGCTGACAAGGCTGGACAGTAATAACAAACCCCGGTACACGGAGCTGACCATATTCCCCATCTGGGAAAAAAAAGGAAAGATTGCCAAATTCATTGAAATCAGCCGGGATATTACCCAGCGCAAACTGGACGAAGATTATCTTGTCAGCATGGTGGAGGAAAGAACCCGCCAGTTAAAAGAAACCCATGAAAGACTTCTTCATCAGGATAAGATGGCTTCTTTGGGCAAATTGTCCTCGTCTGTTGTCCATGAAATCAACAATCCCGTTGCCGGCATATTAAATCTTGTGATACTCAGCAAACGGATATTAAAAGAAGACACAATTGATCAAAAAATGATTGATCTTTTTTTACAATACCTGGAACTGATGGAGATCGAAACACGGAGGGTTAGCCGTATTGTCAGCAATCTTCTGGTGTTTGCGCGTCAGTCAAAAATTGAACTGGTCAAGTTTGATGTCAACGATTTGATCGAACAGACCTTGATATTAAATTCCAATCTTCTAAAAATAAACCACATCCGTATTATAGAAGAGCTTGAACATAACCTGCCTTTGGTCAACGGTTCTGAGGATCAGTTAAAGCAGGTGCTGATGAACCTGATTTCCAATGCCGTAGAAAGCATGTCAACCTCCAGGACAAAGTACCTGACCATTAAAACCTTTAGTAAAAAAAATCAAAAAGCCATTGGACTGCAGATTAAAGATACCGGATCTGGTATTCAAAAGGGAACCGAATCAAAAATTTTCGAGCCTTTTTTTACCACAAAGAAAAAAAGCAAGGGTGTGGGACTGGGCCTTTCCGTAGTATATGGGATTATCCAGGAACACGGTGGGAAGATTTATGTGGATTCTGTACCCGGAGGGGGAGCCTGTTTTTCAATCACTCTTTACCAGGAGCTGAATCCCCAAAAAATAAAATCAAGCCTCCCTTTGTCCACGGGGAACGCCACCGGATAAAAAGACCACCGAATGGTGAAAGATGGAAAAAAAAATTAAAGAAAAAGCAAGGCGTCTGATCAATGAAACAAGGGTCATGACCCTTGCGGTTTCAGATAATGATATCCCGTGGTCATCCCCGGTCTATTTTGTGTTTCATGACAATGCCTTCTGTTTTTTTTCCAATGAAAATTCCAGGCATATACAATACGCAAAAGACCGGAAAATCATTTCTGCTTCTATTTTTCATGACTCAGACCAGATGGACCAAATTTTTGGATTCCAGATGTCAGGAAAGCTTGAAAAAATATCAAGAAGGGCTTTATATCTCACGGTTGTTAAAAAATATATTACCAAGTTCAGTTTTTTAGAACAGATATTCGGTCCCCAGATTATTGAAAACAAACATTTTTTTTTAGAAAAATTCAAATCACATCTTTATTGTTTTCATCCGGATAAAATTTTTCTGTCAGACAATTCCAAGACAATATCTTTTAATCTTGACTTTTATTCCGGTAAAAAATAACTATTCTAAATTGATTTATACTTTGTTTCAAGTTCGTGGCGGCAGGTATTATCCCGGTCAAAAGCCGGTTCAAATAATATGGGAACGATGGAAAGTGAAATCTTAATAGTATAATGAGAGGATGTATGCGTGTTTTTCAAGCTTTGTTGATTCTGGCCATCATTAATGGCTCAATGGTTTATGCCCGGGAGCAGCCCCCTGCCAGGGTGGTCATTTCAAAAATTGTTTTCCAAAAGGTGGCCCAGAATCGGTCTTTTATCGGTACGCTCTATTATGAACGAATCAGTCATGTCTCTTCAGAAGTCTCCGGTCTGGTAACCCAAATTGATGTCAGAGACGGAGATCAGATTCAAAAAGGAACGCCTCTGGTATACCTGAATACTGAAATTCTTGAAAAAGAAATTTTAATTCGCAAAAACCAGATTGATCAGGCTGAGCTTCATATAAACCATTCAAAAAAGAATTATCAACGAATGGAGTCTTTATATAAAAAAGGCGGGATCAGTGAAAAAGGTTATGATGATGCCAGGTTTGTTTATCAAGAGGCCCTTTTAAAAAAAGTGTCTGCCAGGACAATCCTTGAAAAATTGCTGATTCAAAAAAGAAAAAGTGTGATTAATGCGCCTTTTGATGGCATTATTCTTGAAAAAAATGTGGATTCAGGAGACTGGGTTCAGCAAGGGAAACAGTTGATCAGTATCGGGTCCGTCAATGATCTTTTTATAAAAGTACCGGTGGCGGAAACTTTGTTAAAGTTTGTTGTTGTCGGACAGAAAGTGCCGGTAATTATTAATGCCTATAATAAAGAACTGACCGGAATCATTGATAATCTGTCTCCCATCGCAGATGAAAAGACCAAAAATATTTTCTTAAAAATACGGATTCCCATGTTAACCAAGGTGGCCCAGAACATGTCGGCTACTGTGTTTATTCCCACGGGCAACGGGCAAAAGATGGCCATGATACCAAGGGATGCAGTAATCAAATTTCAGGGCAATGATGTTGTCTATACGATCAAAGAAGAAAAGGCGGCCATGCTGCCGGTCAATATCGTGACTTATCTGGGCAACACGATCGGCGTGGATAATGAGCATTTTATTGAGGGTATGCCGGTAATCGTTGAAGGGAACGAACGGTTGCGCCCTGGTCAGTCCGTTACCATTGTTGGAGAAAAATAGATGGACATCATCCGTTTTTTTATCCATAAACCGGTAACTGTAGCAGTGGGTGTCATCCTCACAGTCATGTTCGGGCTGATCGGGTTTCAAAAGCTTCCTGTCCAGTTGACACCGGATGTTGAAACCCCATTGATTACCGTGAATACAGCCTGGTATGGTGCCACACCCTATGAAATTGAAAAAGAGATCATTGAAAAGCAGGAAAAAGTTCTGAAAGGCCTTCAGGGACTCACAAAGATGGAGAGTTCCAGTTACAATGGTTTGGGTACGATCACCCTGTCTTTTAAAATCGGAACTAACCTTGACGAGGCTCTGCTCAGGGTATCTAATAAAATGTCTGAGGTCGGTAATTATCCGGAAAACGTCACCAAACCCACCATAGAGTCATCCGGAGCCAACAGCTCGCCGATTATCTGGATGGTCCTAAAGACAGTGCCAGGCAATCGCGGACACATCAACCAATTCAGGACGTTTTTTGAAGATAATGTTCGTCAGCATCTGGAGCGAATTAACGGTGTAGGCGCCCTTCTAGTTTTTGGTGGTACCGACACAACCCTGGATGTGGTCATTGATGCCGGAAGAATGGCTCGTTATAATGTGTCCATCAAGCAGATTATTACATCCATCCGCAGAACAAACCAGAATATTTCCGCAGGCATTCTGGGCATGGCTAAGAAAAATTATCGTATCCGGACCATCAGCCAGTTTCAAACACCTGAGGATGCCCTTGATGTGGTCATCTTTGATGATGGAATAAAGCGGGTCTACCTGCGGGATGTGGCCCAGGTTAAAAAAGGGTATAAAAAAGAAGCTGCTTCGGTTCTTCACAATGGCGAACAAGTGATTGTGGTTGCTGTCAGAAAGGAAAAGGGAGCCAACGTTCTGGATATGACGGATGCAGTGGAAAACGTGGTTCATGAGTTGAATAAAACTATTCTTGCCCGCAATAAATTGGCCCTGGAAATGGTTTCTGATCAGCGTCCCTACATTAACACGGCAACCTATCTGGTGAAACGCAATATCCTCATCGGCAGCATGCTGGCAATCTGTGTTCTTCTGCTGTTTTTAAGAAGTGTACGGACAACATTGATCACCGGCATTGCCATTCCCATTTCAGCTATTGGCTGTTTTGTTTTTCTCTGGCTGCTGGGAAGAAACCTGAATGTTGTGAGTATGGCAGGGATTTCGTTTGCCGTGGGTATGCTGGTGGACAACTCCATTGTCATTCTTGAGAATATTGACCGCCACCGCAAGACGGGTAAAAGCGCTTTTGATGCCGCCTATGAAGGGACAAAAGAGGTGTGGGGGGCAGTTCTGGCTTCTACTGCAACCACAGTGGCTGTGTTTTTACCGGTCATTTTTATCCAGGAAGAGGCCGGACAATTGTTCCGTGACATCGCTATTGCCATAACGTCTTCTATTTTTTTGAGCCTTATTGTTTCCATTTCCGTGATTCCCACCCTGTTTCATCTGTTTTACAGAAAAAAAAACAACATCAAGACCAATAGGCTGCAAAAGAGTATTATTGGTCCATTTCTGGCCGACAATATATTGAAATTCAGCAAATTATGCATGAAAAATACCGGTACCCGGCTGTCAGCGGTTATTCTGTTTACCAGCCTCTCCATTGGTTTGACGTCCTGGCTGCTGCCAAGTGCTGAATATCTGCCCCAGGGAAACAGAAACCTTATCCTGAATATTCTTATTCCGCCCCCTGGTTATTCTGTAGCCAAACTCAAAAGCATGGGCAAGGATATATACAAAGCGACCGAACCTTATTTCAAGGAAGATGGAAAAGACGGTTTTCCCCAGATTCAGGGTATGTTTTTTGTGGGGGCTGACCGCATCACGCTTTTTGGCGGAACCAGCACCCATGAAACCCGTGCCCGTGAACTGATCCCTCTGTTCAGGCGGGTAATGGGCTCCATTCCAGGGGTTTTTGGTGTTAGTATCCAAACGGGACTTTTCCAGTCCGGTATCGGAAAAGGCAGAACCGTGGATGTCAATATTTCAGGAGAGAATATTCAGGATATTATCCAGGCGGCATATGCCCTGTTCGGAACCATCACCGCAAAGATGGAGCGCACCCAGGTTCGCCCGGTACCCTCCCTTGAAGCCAGTTATCCGGAAGTAAAAATAATTCCAAATAAGGAAAAGCTGGCTGCCAATGGCCTTACAGCAGAAGATTTGGGGGTCTATGTCGATATCCTGATGGATGGCCGCAAAATTGAGGAATACCGTCCTGAAGGGATCAAACAGGTTGACCTGGTACTCAAAGGCCGGGATTCTTTTGGCAGTTCGCCGGAAGATATTTTGAACTCCACCATCGTCAACAGCTTTGGAGACCTGATCCAGGTCAAAGATGTGGCAGGGATCTCATACGGTGAGGGCATGCCTCAGATCAATCACCTGGAGCGGGATCGTACCATTACCCTTCAGGTTACCCCGCCTGCCGATCTGGCCCTGCAGAGTGCCATGGACCTGATTGAAAATGATATTATCCCCTCATTGGAAAAGACAGGAAAACTTACAAACGTCAGGGTGGGCGTCGGCGGTAATGCAGATAAACTCGTGGAAACCCGGCAGGCCCTTCAGTGGAATCTTCTTCTGGCATTGGTCATCACCTATCTGTTGATGGCAGCCTTGTTTGAAAATTTTTTGTATCCCTTTATCATTCTTTTCACCGTCCCCCTGGCTGCTGCCGGTGGTTTTGTAGGTCTTTGGGCCGTCAACACCTTTATTGCTCCCCAGGGCTTTGATGTCCTGAGCATGCTGGGGTTTATCATTCTAATCGGTACAGTGGTAAACAATGCTATTCTCATTGTTCATCAATCATTAAATAATGTCCGCTATAACGGCCTCGTTGGGAAAGAAGCAGTGGCAAATGCCGTTGAAATCAGGATCAGACCTATTTTCATGAGCGCCACCACCAGCCTTCTGGCCATGATGCCCATGGTATTGTCTACCGGTTCAGGCAGCGAACTGTATCGCGGACTGGGATCGATCCTGCTTGGCGGTCTTGCCATGTCAACGGTTTTTACCCTCTTTGTGATCCCTTCCCTGCTGGTTTTTGTTATTGGTTTTGAAACAGCTAACCGTATAAATCCGGACAGACCAGGCTAATGTATGATAAAAAATTATTCTTAGTTCATAATTTATAGATGAATGATTTCCATTTGAGTGTCTGTAATCTGTGCAAGACCCATATCATCGGCCAGATTAAAGACCTTGTCCAGTTTTGAATTCACCACCCTTGAATCGTTGCCGATGATTGAAAACCCGATTTGAGCCCACGAATGACTGTCATTATAGTCAGTTTCCGCAATGGAAATATTGAACTTGTTTTTAATTCGGTTGATAATGGATTTAACGACCCTGCGTTTTCCCTTCAAAGAACTGACACCATACAGTTTAAATTTGATTTTGCCTGTTCCGACCACCATGAATATTTCCTTGAATAGGGTTAAAAATTCAGACAACCAAGATCTGTTTGTTTTTTAACCATAAACAAGAGGTTGATTTTTTTCAATCTTTTTTCAAATGATCATTTTATGCAAACAAAAAAAATAAGAGATTTTAACGAAAATAATGTGATGTAAAAAGATTTTCAAAGCAGAATTCTGATTACTCCAATAAAATTTACTGTTGCGCTTGGGGGAAATAAATCATGGAAATAACCGTTTGTAATATTGCCAAAAGCAGGCTTGAGACAATTGATATAAATATCACCCAGGATAATACGACCCGGTTTGATTATAGTGAAGAAAACACAAAGATCCATATGCTGACCGACATTGAACATGGATTATTAATCACCGAACATAACTTTAACTATCCTGTTCTAATATATGACGTCACAAGAAAAGATATTGGCAATGATACAGACAAAGCCTGGAAATTAAAGGAATCATACATGTGAAATTGACAAAGCCATTGGGGTGGTCATGACCACCCCAATGGCTTTCCCCAAAGCTGAGACAGGCTCAATTTTGAAAAATATTTTTTTAATCAAGGTGGGTCAAATTTGGGTTGTAAAAGGGTCAATTTTCGGTTGTAAAAAACAAACAATTAATGGATAGACTTGATCATGCTATTTTGGATGTAATTGACAATCAAAAAAACAATCAAAAAATGGCTTCAATCGGAAAGTTATTTTGAGAATCGCTATATATTCGAAATCAGTTTTTTATTACCTCAACTCTTTAATCTTTTAAATAAATTAATAACAAATTTAATTGATGATTTTCTATCCGACATTCTAAAAAAATAATTTATGGTTTGTTTTAGTTAGTATTGGTAAGTATTTGCTTTCTTTTATTAATTGATTGACATAAACAGAGTCATAAAGTATAAGCGCTGGGGATTAATTATACTAAAAGGAGAAAAAATGAAAAAAACATTTATCTTAAAACTGATTATCACATTTATTGTAATGACTCTGCCATTATCCGTTCAGGCAGGATCAAAAAATAAGCTGACAATATTCCATGCAGGAAGCCTGACGGTTCCATTTGCAAAAATTGAAAAGGATTTTGAAGCACAACACCCTGATATTGATGTGCAGAGGGAAGCAGGTGGAAGTACTAAAATGGCGCGTATGATATCAGAAGTTGGTAAGCCTGCAGATATAATGGCTTCGGCAGATTACAAAGTCATTGATAACAACTTAATACCAAAATTTGCAAATTTTAATATAAGATTTGCCACCAACCAGCTTGTTCTGTGCTATACAGATCAAAGCAAAGATAGTGATAAAATCAATAAAGACAACTGGCATGAAATATTACAAAAAAAAGGGGTTAACTGGGGGCATTCCGATCCCAACCTTGATCCATGCGGATACCGCAGCCTTATGGTGCTCCAGCTTGCTGAAATATTTTACAATATTGACGGGCTTTATCAAAAAATTGTTGATAACAGACCAAAAAGAAATATCAGACCTAAATCTGTCGAACTTGTCAATCTGCTTAAAACAGGGAATATGGATTATGCCTGGGAGTATTTATCAGTTGCCATTCAGCACAATTTAAAATTTATTAAAATGGATGAGCATATTAATCTTGGTCATTATCAATATGATGTTTTTTATAAACAGGCCAAAGTAAAAGTTACAGGTAAACAACCTGGAACCTGGATTACAAAAAAAGGCAAATCATGCACCTATGGAGTTACAATGATAAAAGATGCTCCAAACCCTGAAGCCGCTAAGCTGTTTCTTGCATTTCTTTTGTCTCCGGATCATGGTTTGAAAACATTAAAAACAATGGGACAGCCGCCATTTATTCCCTGTCGTGTACCAACACAAAAAATGGCAGATTTTATCCCAACTGATTTTGCATCTTTTGTACAGGTAAAAGAGTAAAAAAAGCAGATGAAAAAAACTGAGCCTTTAACATGGCTGTTTGCTCTACTCAGCCTGCCATTGATTCTTCTGTTAACTTTGCCTCTTTTAAAGATGACATTTGAGCCTTCTATGGCGATGTTACTGGAAACAATATGCGATAAAGATGTGCTTGCTGCCATGGGAAGATCCATTGGCACAGCTTTAAGTGCATCTTTTATTGCATTTGTATTGGGTACTCCCCTTGCTTATCTGCTGGCAAGAAAAAAACTTTTTGGCAAAAAAATTATCGAAGGTATTATTGATCTTCCAATCATGATACCTCATCCTGTGGTTGGTATTGCTATTTTAAGCCTTGCTGGTAAAAATCATCCCATTGGCAGGTTTATTTCTGACCTTGGAATACAGATAATGGGCACTAAAACAGGCATTATTCTGGTACTTTTATTTGTTGGAATGCCTTTTTATATCAATACAGTAAAAGCAGGATTTGAAAATGTGCCAGTACGTCTTGAAAAAGCTTCCCGTACCCTTGGAGCAGGAGCGTTTTCAACATTTTTACGTATTACATTCCCCTTAACCTGGAGACATATGATACTTGGATTTATCATGTCCACGGCAAGGGCAATAAGTGAATTCGGGGCAGTGGTGATTGTGGCATATCATCCCATGACAGCTCCTGTCATGATTTATGAAAGGTTTACAGCCTATGGGTTAAAATACTCTCAACCCATAGCTGTCTGGTTGATTGTTCTATCGTTTATTCTGTTTATTTTTTTGCGACTGTTTTCAAAATCAGTTAACAATTATAATTAAGATATGATTCAACTTGAAAATATAAAACTCTCTTTTGCTGATTTCAGCCTTGATAATATTTGCCTTGATATTAAGAAGAATGATTTTTTTGCTTTAATAGGCCCCACAGGATCAGGCAAATCTTTACTGCTTGAAACAATCGCAGGACTTCTTCCAATTGATGAGGGGAAAATTTTTCTTAAAAATAATGATATTACAGATTTTTCAGTTGAAAGACGTAATATTGCAATTGTTTATCAGGACTTTGCTCTTTTTCCACATCTCAATGTTACAAACAATATATTATATGGTGCCAGGTATCATAATATCTCTAAAAAAACTGTAATGGAACGATTTGACATGCTTGTCAATACTCTCGGGATTGGGAAAATTATCAAAAGAGGCACTACAAATTTAAGTGGTGGTGAAAAGCAGCGTATCTCCCTTGCCAGAGCTTTAATATTAAAGCCGAGCCTCCTTCTTCTTGATGAGCCTTTATCAGCACTTGACCCTATATTTCATGAAGAGGCAAAAGAGCTTTTAAAAAAAATACATCAAGAATTTGAAATTACAACGATAATGGTCTCCCATAATTTTTCTGATGTTCTCTATCTTGGGAACAGGGGGGCAATTATAAAAAACGGCAAAATAATGCAAAAAGGAGAAATTGAGGATATATTTGAAAGACCAAACTCTATTTTTACAGCTCAATTTGTTGGGATGAAAAATATTTTTCCTCTCTATACAAACAAGGATAAAATCTTTATTCAAACTAATGGTAAAGATATTGCGATTGTTTTAAACCGAAATTTAAAACAGACTCATACTCATATTGGCATTCGCCCTGAAGATATCTCCATTATTGATACAAACAGTGATAAATATGAAAATATATTTAATGGTACAATTGAAAAAATTTCAAGCTATGGGATATATTTAAATGTCTCAGTTGTAACTAATAACAGTTTGAATTTTGATATTATTGTGCCCAGAATTTATATGCGCGATCATAAACTTGAAATCAAAAAAGATATTGTTTTTGGATTCCCTTCCAATATAGTCCACTCCTTTTGAGGTGGCTCGACTTAAAAGTCAAGTTTACTTGCATTGGCCATCAACCACATCAAACTAAACAATACAAATATTATTCATAAAAATAAATTTGATCGCCAGTGCAGAATACTTGCCAGTCCGGGGTTTTTTGAATCAAAGCCCTACACAAGATCTTGTGGTTGGAGGAAAATTTTATTTGTCACGCAGATAATCAACCCTTTATATATAACACCTCCTGTAGAAATGCTTCAGTACACCTGAGATTTTATAAATTTACTTGCAATCACCCTGTTAACTCGGAACAGTTCTCTTGACCTTAAAGACAAAATTATTTATTCTGTAAAATAAGATAGTCTTTATTTAAAGAGAACGGCTTAAATGAATCAAAAAAAATATTTAATCTTTATCCTGATCAGCTTTTGTCTGCTTTTTTCGGCAAGTATGCTGTATGCGTCGCAAAACAAGCAAAAAGTTTATATCATCCCTGTTTCAGGGCCAGTGGAGCCGGGCATGGCAGCCTATGTCAAAAGAGCACTGGAAGAGATTGAAAACGAAACAGACGCTGTTTTTGTGTTTAAAATGGATACATTTGGCGGCAGGGTGGATGCAGCCCTTGATATCGTGGACACGATTTCCAATGTTCCAAAAGGAAAAACCATTGCATTTGTGGAAAAAAGAGCCATTTCCGCAGGTGCCCTGATTGCTTTGTCTTCAAATCTGTTGTTTATGAAAGGAAATACCATTATCGGGGATTGCGCACCCATTATCCAGACCCAGGAAGGCCAGAAAATGGCCGGAGAAAAAATTCAGACGGTTCTCAGGGCAAAATTCCGGGCTCTTGCAAAGAAAAATAATTATCCCGTAGTACTGGCAGAATCCATGGTCACCATTGATATGGAAGTCTACCAGGTGGTGATGGACGGTCAAAAAAGCTTTATGAGGAAAAAAGCCTATGATGATCTGACAGAAGATGAGAAAAAAAAGATCAGTGCTAAAAAGACCATCGTTGCCAAGGGAGAACTTTTAACCATGGACGATGCAGAAGCCGTTGACTTCGGGTTTTCCCAAAAAAGCGTAAAAGATATAGAAGAAGCATTGTCATTATTAGGTTATGAATCAACCGATATCATTACCATTGAAGAATCCTGGTCTGAAAGCATTGTAAGGTTTCTACAGCCCTTTTTACCCATGTTGATGCTCATCGGAATCGGTGCCATATATACGGAAATAAAGGCCCCCGGATTTGGCATACCCGGGATTGTCGGCATTACATGTCTTGGACTGGTATTCTTTAGTCAATATCTGGTGGGCCTTGCAGACTATACGGAATTACTGCTCCTTCTCATCGGTGCCCTGCTCCTTGGCGTAGAGGTGTTTGTCCTTCCCGGGTTCGGTGTTGCAGGTATTACCGGACTCTTGATTATTGCAGCGGGTCTTGTCCTTTCTTTCCAGGGGTTTGTCATCCCTGACCCTTCATTTCCCTGGGAAGGCGCGTTGTTGATGAAAAACCTGGCACTGGTACTGGGCTCTTTTATGTTTGCCTTCCTCATATCCTTATTCATGATCCGGTTTGTTCTGCCGCAGTTGTCAAAAATTATGAAAGGGCCTTATCTTGATGCCACTCTTGAGCACTCCCATGTGGATGCCACAGCAAAATTAGCGGTGAAACCGGGAGATACGGGGATTGCCCACTCATTTCTCCGCCCGTCAGGAAAGGTAATGATACACAATAAAAAGATCGATGCTATTACCCGGGGTGAATTTATTGACCGGGGAACACCGGTTCTGATTGACAAAATAGAACAGAATCGAGTAATAGTTAAACCCAAGATATCCTGAAATATAAAGGTTTGGAATGAAACTCTATCTCTTACCCCTTTTTCTTCAAGTGATCGGAATTCTGGTCATCATTGCTGAAATTTTTATTCCGTCGCTGGGGTTGTTATCCGTTATCGCGCTGGTCACTTTTTTTTATTCCTTATACCTGGTGTTTACAACCATATCCACAACCGCCGGGATGGTCCTTGCAGGTCTGGATATCGTCCTGGTTCCTGTGTTGATTATTTTGGGGCTGAAAATACTGGCCAGGTCGCCTTTGACACTAAAGCGGGAGTTATCAAAACAGGATGGAGTGGTTTCCCAAAAAGAGAAGCTTGAAGCATATATAAATATGAAAGGAAGATCTGTCACTGATCTTCGCCCGGCAGGAATGGCACAGATTAATTCACAACGCGTGGATGTGGTGACGGATGGAGAATATATTGATGCGGATACGCCCATTGTTGTAACAGGTGTGACCGGCAATAGAATTATTGTAGAAAATTCAGAATAAAAGGAGAAAATTTCAATGAATCTTATGTATATTTTGTTTATTATTGCAGGCATTATCGCCCTGGTGCTGTTTTATTTTATTTTTTCATACCTGGCCTTATGGCTCCAGGCATTGGTGTCCGGCGCAAAGGTAGGGCTGATCAATATTATTTTCATGCGGTTCAGGAAAGTTCCGCCCAAGCTGATTGTTGAATCCAAAATCATGGCGGTTAAAGCCGGCATTGAAATTCCCACGGATGACCTTGAATCCCACTTTCTCGCAGGGGGCAATGTCAGCCGTGTTGTCCAGTCACTCATTGCAGCCGACAAGGCCAATATCGATCTCGCCTTTAACCGTGCCGTGGCCATTGATCTTGCAGGAAGGAATGTGCTGGAAGCTGTTCAGATGTCTGTTAACCCGAAAGTCATTGAGACCCCTCTTGTGGCTGCCATGGCAAAGGACGGTATTCAATTGAAAGCCATTTCAAGGGTCACGGTCCGTGCCAATATCGACCGTCTGGTCGGCGGAGCCGGAGAAGAAACCATCCTTGCCAGGGTGGGAGAAGGTATTGTAACCACCATCGGGTCAGCCATCACCCACAAAGAAGTGCTTGAAAATCCGGATTCGATATCAAAAACAGTTCTGAAAAAAGGGCTGGATGCAGGTACTGCCTATGAAATTTTATCCATAGATATTGCTGATGTGGATGTGGGTAAAAACATAGGAGCAGAACTTGAAACCGATCGGGCCGAGGCAGACAAGAAGATTGCCCAGGCAAAAGCCGAGGAGAAGCGTGCCATGGCCTTTGCCCAGGAACAGGAGATGAAAGCCCGTGTCCAGGAAATGCGTGCCAAGGTAGTAGAAGCAGAGGCCCAGGTGCCCCTGGCCATGGCAGAGGCTTTCAGAAGTGGTAATATGGGTATCATGGATTATTACAGGATGCAGAATATTTCCGCTGATACTAAAATGAGAGACCAGATTGCCACCCCGGAGTCAGACTCAGATCCTAAACTATAACTCAACCAAGCCGGTCCCTTCACCTTTTCAAAGGCAGGGACCGGTGAGCAACAAAGGATTGATCCATGGATTTTGATTCAATCATAATGTTTCTTTTTATTATGGCTTTTTTTGTTTTGCCTTCAATTTTAAAGCAGATTCAGGCTAGAAAGAAAAAAACCGCAAAACCAAAAAAAACCAAGAAGATGCCATCCATATTTGGCCGGATCGGTGAACGGATCCAGCAATTTGTTCAGGAACTTGAAAATCAGGCTAAACAGCAGAAAAAGGAAGTCCGTGAGCAGGAGATTATTTGGGAAACGCTTGCAGAAGATGAAGATTCATCCCCTGTCTTTGAAAGTGTTGAGGATGCTGCTGATTTCAGTGAGCCTGAACCTAAAGAAGTAGAACGCCCACTAAAAAAGAGGATTCACTCTCGAAGATCCGGACAAGAACCTTACATTAAAGAGCCTTTGTATCCTTTGCAGGAAAAGTATTGTTTTAAGTCTAATCCATTACAAAATGCTATTATCTGGTCTGAAATCCTGTCCAAACCCTTGGCATTGAGGGATAAATAGAAAATTTTTTCGGGACGTTATCTTGCCATATAATTTTTAAATATTTTTTCATGGGCGATATATATTTCCCTGTCTGGATCAGTCAGATATTTGCGAATGGCATCGACCCGTTTTAACATTTCACCTTCTGCCCGTTTCCTCATTTCCTTTTTTGTCTGAATAATATTTTCTTTAAGATTTGGTGTTCTTTTTCCGGCATAGTATTTTTCTTTTTTCAGCTTTATCCTCATTTCAATCAAATTTTCCCGCTGTTGGTTATGATTTTCATCCAGGAACAGGATTTCAGGCATTAAATCGGCGAAATGGGTGACGGCAATAATATCTTTTTTGCGTTGCCAGTAGCCTAATAAAAATTCAGGTTCAAGATCTTTATAGTTTTGTAATGGCATGTACATTCTTCTTAAATATAAAAGAACTTTTTCCGTTTTTTTCCTGTGGCCGCCGATAATGACGGAACCGCCGACCTCATCTTTTCTGACGCCTTTGGTCCAGGGAGCGCCGGTGATACCGAAATCAATGCATAAGGGAATCCTTAAAAGTGCGGAAAGTGTATTCAGGGCAAGGGCATAACCGGCTGAGGGCCCGCCCACATTATATGAAGCGGAAAGCAATTGATGGTGAAGGGAATATCGCTGTAAAAAATCACCAAAAATCCAGGCAATACTATAATTAGGATTCAATTCCTGGATATAGTTTTTTACCATGGTTAATGCTTCCTGGGCAGATTGTTTTGTCATTTGAACGGCCATGTCAAGCTCAGCCGTACTTGCTGAAGAAGAAGATACGGCTCCGGTAACAATAATGGGAGATCCTTCCACTCTCCCGGTCAGGCTGGTGGCAATGGGCAGCAGCATTCCTGTAAGATCATTGGCACCTACACCAATGATAAACCCGACCTGGGGTTCTTTGCTCAACTCTGTTTCAAGAAATTCATTGAGCTGGATAGATCCTTTTCTTACAGGACTTTGGGATATCTCTCTTCGGGCGGACTCAAGATGGGCTTCTACAAGCGGGTAAGCTTTTTCCGAGGTGATATGATCCACATAGACCAGGATCTGATCATAATGCTCTACAAAGTTTTTTAAATCATTTTTGATTTTTGATTTGATCAAGGGTGGGGCTTTGACAGCATCAAGAATGCCTATGAGGGTTTTAAAATTAAGTTTGATAAAATCATATTTTTCCTGCTGGGTGGATTCTTTAAGCTGCCGAAGTTTTAACAATACCTTATATTCCGTACTGCAAAGAGCAATGGCTTTTTCCGTGAACGATGTGTAATCAGCCGGTGTGTTACAGATCTCCTGGGCAGTCTCAATAATCTTTTCAATTTCAAACTGGCGTTTATGGGGGATCTTTTCAAATTGTTTTTTTATAATATCAAAAATATCTTTTTGTCTCATATGACCTGATATTTCAAGCGTTTTCAGTCGTTTTGATCGGATCAGGGCAGGGTCTAAGATGTCCAGGCGGTTGGTGGTCAGCGCTGTAAAGACCTTATTTAAGGGAATTTCTCCATCAATAATATTTAAAAATTTATTGGTCAAAGCATCTGACGGTTGGCCGCCTGTGGCACTTCTTCTGGGTGCCAGAGCATCACCTTCATCAAAGAAGATGATGGTGGGGGCGATCATTTTTGCAATATCATAGACCTTTTCAAGATTGGAAATTGCCCCGTGAACCGGGCTTGACGGGTCTTGAAGTGCAGAAGGACTTGTGGCAATATCATGAACCTTCAGGTTGGAGGAAAGCCAGGTTCTGACAAGAAAGGTCTTTCCACTGCCCGGAGGCCCTGTCAGAACAACCCCCTTATCCTCGCTGATACCGTAGCTGAAACAATTGTTGGCCATTTCTGAGAATTTATCTTTTATATTCCCCACATACTCATCCCATTGAACGTCTCGATCCATGCGATCAACAACTTTGTCGTATAATTCACCGTATACGTTTTTGGCCACCAGTTGAAAAGCACTTCTGACCAGGATGCTGTTATCCAGGAAATCAAGGATGAAATCTCCCCGGATGTTAATAACGGATTCGATGAGTTTTCTGACATAGGCAGGGCTGATTTTAAGGCTTCTTTCTTTAAAAATGGCATATATTATTTTTGCGGCTTCATCAAGGCTTTTGGAATCCTGGTGATATTTTGTGGGAATCTGATGGCGTTTGATTTCAAGGAATATGATTTTTTTAAGATTATTCGGATTCATCCAGTACTTGGACATATCAATGATACACCCTTTTTCCACAAATCGTCTGTATATGGCTGAATCAAATCGACGGGTCTGGTCACTGGTGGCAATGATAAAGCAGTCCCTTCTTCCTTCAATTATTTCATCCAGGACGATATTGGAGGTGTCAATCAGGGTCCTCTGCTGTTTTTCAATCCCTCCGCTGTGGCTTCCTTCAGATTTTCCAAAAGCGGAATGGGCCTCTTCTATGTGCCGGATGGACGTTACTTTGGGGTGGCCCATGGCTCGTTTAAAATAATTACCAGGCTCGCCTGATAAAGCGGTCTGATAATCATTGGGTGTGATAATAGAGGAATCAACGGTGATCCCCCGTTCTTCAAAATAAGTCAGGTTGTTCATAATTCGTTTTTTCATAATACGTCTTAAAATCGGAATTCGGGCAAGACGGTTGTAAAATGCCTGTTTCCGCTTTCTTGTAATTTTTATGGCAAACTCGGGATCTACCTCTTCGAGGCTTGTGAAAAGAGTGTGATGGGCAAGAATTTTTTCTTTTTTCTTTTTCCAGTCAACCATGGGGATGATTTCATTTCTGAATACCACTTTTTCAAGTGTTTCTCTGACCGTAGCACTTTTACCACTGCCGGATGTGCCTTCTATCAGAACAATCGGAGCTTTGGGAACATCCGGATCTTCAATATGTTCCTTCCTGATATGGGCCCTGTATATTTTTTCAAAAGTTTCTTCAAGTTCCATGGGAACATGGAGGTCTGTCAGCTCCTTGTCCAGTACGGCGATCAGATAGTGGTATTCCGACTTTGTCAGTTCTTTTTCAATAATGGTATTCCAGGAAGCCCCGGGATTGATTTCCCCTGAGTATAAAAATCGTTTTTTCCAGTCCCTGAGGATTTCAGGGTTGTTTAACACATTCATTTTTCTTTTTTTCCATTTCATAAAAAAGAAAAGGAAAAAGGATTCTTTCAGGAGTGAAATCAAGGGATGGGGCGGTTTGTACTGATTCAGACGGGATCTGACAAAGGCTTTGGTGTCATAACTCCATGTCGCCACAAGCGCTTCTATTTTTTTTATGGAGTCTTCAGGAAGCCTGATAAATGTCTTTTCTTTTGTGGTCCTTTTTGCCATACCCAACTCCTGAGGCAAGATAAAGTCAGCTTGCAGTTAAGGTGATATTAAAATGGCCCGTGGTGAAGTCTCCTCTTTGTTGTTTATCAAGGGGGCGTTCATTTTTTTTTGAAACAGAGGAGGCAGTGTTAGAGATGGCGGCTGCCCTGCTCCATGAAGGACAAATGTTTTTTGCTCTGACTGGTTCTTTTCATAGGCAGTGGCCCATTTTTGCTGGGAAAGAAATTCAAATAATGCCGGGTTCACGTTCTGTTTATCAGATCCTCCCAATGCAAGGTGAAGGGATTGGATGCCTTCAAGATATGCCCTATACAGTTTTTTGATTCTGTCAGCTTCCTGGTCTGCTGCATAATTGTCTGCTTCTGCAATAAGCTGACGTCGCTTTTTTTCCTCTGTTGCTTCAACCAGTTTGTCGCCGAAGCGGGTTTCGTTGAGCACGAAACTGACTACCTCAATGCCGTATTTGCCTTCAATGGTCGGGCCGTTTTTGTTGATGGGGCGATTTTTCAACGCCTGGAAAATTTCTTCTTTTATTCTTTCTCTTTCACTGATCAGGTTATTGACTTTTTTGGCCTGCAGGGTGTCTTTGGCAATACCGTCAAAGTCCCCCTGAAGTAGAATTTCAGGAGAAAGGTTCTCAATTCCCCAAACCTTTAAATCTTTTATTTTAAAGGTCATCAAAGCAGAAGTCCAAAGGGCCACGTTTTCTTTAGAAATAATTTTTATGGGGGCGGAACTTCCACCCAGATACAAGTTCTGATTCATTAAAGGAACTTCTTTTTCAAGCTTTGTAAAAAAGGGAAGCCTGAAATGCCAGCCAACATCTGTTACCGCCTGTCGTTGCCCGCCGAACTGCTCAAGGATAACCGCATAGTTGAGCTTGACCTTATAAATGACTTTGGTTGAATAAACAACAGCAGCCAAAGAGTAAAAAAGTGCGACAATAAAACAGATAAATGCCATTCTTCTGATTAAAGTCATCACCCTGGCCCGTTGAAGAAATACCTGCGAAGACTGATTCTTCATAACTGATCCTTTCTTATTGATAAATGCCAGGTGTTGTATAAAAAACTGGTGAACTTATAAAATATTAACGCTTGAAGTTATTACTGAATTTGAGATCAAATGAAAAAATAATAAATATAGCAGGAAGCTCAATATATAACGCAAGTATACATCAAGACATATAACTAGTCAAAAATTATTTACAGTAATTCGTTTAAGAAAGAAGAGGAAAATTAAGCTGCGGCCGCACTTCGGATTGATAAGACCAGTTTTTTGATATCACTCATTTTTGTTGCAGGATTGATAATAACAATTCTAAGATACCGTTTAGCATTTAATTCAGTGGAGGAAATATAAAAATTGCCCTCTTCAATTAAATGATCCCGCAGCATGATCTGGACATCATCAGGCGCCTCAAATCTGAAACAGAGAATATTGCTTTCAGGTCGCACAGGCACTTCAAAATCAGGTTGTGCACTTATATAATCAAACGCCTGCCGGGTAAGATCATATGTGTTGTCAATATAGGCTTCCATTCCTTTTTCACCAATGGCTGCAAGTGTCATATAAAATTTTAAACCAAGTCCCGCCTTTGTACATTCAATCACCTGTCCGATAAAATCAAACCCAGGCTGTTTTTTTTCATGAAAAAGATAGCTTGCCTTGTGTTCAAATGTATGGTCCAGGGCAGCAGCATCTTTTACCAGCAAAGCAGCACATATGCCAGGGGTTCTTAACATTTTATGCGCATCAATGATCATGGAGTCTGCTTTTAGGATGCCATGAAGATAGGGTTTGTATTTATTGGAAAAAAGCGCGCTTCCGCCATGGGCACCGTCAACATGGAACCATATCCCTTTTTCTTTACAGAAATCAGCAATTTCATCAATGGGATCATAAAGGCCCGTGCCTGTGGAACAGGCATTGGCAACAAGGGTGACAATCCGTTTTCCATTGTTGACAGTTTTTTGAAAGGCGTTGTCTAATCTTGAAACCATTACACGGCCATGGATGTCTGTCTCAAGGCGAATCACGTTATTTTCACCAATTCCGATAATCCCTGCCGCCTTTGCGATTGAGTAATGGGAGGATTCAGGGGCAAGGATAACAAGATCAGATGGATTGCCGTTTTCTCTAATGGTGTTGTCCAGATGATTTCTGGCGGTTAAAAGTGCGGTCATGTTAGCAAGAGAGCCCCCATGGGTTAACACGCCGCCACCGTGAAAAAAGGTCAGTCTTTTTTCAATATCAGTGGGCATGGGTTTCCACCCGATTTTTTCCAATAAATAGTTGATCATAAAAAATTCAATGGCCGCGGCTGCCGGACCCATTTCGTAGATGGCCATGGCATTGTTGGTAAATCCGTCAATCAATGATCCAAGAGCTCCGGTTGGATGGGATATCCCTACCTGGTGGGCCAGATACCCCGGATGGTGCAACCTTGTTGTATTGTCAAGATAGTCTTTCAAAAAAGAATCAAGCCTTTCACCGGACAAGTCCCCGTTTTTCAAGGAGGCGGCAAGCCCAAATTTTTCATGAAGTTCACTGATGGTCAGCTGTCTGATGACCGGTCTTTCTATATTAATACTTTGATTGTAATATTCATCAAGGTGGCTTAAAACATTTTTCCCGTCTTCATAGAAACTCATAGTTTATCCCAATTTCTTCATTTTTTATCACGTTTTTCTTTATGAAGTGACACCGCTTAAAATACCGGATTGCGTCGGCCCCTCAAAAGAAAGCCGTTTAATGTTTTTTACTCCGTGTGCCTTGAGCATGTCTGAAATCTCAGTTTCGCTGTATGACTGGCCTTCTGGTGTTCCCAGATACATATTGATGGAAAAAAGAGCTGGAAATAACGGGCCGTCCATATTGTCATTCAAGATAAAATCATGGATATAAATTTTGCTTTTGGGTTTTAAAGCCGAAACTGCCTTTTCAATTATTTCTTGAGCCTGTTCCGGCCCTTCCCCATGGAGGATGTGGGAGAGCCAGGCAGCATCAAACGAATCAGAGTAAGCAAATTCATCTTCGATATAATTTCCTGATATGAAATCGACCCGGTCAGAAACATTAAATTTATTGATTGTTTTTTCAGCAAAGGGACGGGTGGTCTCAAGGTCATAGACAGACGCGCTTAATTCAGGGTTGGCAAGGCAGAAATGAATGGCATAGGTTCCAGGGCCTCCGCCAAAATCAAGAAGCCTTTTACAACCGGACAGGTCAAGCTCTTTTGACAGCCCGGGCGCAACAGCCATGCCGATATTGAACATACCCATTAAAAAGCTTTCACGCCGTTCTTCATCGGAAAAAGAAGACCGGCTTCGGGTTGGTCTGCCTTCAATAATGGCTTTGTCCATTTTATGCCATGATTCCATGAGATGATGGTGGTGCATGATCATAAACCCGATATACTGTTGTGATCCTTTTGAAAGAAAGGTTAAGGCAGGAGGTGAATTGGAATATTTTTTATCTTTTTTCACAAGAAGCTCTAATGCAGACAGGGCATTTAAAAGCATGGAAAGGCCTCGTTTGTCTACTTCCAGCTTTTCATTGATATCATCAACAGATAAGGCATCCGATCCGATAACTGTGAAAATATCAAGCTTTACACCGGTATGAAGTGCGCAGGTTTTCCAGTAATATCCTGACATTTCAAGAAGACTTCCCGGATTCCAGTTAAACTGTTTCATATGTCCCCCTTTTTTAAAAAACCATGGGTTATCAACTATGTTAATCCCGATGATTGCTTTGTCATAAGAATGGTGCAAAAGGATTATATCGGACAACCCGGATTCAAACAAGACAGAATGTAAAGCTCTTTATAATCTTACAAGTTCAGCATATTCTCAAGTGCAATAGAGGCATCCTTTTTTATGGTTTCATCAACCGTGATAATGTTTGTTTTTCCAACATTTTCAAGGCAGGTTAAAAGGTTTTTTAAATTGATTTTATACATGTTTGGGCACAATGATTCTTTTAACGGGAGTATCTGTTTGTCTGGATATTCCGTGGCAAGCCGTTTGATTAAATTGATTTCCGTGCCAATGATGATCGTGGAACCTGTCGGGGCATCGGCCACATAGGTGACGATAAAACTTGTAGAACCTACTGCATCAGATGCTTTAACAACTTCCTGTGTGCATTCCGGGTGCACAACAATTTTTGCGGCAGGAAAGTTTTTTCGAACGGCTTCCATGTCATCGGTGGTAAACCGTGTATGAACCAGGCAATATCCTTTCCATAAAAAGACTTTGGCCTTTTTAATATCTTGTTCAGTATTGCCGCCCAATGGTTTTTCAGGGTCCCAGACAATCATCTTGTCCTCCGGGATACCGAGATGGTTTCCTGTATTTCTGCCAAGATGCTCATCCGGGAAGAAAAAGATTTTTTCTCTTTGTCTGAAGGCCCATACAAAGGCTTTGGGCGCGTTGGAAGAAGTACAGACAGCTCCCTGGTTTTTCCCGCAATGGGCCTTGATAAAGGCGTCAGAGTTCATATAAACCAAGGGAGTTATAGTATCGTTTCCCACAATGGCGGTAACATCATTCCAGGCCTTTTCAACCAGGTAAGAATCTGCCATATCCGCCATCCAGCAACCGGCAGCCATATCAGGGATTTGTACGGTCTGGTGGTCTTTGGCAAGAATTGCTGCACTTTCTGCCATAAAATGGACTCCGCAAAAAATAATGTATTGAGCCCTCTCATCCCTGGCCGCCTGCTGGGAAAGGCCAAAAGAGTCTCCCCGGTGGTCTCCGAGATCAACGATCTCTTTTCTTTGATAATGATGGGTCAAGATGATAAGTTTGTTTTCAAGTTTCTGTTTGATTTTGATGATTTTATCAATTATTTCTTTGTCTGGTTTAGTGTTTTCCATGTTTATTCCTTACCGATTAAAAAGATGCCATAGGTGGCAAACAGGTTGGGCAGAAAATTTACCATTTTGCCTTGGCGATGGTTGTTCTTTGTATTAATGGCAGCCCTTTTCAGAATTTTAAATCCGACCTGACTGGAAAATTTTTCAAAATCATTCAGGCTTAAGACCCGGATATTAGGGGTGTCATGCCATGAATAGGGAAGCTCTTTTGTCACCGGCGCTCTGCCGGTAAATGCCAATTGCATCCTGACCTTGATATGTCCAAAATTCGGGAAACTGACCACACCCATTTTTGCCACCCGCATCATGGAATGGATCAGGCCTGGCGGTTCATAGACCTGTTGAAGGGTCTGGGAACAGATGGCATAGTCAAAGGCATTGTCCGGGTAATCTTCAATTTCCTCATTAATGTCTCCCTGTAAAACCGAGATTCCCTTTTCAATACTTTTTGCGACTTTTGACTCTTCTATCTCTATGCCCCTTTCCTTGACATTTTTTTCTTTTTTAAGCCAGTAAAGCAGATCTCCTTCTCCACAACCAAGACCTAATATTCTGGAGTCAGGCTTGATCCATGAGGCAATGATTTTTAAGTCATATCGTAAGCGATCAGGTGTCATGGGATGCACTCCTTAAAAAGCCCTTGATCAGGTTGTCGAGTCTGTCGCTGGGAAGTAAGAATGCATCATGCCCCCACTGGGCATCAATTTCGCAAAAGCTGACATCCAGATTATTTTTTTTCATGGCTTTGACCATTTCTTTTGATTGATAGGTAGGGTAGAGCCAGTCAGAGGTATAAGAGACGACAAGAAACTTTGATTTGCATTTTGAAAAAGCCTTAACAAGAGATCCTGAACCATATTGTCTTGCCAGATCAAAATAATCGGCAGCCTTGGTGATATATAAAAAAGAATTGGCATCAAACCGTTCAATAAATTTGTTGCCCTGGTGTTGAAGATAACTTTCCACCTGGAATTCAGCACCGAATTCAAAACTTAATGCAGACCTGTTTTGAAGCTTCCGGCCGAATTTCAGGCGCATGGACTCATCGGAAAGATAAGTGATGTGTCCGATCATTCTGGCAATGCTAAGACCCATATCCGGTTTTTTGCCTGAATAATAATGCCCGCTGTTCCAGTTGGGATCAGCCATGATGGCCTGCCGTGCAACTTCATTAAAGGCAATGGCAAGGGCTGAATGTCGTGTGGTTGTTGCGAGGGGAATGGCGGATTTGACCATATCCGGATACCGGACACACCATTCAAGAACCTGCATGCCCCCAATTGATCCACCAATCATTGATAAAAGAGATTTGATTTCCAGGTGATCGATCAGGGCTTTTTGAGTTTCAATCATATCGCCAATGGTGATGAGGGGGAAATCGGTTCCATATGGTTTAGTGGTTTCAGAATTTGTGGATGAGGGGCCTGTTGATCCGGCGCAGGATCCGATAATATTGGAGCAGATCACAAAATACTTGTCCGTATCTATCCCTTTTCCAGGACCCACCATGATATCCCACCAGCCCGGCTTGGTATCTTCAGGATCATAATATCCTGCCATGTGGGAATCGCCTGAGAGTGCATGCAGGACAAGAATAACATTAGTTTTGTCCTTGTTCAGGGTGCCGCAGGTTTCATAGGCGATGGTGAGAGGACCGATGCTGGCACCGCCTTCAAGCTTCAGTCTGTCAGGCGGAGCAGCAAAGGTAAAAAATTGTTTTTCAACAATGCCCACACTAGTTCCGGTCTGATCCCGGTCGATATACTCACTCATCTGTCAAACAGCCTCCAGCGCCTGTGCCAGATCATTGCAAATATCCTGTGCATGCTCAACGCCGAGGGAAAGTCTGAGTAGCCGGGGATCGGCAAGTTTATTTTTCAAGTCTTCGGGAAAGGAGATGTACTGTGATGAGTAGGGATGGATAATCAAGGTTTTGCAGTCCCCGAGATTGGCCAGGTTTAAAATTATATCAAGATGGTCGATGAGCCTGAAACATAATTTCTGGTCTTTTAGCCCGAAAGTAAGCATGGCACCGTAACCCTTGTTCTTAAACTGAGTTCTGGCGATTTCACGGCATTTGTGGTCTTTAAACCCCGGGAAATTAACCCATTCAACCTTTGGCTGTTTTTTTAGAAAGTCGGCAACCTTTATCGCATTATCCATGTGGCGTTCCATGCGAAGGCCTAATGTGTTTAATCCAATGGCGGTAAGAAAAGAATGAAACGGAGCTGGAGTGGTGCCAAGGTTGATATGATACTCTTTGAACAGTCTGTGCAGAAATGCAAGATTCCCTTTTTGTTCAACAAAGGGAGCAAAATCAGAGAATTTTTCCCGGGCCCAGTCAAAGTTCCCGCCGTCCACCACCACACCCCCCAGGGCTGCACCATGACCTGACAGGTACTTGGTTGTTGAATGCAACACAATGTCTGCACCCAGTTCAATGGGTCTGCAAAGCCAGGGTGAAGCTAATGTATTATCCATCAGAAGCGGGATACCCCTTTCATGGGCAATGCCGGCAATGCTTTTGATATCGGTAATTTCCATTCCCGGATTGGTAATGGTTTCCATATAGACAAACCGGGTCTTTTCGTTGATAGCCTGCTCAATTTCATCAGGATTCAGCGGATCAACAAGCTTTACACTGACGCCGTATTTTTTAAAAATAGTTGTAAACAGCGTATATGTAGACATGAAAAGGGACTGGCTGGCGACAAATTCATCTCCGGAGGAAAGCAGGGTCATGCAGGCATTGTTAATGGCTGCCATGCCGGAGCCGGTCACAACAGCGCCTGCTCCTGATTCCAGGGAGGAAAGTTTCTGTTCAAGAAACCGATTTGTAGGATTGCTCAACCGCATATAAATATGATCCTGGGTCTGGCCGGCAAATGTTTTGCTCAAGCTGTCCGCACTCTCATGGTAATGGGCAGCAGTCTGAAAAATAGGAGGGAGAGTGGCGCCTTCCCAGGGAGTATCTTTTAACCCTTCATGAATCACTCTTGTTTCAAAATGGTAATCTCCTTTTTTGCTCATGATTGTTTCCCTTAATTCGGAAGGTTGTTTAAAGGGATTCTAAGTATCACATTGTGGTAGGCATTGTCAATATTTACTTTGTTTTTTAATAAATTAAGTGACATCGTGTTAGGACAATAGTATACTTATCCTATATCTATGCCAGCCTGACAACAGGCTGGAAAGGAGGATATGATGGAAATCAAAATAATACTGAACCCTGTTGACGGGTCAGACCATTCAATCCGTTCAACCGAGTATGCCATTAAACTTGCAAAACTTTTAGATGCCAGGATTGTCCTGCTGCATTGCCATGCCAGGTTCCCGATTGTCTTGGCAGAACCCTATTTCCAGCAGGCGATTAATGAAATCAACAAAGCATCTGAAGAGCTTGTTGAACCGTTTATAAAAATCCTTGAGCAGGGAGAAGTGAAGTTTGATGTACGGATTCTTGAAGGGGCTCCGGGAAACCGAATACCTGATGTGGCAAAAATTGAGAAAATCGACCTGATTGTTATGGGGTCAAGAGGGATTACGAATTTTACCGGATTGTTTCTTGGCAGTGTTGCTCACCAGGTGCTTCATAAATCAGAGTGCCCTGTTTTTATAGCAAAATGACCGCTCAATTGTTTTAACGGTTAATTGTAAAGATTTGTTCCGATTAATTGATTCTCCTGTTTTTTTAGCAGCTTGTTTAATTTTTGGGTTGGAAAGGCAATTTTCCAGAGCCGAGGCTAATTTATCTGCGGTTAATTTTGAACGCCAGATAGGTTTTGCTCCCATATTGGATCTATAAATTTTTTGTCCGTGAAAGTATTGATCCAGGATATGTGGGATAATCACTTGAGGAACACCTGATATGGCTGCGGCGGCAGTTGTCCCGGCACCTCCGTGATGGATGACTGCGGCTGTTTTGGGGAAAAGTTTTAAATGGGGATAGTTTTTAATAAAAAAGACATCCCGGGAAAATTTATGTTCTGACAAGTTTTCCCAGAACTTAGCAATAATAATTCGTTTGCCAACGCGCTTTGCTGCGGTTACAAGCAAAGGGATATTTTTGGCCTGGTCTTTGGGGGGCATACTTCCAAATCCGGCATAGATTGGCTTTTCTCCCTTTTTAAGAAATCTGTCAAGCTCCGGTTGGGTTTCGGCGGGTAAGTCCAGGTGCAGATATCCGGTTTGAACAAAGGTCTTTTTAACATCCAATGGCACCTTGGCAACCTCTTCGTCGCAGGCAACAATGGTATGGTCTCCTAAAATATGATCCCATGCAGTATCAATGGGTGCCAACCCCATTTTTTTTCTGTACCGGTTTATCAAAAAGGTCAAGTTGAACTTGTCCAGCAGGGTGGCAATTTTCCAGGACATTCCATTGCACCAATGAGGAAGCATTTGAGTTTTTATGGTTAAAAACGGATGATACGCGGAGGGGAAAAGCTGCGGGGTAAAGGCCACAAAACGATACTTTATATTCATGGCCTGCGCAATTGAGGACAAAGCAAACATTAGCGATGACCCAATGACCAGATCTGTATTTCTTATGATTTGGGGCAGGACTTTAAATTGAGAATGCAACTCCTGCCGTACTAAAAAAAAAGAAGCAATGTTCGTACGAAGGCTGACAGCATCCTTCATATCGTTTAAAATAGCGGTAATATCCGCGCCGAATTTTTTGTATGGACATCCCAGTTGCCTTGCCCACAGAGCTTTTTCCGGGGGGCCCACAAGAAGAACATCATGTCCTGCAGATTGTAAAGCCAGGGAAAGAGCGATCATGGGCTGAACATCTCCTCTGGACCCACAGGTTGCAAGTACTATTCTCATTTAAGTCACCTTTAGGATTTGATATCCGTATTATTACCCAGGAAGAACTTCAGTCCTTTGATGCTGTGGCGAGCAATACTCCAAAACTAATAAAAACAGATCCCGTGACTTTTCTAAATAGATTTATCCTTGAGGGGTCTATTAACCAGTCTTTTATTTTGTGTGCGACAATGGCATAGAACATTAAAAAGCAGAATGAAGAGGTCATCAGCACAGATACCAAAATGAAAAACTGCGGGGCCAGAGCTTTACTTACATCAAGAAACTGTGGGAATAAGGCGGTCAAAAATATAATGGCTTTTGGATTGCTGATAGCAACACCTAATGCCTGAAAAAAGATTTTCTCGGATGAAACAGGCTTTGCGGGTAAGGGAGTGCCTGCCAGGGCATTATCAGAGTTTTTGGTGAAAAATTGTACCAATCCTAAATAGATCAGGTAGGCGGCACCTGCGAATTTTACCATATCAAATATAATCGCAGACGTTTTCAAAATTGCCCCAAGACCAGTGACTGCAATAATCCCAAGGCAAAAAAGACCGGTAATATTTCCAAGTGCAGCAAAGCCTGCTTTTTTCCATCCATATAATGTTGATTTTGTCATGATAAAAAATACAGCAGGCCCAGGTGTGAAGGTTGCCACAAAGACCAGAGTCAGGTAAATCAGCCAGGATTGCAAGGTCATTTTTATTGTCCTATTCTAGTTTTTTGGGGTGGTTAAATCAATGGTTAATGCATAAACACCTTGTTCCACTTTGGCCTGAACCGGGAAATCGCCTTTTTCAAATACTTTGAGCATGGCCCGGTTTGATGCGAGAACATCAGCGGTCATGCCCTGTGCACCCCTGTCTTTCGCCAATCTTGCCAGCATCTGATACAGGTAGGTGGCAATCCCGTATCCCTGATATACCTCATCAACGACAAATGCAATGTCCACAAGAGGTTTGTTTTGATGCTTGGCAAATCTGGCTTCGGCAATAATGGTCTGTTGTCCCGGTTCACCTACAAGGGCAACAATGGAGAGTACATCCCGATAGTCAACATTTACGTATTCCTGCGTTTTTTCATGGGGCATGGTTTTTATGGGGCTGAAATACCGGTAGTAGATGGCCTTATCGGAAAATCTATAAAATAATCGTCTCATCTGGTCTTCATCAGACGGTTTAATGGCCCTGAAACGGATATTAATATTATTTTTGAACATATGCCGGGTCTCAATATCGGCAGGATAAAAACGAGTGCTGTCTGCTAGAAAGATTTGATCCTTATACAGGATATTTATTTTTTTTGCCCCTTCAACCAGTTCGGGCCGGTCCTCAGGGTGGGCAATTTCAATAAGGGCCTGGGCTCGTTCTCTTAAGGTTTTCCCCCGTAAATGGGCAATTCCCTGTTCTGTTGCCACAAGATCAATGGATTCGGGAAGGCTTAGTAAGTCAGGAGAGTCTTCTACTGAGAGGCGGATATTGGGAGTTCCCTGACGATTTTGGCTGGGAAGGGCTATAATGGTGTAGCCACCCTGGGAGATTTCAGCGCCATTAAAAAAGTCTGCCATCTGACCGGGACCTGCCGTAACATTTCCTTTGCTGTTATGCAGGGTGACACGGCCTGAAAGATCAACGCGTCTTGCCGGGATAATCAGTACAAATCGATGATTCTGTCCAATCTCCATGGGGTTGAAGACTTTGTCAATGCTTTGAAATTCAACAATGGGGTTTTTGTCAAGAAACTGCATCAGCTCTCTGCTGCCAAGGGCATAAGCTGTTAAAGACCTTCCCTTGAAAAGGCCTTTTTTCCGGTTGCTTACCGCACCACTTTTAACCAGTTCCATTAATGCATCTGTAAAAAACGGGGTATGAATTCCCAGATCTTTTTTATCTGCAAGGTGTTTGGGCAGGGCCTCGAAAATCGGGCCAAACGTAAAGGCAAGGCAGCTGCCGTCCTCAATGACCGATGCAACAGTGGCAGCCAGCTTGTCAAAGACAGGGTCCACCGGGAACCGGGGGAAATAAAACGGAGGATCAATGGATTCAATGATCATGTCAAATGCATCAAAAGGAACAAAGGTATCTCCAAAAGTAAAAGGGATTTCATGGTTGACTTCACCCACCACAAGATCAGCCTGTGCCATTGCCCTTCGGGCCACATCAACTCCTACACCCAGACTGCAATAGCCGGCCCGGTTGGGAGGTGTTATCTGAACAAAGGCAATATCAATGGGAATCTGTCCTTCCTTCATGAGCAAGGGGATGGCTGAAAATCTTGAGGGGACCAGATCCACCTGGCCGGCTGAGATGGCTTCAGCCGATACCCACCCGGAGAAAAAGGTTTTAAGGCGGTATCTTTTAGATTGTAATGCCTTATATGAAATGGCATCTCCGAAACTGACAAGCTGGATCAGGGTCAGATCCTGCAGCCCGTATCCTTTGGTATGCATGAGGCAGTTCACAAGGGTTCGGGGTTCTGCAGCACCCGTGCCGATGAAGATGTTCATTCCCGGTTCAATTTTTTTTAATACATCGCCCGGAGAGACAACCTTTTTTTTCCATGAGGGTGTTTTTTTAAGCATCATATATCCTCTGTCTTTACAAATTCAGACCTTTAAACTCGACTTCATGACGTGATATCTCCATTCCCGGCCCAATCTGAGATTGCAGAATCTCCCGGTTCTGATCCATCGATTTGAGCTTTGGATTGGAACGAAATTTTGATTTGTTTTCCATGCCGAATATGATAATAGCATGATAAATGGAAAAAATAAGTAAAATTTTATAGCGCCATATAATTCTCCATATTTTTGTCATTATTATGAAAATAAGTGGAAAATTATAGTATCTATTACAACCAATATCATGGAAAGTTTTCCATTTATTAACGCCGTTAAATGTCTAAAGCTAAAGGAATTTCAAAATGTCTATTTTTAAATACAAATATGATGACCTTTACAACCCATTGCTGAAAGCTCTACATCAGTTAGGTGGGTCTGGTACAAATTCGGAAATTGAAGAAAAGATAGCTGAAATCCTGAAACTTTCTGATGAAGAAGTTGAAGACATTCATCGAGGGAATAGAAGCAAATTAACTTATAGGACAGCATGGGCGAAAAACTATCTCAAACGATTTGGGCTCATTGAAAATTCTGCAAGGGCTGTTTGGGCGCTGACTTCAAAAGGACGATCTATTGAAATTGTCAAAAAAGCAACGGTTAATCGCTTTGTAAAGAATCTTGATGATTCAAAAACTGTTATTGAAAAAATTGTATCGGAAAAAATTGATAATTCTGTCGAAGAATTGGGCTGGGAAGAAGAGTTAGTGTCCGTTTTGAAGTCGGTTGAACCGGATGCTTTTGAAAGGTTAAGCCAGAGACTTCTTCGTGAGTTGGGTTTTTCCAATGTTGAAGTTACCGGAAAATCAGGAGATGGGGGCATCGATGGTGTTGGTGTTATAAAAATGGGAGGAGTTCTTTCCTTCCATGTTGTCTTTCAATGTAAAAGATATTCCAAACCAGTGTCATCATCTGCTATCAGAGACTTTCGAGGTGCAATGATAGGGCGCGCAGATAAAGGCCTTTTTATAACAACTTCCTCTTTTACAAGAGGTGCTAAAGCTGAAGCTCATAGAGATGGCGCACCTCCAATAGATTTGGTCGATGGTAATGAATTTGCCCAGAAGCTAAAAGAATTGACTTTAGGTGTCGCAATCGAAATAGTTGAAAAGGTCCAAATCAATAAGTCTTGGTTTGCCGACATTTAACCCTTTCATTGCAGCGGACCGCGGGGAGCGGCTTTGCCGTCCCCATTCCCTTCCGTGGGTCGGCGGTCCCTGAACTCAACCGTTAGGAGTTGTGAGTATATCATGAAACTAAACATCAGGCCATTTGTGCTGTCAGATGAAAAAGCCGTTGTTCAATTGTGGAGTGACTGCGGTCTTGTTGTTTCCTGGAACAATCCGCATCGTGACATACAACGAAAACTCAAGGTGCAGTCAAACCTTTTCCTTGTCGGCTGTTCCGGGGACCATATCATTGCCACCGTCATGGCCGGATACGACGGTCATCGTGGCTGGATCAACTATCTTGCTGTCCGTCCACAGGATCAGCGTACAGGGATTGCCAGGCAGATGATGGATAAAGCAGAAGCCGGGCTTCGGGCACTGGGCTGCCCCAAAATCAATCTTCAGGTCCGACGTACAAATGCCGGGGTAATCGAATTCTACAAAACCATCGGGTTTAAAATTGACGATGTCGTGAGTTTTGGCAAACGTCTGGAACCAGATCAAAGGTTTCCTTTCATAAAAATGAATGATAATAAAATGGAATGAACTGGTTTGTTCTTGCGTTTATATCGTCCATCACCCTGAGCTTAAGGGAAGTTGCCGTAAAAAAGGCCGGGAAAGACCTTTCTTCAGCATTTATGAGCTGGGGGCTTAATTTTTTCATGTTCCTTATTATTTTTGCCCTTAATGTTATTTTTTTGAATTGTCATACCGTCACAATATCGTTTGTAGGGATTTTGATTATTGCAGCCATTCTGGATTCCCTGGCAACCGTATTATACCTTTGGTCCATTAAAACCGGTGATTTGTCAAAAACTATTCCCATGCTGTGTTTCATTCCAGTGGTTCAGCTGTTTGTAACACCGGTACTTGTCCATGAAAATTTATCATTGACCGGTATTTCAGGCGTCCTGGTAGTGGTGTTTGGATCTTATATCCTCAATATGGAAACATGGGATGGGTTTTTATCTCCGGTTAAGAGCGTTTTCAAGGATAAAAGTTCCATGGTGATGCTGGCGGTAGCCTGTATCTGGGGTGTGAGTTCAAGTTTTCATAAAATCGGTGTGAATCAGACCGATGCTTTGTTCTGGGCGGTGTCTGAGACTGGCCTGATTTCCCTGCTTTTATTTCCGTTTGCTGTCTGGTCGGATAAGGGCAATTTTTCTTTTTTTAAATTAAAAAAGACCCTGTGGCCGGCTTTTTTCAGCACATTAACTGTTTTATCATACTATACTGCCATAAGCCTTGGGCCGGTGGCATATGTCTCTTCGGTAAGGCGGCTGGGCGTATTGTTCACTATGTTGATCGGCATTCTGGTGTTTAAAGAGAACATCAAAACGCTTGGTTTTGCCGGCGGCATTATCATGATCACAGGGGCTGGAATTATCAGCCTGTTCGGATAAAGCTATTTAGTTTTCAATTTTTTAATATTATCTCTGGCAAATGTAATGGATGGATCTATTTTCAGGGCCATTTCATAGTATTCAACAGCCAGCTTGATGTCTCCCAGTTCCCTGTAATTTGAACCGATATTGGCATAGTTGATGGCAAGGGAGGGGTCCACTTCAAGTGCATTTTCAAAACAGGTGATGGCGGTTTCATGGTTTTTCAGCATAAAATGGCAGACGCCCATGGTGTTAAATATATCCGGCCGCTGTTCGTCAATTTCAAGGCCTTGTCTGCATATTTCGATAGCTCTTTCATATTGTTCAAGATCTTTTAAGCATGCCCCCATGTGAGAACAGATATCCGGCAGGTTTAATTTTTCAGGGTCTCTTTCCAGGGCAGTTTCGAATTCTTCTAAAGCGCCCGCCTGGTCATAAATGGCGTTGAGCATCAGGCCCTTGTAAAAACTTGTATAGTATTTTCCGGGTAAGGCCTTTTCCAGATCATCCAGTCTTGACAGGGCCTGTACAGGATCAAAACTTTCCGTAATTAATCTGGCGGAAAACATACCCACGCTGGCGGCAGCCGCTCTTTCTCTGAAATGTGCCCCGGGAATGATGGCATAAAAAGCCGGAACCTCAAGTGTTTCATGCAGGGTGCTGATGGCAAGAACCTGATATCCTTTTTTATCCAGTGTCTGGATCAGGGTTTCCACCTCGGTTTTAATATTATTGTCTGAAAGGTCAGGTAATGTATTTATGTTGATCATTTTTTCAGGACGGGTGATAAATCGGGCATTTTCAATGTTGGTGAATTTGGGTAGACCGCTGGCCACATAATTGGCGCCTGAATTAAAGTCTCCGGCAAGCTGGGCTGTTTCCGTAAGAGCACGGCTCATGGCCTTTTCGGGGTCGGGCGATGTTCCGGCAGTCCAGACGATTTCACTCATGTCAGGAAAGGTGGCAGGGTCCCAGGCAAGAACACCAATGGTGGGTATGCCTGTATCCAGAGAAAAATCAGACGCATAAACCTTTATGCCTTCTTTTTTATAATTGTTCAGCATTTCAATGACCAGAGGATCGGTAAAAGAATCAAGGTTGATTCCGGGAACAGTTAAGGTCTTATGGCTGATAAGGGAAGAGGTATGACGTTCGACCAGTTCGCAAATCCCCTGGCTTAAAGCTTCTTCCGTACAATTTCCGGCACTGGGTCCATTAAATTCATTAATCATGTAGAACCAGTTAAAGGGAATCAGGACGTCTTGTTTTTTTGTCAGATTATATCCTCTGGTCCATTTTAAGGGCAGGCTATCAAAGATTTGTTTTACTTTTAATGCATCTTCTTTGTTGTCATGAACAGATTTAATGATCTGTTCGTAGGAAAGTGCTTTTTCTCCCAACTCCTTTGAGGTAGAATAAAAGAAGTTTTTCTCTTTTTTCATAAAAGAAAAAAAGCTGAACCGTTCTGCAAGTTCCATCACTGCACTGGCTTCTGCCTGCTCGGGTGTCCCGCCTTTACCCATCTGTTTTTTGGTTCCGACCACATTTTGGGCGTCAGTGCCGCATTCACTGAAAAAAACCGGTATGCCCAACCGTCCGTTATCAATCCTCCGGGTCCGGTTTAAAATATCAAGATTCAGTTTGGCTGTTTTTTCTTTAAATTTTGCCACCGTCTCTTCAGGAGACACGATCTTGTCCTGGTCATATGTATAGCCTTTGAGGGCATCCTTCAGCTCAATTTTATAATCCATGAATTGTCCTTCACACGGTTTCCTTTATTTGTTGACCCGCTTTATTTTATCCCCGACCTTAATTGTTCCGCCTTTGAGGATCTTAGCGAATACACCTTCTTTGGGCATAATGCAATCCCCGGTTCGATAATATATGGCACATTTTTTATGGCATTCTTTTCCGATCTGGGTAATTTCGGCAAGCGCTTTTTCCCCGAGTTTGAAAACCTGGCCGATGGGCTGGCTTTTCCAATCAATCCCGGTTGTGGCAATATTTTCAGCAAAATCTCCAAAGTTTAATTTAAACTCCTCGCTGCTGGCATTTTTAATGCTTTCCGAAGCCAGAAAGCTTAACTGCCTGTGCCAGTCGCCTGCGTGGGCATCATCTTTGATCCCGTGGTTTTCAATTAGTTCAGCTTTTTCAATACATTTTTTGGTTGTGCCTTTTTTTTTGCTGATGGCTATGGAGACTATCTTCACCTGTCTTCTCCTGAAAAATAATTAAATTAATAAATTTTAACATAGGGGTGTGTTTATATCACATTGTAGTATAAAGATACAATATAAAACAAGTCGGACAAAAATTCGCAAAAAACACCTTTGAACGTATGGTGGGAAAAACCCAATTTATTCTAAATCGGATGAATTTCTTTCAGGTTCCAGATGAATCATGACATCGATGATTTTCGGATTGTTTTGAATAAGCGTCTGTTTTACCTCTTCAGATATATCATGACCCCGGATAACAGACAATTCCCCGTCAACTTCCAGGTGAAGATCAATATAAATATAATTGGCAAGTTTCCGGGTTCTTAATTTGTGAACCCCCCTGACATTTTGTATCGTGTTTATGGTTTTTTCTATTTCAATAATTTTTTCCTTTGAAATTCCAGTGTCCAAAAGATCATTGATATTGGTGAAAAATATTTCCAGGCCTATTTTAATGATAAAAGCCGATACTACGATGGCACCGATATGGTCCAGAAATCCTAATCTTGGATCTATTAAAGATGCAACCACTGCAACAAGGACGGGAATGGAGGACAATGCATCGGTTCTATGGTGCCAGGCATTGGCTTTAAGGGAAGAAGAATTGGTTTTAATTCCAACCTTGTATGTTACCCTGAAAAGGAGTTCTTTTATAATAATTGAGATAAGCGGACCGATAATGACGATCCACTTTAATTGATGCTGGTTTCTTTCCTGTAGTGAAATAATACCGTTATATCCAATTGTGCAGGCCACAAGAATAAGGATAAGCCCGATAATAATGGTAATAAAAGATTCAATTTTCTGATGTCCGTATGGGTGGTCGTCATCCGGAGGAGCAGTCCAGTATTTTACCCCGAACAAAATGACCAGGTCGGAAGTTGTGTCTGAAAAGCTGTGCAGGGCGTCTGCCACAACCGCCTGGCTGTTGCCAAAAAATCCAATTAAAAATTTAATGGCGGAAAGGAGAATATTTACCACAAGACCTATCAGGGTGATATTTTGGATTTGGATTTTTTTATTCATTTAAATAGTATAGTCCAAAAATAGGCTTAAATAAAGTGGCTTGGTTAAAAAGGTTTGATCTTGAAAAGATATTATATCGGTGCTATTTAGAACTGAAATAAAGGCGTTGAGAAGGACTGTAGGTGATTTGATCGGATGCAGTTTGACAAGATGATTTTCTTTTATTCCAGCCCTATAGCCCTGCCTCGGAGCATTTTTGCTTTTCTATAAACAGCAGGCTTTCCATAAAGGAGAAAGCGATATGAAGATGTTTTGTCTTTCGCTACTGTCGTTGTGTATTTCCTTTTATTCTATTATTTTTTACTTACCCGTCAGCTATGCAGAAATTCTGCACGGTACCCCACAGGACGATACTATTGTCAGTACAAGCATCCATGAAGGTATCATCAGTTATGAAGGCGATGATACAATTTTAATTGAAGGCAGCTCTCAGATTATAGGAGATAGCTTGCAGACATCTGAATCGACTGCTGATGCAGATGTTACTGCGGTTGATGCCGGAATTGGGGATGACCAGATTACAAACAATGGTGCGGTCAGCGCGAATGCTGATGCAGTTGCATTGCCCGTATCGGAAACCGCATCGACTGCCACTTCACGAGCAACCGCAATCAATACCGGAGACGGCGTGGACGGAGTGGAAAACACCGCGATCATTGAAGTGACTTCAACTGCCACTGCGACCACAGATGATATGGTCTTTACGGCTGCGGGTGATAACAGCGTGGATGTCAGTGCCAGCGCCACGGCCGCTGCAACTGGAATAGGCAGTGGTGTTGGGAGTCTTACGATTACCAACATTGATACGCTTACAGTCAGTGCAGAAGCGAACGCTTCTGCAGGAGAATTTACGACGCAGCTCGTGGACAAGGCCAGTATGGATGCGGGCGTCACAGCAGAAGCAACATCAATAGGAATTATAGGCGGTCCTGGCGAAGATGATGGTGTTAGTCCTTCCGATATCATTACTAACGAGGGTTTGATTAAATCAACCGCTACAGCAAAGGCCGATAACTCAGATTTCAGAAATGAGGTGATGGACTGGTCGGTCGCAGATACAACTGCATTAGCCAGTGGCGAGGCCATTGGAATAAAAACAGGTTTGAAAAACAACAGCGTTGAAAACCATGGGACGATTGAATCCACTGCTACAGCGCAGAGCGAACTTTGGAAAGTTGAGTTTAATATTACAGACTGGGGTCTTGGGTCTTCCGGCCTGACGGTGGAGTCGAAAGCAACCGGAATCGAGGGCAACGACGGAGCAGATCAAATCACCAACACCTGGTCCATTACTTCCACTGCGACATCCGGGGTGGACAAGGTGGGCATAAATTTCACTTTCGTTGATCTCACTGTCGGTCCCGGCTTCTGGGGGGAGCTTCTGGGCACCAGTGCGGGCAGCGCGGACACCCTGTCCACGGCGACTGCGGTGGGGATAAGCGGTGAGGGGGGAGATGACACTATCTCCAATACAGGTACAATAAATGTTTCGGCCACTTCAACTCTTGAAGGAACTACAGTTTCAATTGGTGCCGAAGGTATCCCGAGCTCTGTCATTGATGTCCTTCAAGGAAAATCGCTCGCCAGTGCCAGCCCAACAGCCGAGACTTCCGCCATTGGAATCCGTGGTGGGATTGGCATAGATACCATCATCAATGAAGGCCCAATCACAGTGCAAGCCAATTCGACTGCTGAAGATATCAGTGTGAATCTGAGCCTGCCTATTCTGGAACCGGTAATGGATATGCCCTCTCCGGCATTTGCCTTGGGAGGAGCGGGGGTTACTGCTTTGGCAGAGTCAGCAGGGATTGAAGGGGGCGAAGGAGACGATAACATCACCCATAATGGGAATCTGATCGATGTTGACGCAACGTCAACGACGACGGGGGTGACTGTTTCGGCTGCTCTTCAGGGAGTATTCGATGATATCGATAAATTCGACCTTCAGGCCTCGGTTGCAGATACTTCTATAAAATCAGAGTCCGTGGCCGCGGGCATAGATGGTGGGGAGGGGAACGATACCATTTTGATTACTGATTTGCGCACACTAAACTCTGATGCAACAGCCACTGCAGCGAGTACTGCAGTATCCGCAGGGGTCCAGGGGAAAATTGATGGGGCGCTCAATGTTGGAGTCTCGATGGCAAGGGCGGATACTACGGCCTCTGCTATTGCAGCGGGTATTGAAGGAGGTGAAGGTGACGACACGATCGATACTGCCGGAATAGTGACAGTTACCGCTGATCCTTCCTCAACAAGTACAGAAGTCGTCGCTGAAGTTCAGTTGTCCGTAAAAGACTCTGCCAGTGTGAGTGGCGCTATAGCTGATACCTCGACACGGGCAGCAGGTGAAGCAGCGGGAATCATTGGCGGTGAAGGAGATGACAGCATCACCAACTCCGGCCTGCTCAGTGCAACCGCTACGCCGGAAGCAGAATCTAAGGATATTATTGTCGATTTTCAGAATGTTGACCAAGGACTGGTGGCCGGATTGACCTATATCGATGCTGAAACACGGGCGGAGGCAGAAGCTGTAGGCATCGAGGGGGGCAAGGGGCAGGACAGCATCACAAACACAGCTACAGGACAGATCGAGGTTAATGCGGATTCAAAAAGCACCAGTACATCTGTAGGAGTGACGGCCGCAGTCGGTTTCACCAAGGAGATGAACGCAATCTTCGGTGGTTCGGTTACCGACGGCACCACCACAGCTGTATCAACCGCGATCGGGATTGATACAGGTGATGAGGATGATACGGTTAACAATTATGGCCTGATAAAGGTCCAGGCCAACGAAGAGGGAGGCGATCCGGACGCCGATTCCACTATGGTATCAGCCACTGTAACTGGAACCCGAGAAGGACTTACGGCCGGATTCAGCTATGCTGATGCTCAGACAAAGGCCGAGGCGACAGCTATTGGTATAGACACCGGTAGTGGTGATGACACAATCACAAATGCAAATATGGAGCTTGAAGACGGATATTCATTGGACAGCTCTGCTTATGCAGTCTCTTTGAGTGATACTGTGGCGGTCACTGTCAGTGGAGCGTGGAAGGGAGTTGCCCTTGGTGCATCATTGGTTGACACCAGCACTTTGGCCACTGCCAGAGCTTCCGGAATAGATGCCGGAAGTGGAAACGACAAGATTACAAGTGAGTCGGCTATCCGGGCAAATGCCGAGGCAGACGTATCTTCAACCAACGTTTCCGTTGACGTGGCCGTTGCGATAAAGGGCGTTAGCGCCGGAGCGGCAATATCACTCGTGGAAACAAATTCGGAGGCCGTTGCTGCTGGTATCGACAGTGGTGACGGGGAAGATCAGGTCACCAATCGATCAACAGTTGAAGTATCGGCCGAAGCAACAACCAAAACAGATACGATCACGATCAATATCTCTACGGCCGGAGCCGGTATAACTGAAGCTTCTTCAACGGCCAGTTCTGAAAGTGTAGGCATAGACGGTGGCCTGGGCGTTGATACTTTAAAAAACGAGGGTGACATCAATGTTGAATCGACCTCGACTGTTGATGGTTTGGGAGCAACCGCCAATTTTTCGGGTTACGCATCCGGAGATGTCAGCAATACAGCTCTTTCAGGAGCCGTTGGTATACGTGGAGACTATGGAAGTGACGAGTTGGCATCAGGTGACACAATATCCAACCTCTCCGGCGGATCTGTTACAGTAGATTCTCACGCCAAAATAGATGCCGAAAATTATGTAGTACAAGGCGGTGGGGCTTTGTTTGCAAAGTCTGTGTCAACAGTCGATGCGGATGCAATCGGTATTGCCGGCGGTATGGGATCAGACACATTATTGAATGAAGGGAACATAGATGTAGCATCAGATGCAGTGGCTGATGTAGTAGGTCTGAATTTTCAGCTTTTAGGGGTAACCCTGGCAAGTGCTGGAATAAATTCAGACGCAAGCGCCACTGGTATTTATGGTGGCAACGGCAGCAACGAGATTACCAACAGCAAGGACGGTGTCATAAAGGTAGTGGCCGAAGTTGATACCCTGGCTGGCTCGGTGAGTGCAGGATTCAGTGCCGGAGTCGATCTTACGGGTGTTACGGCTAAAGCAATTGCTACAGGAATTCAAAGTGGTGATGCAGAGGACGACATCAAAAACCACGGTGACATCAACGTTACTACCAGTGCTTTAGGAGAGGCAGGCAATGGAGCCATCGGGCTTGCCTATCTGACCAACGCGACCTCGTTTACTGAGGCAATCATCCATGGGATAAGCAGCGGTGGTGGCAAAGACTTGATCGTAAACACCGGATCGATGACCATTGGGTCTGTTGAACCGGCCAGCGGACCTCTGGCCAAGGCAGACAGCGAGAGTTTTGCAGCCAGTTTATTCTCATTTACCATCTCCAGCATGGGAGCCAAGGCGCAGGCAACAGGCATCTCAGCCGGTGATGGCGATGACACGGTTCGCAATTCAGGTAACATAGATGTCGGGGATCCGGTCAACTGGATGGTCGAGGGAGAGTCGTTAGGATATGCAGGTATGTTTATAGGGTTAGAGGTTGGAGTTGCCGGCACCTCGGTATCAGTGGACTCTTTCGGTATTGACGGCGGCGAAGGGAATGATGTGATCATCAATGAAAAAGTTGATGAAATAGCTGGCAAGATCGATGTACATGCCCGCGGATACGCATACGCTGATGCGGAAGCAAAGGTCAGTACAATTGGTGGTGGAGGGGCAGATAGTAAATCGGTAGCAAATACCTCTGCGACAGGCATTTCAGGCGGGATAGGCAACGACAGCATTGAAAATAACGGCGAGATATCGGTGGATGCATACGGTCGGGCTGAAGGTGAAGCTACTGTTTGGATTGGGTGGGGTGGACCTGAAGCCACGATGAAAGCTGAAGTGAACGCCGATGCATTTGGTATTGATGCAGGAGCCGGTAGCAATACTATTTCCAATTTTAGTACCATTGACGTTCATTCAGGTGGCGATACATGGAGTTATTCCGAAGCAGATACAGACATTGGAGACAACAAATCCATTGCAACCTCGGACATGACAATTAACG
This sequence comes from Desulfobacula sp., assembly GCF_014237455.1. GTDB lineage: Bacteria > Desulfobacterota > Desulfobacteria > Desulfobacterales > Desulfobacteraceae > Desulfobacula. The sequence goes on along the minus strand of NZ_JABZFL010000041.1, from coordinate 66,579 downwards.
CCTTCGGTATTGCGGCAGGAAATGACAATAATACGGTGACAAATTCGGAAACAGGAACTATTGATGTCACAGCCCGTGCCGGCAAATCACCCATTGCAACCGTCGTTAAATCTTATGCAGACGAGGATTCGACCGCCTCAGCTATTGCCCATAGCAGCAGCGCCGGTATATCTTTGGGCGACGGCGGCAACACGGTGGTCAATAATGGTCAGATTACCGTGGCATCTGAGGTGATTCAGAAATCCCACGGATTAGCAAAATCTGTTCCATCCGATTCCTTTGCCAGATCAAAGACCGATGCCTCGGCAGATGCCGCAGGGATCAAAGCAGGGAATGGAGATAATTCAATAATAAACACAAACACCGGGACAATTACAGTGACTGCCGTAAATACGGGTATCGCGCTATCAGACTATCCCTCTGCGCACCTCATGAATTCGTTGGCATACGCCGGCATGGAGGACACCGCGCTGACCTCCAATGCTGCGGGTATTTCAGCTGGAGACGGTGTCAATATTATTGAAAATCATAACAATATTATCATATCATCCTCCGTCGATGCTGACGCTTGGGCATATGCCAATACAGCAGGCGCCACAAACCATGCTGAGGCATATGCGGGGGGAGATGCAAAGGCTGAAGGAATTCTCGTTGGAAATGGTCAAAACATACTCAGGAATTACGGCAATATGACTGTTAGTGCTGCAGCAGATGCCTATGCATATGGCCACGGGGAGGATTATGGCTGGGCATTCATCGGAAGTGAAAGTTCACCGGGTGTCAGTGCTGAGGCGCTCGGGATTTCAGCAGGTCAGGGTATAAACGAGATCATCAACTACGACACCGGCACCATAGAGGTCAATGCCACCGCAATCGCCCATTCGTATGGCTATGCCGATACGTATGCCGATGATCCCCATGGAAAGGCCATTGCCAATTCCTATGCGACTGCAATAGGAATCCAAACAGGAGACGGAGGGAACACCGTCAAAAATTACGGCACGATTAATGTAACTGCGGATGCAGATGCCACGACGGCTTTGCATGTTGATTCGACCTGGGGTGATGAACATCGATATAGATTTTCTTTTGCAGACACCTGTGCCATGGGGATTCAGACAGGCGATGGGGATGATATGATCACGAATGAAGGCACAATCAGCGCGACAAATATTAAAAACGGCATTTCAAGTTTACGAGTGGGTATCACCTCGGGCGGCGGTAACGACTGGCTTTTTCTTATAAACGATTCTGAGACGAATGGGCACATTGATTTGGGTGAAGGAGACGATAGGCTGACACTTTCCGGCACGCCACTGGTTGTGGGCGACGTAACAGGAGCGGCTGGAATTGATACGTTAATATTTGACGGACTCGGCAGTATTGATTTTGTTCCCACGGCCTTTGAAAATGCGGTTAAACAGGGCGCTGGAATCTATTCTGCGACAAGTCTCCCAACCATGCAGCGAATCGAGGTCAATCAGGGAACCCTTCAAATAGACAGCAATTATGCCATGGCAGATGATGCCAGCTTTAAGACATATGTGAATGGGGATGGAAGTCACGGCCAGTTGAACGTGAACGGCAAGGCGCAATTGAACGGGGAGCTGAATGTGGTCAAAGAACCGGGCGTTTTCATAAACGGAACCCGGTACGATGTCGTATTGGCCGACGACGTTGATGGAGTATTCAGCAGTGAAACGCTGCCGGAGGATAAGCCGCTGCTGAGTTTTCAGGCATTCACCTATTCTGACCGAGTGGAAGTCGAAACCTTGGCTAAGAGCTTCACCACCGTAGCTGACAATTCTTTGCAAAGGACAATCGCGCAGCATCTGGATGATATCACACCTCATGCTAACGGCGACATGTCGCTGATCCTAGGAGAGTTTCAGTCTCTGTCAGAATCTGACTTCAACAAAGCGTTTGCCAGCTTAAGCCCCGATCTTTACAATAACTCCACCAGAACTACCCTCAGCAGCACACAGCAATATATTAAAACTATTCAGCAACGCATGCACAGCCTGCGTGCCAGCCTGAAGACGGCCGCAGCTGAAACCCGTCCCGGATATGGCGTGTGGATGCAGGGGTTCGGACAGTGGGGTGACCAGGACGGTGAGGATGGTTTCATCGGATATGACTATGAGCTTTATGGCGGGACGCTCGGGGCAGACCGTTTTTTGAATGATCATATGCTTTTCGGCATCAGCCTGGGCTTTTCAAGAGCGGATATCGATTTTGAGCACAACATGGGTGACGGTGACATCGATGCTTCCATGGTCTCGCTATACGGCAGCTGGTTCACCGGGCGCTATTACCTGGATGCCTCCCTTTCCTATGGCTACCAGGAATATGATACCATCCGCAACATTACCATCGGTGACATTGAGCGCACCGCTGCCAGTGATCATGACGGAACCATTTTTTCCGGTTACCTGGAAGGGGGATACAATTTCAGCTTTGATCGCTGCATGCTGGGGCCGTTCGCCGCGTTGAACTACCTTTCTCATAGTGAGGACAGTTTTACAGAATCGGGAGCAGGTGCTCTCAATCTGAGGGTGGACGATCGCCGGACTGAGGCATTATTTTTCCAGATAGGTGCTGTAGCGGCCAGACGACTGACGTACGAGAACTTTGAACTGATGCCGGAGCTTCGCCTGGCCTGGAAGCATGATTTTGCCATTGATGACCAGGTCATCACCGGGGCATTTGCCGGTGCACCTGGTACCAAGTTTTCAATTGATGGCCAGAATATAGACTCAAACAGCCTTTTGCTCGAAGCCGGGGCCACATTTTTTTATAAAAACGGTCTATCTTTCCCGATCAAGTATACAGCCGAGTTCCGAGATGGTTACATGGCACAGGAAGTGTTTTTCCTGATCCGCTATGAGTTTTAAAAGAATGAGCACAGAAAAACCCTATAAATTCAACATCTGGCCGGTGGGATCACCTGTGGTTTTTTTAAATCTACAGGTGATCACTGTTCTTCTTCAATCATGGGAATGAACTTTAAGTTGGCTTTTGGAAATGCAAAAGTATCAATATCTTTGAGCCTGATCCATTTAAAATCAATGGGTCCGGTTAAGTGAATCCTGCCGGAGATATAGCGGCAATAGAAAATGTCCATTTGAATTTTAAAATGGGTGTAGGCATGGTGTATGGTTGTCAGATGAGATTCTATTTGGGTGGTAATACCGGTTTCTTCCTGTAGCTCTCGGATGCAGGCAGATGAGGCATCTTCATGTTTTTTAAGTTTTCCCCCTGGAAATTCCCACAATCCTCCTAAAAGACCCTCAAGCTTTCGCCGGGTGATCAGGATTTTTCCATTTTTCCGGACAATTCCAGCGGCAATATGATAGGTGGGAACCTTTTTGGCCCTAACCCGCCTGGGGAACGCATTCACTTTATCAGACAAAACTGCTTTGCAAAATTCAGAAACCGGACAGGTGTTGCATTGTGGGTTCCTTGGAGTGCATAATAATGCGCCCAGCTCCATCATGGCCTGGTTAAATGTTCTCGGTTCGTTTTTATCAAGAAGACTGTCGGCATAATCTTTGAACTGTTTATGGGAAGAGGGTTTATTGACAGGATATTTGATACAATACAGTCTTGCTAAAACCCGTTTGACATTTCCATCCACCACAGCAAATGGGTGACCAAAAGCAATACTCTGGACAGCCGCACCAATATAGTCCCCTACTCCGGGCAGCTTTTTAAACTGATAAAAGTCATCCGGGATGGCACCGTTTAAGTCATTTGTGATGATAGCAGCAGCTTTATGAAAATTTCTGGCCCGGGCATAATACCCTAGTCCTTCCCACATTTTGAGAACCGTTCCAAGATCAGATTCAGCCAGATCCTGAAGGGTGGGGAAATGATCGATAAAATTTAAAAAATAGGGGATTACCGTTTTGACCTGGGTCTGCTGGAGCATGACCTCTGATATCCAGATACGGTACGGGTCATGGCTCTCCCGCCAGGGAAGCTTTCGATGATGTACCTGATACCATTTTGCAAGGTTTGCTTGAAACCGGCAGATGTCTGTTTGTTGTTTCAGATGGAATAATACGTCTTTCACTATCCGGTCAGGGTAGCGGATAAAATAGGTTAACTTAATTTATGGGCGTAAATGAGAATTTTTGTCCGCCAATGGATACTTCATACATCAACCCCCCCAGAGTGTGGACAAATATGGCCATTCCTTTAGTGTATTTGGTTTCTGCCTGGGTGCCGGTGGCGGGTCCTATGCTTGCCCCGGCTGTAGTACCCTGGGTACTTGCCTGTGCCTGGGCTGCCGCTGTGATGACGACGGCAGACGCAGAACCGTCAAATTCAAAGTTTCCGCCTGTAAACTCATTATAGGCGCGTTTATCCTGGAAGAAAATGATTTGACTGAAGGCCTGTCCTCCCAGTTGGAAACCAATACTTATTTTCATCAGCGTGGCTGTACCTGAAATTTTTGCCTGTTTGTATACTCTGCCTGAACCATAGGCGCCCCCCAAACCAATTCCACCCTTTCCAACAGTTGGAAACACGGCATATCCATATGCCTTATTAAAAAATGGTTTTACAGCATCCGACTTATTAAACACGTTAATGGCATCTGAATATTTGTCTGCCATTGCATTGTTTGGAACGAATAATAAAAGAATAGCAAAGAACAAAGATAAGCTTAGTTTAATCAATTTCATCATCTGCCTCCTTGAGGGTTAAATGTTATTTGTTATAGTTCTTTTTTAACAGTATTATTGTTTTAATTCCAGTTATTTTGGATGTTCTGAGAATAAAATAACAGCTTTTTATTAAGGAAAAATATAAATTGGTTCTTGAAAAGTTCATATTTGATAAATATAATACGACTTTGACCCCCTTGGATTTATTATGAAACCAAATATGAAACGCCTCTTATTTTTTTTGCTGCTGGTTTTTGTTGTGGTGATTGGTGTCCTTCACACCCTTACCCCTGGACACATGATTTTTTACCATGATACTTATCGGAGGCTATGCTATTTTCCCATTGCTATCGGTGCCATTTTGTATGGTTTACGGGGAGGGATTTGTCTTGCTGTTCTTTCCTGTATGGCATTTGTCCCTCATCTTTACATGTTCTGGGCAAGGGGACCGGAAGCTTACTACAGTGAATTGTCGGAAATATTATTTTATCTTGCTGCCGGGGTTGTGATCGGGCTTATTTCAAGCAGGGAGAATAAATTAAAGGGAAAATATAAGAATCTTTCGGAAAAATTGGCTGGATCGTATAAACGTCTTCACGATCAGGCTTCCCAGCTTGTAGAAGCAGAAAAACAATTGGGAGAAAGTCAAAAGCTTTCCCTGCTGGCCCATGTGTCGGCATCTCTTGCCCATGAAATAAAAAACCCTTTGGCTTCCATAAAGGGGGCAGCTGAAATCCTGGCAGATGAGGTGCCTGAGAATCATCCAAAACATGAATTTATTGAAATTATGCGCTCTGAAATTTCAAGGCTGAATCATTCAGTGGAAGATGTCCTGAAATATTGCAGGGGCCAACAGCAACATGACAAAGTGAGAAAGGAACCGGTTGGAAAAATTATAAACCAGGTGGTCTTACTGCTTGAAGCGGGACTGGAGGAGAAATCCATCCGGGTTTCCATTCAGACGGAACCCGAAGAGAAGGAGTTTGTGACAGACGAAGCCGCCATGATTCAAGTTTTGATGAATATTATGATCAATGCCGTTGATGCCGTTGAAAAAAACGGCAGAATCATTATTGAACTTGGTAAATATGAAAGGGGGTGTCTCATTCGTATTTCAGATGATGGACCCGGGATAGATGAAGGCTTGTTTGAAAAGGTGTTCCAGTCATTTGTGACATTCAAGGAAGAGGGAACAGGGCTTGGACTTTCTATTTCAAAAAGGATAGTTGAAAGCTTAGGGGGAAAAATATTTATTGAAGAATCAACCCTTGGCGGTGCAGCTTTTTCAATATTTTTGCCTGAAAAAACACTTGGAAATAATGAGAGTATCAAACATGTCTGAAGTCATATTATTAATTGATGATGATCAAAGTTTAAGACGGGTCACAGAATACAACCTGACCGAAAAAGGGTTTAATGTTGTAACAGCAGCTTCGGGCGGACAGGGGCTTGAATATTTTAAAACAACCTCTCCGGATCTTGTGGTGACTGATGTTAAATTAGGGGATATGAACGGGCTTGATATTCTAGGAAAAATAAAAGAAGACGCACCCGATATCCCAGTGATTATCATGACGGCATTCGGATCCATTGAAATGGCTGTTCAGGCTATGCATAAGGGCGCTTTTAATTTTATCACCAAACCGTTTGATCGGGATACCCTTATTTTGTCCTGTAAGAAGGCACTGGAACTTAAGAAGTTACGTTCAAAAACAAAGCTGCTGGCAAATGAAATTAATCGCCTTACCGGTACGGAAGGCATTGTGTCAGCCAGTTCAGTCATGAAAGAGTTGCTGGATACGGCATCCAGGGCTGCAAACAGTGAGGCAACGGTTTTAATTACCGGTGAATCCGGTACCGGTAAAGAAGTTCTGGCACGGTTGATTCATCAGAACAGCCCCCGAAGTAATGGCCCCATGGTTGCTGTCAATTGTGCGGCTATTCCGATAGGATTATTAGAAAGTGAGCTTTTTGGTCATGTGAAAGGATCTTTTACCGGTGCCATAAAAGACAGGAAAGGCCATTTCCAGACTGCTTCCGGCGGGACACTTTTTTTAGATGAGATAGGAGAGCTGGCAACCGATATCCAGGTCAAATTATTAAGGGCTATTCAGGAAAAAGAAGTCCAGCCCGTGGGATCGGAAAGGGTAAAGACTCTAGATATCAGGATTGTTGCAGCCACTAACCTAAACCTTCAAAAAAAGATTGTCCAGGGAGAATTCAGGGAGGATTTATATTACAGGTTGAGTGTGATCCCTTTATTTATCCCGCCGTTAAGGGAGCGAATCGAAGACATTCCTGCTCTGGTAAAGCACTTTTTAAAGAAATTTGATGCGCCCCGGGATGTTTTTTTCTCTCCCAAAGCCCTGGAGGTACTAAATGCTTATCAATGGCCGGGGAATATCAGGGAGATGCAGAATATTGTCGAACGATGTATTATTTTAAGGAAAAAGACGGTGATTGAGCCTGAAGATCTTCAGTTGCTTGATCATAAATCATTGGTGTTACCCCTTACTCCTGTAATTCCTAATGAAGGGATTGCTCTGGAGGATATTGAAAAAAGTTATATTTTAAAAGCCCTTGAAAAGGCTGGGCAAAATCGGTCGGAAGCTGCCAGATTGTTAAAAATTCCCAGACACGTTCTTTTATACCGACTGAAAAAGTATGGCCTGTAAGATTGTAGACTATTCTACATTTGTATGTGGAATAGTCTTCGAATCAATTTTTTCTTAGGTGGGCTTTTCTCGCTCACAATCAAATAATTTCTTATCTTTTCAATCTGTTAGAATTTAATCCAATCAAATTGAACCATTGGCACGGGTCTTGATTTATAGGTGGAAGTAGATTGCTAAAAAAACACTTAAACACTTGGAGGATAATGTGAAAAAAACAAAGCGTATTATCTTTTGTTCTGTTGTATTGGCTCTGGTTTTAATGGCAGGATGGGTCATGGCAGAAAAATCCCAGATCCGAAATTTAAGCCGGGTAGTTCTGAAAATAGACAGTCTGTCCTGCGGGGGATGCTTTCCCACGATCAATGCAGGGCTTACGCCTTTGGAAGGGTATTCAGGCATGGGCGCAAATTTATTCAGAAAATTGATTGCAGTAGATTTTGTCGCACCGTTAACGGCTGAGAAAATAACCCAGACACTTTTTGACATCGGTTATCCTGGGAAACTGGAAACGGTTGATGCCATCTCACAAAAAGAATCTTTTGCCTATATTGAATCCAAAAGAACCGGGTTTTCATCTGGCGGCGGCAGTTGCTGCAGTGCCGGTGGGCTCCCTCCAAACAGCAATAACAATCAAGGTTCACCCGGCCGGATAGCACCGCCTTCCGGCTCATGCTGTTCACTTCCGGGCGTTTCTCAACCAACAGAAACTCTTTAATCCTAAGGAAAAGAATGATGAAATTATATCAGAAAATACTCGCTGGATTTATGATCCTTTTGATACTGCTTTTAGCAGGTTCAAATGCTTATGCACTTTTTGGGAGCAAATTCAAAACCTTGAAGCCCAAAGATGGAAATGTCTATATTCCTATAAATGAAGTGAATGACGGAAAGGCGCATTATTTTAAAACAAAGTCAGATGACGGGACCCTGGTAGACTTTTTTCTGGTTCAAAGTACTGATGGGGTAATCCGTGCTGCCATTGATTCCTGTGATGTCTGCTATCGCTCCGGTAAAGGATATGTCCAGGATGGCAATGTCATGGTCTGTACCAATTGCGGCAGACGGTTTGCCACGGACAGGATCAATGAAGTCAAAGGCGGATGCAACCCGGCTCCGTTAATGCGGGTGGTCGATGGGGATAATCTTGTGATCTCTATGCAGGATATTAATACTAACGCATGGTATTGCAAGTATAAATAGTGCCCATCGAAAATCGCCAATTTCCCCGATTACTGCGTTGGCTTTTAATTTTTATCCTCGAAATACTAAATGTATTCCTCCGGTAAAAATTAAAAGCCCGCCTTGTACTCGGAAAAATTTTCAAATTTTCGATCAGGCACTAAATGGCTTAGATAAAGGGTGTTTATATGGCATATGATCCGGAAAAATATCGAGAGAAAAGAGAGAAAGTCCTTGGGATAAGGAAAAGAGGCTTGGGATTTGGCACCATCGCAGTGATCGTATCTTTGGTTATTATCGTGGGACTGAGTGTTGTGACGGTTCCCCAGGCAATTTCTTATATGGCTACGCGTCATTTGGATGATGCGATTTTTAAGCTGGAATCGGATTCAACCTGGCCTGAGAGTGTTATTACAGGGATCAATACGATTCAAGGGGTGAAAAACACGGTTACAAACAAGCATACCACACGTCTTGTTGTTACCTATGATCGGCGTCTGGTCAACCTTTCCAAGATCACGGCAAAGTTTGAGCAGCCTAATTTGAATGTAACCCTGCTCAATCAGGTCAACCATCGTCAGCATCAGAATACAATGAAAAAAGAGGAGGAAGAACTTGAAGCTTCATAATATCTCTTTTGGAAATATTAAACGTAGAAAAGGAAAAATGTTTTTTCTGGTGTTGGGTCTTGTGATCGGTATTTCAACGGTTGTCACTCTTCTTTCCATTACCCAAACCATGACCCGGAATATTGAGGAGCGTCTCAATCAGTTCGGCGCCAATATTGTCATGGTTCCTAAAAGTGAGAACCTGTCACTCAATTACGGTGGTATTGATGTGGGGGGTGTCAGTTACAAGGTCCGAGAATTTGACCAGGAACAGCTGGAGGACATCAAAACCATAAAAAATTATAAAAACCTTTCTATTATAGCGCCTAAAGTTTTGGGGCCTGTCACGGTAAATGGTAAAAACGTTCTGTTAATGGGAGTGTTGTTTGAAGAAGAACTGGCCTTGAAAACCTGGTGGCATAAAACCGGCGGCACCTTTCCTGAAAAAGAAAACGAGGTAATGCTGGGGTCTCAGATAGCAACCCTTTTGGGGTTTAAAACAGGTGGTATCATAAATCTTTCAGGCAACTCCTTTAAAGTGGCAACGATTTTAAAACCCACAGGTGCTTCAGAGGATGATGCCATTATTGCAAGCTTAGGTGCCAGTCAGAGACTTTTAGGAAAAGAGGACAAGCTCTCAATGGTTGAGATATCTGCCTTTTGCCAGGGATGTCCCATCTCGGAAATGACATTACAGATTGCAGAAAAATTTCCCAATGCAAAAGTGACCGCCATGAAGCAGGCCGTCATGTCCAAAATGCAGTCCATTGATATGTTTAAATCCTTCAGCCTGGGTGTATCTATTATTGTGATTCTCATCGGCTCATTGCTGGTCCTGGTCACCATGATGGGATCGGTTAACGAGAGAACAAGGGAAATCGGAATTTTCAGGGCCATCGGGTTCAGAAGTGGGCATGTTATGCAGATTATTTTGCTGGAAGCTATGCTGCTGGGTATCATTGGCGGTATCCTGGGATTTGTCATCGGAAACCTGATTGCATACGGTATTATTCCCGTTATGATCAAAGATGGTGCGTTTGCCGGAATTAACGCAAACTTAGGGATCGTCTCCATATTTATGGCTGTGGCTTTAAGCCTTCTGGCAAGCCTTTACCCTGCCTTTAAAGCCAGTAACATGGACCCGAGCGAGGCATTAAGAGCGCTTTAAAAATTAGAAAGAAAATAAAAATGACACAGGTTAATCATTTAATCGAAATTCACGGATTGAAAAAAATATATCAAAGTGGCGACATCAAAGTAGATGCCATTAAACAGATGGATTTTTTTATTGATGATGAGGAATTCATTGCCATTATGGGACAGTCCGGCTCAGGTAAGAGTACGCTGTTATCCATCATGGGGGCGCTTAATCACCCGACAGAGGGCCAGATCCTTGTGGATTCCCTTGATCTCTATTCTTTAACCGCTGAACAGCGGGCTGATTTCAGGAGTGAGTATATTGGATTTATTTTTCAGTCTTTTCAGCTCATACCCTATCTGACAGTGCTGGAAAATGTTAAACTTCCCATGGCGGTCACAGGTCAGAAAAAGAAGATCAAAAACCAGATGGCCTTAGAAATGATTGACCGGGTCGGGCTTGGGGCCAAGTCCCATCGGCTGCCGGATCAACTGTCAGGCGGAGAGCAGGAAAGAGTGGCTGTTGCAAGGGCCATTGTCAACAAACCTCCCATTATCCTGGCAGATGAACCCACAGGAAATCTGGATTCAAAAACTGCCGAAGAGATTATGCTGCTGTTACAATCTTTAAATAAAGACGGGCATACGGTTATTGTTGTAACCCATAATCAGGACATTAAGGCCTATGCAACCAGAAGTATCAAGGTCCAGGACGGAGAATGCTTTGCATGAAATAATTATTTTTTTTGATGGCAGGGTTAAATGGTTTTAAATCCTTGTTGACAACACGGCTATGATTGCAATAGAAATTGTAAATGAAATTAATCATACAGGTAATCAGCTTTGGCATCGTGTGCTACAGTCTTATTCTGGTTGTACTCTATTTTTTTCAGGACAAACTTTTATTTTTCCCCGGCCCCACCCCATTTGGGAACTGCCCTGAAATGGAGCAGCGCAATGCCAGGGCAGAAACAGTCGGGGATATCCGTTACTATCTTAAGACAAAATCAGATCCTGACTCCTGGATTATCATTTTCCACGGAAATGCCGGCAACGCATGCGATAGGGTCTATTTTCTGGATTTTTTAAAGGAGTTTAATTCCAATCTGGTTGTATTTGAATACCCTGGCTATGGGAAAGATTTAAATACGCCTGGTGAAGCCATTTTTCTTAAACAGGCGCTTGAGCTGATTTTTCATATCAAAAGAAAGGATCAGGAGAACCTGTCCGTATATCTTATGGGGGAGTCCCTGGGAACCGGAGTGGCCACATGGATAGCAACCCGAACCGATATCAAAGGTTTGATTCTTATTTCTCCATATACCTCCATTGCACAGGTTGGCCAGCATCATTATTTCTGGCTGCCGGTTAAATTTTTAATGAAACATAAATTTTTAGCTCACACCTGGGCCGGACAAACCCGGACACCGGCCATCCTCTTTCATGGCATTAATGATGATATTATTCCGATTCATTTTGCCCGTCAGCAAATTTTGAATTTCAAAGGAGAAAAAGAACTGGTTGAGATAAAAGATTGCGGGCATAACGATATTATGGATACAGGAGAAAAGATCCTTCAGGGGAAAATCCACGATTTTATATTAAAGGCCAGGGGTAATTAAGGCCTGAATATCAGGCCATGACAGACATTGCCATGGCTTGATACTGTTAATTCTTATTGGGCGTCATTGATTCCCACTTCTTCAAAGGTTTTAATGTCTGCCAGAATTCTTGTAGAAAGATCCATAAGCTCCATGCAGACCGCAGCACCCGTTCCTTCTCCCAGTCTGAATTTTAAATCAATCAAGGGGTCAAGTCCAAGTTTTTCATGCATGAACCTGTGACCCATTTCCACAGATTTGTGGCTGGCAAAGAGATACTTTTTTGCAGCAGGTGCAAGTTCGCAGGCAATCAAGGCCCCGGCAGTGGAGATGAACCCGTCACAGATGACGGGAATGCCTCTGGCAGAAGCTCCCAGGACAAGACCGGCAATGCCGCCGATTTCAAGGCCGCCGACTTTTGACAGAACATCAATGGGGTCATCGGGATCAGGCTGGTGAAGGGAAAGGCCTTTTTTTATAACGGCAATTTTGTTTTTCAAGGCCTGATCATCTATGCCGGTGCCGCGATCCGTAAGTTTTTCAACTTCAATGCCGGAAAAGGCTGCAATGATGGCAGAAGACGGGGTTGTGTTGCCGATCCCCATGTCACCGGTTCCCAGGAGATCAACAGGAGTCTCTGCATCAAGTTCATTTACAATTTCAATCCCCGCTTCAATGGATAAAATAGCCTCTTCCCGGGTCATGGCAGGTTCTTTTGTAAAATTGGCTGTCCCATATCTTACTTTTTTATGAAATATGGGAAGGTCGGGTTCAAAGTCATGGTTAACCCCCAGATCAGCTGCTTTTACAATGGCTCCAGCATGCTTTCCAATCACATTGACTGATGCTCCGTTGTTTGCAAAATTATATACCATCTGAGGGGTGACTTCAGACGGGAAAAGACTGACCCCTTCCTGGGTCACCCCGTGGTCACCGGCACAGGTAACGATTCTCTTATTGGAAAGTTTCACATCAATGGTGCCTTTGATGGCTGCAAGCCTTGCAGAGATATCTTCCATGACTCCCAGGCTTCCGGCTGGCTTGGCCTGGTTGGCAAGTCGTTCCTTGGCCGCATGGAATGCGTCCTCATTGAGTGTTTTAGAGATAGATTGGATGGTCTGTTCTAATACTGTCATAGTCTCCTCGCTATTGGACCTCTTGCAAAATCAAAAAAGGGTTTTGCAAGAGATGAATTCTTACAAAACCCTTTGCCATTGGGTTTCACAAAGATTGTTACCTGGCTCGTCTTCTGACTTCCGGCATTAAATCTGTTTTTTTGGCCTTCCCGCTTTCACAGTGGCTATAGCAAAAAACAGATGTTTCCGATCACAGCGGCGGGACCGTCACGGAGTTTCACCGTATTCCGTTGGCCAAGGCAACCATAAAAAATTACGATAATTATTTACAAAACAAAGGAGATCAAGTCAATATTTTTTTGTAAAACTAAATTTTTTGTTCCACATTCTGAAAGCAGGGGATACACAGGTTTTTGTCATCAAACAGCCGGATGCGGGATTCCATCGTTGTTTCACCACAGGAGTCACATTGAATGCTTTTCAGAATCCGGGCAGGTCTTACCGGAGGGGTGTCCACATCTTCTGTCAAAAAAATATTTTTTAAATCAGCCTGAAGTATCCGGTTGATTCGGTCGTTCCGTAATTTTTGAAGCTGTTCTTCTTCTTGCTTTGTGGCATTGCCTTGGATCATTTTTTTCATTAATACTCTTGTGTCATCCGTTTGCTTTTCATCATCAGCAAAATTATCCATGAATACGGCTCGAAAACCTTTTTGAGAATCTCTGTCATAAAAGGTAAATGCGGACTTGCCGTAATCTTTGTGGATCAGGTTGCCCTTGCCATAAGAACATCCTGTCAGAAACTGGATGGCATCCACACCGCACATGTCTGTTTCAGTAACGCATACAGGTGCTTTTGCATTTTGGATATCAAGTTTTTCCATTGCAAGTTCGGATACCCGAATGCCTATAGCCAGGCCAGGGCAACTATGGCCGTGAAACTCTATCGTTTTTTCAATCACTTCTTTTTTAATTGAACACGTCATTTGTAATCTCCTTTTTTTCAATTCAGGCTGCTTTTTTATTCTCAATGGGGATGACCAGGGGGAATCCTTTGTGATAAACGATTTCAACGCTGACGCCATAAACGGCTTCTATCATTTTTGCGGAGATTTTATTTATTTTTCCAGCCCCATAAATTGTTTTATCCTTTAAAAATAAATACTGATCTGAAAACCGCAAGGCTGTATTCAGGTCATGCATGGTCATTACCGCAGCAATATTATGTCCTTTTACAATATGTTTTATCAACCCGAGAATATCTGTCTGGTTTTTCAGGTCAAGACTGCTTGTGGGTTCATCCAGCAACAGAAGGTCTGTCTGTTGGACAAGGGCCCTTGCAATGGATACTTTCTGCAGTTCTCCCCCGCTCATCTGATCCAGGTATTTCAGGCACAGATGGGAAAGATCCAGCCTTTTTATGACGGCATCTACTTTTTTTAAATCATCGGGCCTTGTTTTATAACGGATATGGGGATGTCTTCCCAGGAGAATGGCGTCAAATGCCGTAATCCTTGCCGTTTCATTCTTTTGTGCCACATAGGAGATTTCTTTTGCGATTTGGTTAATATCCATTGCCCTGATGTTTTTGTCCTTAACAAGGATATCCCCGTTCTGGGGAGTAAGGATGGAATTCAGGCATTTAAGCAGGGTTGTCTTGCCAACACCATTGGGCCCGAGAATCACGGTTGTTTCACCCCGTTGAATAGAAAAACTGACATTTTTCAGGGTTTTATGGCTATTATACTGAAATTCAAGATCATTCACTTTAAGAATCATTTTCTATATCCTTTGATGATGAGATAAATAAACACGGGCGCTCCAAGGAATGAGGTAAAAATAGAAACAGGAAGTACATGGGGTAAAAGGACCAGCCTTGCCACAATATCAGCAGACAGCAAGATCAAAGCACCCACAAGAATGGAGGCCGGCATGAGAAACCTTTGATCATCACCGATCACCCGCCGGACAATATGTGGGGCCACAAGCCCTATAAAACTGATAATACCGATAAAAGAGATGATTACAGATGTAGCAAGAGATGCCGCCATCATGGCTGAAAGCCTTACCATTTCAACCTTTACGCCCAGTCCTTTAGCTGTTTCATCTCCCATATCCATTGCATTGTAATTTTTTGTGTTGGCCAGAAAATAGACCAAAAGACAGAAGGTTACCCCGGAAAGGAAGTAAAAATCCTTCCAGTCTGCCCTGGCAACATCTCCAAATGTCCAGAACACCATGGCAGCAAGTTGAACATCATCGGCAAAGAATTGAAGGAGCATGGTTCCGGCCATAAAAAGTGAGCCTAATGCAATCCCCGTCAGCACCATGATTTCCGGAGAAGATCCCCTGATCTTTGAGATGTAGGTGATAATGCAGGCCGTTACCATGGAAAAGAAAAAGGCAGATGATAAGGTAATCACGGGGTTTGAAATATTTAAGGCATCATTTAAAGAGCTTGCCATTACACCCGTCCCAAGGATCATGACGGAAAAGGCAGCACCAAATGCAGCGGCATGGGCAATGCCAAGGGTAAAAGGTGATGCCAGAGGATTTCTCAAGACAGACTGCATGACAGCACCGGAAGCGGCAAGACCTGCACCGGCAACCACGGCTGTCAGGGTCTGGGGCAATCTTATGTTCCAGATGATCAGCTCAAATTGCCTGGAATCGGAATTGTTCAAAAGAGTTTTAATAACTTCAATAAAGCCTATATGGACTGACCCAAGAGATATGCTGATAATAATCATCAGGATAAGGACAATAAAAACCAGGAAAATAAACACCGTTTTTTTTCTTATATAAGCAGAATATTCCTCTGATATCTCACCATTTTCAAAATGCATTGTTTGCAGCCTTTAATTTATATCCACGGGTTTAAAAACCATGTTTTTGAACAAGGAATTCATTGAATCAAAAACAGGCTTTGAAACAAGGAATTCATAGATATCATCAGCTTTTTTTTCAGGGTCTGTATCGGCAAACCTGTCAGGATATAATATTTTTCCAATATACCAGGCATCCGCAAGGATAGATCCAAAATTTTGAGTGTACCAGTTATAGGGAAGTACGCCGTATACATTATTAGTGGTTACAGCAGTCAGTCCCTTGTAAACCGGGTCATTTTTGAGTTCATGAAGACCGCCATGATCTTCTCCCATCTGAAGGGTGGATAGATCCAGAAACAGGATATCAGGGTCAGCCTGTAGTATTTTTTCTTTGGAAAAGTTGCTGTGATGGAAACTTTTACCTGTCATATCTCCGGTTGAGGCAATATTTTTTGCATTGATAAATTGAAAAGGAGGGTAAGAGGGCTCTGTGGATTGAAACCCATGGGGACCCTTGAATGCAATTCCCCCGATAAAGCAGGTCTTTTTATCAGCAATATTTTTAGTCCTATTTTCAAGCTCATGAATATGTTCATTAAAAAAATAGATCAATTCTTTAGCCCGGGATTCTTTTTGCAATACCTGACCGATGATATTCAGTGCATTGAAAAATTTTTTCCTGCCTTTGAAAAGGTCGCCATATTCAAGGATGACAACTGGAATCCCGGTTTTTTGTTCAAGCTCAACCGGATCATATCCCATGGTGGCGTATGTTTTAAAAATAACCTGGGGGAAATTTTTTAATCCCAGTATTTTTTCAGGATCATCATACCCTCTGAATCCCCCGAAAACAGGAAGTTCTTTAAATTGTGGATTGGCCAGAAAATAAGGGCGGGCATCAAATTTCCTCTTTTTTGTTTCCATATCATCAACAGCCACAACAAGATCCTGGGCATCGAAATAGGTGATCAGCCTTAAACTTCCTGGGCCGGAACAGATTATCCGGTCAATTTTCTGGGGTAAGTTGACTACTCGCAGGTTGGCATCTGTTACCTGTCTTAACGGCTGAGCAATGGCAAGACACGTAAAGACAGCCAAAAACAGAAAAGTAAATAATGGGGTAAAATATATTTTTTTCATCGTCCTCTCCTCTAAAAATAAAAAAGCCACAAAGGTATAATCCCTCTAAAAAAGGAATTACTAGCCTTCATGGCTTAATTTTAATATTATATTTTTACAATTTTATTTTTTGTCTTCAGACAAAAGTTTTATTATTTTTATTAGATTCCTGCTTTATTGTCAAGACAAGACAAGTTCTTTGCTATTTCAGATCAATCGCATGTAAATTGAAATATTTTTTCATCTCTATTTATATCATAAATCAAAACGAAGAAAGGGTATTGATGGATCCCAATCAGAATTTAGTGAAATGATCAAAGGTGGTCAATTATGATGGAGAAGTTACTCCAATCTGACCGATATAGAAAATTTCAAGATTCAGGAGCTATTTCCACTTCAGGCTGTAGAACACGGTAAGTCTGAATGGGATAGTGGAACCCTTTAACCTCAATAGTGCCGACTTCCTCGCAAAGGATCTCATCGTTAACCAAGGCCCACGAGGCATGTGATAGATATATCTCACCTGGTTGACAGGCTTGTTCCAAGCGAGAAGCAAGATTTGTATTAAGGCCGATGGCTGAATATTCCATAAATCCTTCAGAACCATAATTGCCCACATTGGCCATACCCGTATGAATGCCGCAGCGAATTTCGAAGGGAAATTGGACACCCTGGTTCCACCATTTCTCTCGAATAGATTTCATTTTCTTTTGCATCTCCAACGCCATACGTAAGCACGCTAAAGCATCTTCTCGCTCTCCCTTTGAATCCGGTGCCCCAAAGATTGCATAAATGCTGTCCCCGGTAAATTGCGGGATGGTTCCACCCCATGTACGAACTATCTGGGCCATCTCCCCTAAATATTCATTTAGCAACTTTGCCACGTCTTCAGGATCGGCAGCGTCGGTAAATTGGGTGAAATCCTTGATATCGGAGAAAAACATGGTCAGCTTTTTTCGCTGGTGAGATAACTCAGCGGTAAATTCACCTTTAAATATTTTTTCCGTCACATGCGGATCAATGTACTTCGAGATTTGTACTTGAGCTTTTTTTAGTCTCTCGTTGGTTTCTTCCAAAGCGTTTGACTTAGTGGTGAGCTCCTCCTCGCGACGCTTCAGGTCTGTAATATCGGAGTAAATTGCAACAATTCCGCCATCCCCGGTTTTGCGTTCAGTGATCAGAATCCACTGACCACCACTACGTTGCTGAATCCTTGGTTCACCAGGGTCATGATGAAACGCCATACGATCTGCAAACCACTCGTCTATACGGCCCTCTGCGTCAACAATGTTTCCATTTTCGGCAGATCTTCGAATGATAGTTTCAAACGCCGTTCCCGGTTCAATGTCGATGTCCGTATTCGGGAAAAGTATTTCCTTATACCTGGTGTTACAAAGCACCAAACGGTCATCAGGATCAAAGAACGCGAAGCCTTCAGATGAATTTTCAATGGCATCGACCAGCCTTCGACGCGCCGTTTCAATGTTGCGCAGATTGTTTTCTTTAACTTCGATCGCAGTATCACGAAAGACGACCAGAGACTCTGCCATCCGGCCGATCTCGTCACTGCTGCCGGAATCCGGCAAAGGCGCTTTGAGGTTACCTCCGGCAATCGCGAGCATGCTATCACTGAGTGCTGTTAGCCTGGCAATCAGGTTACGCCCAACATAGAGCCACACGATGAGGAAAGAGCTTAAGAGACTCAGAGCGGCGATGCCGATCAAAATATTTCGGTTGAGCACCTGGATCGCTACAGCTTGAATGTTCGATTTCTCAATATCCGAACTCGCACTATTTACCAGGAAGTCTACCCTGTTAGTCAAAAAGTTTGACAATTTCACGTTGACAGCCAAGAGCGCTTCGGCTTGGGCGATGACGGTCAATTCATTCTTTCTGATCTCCGAGAGACTCTTTTGGCCGAATGTCAGGTCCTCAAGTAAAGCGACTTTCCTCGCCAGACGTCTTTTCGCTTGTTTTGAAACTACTAGAGAAACCTCATACAGTTCCTTGAGATATTTTTTCAGAGGAAATATCAAGACATCAATCCGTTCAGTGGTGTCAGCGTCTGTGATTTTCAGGAGGTTGTTGTGAATTGAGTCGACCAGAAGCACGGCCCTTTGTTGTGGAATTAAGCTGATTATCGAATTCACAAGATCTGACTTTTCGGTTGATAATTTGTTTGATTCGGCCGCTTCCTGAATCCTGTTCAAATCCGCCATCTGGGCATCGAGTATTCGCTCACCAGGTGCCAGCATTCGCTTGGCTATACTATTGGCCCTTGATAGGTCGCGAATCCGTTTTCCTTTGAACGCGACAATGGTAAGCCTTTTTTTTACAAGCTCATCCAGGCTTAAGAGATTTTGAGCCATATCGGCAAACAAATTCAAGACATTAGCCATTGCTGTCTTTTCATCTTCTGTCTCATAGCTTCTGCTTTGATGCAGAAACGGCTCAAGCTGAGAAATTTGTGAGGTGATTTCTTTCGAAATTTCTATCCGTGCGCTATCGGTGTTCACTGCCAGCAAGGCAGGTGCCGCGTGCACGACACTTTCCACGCGCCGTGACAGCTCCAACCAAGACAAAGCTTCGGGCACGCGTTGCTCAGTTATCTTGTTGAGTGCGCTACCAACCTGCGTTAGGGAATACAAACCGGAGGCCGCAGCGACCAGTGAGAACATAGAGATTCCCAGAAACGCAAGCAGCAGCCGCCCTCGAACACCCATTGATGCAAATTTGTATGGTTCATTCACTCGTCATAAATTCCCGTGGTCAGCATCTCGATGGATTACAGCACCTATATGGAACTGGGTGAGCTACTATTCAATCCGCTCATTTAGCCAGCGAGTAGTCTTCCTTGTCGAAGACATACCAAACAAAGGTGCTGATACCCGTAACGTCACCCTTTTCATCAAAGCCGATCTTACCCAGCACGGTGTCAAAGCTGTTTGTTTTCAAGGAATTAATGACAGCTTCAGGTTTCAAGGAGCCCGCTATGATAACTGCCTGTGCCCAGGCCTGCACAGCGCCATAACTATACAAGGTATAACCTTCTGGCTCGTAGGCATCTTCTTCCCGAATGGCAGCAACGACGTCTCCGGCCTCCGGCTTCAAGCGCATATCCGGGCCAAAGGTAAAATAGGTGCCTTCACTTGCTTCGCCCGCGACGAACATGAACTGGGCATTTACCAGCGAGTCGCCGGAAAACAAACGAAGATTGGGTAGCTCCTTTTTGGCCTGGCGCAGAATGATTCCAATATCGCCAGAATAACCACCGGCGTAGAGAACGTCAGTTTGTTTAGAGACTAGTTTGTCTACAATCGACCTGTAGTCCTTTTGATCTGTTATGTAACTGCCTAACATCACTTCGGTAATGCCTCGTTTGTTCAGCTGGCTCTTTGTAAACATTGCCAAGCCCAAACCATAGGCCTGACTGTCATGGATGATCGCAATATTGCTTTTGCTGTGATTGTCGGCCAGGTAGTTGGCTGCGATCGTTCCTTGCTGGTCGTCTCGGCCTATCACCCGAAATACATTGGGTCCCCCTTCATCGGTGACCTTGGGATTGGTCGAAGCTGGCGTGATCATTATGATCCCGGCTTCTTCATAGATCTTGCTGACAGCAAGGGAACAGGCGGAACAAAGGTGCCCGACAACGAGAATTACGCCTTCACTCACCAGTTGCCGCGCCACTGCCTTGGCTTGTCGCGGTTCACAATTATCATCTACTGAAATAACGACAATCTCTTTACCAAGGAGGCCGCCTTTGTCATTCAGATGCTCGAACGCCTTTTGGGCGCCGACTTCCTGCTGCTCACCAATAGCGAGTGAGCTGCCGGACAAAGGCCCGGCGATACCAATCTTAATCTCGGCCTGACCCGCAGCAATTCCACAAGCTATCAATATAAATGCGCCTATTAGGCTTCCAAAAATTATAGTTTTCATAACCCCCTCCGTTTTTCCATTCCTGCCACGTTTGATTCTTTATATCTCCCACCAATAGTGTGCTGTCATATTTTGCGATTACACCATTGATGGTTCAAAGCATCGAGAAGATTCAATAGGTATTAGATATGTTTATTATCTTCAAGTTCTTAAGCATAAAGAAGGAGAAGCATCTGATAGTTCGAGGATGGGGTTAAATCATGTTCAAATTTGGATATTCAACTTAAGATACGGCGTAATTTAAGCACATTATAGATATTGATACATGAGTTGGAAGGACGGGTCAAGAGAGTAGTATTATTTTTTAACCGCCGGTTTCAATAGCAAACATCCTGGTTTTTTATAATTTAAGTCGGGAAATTAGACTACAGGTAAAAACCAGGATGTTATAGGGTTCGTAATGACAGGCTTATTAGCCTGCATCATAGGTGCATGAGGTGAAATCTATTTCCTCGCCGCATTTGTCGCATTTATGGGTTTTTTCAAATTCATCCGAGAAAATTTCCTTTGTCGCATTGCATTTAGGGCAATTGCAGGTAAAAGATTTTAAATTTTTAAATTGCTCAAAACCTGGGCAATGTGCTGGAGTTGTCATAATATCCTCCTTTTTTTAGATTTGATTGCTGGAACGAGAGTTCCATTAAAAATTAAAGATTAATTTGTCATCATTGTCAAGATAAATTAAAGATTTAATCTAAATTTACCAGGGTTCTGCCTTTCAGCTCTCCTTTTAATATGCGCTCGATTTTATCATTTAATTGATCTATAAAAATTTCATCATAGATGCTTTCAAGCATGTCAAATTTCCATTCCACGGCCAGTTTTTCCCAGACGTTTGACCGAAATTCCATGGGACAATTCTGTGAATCTATCCCGAGAAGAGAGATGCCCCTTAATATGAACGGGAACACATTAATGGGCAGATCTGGAGATGCCACATTGCCGCAGCAGGTTACGATGCCATTCGGTTTCGTTGATTTTATAGCTGTTGCCAGAATTTTTCCTCCCACCGTATCAATGACGCCTGCCCATTGGGGTTTTAAAATGGGCGGTTTCGTGTTTTCAAGAAAATCATTCCTGTCAATGACGGTTTTAACGCCCAGATTATTCAGTAAGGTGGTATCTGTTTTTCCGGAGACAGCAGTTACTGAATATCCAAGGTGGGACAAAATTCCTGCAGCAAGGCTTCCCACACCGCCGGTAGCACCGGTGACGAGAATATCTCCATGCTCGGGGCGTATGGTTTGAGTCAGTTTAAAAATTGACATTCCTGCCGTAAATCCAGCTGTTCCAAAAACCATACTCTGTTTCAGACTAAGCCCTTCCGGCAGTTTAACCACCCATTCCCCGGGCACACGGATATATTGCCCAAAGCCTCCTGCCGTGTTCATGCCAAGGTCATAGCTTGTAACAATGACTTTTTCTCCTTTTTTAACTGTGTCAATATGGCTTTCTTCAACAATCCCTGCCGCATCAATCCCTGGTGTATGCGGATATTGCCTTGTGACACCGCGATTTCCCGTGGCGGATAAGGCATCCTTATAATTTAAGGAAGAATACTTAACCCGAACGAGAACATCTCCTTTTGGCAGGTCCTTAATATTAATATTTTTAATTTGCTGAATAAATTTATTTTTTTCAGGTTCTTCAACAGTCAATGCTTTGTACGAAAAATTATCCATGTGCGCCATCCTTATAATATTAATGATTGGAAGACTTTAATAGGGGTTGTAAATATTAATCTATCAGAATTTCATGGGATATCCCATTTTTTTTTAAAATTGTTTGAAATCGGGTGGAATACGTTTGGCAGAAACATTTTTACTTTCTCAAATAAATCTGATAGTTATGCCGGGATGAAAACTCAAAAATTCCAGACTGGCAGGGTAACGCTTGTCGCCTTCTCCCATTTTATCCATGATGTGTATACCAGCTTTCTGGCGCCTTTACTGCCCTTAATTATAGAGAAGCTCTCCCTGACCTTAACCCAGGCAGGACTTTTATCTACTGTTATGCAGATTCCCGCACTGCTAAACCCTTTTATCGGGCTGTTTGCAGACAACAAAGGCCTTGCTCGATGGCTGGTCATCCTTTCACCAACGTTCACGGCCATATTCATGAGCCTTATTTTAAGTGCATCCTCCTATTATGTATTGCTGGTTCTTCTCTTTTTGGCAGGTATCAGCGTGGCAGTATATCATGTCCCGACACCTGTTCTGATTGCAAAGTATTCCGGGGATAGAAAGGGCCGCGGCATGAGCATTTTTATGACAGGCGGGGAATCTGCCAGAACTGTTGGGCCCATATTTGCCGTCGCTGCTGTATCATTTCTAGGGGAAGATCATTTTTATGTTGTTATGGGATTTGCCATATTAACATCCGTGCTGCTCTATTTTACCCTTGAAAAAGAGGAACAAAAGACATCTATTAAAAGAAACGGGTCTTTAAAAGCGGCATTTCATGAAATTAAACATGTGCTGATTCCCTTGTCCGGTATTTTAACGGCACGATCTTTTATGCATGCGTCCATGGGAGTTTTTCTCACGGTCTTTGTGGAAAGAGAGACCGGAAGCCTCTGGTTTGGGGGTGCTGCCCTTGCCTTGTATGAGGGCTTTGGGGTAGCGGGTGTGTTATGCGCGGGAACCTTCAGTGACTGGCTGGGAAGACAAAGAGTATTGTTCTGGGTATTGATAGTCGCACCTGTCGCCATTTTGATCTTTGTTTTTTCAACAGGGATTTTAAAAATTCTTATGCTGGCTGTTACAGGGTTTACTGTCCTTTCAACCACCCCTGTCATGCTGGCAATTATCCAGGAAAATGCAGAGCACAACCCTTCGGCAGCCAATGGCCTGTTTATGATGGTCTCTTTTGCTGCCAGATCTATTGCAGTCGTTCTTGCAGGAATAATCGGCGATATGGCAGGGCTTGAGAATATGTTTATTGTGAGTGCTTTAATCGGGTTTACTGCGATTCCGTTTTTATTAAAACTTGGCACTAAAACGTATCATTAAAATATGGAGATAATGATGTTAAAAACCAATGAAGACAGACTTGTTGTATTGGCCATGCAGTGCAAACCCGGGCCTCCCAGGATCAGGCCCGGCTGGAAGGTGGATCATGAAGGCAAGCCCTTTATTCTTCCGAGTATTGGCGGTATTACTTTAAATATTCAGGTGGGAGATTCTGCTTTCGGACTTGCCGGAGACCATATAGAACCTGGTGTCAGTTGCTCGGCAAATGCGGAAAAACCCTTTGAGTTTCCCAATAATTCCCTCCAGCTTCTTTCCTGTGTAGGCAATGAGGCCATTATCGTATCCGGAGATATGAAAGGTGAAAAAGGAACCGTTATCGGTCATCATGGCGGATCAGAGCATGTGATTGTTGATTTTCCCCAAAAGGTTTTAAAACAGCTGACCTATGATGACAAAATAATGATTCGGACAAAAGGTCAGGGCCTGAAATTGATGGATTACCCGGATATCAAGCTGTTTAATCTTGATCCCGGTCTTTTGAAAAAAATGAAAATTAAAAAAATAAAAGGCAATAGACTCAAAGTGCCTGTTACAACCGTAGTGCCGGCCCGGTGCATGGGATCAGGTCTTGGGTCCGCCCATGTTGCAGTCGGAGATTACGATGTGATGACCAGTGATTCCGACACTGTAAAAGAATATAAATTGGACAGGCTCAAATTCGGTGATTTTGTGGCATTGCTTGACCATGACAATTCTTATGGCAGGGCGTTTGTAAAAGGTGCGGTCAGTATCGGTATTGTGGTTCATTCAGATTGCCTGCTCGCAGGCCATGGGCCTGGCATAGCCACGTTGCTGACCTGTTCAACACCTTTAATTGAACCGGTACTCGATGCAAATGCCAACATTGCCAATCTTTTGAAAATAGGAACAAAAAAAGTATAGCCTGAAAATAGTAAGGCGGGATAAAAAAATTGAATACAGGAAAGAAAAGTATCCTTCAAAAAGGAAAAGGCAAGACAAGAAAACAGGCAAAGCTTGAGTATCTGTATGAAAAAAAATCATTGTATTTTGCCCAGGTTGCCGAAAGTGTAAAAGACATTGCCATAAAAGAGATCAAAGAGCTTGGCGCCTATGATTTAAAACCGGTTTTCAGAGGGGTATGGTTCAAGGCATCCAAAAAGGATTTTTATCGGGTCACTTATTTTTCAAGGCTTGTTTCAAGGATACTTGCGCCTCTTGTTACGTTTGAATGTCATGACAAGGATGATTTGTATAAGGCTGCCAAAAAAATAAGATGGGAAGAGTTTTTAACGCCTAAAAAAACCTTTTCCATTGCAGCCAATGTGTCTGAGTCGGAAATTACCCATTCCAATTTTGCCGGCTTGCGGGTCAAAGATGCCATAGCAGATTATTTCCGGGACAGGACCAACAAAAGACCGAATGTGGATGCAAAAGAGCCGTATATCATCATCAATCTTCATCTTCATAAAAATCTGGCAACCCTTGGTATTGATGCCTCAGGCGGGCCGATGCACAAACGCGGTTACAGGGAAGAATCTGTATCCGCCCCCATGCAGGAGACCATAGCCGCATCCATTATTCATCTGTCTGAATGGGATGGCAAAGTACCATTGTATGATCCCATGTGCGGATCAGGCACTCTTTTGATAGAAGCGCTCATGAAGTATTGCCGGATACCGGCACAAGTTTTTCGAACCGGGTTTGGATTTGAAAGACTGCCTGATTTTGATGCCGGTTTATGGGAGCAGATTAAAAAAGAGTCCCGGGATAATTTCAGGGAATTGAAAAAAAATATGATTTCCGGAAGCGATGTGTCTGAACATTCGGTTAATGCCGTAAAAACAAATATTATGGGACTTCATTTTGGCAGCGAAATTACCATTGAACAAAAAGACTTTCAGGATATCGAATCCATAGAAAACAGTGTGATCGTCACCAACCCTCCCTATGGTATCCGAATGGGGAAAGACCAGAATCTTAATAAGTTCTATCAAAATTTTGGTTTTTTTTTAAAAAACAACTGCAGCAAATCAACAGCCTTTATCTATTTTGGAGAGCCTAAGTACATTAAGAGGGTTCCCCTTTCCCCATCCTGGAAACGGCCTTTGAAAATTGGCGGTCTTGATGGTAAACTTGTAAAATACGAATTATATTAATAATAGTTTGAGAACTAAAGAGATATGGAAAATCCAAAAACCAGTGGACAATATACCTGCACCGAGTACAGGGAGGAGATGATCCTTTTAGGGCTGCAAAAAAGGCTTTCTTCCGAAGGATTAACACCTGAAGAAAAAGAAAGTTTATTAAAGGAGATTGCCAAAGTTGAAAAACAGATGGGAATAGATTAGCAAAGGCTCTTTTTTCTGGTTCTTTGTAAATCCTTGCTCAATTAAATATTCAAATACTGGGTGTTCACCATGCGAACAAACTGATTATAAATTAAAAACTGAGAATCCAATTTTTTTGCGTTTATAATAAAAAATCGAAAACCGTGCATATATATATGAATTAATTACTGCTATGTGTACACATATATATGTCTTGACAATCGATAATCGTTTATATATATGTATACTAATAACTATTTGACGTATATATAATTATGAACGATATGCAGAAAAAACAAAAAAAAATAATTCGAGAACAATTGGATGACACTTTAAGTCGTTTTTCAAGTATTGCCCCGTTAAACAGGCCGATGAAAGGCTGGATTCGTGCCATACGAGATGCTTTGGGTATGAGTATGCGACAATTTGCCGACCGGCTTGGAGTCAGTAAATCTCGAATCCCCAGGATAGAGCAGGATGAGATTACAGGAAGCCTTACCCTTAAAACCATGAATCGGGTTGCGGATGAGCTTGATTGTATTTTTGTTTATGGATTTGTACCTCGGACAAGCTTAGACGATACTGTCAGAAAACAAGCCTTGATTGTTACTCAAAGACGAATGAACAGGCTTATGCACACTATGAATTTGGAAGATCAAGGGCTTTCATCGAAAAATACTAAAAAAGCTTTTAATAATATGGTGGAAGAAATAATCGATTCGCCTTCTATGTTGTGGGAAAAAGATAAATAATGGTAGAGTATGCTGATGGTGCAACTCCTCTCGATTATGAAGAACTCAAAGGGCTTTTGCCGACACATATTACAACCCGTGGCGAACTCGATTTTTTAGAAATGGAAAATATCAATCAGGCGATCATTTGGAGTGAAAATCTAAAAACTAATGATATTTTAAATATCGAATTTATTTGTAAACTTCACAAAAAAATGTTTTCCAATGTCTGGAACTGGGCAGGAAAATTCAGGAAATCCAAGAAAAATATTGGAATTCCATATATTCAGATTGCAGTGGAATTACAAAAATTATGTGATGATTCACAAGCATGGTTAGAGTATGATACTTATCCTCCCGATGAATTCGCGGTCAGATTTCACCACAGATTAGTCTTCATTCATCCATTTTCGAATGGGAATGGCAGGCATGCAAGGCTTATGGCAGATTTGATTCTTGAAAAATTATTCACCACAGAAGTTTTCTCTTGGGGAGGACAGAGTATAGCGAACCACAATAAAACCAGAGAAAAATATATTAAAGCTTTAAAACTGGCAGATGAGCATGATTATTCTCAGTTGCTTGAATTTGTTAGATCCTGAAATTAAGAACAAAAAACTGAGATTAAGGGATATCTTGTTTAATCCCATCGGGATAGGATGATACATCCGGCAACAAGCAAAATACATTTTTCAGCGATATCTCAAATTATTTTATTGATAGATTAGTTGTATGTCTTTCTTTTTTCCCTGACAGAAAAGATTTCCGCCATCATGCACCTGGCACTGCCGCCACCGATTTTTTCAATGACAGTCAGATCAAAGCTTAAGATTTGCCCATATTGTTCCAGAAACCTTTTCTGGTTCTTTGTAAATCCCTGCCGCGCATTTTCAGACATTACAATAAAGGCGTCATTTTTCTGGTTTCTCACTTCAAGAATATTGCCGCAAAAATGGTTTTCCATCTGGTCCAGGGTTATTTCCATGACATCAAAGGATTTGTTTAAAGTCGCAAGGACATGGTTCCTCTGTTTTTTATCCGGTATGCACTCCAAACAGATAACAGCATATTTTTCTCCAAGACTCATCATGACATTGGTGTGGTAGATCGGGTTTCCCAAAGAACTTTTTGTATCAAACAAAATCCCTTCAAGGTAAAATCTTAAACGGATAAAATTGTCAAACTGATCAGGGTCACATCGCTCGGACCGGGCGGCATACACCACTTCATCCACAGGATCTATGATCAGGCTGCCCGTGCCTTCTAAAAACTTTTTTTGTTCATCAAGCCTTCCTACATTAATGCAGTTACGAATGATATATCCGTTTTTATTAAGAAGCTTCTCTATTTCCATAAGCCTTCTTTCGGCCTTTCTATTTTTTGCCATCATGGGATAGGTCAGAATGGTGCCGTCGTGTTCCGTGGAAAACCAGTTGTTAGGGAAAATAGCATCCGGTGTTGTAATATCCTGGCTGATAGGCGGCTCCAGAATCAGCACGGTTATCCCCTTGCTGCGAAGGCCATCCGCCATGGCTTGAAATTCTTGATTGGCTTTTTTGTTAATCAACTCCGGGCTCATATCCGGTTTGTTCTGGAATTCATTGTCAATCCCGGTTTCTACATTATACCCAAAATCTTTGGGCCTGACCATGAGGATAGTATCCGCCGTTCTGGTAATTTTTATTTCCATATTTTTATTTGTCCCGGGTTTAAATATTTAAAATATCAGTTTGATTTTAACCCGGCCGGGGCATGGATTGCAACCATCCGATTGAACTTTCTACAATGTCTAAATTTAAGTTCCGCTAACCCGCTAAAACTGGTATCTTTCAGAAAAAATTTCAAAGTTGAGAATTAGAAAAATCAAACACAATAGATAAGGTGGTTAGTAAATTGTTAAAAAAGCAAGGGCTTCACGTTATAAAGCTCGCCCACTCCTCAATGGTAGACTCCTCACATTGCTTCTGCCAGTCCTGCCTTTTTAAAATCATAACCGGTAAAGATTGATTAAGGTTTTATACTTTTAAAATACACTTGATCCTTCTTTTCCAATTTAATAATGACTACTGGTTTGTTTAATGGGTCGCCTTGTTCATCAAATGTGATGGGCCCTGTTACACCTTCAAATTCCTTTGTTTCAGCCAGTGCTTCTCTTATTTTTGCTCGGTCAAGAGAATCAGCACGACGAATAGCATCGGCTAAAACCATAACTGCATCATACACCAATGGTGCATCTATAGTGGTGCTCTCTTTTTTGTATTTTTGTTTATATATATTCTGTAAATGATTTTTTTTCTTAGATGGGACATCAGGATGCCAAAAGGTAGAATAATAGCTTCCTTCTACTGCATTACCTCCATAATCATGAATTTGAACAAAACCATCTCCTCCGAGAAAAGTCGTTCTTATTCCCATTGAAACAGCTTGTTTGATTAATAACCCACTATCTCTTGAAAATCCAGGAACAAAAACAACATCAGGATTTAAATTTTGTGCTTTTTTCAAAATGTCTTTAAAATTTACTGCTTTTCTCGTGTAGCCTCCTTCAAAAAGCACTTTGCCACCATACTGCTGGAAAGAATTAACAAAAGATTTAGCAAGTGTCAGACTGTATATTTCGTTTAATATTTTCAAAACAATCACTGTTTGAGCTCCGAGTTCTGTATAGGCAAATCGTGCCATAGCTTTTCCTTGGATTGAGTCGGTAAAACATACCCGGAAGATACAATTTCCGACACGAGTGATTTTTGGGTTGGTAGCAAGCGGGGTTATCATGGGAATTCCTTCCTGCTGAAGGATGGGCGCCATTGCCAAAGCTTGAGAACTCCAGCTGGCTCCAATAACCGCTGTTACCTGAAGCTGCAAGGCCTCTTTAGCGGCTAAAGTTGCTCCAATCGGTGTGCTTTTATTGTCAATAATAATTAATTCTACAGGTCTCCCAAGCAATCCACCTTGACTATTGAGTTCCTCGACAGCAAGTTCTATCATTAAAACATAAGGAGCATTTTCCTCAGCTGAAATACCTGTTTTTGCAATAATAGCAGCGATTTTAACAGGCTCGGCTGCCATAACAGGAAAAGAACATATCCCGATTAACCACAAGATACCGAAAATATATAATTTTTTCATAATTACCTCCTGGATGTATTTATGAAAATACAATCTGTTGTAGCATTATTCTAAACGAGATAGTGAGTGACATCACCAGAACAAGAAATGTTTAGCAATTGAGATAAAAATGAGATGAAGATCCATTACCAGAAAAAAATCTCTACAGAACAGAATATAGTAAATCCATATTAATATCAAATAAAATAGAAATCAAGATTCAACCTAAGTGTGTCATACTTACCATATTCCATACACTTACCAAACTATAAAAATCATGAGAACATTTTGGGCATTCAAGGTTAAAACGAAACTGAAAATTAAACGTGTACGTGCCTCTCTTGGGCGTTGGCTTGTTGTGTAATTGCTTAGGGTGTTACAAAATTCGGGAGCGAGCATATGTATTCAAAATCTGGAGTTTTTCAAATTGTTGTTTTTAATTCCGCTGGTATGAGTCAGGGGTGTCATCCCTGGGCATTTTCCCACATTCAACCAGACTTTAAATAATCTTTGGGCAAGGCAGGGGCTCTCTTCCATTGCATTCTATGGTTGTTTTTAATATAGTTTAATACAAAAAAGATCTTGAACTGAAATATATATCAATTATTTGCAAAGGCTCATACAGATGGACACTCTCTATAGTTCGACCAAAGCACCGACGCTTAAAATATATCATGAATTAATGGCCAACAAGGTGGGTGACATCCTCCTGGTATCCTGCCCGTACGATGCATTTATCATGGAGGAGGAAGGCCGCCTTTCAACAAGGATTATTAATGAGTACAAAGGGCTTAACCTTTCAAAGCCCCCGAGACTTACATGGGTGTCTTCGGCATTAGAGGCATTTGGGATGCTGGAAAGCAAGAGATTCGATTTGATTCTTGCCATGCCGAGCCTGGATGGAATGGATGTATATTCCTTTGGCGAACAAGTAAAGGCAAAATATTCCGACCTGCCCTTTTTCATGCTGCTGCATAATACCTGCGATATTGATAAATATATTAGCGTGAATCATTCAACGGCTATTGACCGGACATACATCTGGGGGGGGAATGCAGACCTTTTGCTGGCGATTATCAAGAATTTTGAAGATGAAATGAATGTTGCCTTTGATACCAAGAATGCCAACGTCAGGGTGATTATTCTGGTGGAGGATTCACCCTATCATTATTCTTCTTTTTTACCGGTGCTTTACAAACAGATTGTGATGCAGACCCAGTCTGTTATCGAGGACTCCATTAATGAAGAACACCGGCTGTTAAAAATGCGGGGCCGGCCCAAAGTATTGGTTGCCCATAATTATGAAGAGGCCATTGCCCTTTATGAAAAGTATAAACCATACCTGTTGTCAGTCTTTTCAGATATGCGGTATCCCAGAAACGGAGTGGAGGATGAATCTGCAGGATATAAGCTTCTCACAAAGATTAAAAAGGAAATTCCGGATCTGCCGGTATTGATTCTGAGTACAGAGGATCGTAATAAGGAAAAGGTGGTGGATATCCCGGCGGTCTTTATTAATAAGAATTCAAGTACGTTAAATGACCGGATTAAGAATTTTTTTGTATCATATCTCGGGTTTGGTGCCTTTGTTTTCCGGCTGCCCAATGGGGAGGAGATTGCCAGGGCCAGTGATTTAAGGGCCATTGAAAAACTGCTGCCCGAAATTCCCGATGAATCCATTGTCTATCATGCCATGAACGATGATTTTTCAAGATGGTTCATGGCCAGAAGTGAAATTAATTTTGCACTTAAGCTCAAGCCTTATAAGATCAGTGACTTTCTAGACCCTCAGGATATGAAGAAATTTTTAGTTGAGAGTATTCATGCCAGGCGGAAGGGATCAAGACAGGGGCAGATCATTGATTTTGATTCTGAAAAGTTTGATTCAGATACGGATTTTATGAAAATCGGGAACGGGTCTCTTGGCGGAAAGGCCAGGGGACTGGCTTTTATGGCATCCCAGATAAGGCGGGATTCTTCTTTGCGTGATA
This sequence comes from Desulfobacula sp., assembly GCF_014237455.1. Classification (GTDB taxonomy): domain Bacteria; phylum Desulfobacterota; class Desulfobacteria; order Desulfobacterales; family Desulfobacteraceae; genus Desulfobacula. The sequence continues at coordinate 34,595 of NZ_JABZFL010000041.1, read as the reverse complement.
TGTTTCCGGACGTGGACATTAGTATCCCCCAGACCTTTGTGATTTCAACGGAAGGGTTTAAAACATTTATCGAGGAAAATGAACTGGCAACGTTTCTTGAATCTGATGAGAAACTGGAAGACGATCAGATTGTTGAGCAATTCCTTCAAGCCAGGTTTCCTGACTGGTTGAAGAAAAGCCTGCAAACCTATTTACAGAGTGTCAGATATCCCATTGCCGTCCGGTCCTCCTCTCTTTTTGAAGATGCGCATTATCAACCATTTGCCGGACTTTATAATACCTATATGCTCCCCAATTCACATCCAAATCTTGAAAAACGGCTTGAACGGCTGATTATAGCAGTTAAGCTGGTATATGCCTCTACCTACCTCAAAGCGCCAAGATCCTATGCAAAATCAACCATGCATCGAACCGAAGATGAGGAAATGGCTGTAATTCTCCAGCAATTGACCGGTACGGTCCATAAAAACTTTTTTTATCCTACAGTTTCAGGCGTGGCCCAGTCCTATAATTTTTATCCCATCTCCCATTTAAAGGCAGAAGAGGGTATTTCCTATATTGCCATGGGGCTTGGAAAGATTGTCATGGAAGGCGGTAAGACCTTAAGATTCTGCCCTAAATATCCCCAGTTCTTACCCCAGTTTTCTATTGTAGATGATATCCTTGAAAATTCCCAAAAATATTTTTATGCGCTGAAACTCGACGAATTTCCGGACGCCGATAAATTTATATCCGGCTCCACTGAAGACTCAACCCTTGCAAAACTTGATTTAAGTGATGCAACCGATCATCCGATTGTCAGGTTTTTATCCTCCACCTTTTATGTCCAGGATAACAGGATCAGGGATTCTTTTTCCAATAAAGGCTTTCCCGTATTAACCTTTGCCAATATTTTAAAATACAATTCTTTTCCCTTGGCCCAACTTCTTGAAGAGGTCACCAGAATCGGCAGCAAATGGATGGGGTCTTCTGTTGAAGTCGAATTTGCAGTTAATTTACCGGAGGATAAGAGTCGGAACCCTCAATTCTCGTTACTTCAAATCAGGCCCATGGGGCGGTATAAACAAAATCTCAGGGTTAAAATAGGAAAAAAAGAAATTAAGGAGGCTTTTTGTTATTCTACGCTGTCACTGGGAAATGGTGAATATAAGGATATCTATGATGTGGTGTATGTGGACCCTGAAACCTTTGATTCTGGAAAAACAATTGAAATAGCTGCAGAAATAAACAAAATCAATGCCCTGTTTAATGAAAATAACAGAAAATACGTTTTGATTGGACCTGGCCGGTGGGGATCATCAGACCGGTGGCTGGGGATTCCCGTGGTCTGGAATGATATCTCAAATGTGGGGGTGATGCTGGAAACCACCATTGAAAGCATTAAGGCCGACCCTTCCCAGGGATCCCACTTTTTCCAGAATATCACTTCCCTTGGTATCAGTTATATTACCATATCAGATAAGGGAGATGATTTTATTGATTATGAATTTTTCAGGTGCCAGGCCTGTGAAAACACAACAAAGTATCTAAAACATATAAAATTTGAAAACCCTATAAAAATTCTGGTGGATGGGAAGACATCACTGGCAGTATTGATGCCCTATAAAAACGATGAGCCGGATGACACAATGAATGACATCCCGGTCATTGATTCATGATAAAGCCCATGGTTTTCGCATCAATATTTCCCCCGCTTAAAATAATCCCGGTCTTTTTTCGGGGCGCAATCTTTTTGCTGAAAAGGGCTGCAAGGCCAAGGACACCAGAGGGCTCTACTACAAGCTTCATTCGAAAGAATAGAAATTGTACCGCATGGATAATATCTTTTTCCGAAACCGCTACCATATCGTCAACATGTTCCAATACTAGGGGGAAGGTGATTTTTCCTAAGGACGAGGTTCTTGTACCGTCGGCAATGGTAGCGGGATTTTTCACCGTGTGAAGGGTCCCGGTTTTAAACGACCTGCAGGCATCATCTGCAAGTTCCGGTTCTACGCCAATAACGGTGCAGTCAGGATTCACACCCTTTGCAGCAATGGCACTGCCACTTAAAAGCCTTCCGCCGCCACAGGGGGTTAACAGCATATCAAGGGGGCCTGCTGCCTGGTCAAATAATTCCAAAACAGCGGTTCCCTGACCAGCGATGACATCCAGATGGTCAAATGGAGGGATCATTGTCAGCCCTTGTTCCTCCTGGATTTTTAACGCAATATCTTCCCGGCTTTGGGTTTGAGGGTCATATTCAATTACATTGCCGCCATAGCCTTTTGTTGCGGCAAGCTTTATGGCAGGGGCGTTACCGGGCATGACAATGGTTGTTTTAACATTGAGCATCTTTCCCACCAGGGCCACAGCCTGGGCATGGTTCCCGGATGAATAGGTAATGACTCCGTTTGATTTTTCTTCGGCGGAGAGCTTTGAAATACTGTTAAACGCACCCCGAAACTTAAACGCACCCATTTTTTGAAAATTTTCACACTTTAAATGAACATCGGCACCCACAAGGTTGTTCAATGTCCCGGATGTCATAGTGGGTGTTATATTGGCATAGCCCTCTAATCTCTTCCGGGCCTTGATGATTCTGTTAAACATTGGTGGGCTCCCTCAAGTTTATTATTTTGGAGCCCATTATTCCAGTTTGTCTGTGATAAGTAAATATTTTTGGTGGATATTTTTTAAAGAATAAAACCTTATGTTTGAATAATAAAACTAATTGGTTTAAGTTAAAGAAAGTTCTTTATTGTAAATATTATGCAGCCTTTTTCTAAGGATCTTTTTCTAATGGAATTTTTTAATGATTTTTCAAATTTTTCAAAGGGGTTTGATAAATGCATTACAACCATTGATTCCCATACTGAAGGGGAATCCACGCGTCTGATCATCAATGGTTTGGAGGACATCAAAGGAAAAACCATGATGGATAAGCTTGAATGGTTTAAATCCCGATATGATCATATCCGGTGTCTTTTGACAAAAGAACCCAGGGGTCCCAAGATTCTGGCAGCTCTTGTGACCGGGAATGTCACTCCTAATGCAAAGTTCGGACTGATATACATGGATGCCAAACGATATCCCTATCTTTGCGGGCATGCAACCATTGGTGCTGTGGCAACCCTTGCAAGAGCAGGTTTCCTTGTGCTTGAACAGGGGGAAAATTCTGTGCTTGTGGATACCCCGTCAGGGCTGATGGAGGCCAGAGTGTTTGTTCAAGAAGATACGCTCGATGCTGTGGCCATCAATATGGTGCCTTCCTTTGTTTATGCTACAGGTCAAGAGATTAAGGTTGAAGGATTTGGAACGATAAAAGTGGATCTTGTCTGTACAGGCGGTTTTTTTGCCATGGTCGATTCACGTCAAATTCGAATGGAGCCGGTTTTGGAAAATAAGGAATTTTTAACGGATCTGGGCATGAAGATTATTGATGCTGCCAATGAACAGCTTACCGTATCTCATCCTGTCAGACTGGATGTCAGAACCATTGATGTCACAGAATTTTATGATTCGCAATACGATGAGGGCAACGCCTTTGGCAAAGGCATGGTCATTTACGGGGAATCCCATGCAGACCGGTCTCCCTGCGGCACGGGCACGGCTGCAAAACTGACGCTTCTTCATCATTATGGGAAAATTAAAATGAATCAGAGATATATCAATCACAGTCCTTTGGGTACGTCGTTTGAGGCCATGCTTGTAAAAAAGGAAAAAATCGGGCCTGTGGACGGGTTTATTGTGCAGATTAAAGGCATGGCTTACTTAACCGGTGTTCATCATTTTATTGTTGAAGAAAAAGATCCCTTTCAACAAGGATTTATCATGTAATGAAAACAGTGGCAGACATTATTTTGCATAATGGCAATATTCAAACCCAGGATGATTTTCATCCAAAGGCCCGGGCCGTTGCCATATCAGGCAAGAGGATTTTAAGTATCGGGTCTGACAGGGATATCTTGGGGTTGGCTTCAAACCACACACAAGTGATTGATCTTGATAACAGATTGGTATTACCGGGATTTATTGATACCCACTTTCATTTTTATGAGTGGGCGTTGAACTATGACAGTATCGATTTTTCACGGGTCGGCTCGTTTAAGGAAATGGAAAACGCTGTTTCAAAGAAGGCCCTGGCCGCGAGCATTGGTAACTGGGTGTTGGGCCAGGGGTTTAATGAATCGGACTGGCCTGAAAATAAAATACCGGATCGGTATGATCTTGACAGGATTGCACCCAATAACCCGGTCTGTATCTGGAGATGTGACCTTCATTTGTCTGTTGCCAATTCTCTTGGCTTAAGGCTTGCCAAAATCGATTCTGAAACCCCTGATCCCAAAGACGGTGTGATTGCAAAGGATGCATCCGGCCGTCCCACAGGTGTTCTAAAGGAGCTTGCCTCAAACCTGATCAGGAATGTCCTGCCCGAACCTTCCCGGGCAACCGTGCTTGAAAATATGCAAAAAGCCGTAGGTGATGCCCATAAACTTGGACTTACATCCATTCATGATATCCGGCTCATGGGAGGACTTGACGGCGCAGATGCGTTAAAGGCATGGCAACAGCTTCATCGGGAAAACAGGCTTCATATTCGTTGTCATGTGGCTCTTCCCGGGGAAATGACAGACCAGGCCATTGATTTAGGGATTTGTACAGGGTTTGGGGATGATCTCTTAAAGATCGGTTATTTAAAGTTTTTTTCCGATGGCGGCATGGGCGCAAGGACCGGCTGGATGACCAAAAAATATCTTGATGCGGGATTTGGCATGGCCCTGACCTCGGTTGCGGATATTGAAAGGGCTGTGTTAAAAGCCGATCAGGCTGGACTAAGCGTTATGGTGCATGCTGTTGGTGATCGGGCCAACAAAGAAATTATAGCCATGTTCCAGAGGATTGAAAGCAAAGCACTGACCCGGTGTATAATTCCCCATCGAATCGAGCATGTCCAGATGGTTCTGCCTGAAGATCTTGAAAAACTTTCAGCGTTGAAAAACATGGCTGTCTCCTGCCAGCCCAACAATTTAAGTCTTGATATTTCCATGATTGATTCCTGTGCAGGGCTTAGGGGAAAGTATGCCTATACCCTGAAAAGTATTTTAAAAACAGGTGTTCCCCTGATGCTCAGTTCTGATGCCCCTGTGGCAGACCCCAATCCTCTGGCAGGGATTTATTCTGCTGTTACAAGAAAAAGAATGAATAAGACCCCGGAACAGGGATGGTATATGGAGCAGGCACTCAGTGTTGAAGAGGCGGTAAAAGGGTATACGATTACCCCTGCTGCGGCATCAGGAACAGGCGATCAATTGGGGTCCATTTCGAAAGGCAAGCTTGCGGATATGATCGTTCTTGACCAGGATATCTTTAAGATTGATCCTGATGGGATCGCAGATACAAAAGTCGATATAACCCTTTTTGATGGAAGAATTGTCCATGAAAGATAATTCATCACAGATGATCATGACATATCTTGAGACGATTTTTAATCGATCGGCTGATGGTTTGATGATTTGTGATGCTGAAGGGAAAATTCTAAAGCTTAATAAGGCGGCTGAAATCTTAAACGGGGTAAAGGCATCCGAGGTGTTGGGAAAAGATGTTAGAACTCTTGTAAAAGAAGGGCAGATTGACAGGTCAGCCACCCAGGAAGTCCTTGAAACAAAACGCCAGGTCAGTGTAATTCAGACGACACCACGGTCAGAATACACTTTACTGGTGACAGGAACCCCGGTTTTTGATGATCACCATAATCTGTCTTTTGTTGTTGTAAATGAACGGGATATTTCTCTTATCGAAGGCATGAGAAAACAGCTTGCACTTGTAAGGCAGGAGTCTGAAAAGATAAAAGATGAACTGACCGAGTTGACCCTGCTTGAATTAAAAGAGAACAATATCGTGGCCCAGAGCGATTCAATGAAGCAGACACTTCGACTGGCCTTGAAACTATCTGCCATTAACGCTTCCAATATTCTGATCCAGGGAGAATCCGGGACAGGCAAAGGGTTGCTGGCAAAATTCATTCACAAACACAGGGCCGGCAGTAAAATGCCGTTTATTCAGATCAATTGTGCGGCTCTGCCTGAAAACCTTCTAGAGGCTGAACTGTTTGGATATACAAAGGGAGCGTTTACCGGAGCCAGTGAAAAGGGGAAGATTGGATTGTTTGAATTGGCATCCGGGGGGACGCTTTTCCTTGATGAAATCGGGGAAATGTCCATTGGGGTACAGGCCAAGCTGTTGAAGTATCTGGATGATCACGAAATTATGCCCATTGGCGGTATTACCCCCAAAAAAATAGACTGCTCGATTATTGCCGCCACCAACCGGGACCTTGACACCCGGACATTCAATAAGAAGTTCAGGCTGGATCTTTTTCATCGGCTTAATACTTTTACACTTTTGATCCCGCCATTGAGAAACCGGCCTGAGGATATTTTTGAACTGGTTCGAATCACCCTTAAAAAATATAACAAGCAGTACAATCGCAGAGCAAGGATCGGTTACAAGGCCTTTGACAAGCTTCAAACCTATGATTTCCCGGGGAATGTCCGGGAATTGGTCAATATCATTAAGCAGGCCATTGTCATGTGTGACAGACGGTCTCTGGATGATTACCTGGTAAAAGCATTAAGCAAGACCAAGCCCTTTGGAATAAAAGCGCAGCCAATGGAAGAAAACAGCAGTCTGGCGGATAAGATTCGGGCGGTTGAAAAGGAAATGTTGGTGCAGGCAGCGATGAAATGCCGTACCACCCGGGAAGCTGCCGGATTTTTGGGGATCAGTCAGCCCTCTGTGGTCAGAAAATTTAAAAAGCATGGGATTAGTATTACAACAAAATAATATCGATTCATTTTTGTATCAAACAGCCAAGCGAGCCTTTCTTTTAAGCATTTCAATGTAAATTAATTTGATTCATTTTTAAATCGTATTATATATTCAATTATTTTAGGGAGTTAAGCTATTATTGATGATTCATATGTGAATCAAATCTGATTTTATATAATTTTTAAAACTTCTCATCCATTAAAATCCTTTTTATTTTCAGTTAGTTAATAAAACAATTTAATATATGGTACAAGAATTGCAATAACTTAAAGTTTTAAATGCAGCTAAAATCGTAATGAACGAGTAAAAGTTACAGGATGGTTGAATGAAAAATAAATCTTGGAAGCCCTGGATTTTATTATCCCCCTCTTTGACAGCCGTCTTTCTCCTTTTGGTTATCCCTATCTGTTTTGTGGTTGTATATAGTTTTTGGCTCAGAGCCCCAAGCGGGCAGGATATACCGGCCTTTCAATTTGGTAATTATGCTAAATTTTTTGCAGATTTTTTTTATCCGTCCATCCTTTTAAATACACTTCGTGTTGCCCTTGAAACGGTTATTTTATGCCTGATCCTGGGCTACATCCCAGCATACTTTTTTTATAAGACGGAATCCCGGTTCAAACCCTTTCTCATGATACTGGTCATGCTGCCATTCTGGATCAGCTTTATCATCCGGACCTTAAGCTGGATAAACATCCTGGGAGATTCCGGGTTGATCAATCACCTTCTGCTGAAGTATAATATCATCTCCACTCCTTTGGCCATGCTGTATAACGAAGGGGCCGTCATCATGGGCCTTTTACAATACCTTCTGCCTTTCATGATTTTAAATATTTACGTCAGTCTTGACGGCATTGATAAAAGCCTGGCTGAAGCGGCAAAAAGTCTTGGATGCACAGAATGGCAAGCGTTCAAAGAGGTGACACTTCCTTTAAGCCTGCCCGGGGTGAGTGCCGGGTGCCTGCTTGTTTTCGTGTTGACCTGCGGGACATACCTTCCCCCGATGATTCTAGGCGGTCCCGGAAATGAAATGATTGCAAACCTGATCTTCAAGCGGATAATCGGAACCCTTGACTGGCCGTTTGGTTCGGCTATCAGTACTATTCTGATGTTGCTTTTGATGGTCATTGTCTACACCTACAACCGGTATATGGGGATCAACCAGATATTTAAAACTTTAAGCAATGAATCGTAACAGGTAAGAAATATGAAAAAATTTATTTCAGGATGGTCATTGATAAAAATATTTACATTCCTGGTTTATGTCTGGATGTTTACCCCGATTATTGCCGTTGTCATTCTCTCATTCAATCCCCAACAGTTTGGATCATTCCCAATGGAGGGGTTCAGTTTCAAGTGGTATGTAAAGCTCTCGCATAATTCAACTATTTTGGATGCTTTTAAAAATTCCCTGGTGCTGGGGTCCTGCACAGCGGTATTGGCCACTGCTTTTGGCGTGCCTGCCGCCATGGCGTTTATTCGATATGAGTTTAGGGGCAAGGAATTTTTAAACACCCTTTTAATTGCGCCCATCATGATTCCGGAGGTTGTATTGGGGGTTGCTTTATTGTTATTTATCAGGTGGCTGCAACAACCAAAGAGTTTTGCCCTGCTGCTCATTGGTCATGTGGTTTTAACCCTGCCCTATGTCCTTCTTATTGTCCAGGCAAGGCTTGTAGGAATTAAGAAGGAATATGAGGAAGCCGCATTATCCCTTGGTGCAAACCCATTTCAAACATTCAGGGAAATTACGTTTCCCTTGCTGGCGCCTGCGATATTAGCGGGGATGCTGTTCGCCTTTACCATTTCCTTTGATGATGTAACAGCAACGCTTTTCTGGGCCACGGCACAGAACCAGACCGTTCCTGTGAAAATATTCGGTATGCTGCGAAATTCCATAAGTCCTGAAATTAACGCCCTTGGTGCAGTCATGATTGTTCTGACGGTTTCGACTCCTCTTCTTGCAGGATATATCTCAAGAAAGTTTGCAAAAGGAACAGGAAAATAAACAAAGGTTTAAGTATCAAGGCGGCACATAATATTATTAGTTTAATTCTAAGGAAAAAGGAGAAAAAGAATGGGAAAAGATTTGAAGAGAAAGTTTGATGATGTTTATGAAAGTTATCAGCAAGGCAACATTTCAAGACGTGATTTTGTAAAATTTCTTGGCATTTCCGGCGCTGCATTGGGACTGATTGGCGGTCCTTTTGGGCTTGTACAAAACGCATTTGCTGCAAAATCAATTACCTTACATTCCTGGGGCGGGTCAACCTCTGAAGCATTAAGAAAATTTGCCTTTGATCCTTTTACCAAAGCCACTGGAGTTAAAGTGATTGATGCTGCATTTACGGGAATGGCTGCATTTTTAACACAGGTAAAAGCCTCTTATCCACCCGGCGGAGAATTTAATATCGCCCATTTAAGTGCTGTTTATGATTATGCCCGCTACACAGATCTCGGGTTTGGTGTTGAATTGGATGAAAGTAAAATACCAAATCTCAAGAATGTAATGAGCAAAATGACGAACACCCTGAAAGGAATCAGCAAGGGAACTCTTTCTGCAGTGCCTTATGATTTAGGTCAGACAGGTATTGCCTATAATACGGATAAAATATCCAAGGAAAAAGCTGAAAAACTTGGTGCATCTTTATTATACGACAAGAGCCTTAATGGAAAACTTGGATCATGGGGGGGAGATCACATCACCAACATGTGGTATGCAGCGCTTCATACGGGACAGGACCCAAATGCTATCAAAGACGAGAAAGCAGTCTTTGCAGCTTTGAAAGAACAAAGAGGCATGATTAAAAAATATTGGGCATCCGGTTCTGAGCTGATGAGTCTTCTGGGAAATGGTGATATTTATGCAACGGTTGCCTGGTCAGGCAGGGTAGGATTATTGCAGAAAGAGGGTCATCCAATTGGATATCTTGCACCGGAAGGTACTTATTCCTGGATGGAATACATGTATGTCCTTAAGGGGACAGACCTTGACGTGGCCCAAAAGCTACTCAATTTTATGCTTGAACCCGAGGCGATAAAAGCGGTTTCCATAGGCATGGGCTATCCGCCAAGTCTTGACCCGACAAAAGTTGCCATGCCGGATGAAATCAAAAAATTACCGGCATTTGACCCTACAGGCAAGTTAGAGGGGTATAAGTTTGCAGATCCTGCATATTGGAATGCCCATCAACTTGACTGGGCTGAAAAATGGGACAGGATTATGGCCGGCAAGTAAGTTAATCACAAATGTCTTCAGACCCTGGCCTGGCCGGGGCCTGAAGATTAATTTGCCCGAAGATTACTTTAATGGATAATTTGGGAGCATATGGCTTTGAAACAGGAAAAAGACCCTGCATTTGTAAAATTTACCGGGATTGAAAAACGGTATGGCAAAGTTGTTGCAGTTAAAAAGATGGACCTTGAAATTCCAGAAGGGTCTCTGGTAACACTTCTGGGTCCCTCTGGATGCGGCAAAACAACACTTTTGCGAATGCTTGCAGGCTTGGAGGAACCAACCCATGGTGATATTTTTATCAAGGGTAAACGGATTAATGACACACCCATTCACAAAAGAAACCTGGGTATCATTTTTCAGAACTATGCACTTTTCCCCCATAAAACCATTTTTGATAATGTGGCGTTTGGACTCAAGTACAGGAGTGCGTCAAAAGCCATTATGAAAGAAAAAGTTGAAAAAGCCCTGGAAACAGTCCGGCTTCCCGGAGTCGGGAACAGGATGCCATCCCAGTTATCCGGTGGCCAGCAACAGCGTATTGCCCTTGCAAGAGCCATTGTTATTGAACCGGATGTTTTGTTGATGGATGAACCCTTATCTGCTCTTGATGAAAATTTAAGGGAAGATATGAGAAGAGAGATTGACAATCTCCAGCAGGCTTTGGGAGTGACCACTATCTTTGTTACCCATGATCAGAGAGAGGCATTGTCCATGTCAGATAAAGTTGTGGTTATGAAAGACGGTTTTGTTCAGCAGGAAGGTGATCCTGAAGAGGTTTATAACAACTCGGTCAACCATTTCGTTGCAGATTTTCTAGGGCATTCCAATTTTCTCAATGCCGTTGTAAATGAGCAACAAGGCGATTGTTTGAGTGTAACCCTGGAAGACAACTCTACCTGCCTTGCTATTCCGGCGGGAACATTTAACAAAGGGGACAAGGTGGAAATGGTAATCCGGGCGCAAAAATTTAACCTGGGTTACAGAGCCGACCATGTTCCGGAACAAGGGGAGAATGTTTTTTTCGGAAAGATTGTGGATCGCAGTTATATGGGAGGAGAAGTCAGTTATTTTATAGAACTTGAAAACAAGCTTGTGCTGCATGCAATAAACTTTGTCAAACGATCTCCATATCGGCGGGGTGATGAGGTGTGTATGAAAGTTATGCATGAACATTGCCGGTTACTTAAAATTTGATGACGATAGATTTTTCAGGGCATGAAATGATCCGAAAAAGTTTTGGCTGGATTAAGAAACATCTTGATCCTTCAATGAGCTATATTATTTTTGAAAATGATTTAACCAAACAGCTTCTTTCTATTTTTTCCGAATCCCTTATCGCATATCAATATTTAAAAAAGGGAAATTATGCCTGGAAAAAGGTTTATGATTCCAAAGACTCAAAAGAATACCTGGTCATACAAATTGATCCGGGAAATGAAGATGAAGCATTGGGAAAAGTTATGGGATACGGATTTCCAAAAGATACTGTATACTATTTGTACAAGGCAGAAAAGAGGTTGTATTGAGTTTGATGGAACCCGTTAGGAAAAAGATCCGTAATGTGGATGTTTCCGGACGGCTTGGAAATGAAATTTTTGTTTAAAGGAATATGGAAATGGAAAGTTACGATCGTTCAATAAACATAGTGTTCAAGCATTCAGGGAAAAAAGTAGAAGTCGGTCTTGCCGCTTTGACAAAAACCGTGATTGAATTTTTTGATATCTATGGGACGATAACGCTTGCAGGAAAACAATTCTGCAGGATCACAAAAGAGGGCGATGGGGTACACAAATTTTCAAACCTTTTGGAAAAAGCAGGATACCCCAATGACCCGGAAGGGTTTTTTACCCAAATTTTCTCCGCTATTGTTAATGGGGAAATGAAAAAAATAAGAGTAAATCAGATTGAGATTCCTCATCTTATGCTTGTGGTCATCCTTGAGCAGGCCTTGCCGGGACATGGATATATTTCCATTAAAGATACCCATCAGCTTGAGAAAGCCACTCATATTGAAGTTCCTGAGAAGGACCGTGCCGGACTCCAGCAGGTGATTGAAACATACCCGGTAAGGTTGTCACGCCATACCATTCGTCAGATGCTGGTATCAAAGGATGTGGCTTATCAGTATTTGCCGTTTATTGAAGAACTGGATACGGGCGGTCATACCAACACCTGGATTGGCCAGTTCCATGACGGCCTTCTGGAACAGATGTACCAGAATAGGGTCATCTTTCTCTTAAACATGAGTTGTCCGGTTTACTGCAGGTTTTGTTTCAGAAAACATAAAGATTCCAGGAATGAAAAAAATCCGACAGTGCCGGGTGTTCAAAAAGCAGTCCAGCATGTAAAGGATTCTCCATCCATCAAAGAGATTGTTGTTACCGGAGGTGATCCCTTCATGAACCGGGCCAATATGGCAGCTGCCATAGACGGGCTTATGCAGGTGGACCATGTTCAGACGCTGCGTCTTGCCACACGATCCATTGCTTATTATCCGGATCTTTTCCTTGAAAATGAAGCCGCTTATCTCAAATATTTTAAGCAAAAAAACCTTGAACTTCAGCAGCACGGAAAAAGGATGGAAGTGGCCACTCATTTTATTCATCCGGATGAAGTGTCTCCTGAAAGCCTTGATATTATATCCGATCTTGTCAACAATGGGATTGCCGTGTATATCCAGACTCCGTTTTTGAGTGACTGCAATGACAAAGGCCCTGAACTGGTAAGACTTTTTGGCCTGTTGCGGGGGGCCGGCGCAGAACTTCATTATATTTATATTCCCTGCAGCCCCATCCACGGGAACAGCATTTACTGGAGCTCCCTGTCAGAAGGGATAGGAATTGCCAATCATCTTCGTGCCCACCTGTCTGACAGGGTCATACCTAGGATCTGCACGGCAACCCCCATAGGAAAAATGGACTGGTATACCAGCGGATGGGCCGTGGAAAAGGTGAAAGACAATGAAAATTTTGTCTGGATCAGGACCCCTTATACACCGGATTATTTTAAAGCCTTTGCCCCTCTTGCCAATGAGCTTACCAATATAAGGGTAAATGATGAGGGCACCATTGATATTCAGTATATGGCACAGATCGGAGATGAATCTCTTCTTCATGGGCTCCGTCCCAAAAGAGTCGTCAAAGAAAAAACATCTGCTTCAACAAATGATATTGAAAAACTTAAATCCATATTAATCAATGAAAGGCAAATAGGGCCGTCCATTGTGGGCACGGGTTTTGAAAAACTCTTGAGGCTCCACGAAACAAGGGTTGAGATTGATGCCAGGGCTTCCGCAAGCGAGATCGATTACATCAGATCAGATGACAGGATTAGTGATGTGATCATATCCTCATCAACGGATGCCGTAGAGTCTCTTTTTTACATTAAACAACTCATTAAAAATTTAAAGGATATTCCCCATGTGAATGCTGTCCGGCTGTTCAGCATGAAGTTTAACTCTGAACCCGAAGCATATACAAGGGCCGTGATCAATACTCTTGGGGATTTGAATACGCTTCGTGTGGTGAATCCCTTAAGGCTGGAAATCGAAACCTGGTTTACCTTAGGCAATGAGATAACAAATGAGCATGAAAAACTTGCCAGAAGGCTGAACAACAAGGGAATAACCGTGTATTGCAACACGGCCCTTTTAGGGGGTGTAAATGATTCTGATGAACACATCCATTCCCTTGCCTATAGTGTGCGAAAAGCAGGGATCGAATTTCATCACCTCTATGTCGCAGGGCTTCCCATTCAGCAAAACTGGAACATCGACCATCCCGTGGATTCCTACGATGTAATTGATATTGCCACAAAAGTCAGAAGAGAAGGATCTGGAAGGGAAATCCCGCGATATATTATTTCAACGTTGCTGGGTGAGGTGGATTATGGTTTGACGTCATCTTTTGTTCACGACAATGGTCAGGTAAACATAAAGCTTGGCTGTTATGACGTATCCTATTATAAAGGCATGGATAAAAATTTTGTGCTTCCAAAAGGAATTACTACAGAGGATAACTCTCCTGTGGTGCCGATCCAGGGGCTCATAAAAGCAAACAGGTTCCCTGTTTCATAGGTAAAGATAAAAATGATGAGATACCCCTATATTGCTTACAGTGAAAAGATTGAGATTCATCCTGTTTTTAAAAATCTGGCGGGTGATCCCCTGATAGTAGACATGTCGGTTGACTCCCCCCTTTTTGATATCATTAATGTCAGGGATCAAAAAGGGTTTCAAAAGCTTCTGGATGACATGATGAAAGATCAATACGGTTGGGGCGTTTCATCCTATCTTGAAAACCGGGAAATTGTCCTGTCACAATGCCCTCAGATGGTTGAAGAACAACGGTTTTATCATCTGGGGCTTGACATTATTGTTCCTCTGGGAACCCCCTTGCATGCCCCTTTGGATGCAAGGGTCATGGAAAGCGGATATGAGGCGGGCGAAGGAAATTACGGTGGCCATGTCCTTTTAATGCATGAAAGCCCATATTTTGAAACTTTTTACAGCTTTTACGGCCATTTGAACAAAGGAAAGCTTCCTGTCATCGGTACCAATTTTGGGCCCGGAGAAGCCTTCTCCTGTATCGGGGATTTCCATGAAAACGGGAACTGGTTTTACCATACTCATCTTCAGATCATTACCCAGAAAGGACTTGAACAGGGATATCTTTCCAAGGGGTATTGTGCGGCCAAAGATTTGGCTATAATGGATGAGCTCTGCCCGTCGCCTCTGTCCCTGTTTAGAATCTGAACCAGGCCTTTCCACAGATTGATCATCCTTGAATTTTTTGTGAGTAAGTGTTACCTACCGTTTTGATATTGACGAGGTGTCAATCGGCATCACAAACATTGTATTCAACGGGGTAAGCACATAAATGAAACTGACAGATGTTCAAAAACTGATCAATGAAAGATTGCTGACATCTTCAAAAGTTTTGGTTGAAGATGAGGCTAAAAAAATATTTAAATTGTTTGATATCCCGATTGTGGAAGAAAAGCGGGAAACAGATGTAAACCGGATCCTGGAGGCCTGCCAAAAAACAGGTTTCCCTGTGGTGATAAAAGGCATTGGTGCAAATATTTTACATAAGACGGAATCAGGCCTTGTTCGTGTTGGATTAAACACTGAGGATCAGGTGTGTGATGCTGTCAGGGAAATGAAAAAGTTTGCTGAAGATGATATTGAGGCCTTTCTCATACAACCTGTGGTATCAGGGAAAAGAGAATTTGTTGCCGGTATGTTTAAAGATTCCCAGTTTGGCCCGGTCATTGTGTTCGGTCTGGGTGGGATATTGACCGAGGCATTAAAAGATATTGTCTTTAAAATTGCTCCGTTAAATGATGCGGATATGGATGATATGTTTGAGCAACTATCTTCAAAAAAACTTTTAAACGAGTTCAGGGGTGAAAAAGCAGTCAATAAAGAAGCAGTCAAGAAAATTCTAAAAGGACTGTCAGATATTGCTTTAACATACCCAAATATCAGGGAGATCGATATCAACCCTCTGATTATTCAACCGGACGGTTCTCCTCTTGCCGTGGACGGTCTGATTGTCCTGGAAGAGATAAAAGAAGAAAAATACAAGGCCTATGATATTGATTTAAGTGTATTGGGTTCCTGTTATTATCCAAAGTCCATCGCCTTTATCGGGGCATCTGCCACCCCCGGGAAATGGGGGCATATGCTTTTAACCAATACCTTGTCCCGGGATTATAAGGGCAAGGTTTTTTTGGTAAATCCCAAGGGCGGGAAAATAACCGGGCGTCATGTGTATAAATCCGTCACCCAAATTGAAGAGGATGTTGAGCTGGCAGTGGTGACCATTCCGGCAAACAAAGTGATTGATCTGATACCGGATTTGAAAAAGAAACATGTCAAAGGGATGTTGTTAATCACTTCCGGGTTCAGGGAGGTGGGTGAAGAAGGGGCAAAATTAGAAAAAGAACTGGTGAAAGTTGCTCATGATGCTGGAGTATTAATTTTTGGGCCCAACACCATGGGAGTATGCAATCCCCATATTGATTTTTATTGTTGTGCTGCCCATGCTTATCCGCTACCGGGTTCTACCGCCCTTGTATGCCAGTCAGGAAATATGGGGACCCAGCTTCTGGCGTTTGCCGAGCAGCAGGATATTGGTATCCGGGCTTTTTCAGGGTCGGGAAATGAGGCCATGGTTACCATTGAAGATTATATGGAGGCTTTTGAAATTGATGATCTGACAAGAACGGTGGTGCTTTATATTGAGAGTGTAAAAGACGGTTCAAGATTTTTTAAAAGTGCAGCAAGAGTCTCCCGAAAAAAACCTGTGGTTGTCTTAAAGGGCGGCAGGACCAGCAGGGGTGAAAGGGCTGCGGCAAGCCATACCGGGGCCATGGCCTCGGATACAAAAGTATTTGATGCCGCCTGTAGGCAGGCCGGTATTATTCAGGCAGATCAACCCATGGAACTTCTGGATCTGTCTGCCGTGTTTTCATCCCTGCCCCTGCCAAAGGGAAACCGGGTGGCCATAATGACCCTTGGGGGCGGCTGGGGAGTGATCACAACAGATCTTTGTGCGGAACACGGACTTGAGGTCCCAAAGCTTTCCAGGAATATTATTGAACGGCTCAACAGGATTCTGCCACCATTCTGGAGTCACGGAAATCCTGTTGATATTGTGGGGGAAGATGATCCTGATATTCCCAAAATCTGTTTGGAAGAGCTGCTCAAATGGGACGGATGCGATGCAGTCATTCATCTTGGTATTCATGGAAAAAGGGTGCTGGTCAATAATATGATTGAATCGGTGCTCAGAACAGATCCTGATATTGACAGGAAAGCGGTACAAGTTTTTAAGGATGCAATACTGCAATTTGAAGAGGACTATACCCGGTATGTGATCAAATTAACCCAGAAGTATGAAAAACCGGTTCTGGGTGTAAGCCTTTTGACCGATGAAATCAGCAGAACCCTTTACAGGCTTGAAGGATATGAACATAAGAGTGTGTTCTTCCCTTCGCCGGAAAGAGCGGTTAAAGCGCTTTGGGGAATGTGCCAGTATAATGATTGGCGTAAAAGCCACGCAAATCAGTGATCAGGCATGGGGAAAGCCGGTTCGGTCCGGATCCAGGCCTGCCCTGCCCGTTTAAATTTTAAACAGGGCTAAGGGTTTTTTCGATAGCTGCTTGTTGGCTTTTTCAAGGTTTGTCCTGCTTGATATGATGGCTGTCCCTTTTTGAGTTTCATCAATGGTGAAATACTTTTTGGCAATGTCCTGGATTCTTTTTTTGTCAAGTCGCAATAGTGAATTCTTGAACTGCCGGCGAATGTCATCATCAAGTTTTGTGATATCCCTGTAAAAGGCTTTCATTGCTGACGGCCCGGGAGTTTCAGGCTTGTCGATTTCTGAACAGACCTGTAATATGGCTTCTTTGACATCGGTCTGGGTATAGTCTCCATTTATAATGAAGTCGCAGGCCTTTTTATAGACATCCAGGGTTCTTGCAATGTGGGGATCCCTGTATGATCCAAATGAAAAAATCCCTTCTTCAGTGTTATAGATGGCAAATCCACCGTAGGCCCCACCCTTTTCCCTGATTTCACGGTGAAGATATAACGATCTGAGTATCTTGCTGATCACTGCCAGTCCCGGGGAGTCCTCATGGGTGATTCGAACGGTTTTAAAGGATTGCCCCACGAAAGAGACCGATGTATTGGTATACCAGCCGTCATAGGGCAGGTCTTGTTCAAAGGATATATCCGGTGTAAAAAAAGAGTGTTGAGAATCATTTAAAAGATTTTCATGGATGGAGTTAAACTGTTTGTCCGCACGTATGATGGCACCTGAATCACCAATTACAGCAGGTTTGAAATTTCCTCTTTTTAAAATAGATTGAGCAATTCTAATCAAGTTTTCCGAAAGGGTTTCAAGAACGTTGTTTTTATTTCCGGTTGTGTTGAATTGTTCGGTAATCTCTTTGATGAGCTGATACTGGGCAATACCATGCCAGAGCTCATTAATATACGAGGCTTTTGAAAGATGCCTGGAGGCAAGGGAGATGGCATACCTGTGACCGGTTGAAACAATGGAGGCTTCCATTCCAGCCTGGTATTGCAACAAAAGGCTTTTCAGCCTTTCAAAATCCTGGAAATTGTATTCTTCAATAAACTCTTTTATCAAATCAAATAGTTTTTCAACATTCCGGTCCAGGGCCTTTCCCTGGATGGCAAGGAATGAATGGGGTTCGGCTTTTTTTGAAAAGTAAGATCCTGAAAACGGGGAGACAGATACCCCTCCAGTATAAAGATCCATAATTTCTGCTATTTTGTCATAGGAATTTTTCTTTGTCCCGCTGTTTGTAAACGATTGGCAGAAAAACGGTATAAGGGCAAAAAGATCCGATGGGATGCTGCCGGCACCCACAGGGCAGGTAAAATAGAAGATACCTGAAGTAGCTGTGTCATAACAGGTGGAAAGACTAACATTTTTGATAGTGTCAGGTTTTATAATTTCTATTTCAGGAGGAATATCAACAAGATCCAGAGTCGGCAGGATTGAAACATCTTCTTCTTTTTCCTGAAGTGCTTCAAGGGTTTTGGCATCTTTTCGGATCTGTTCAAGGTCCTGTTTGGTCATTTGCTTTAAAAGATTTTTGAGTTCCTTTTTTGTCTCTTTAATCTCTTTTTGCTCAAGATCTGTATCCGGTTCAAGGGTGAAAAGGACCCTGTGAGGATTTTCAAGGAAATATTGTTTTAATTTATTTTCAAGAAACCCTCCTTTTTTTATATTTTCTTTTAGTTTGTCCAAGTCCTCATCAATATTAATGCAGGATATAGGATCGCCATCATGGATAACCGTACTGGCAAATGAAAGCAGTAATTTTATACCGAACGGGTAAGGGGTATTGGTGATTTCTTTTCTGTGAAATTCAATCTGATGGATGGCCGAGTCAATCAGGTTCTGCTCAATCCCTTTGTCTGCGATCTCTTGAATGGTTGAAAAAATAATAGTTTCAATTTTTTCAACAGAATCTTTGGAGATATCCTTTAAACCACAGGCAAACAGGGTATCCCGATTATCTGAGTCAAATCCGGTTGAATCTGATAAGGCCGATCCTAGGGTTGAGTCGATCAGGGCTTTTCTTAAGGGAGAAGCAGAGTTTCCTAGAAGAATCTGTTCCAAAACAGTGAGGACAAGGACTTCAAAAAAATCTTTGACATCACAGGTCAGCCAGGCCACACAGGCCTGGTATTTCTTTGAAGCGTCTTCCGGGTCGGAGTAAGCATAGGCTTGCGTGGCTTTTTGGGCAGTGACCCATCTGGGTTGGGAGGGGACTTTTGAGTCTATCTCAATTTTTCCAAATTGGTTGAGTGCTTTCTCACAGATGAATGAAAGGGTTTCTTCCAAAGGCAAATTGCCGTAGGTGTAAAAATACGCATTAGACGGGTGGTAATATCTGGCATGGAAATCTTTAAGGTTTTCCCAGGTGAGTGTCGGGATGTCAGATGGTTCGCCGCCCGAATTATTCCGATAGGTTGTGTCAGGGTACAGGGCTGTGAGAAGGGATCTTCCCAGAACCTGACCGGGAGAGGACATGGCACCTTTCATTTCGTTGTAGACAACGCCTTTGTATTCAAGTTCAATATCCGTGTCATCCGCTTCAAGGATTTCCAGGCGATGCCCTTCCTGTTTAAAGCTTAATTCATCAATCTTTGGAAAAAAGGCAGCATCAAGATAAACGTTCATCAGGTTATAATAATCTTTTTGATTTTGGGTGGAAAAAGGATACATGGTCCAGTCAGACGCGGTAAAGGCATTCATAAATGTAGACAGGCTTCTTTTGATCATGGAAAAAAACGGATCGCGGACATTAAATTTTTTTGACCCGCATAACACGGTATGCTCAAGGATATGGGCCACACCGGAAGAATCCGTGGGAACCGTTCTGAAAAACACGCCAAAGGTATTTTCCTTGTCCTTATTTAAGATATGGATGTGTTTTGTCTTTGTCTTTATGTGTTCAAGCTGAACCATCACGGAATCTATAGTTTCAAGCGGAGTAATTTTTTTTATGGTATATCCGCAAAGTTCCTGCCCCGGTTTAAATGCAATAATTTCCATCTTTTTGTTTTTCCCATTAAACTTTTTTGTAAACACCACGTTTTACCCGTTTGATCCTCTTTATTTTATCCAGTCGGAAAATGATATTTCTCAGTTTTTTTTTCTCAAATCCCGTGGCAGCCTTAACCGTTTTAAAATTAGTGCCTTCAGGGTGATTTGCAAACACATCGAGAACAATGGAAGAAGCACTTTTGCCTTTGCCTGCCGGTCTTGTTCTCCCGCTTTTATCAGCCGGTTGCTTCTGATAAAGCAATTGCTCCAGCTTGTCAAGCCTGCCATGTAAAGAGATAATATCTTCTTTTGTCGGAATATCAAGCCTGTCCAATAACATTTTTATGAAATTTTCCCAATTGGTTCCATGTTCTGGTTTTTCTACCATGATAAGCCCCCCTCCCCAAAAAAGGTTTGTTGTGACATAATAAAGATATTAAAAATATCAACGCCAGATGCAACTGATATGAAAACAAAGAAAAATAAAGCTTGAAACGCTGGTAAAACAGCTTAGTTTGTATTGGTTGTTGAATCTTATTTTTTGTTGAAGTATATATATAATAACTACTTGCAAGGGTAAAGAAAGTCAAGTAGTGATTTTTTGTGAGGTATATTTAAGTAAACTTTATTACTAAGCTGCGTAGAAAAAAATTAGTAAGAATCTAAAGGGTTATAACATGACACATCCCGGGCAGTTGTTAAAACAAAGAGAGTTGTATGCTGGCAAAGAGATGGGGCAGAACTTTCTCTCAAATCCCGGTACGGCAAGAATGATTGTTGAAAAAATCGGGATATCAACAGATACTCGGGTGTTGGAAATTGGGTCCGGCCTGGGCGCTCTTACCATCCCTGTCGCACAGACAGCATCCCATGTGACGACTGTTGAAAAGGATTCCCGCCTGATACCCCTTTTACAGCAAGAGCTTGATAATGGAAACTTAAAAAATGTAGAGATCATCAATAAGGATATTTTCAAAGTTGATATAAAAAAAATAGCCAAAGACAAAAAACTTGTAGTCATAGGAAATCTTCCTTATAATATTTCATCACAAATCCTGATTAGACTGATTGAAGAAAGAAGCTGTATCGAGAAGGCATTTTTGATGTTTCAAAAAGAACTGGCAAAAAGGATTGTCGCACCTCCTGGCGGAAGGGATTATTCAAGACTGTCCGCAGTGGTTCAATATGCAGCTGATATCAGTTTTGTTGCCCAAATCGGGCCGTCATCTTTTTTCCCAAGACCTGATGTAGACTCTACTATTTTAAAATTCAATTTTTTTGAAACTAAAGAGTTTAATAAAGAACAGGAAAAAATGTTATTTAATGTAATTAAGGCCGCCTTTTCAAAACGAAGAAAGACATTAAAAAATTCAATGGCAGGCGGCGAGCTTGAGTTTAAAAAAGAGTTTGTTGTTCATGCATTGGAATTAGCCGGGATAGATGCTCATAGACGGGCGGAAACACTGACTGTGGAGGAATTTAAATCTCTTTCCCGGGCCGTATGGGAAACAAGCTGAAGGAAGGCGAATACGAATACAAGAACTTCTATATATATGAATTGAAAGGACGTTTTATGATCAGAGCAAATGATAATTACAGCAAATTAAAAGCATCCTATCTCTTTTCAGATATTGCAAAGAGAGTGGATGAATACCAACTTAAAAATCCGGAAGCACACATCATCCGCCTGGGGATTGGTGATGTCACAAGGGCCCTGGTTCCTTCGGTTATTAAAGGATTCCATGAGGGGGTGGATGAAATGGCCAATGATGCTACATTCAGGGGATATGGACCGGAACAGGGATATGCTTTTTTAAGAGAAAAGATTGCAAAAAATGATTTCCAGAACAGGGGTGCAGATATTTCAGCAGATGAAATATTTGTCAGTGACGGGGCAAAATGTGACACCGGAAATTTTCAGGAACTGTTTGCGACCGATATCAAGGTGGCTATCCCTGATCCGGTATATCCGGCATATCTGGATACAAATGTCATGGCCGGCCGAACGGGTGAGTGTGAGGACGGCAGATATGACAGGATTATTTACATGGATTGTTTAAAAGAAAACAATTTCCTTCCGGGGCTTCCTGATGAAAAAGTGGATCTGATTTATCTTTGTTTCCCAAACAATCCTACAGGTTCCACGGCTACAAAAGAAGAACTCAAGGTGTGGGTGGATTATGCCAAAGAAAATAAGGCATTGATTTTATTTGATGCAGCCTATGAATCCTTTATCCGGGATGAAGAACTTCCCAAAACAATTTATGAAATTGAAGGGGCCAGAGAAGTGGCGGTTGAATTCAGGAGTTTTTCAAAGACAGCGGGATTTACAGGGACTCGATGCGGGTTTACTGTCGTGCCCAAAGATTGTATGATTTTTAATTCAAAGGGAGATAAAATTTCCCTCCATGCCATGTGGAACAGGCGGCACACAACAAAATTCAACGGGGTATCCTATCCGGTTCAAAAGGCTGCGGAAGCGGTCTATTCACAAGAAGGAAAAGCCCAGATTAAGGAACAGGTTGCCTATTATTTGAACAATGCCGATATCATCAGGGAAACCGTTGAATCCCTCGGATTTGATTATATTGGTGGGAAAAACTCCCCATATATCTGGGTGGATGGGAAAGGCAGGGATTCCTGGGATTTTTTTGATTTGCTTTTAACCAAATCTTCTGTAGTGTGTACACCGGGCGCAGGTTTCGGCAGATGCGGCAAACAATATATTAGAATCAGTGCATTTAATAGCCTTGAGAATGTAACAAAGGCTATGGATAGACTTAAAGAGGCATTAACCTGGAGGTCACACGTAAAATGAGTTATTTTTTCAAGGTGAAAAGTCTTGAAGAGGTGATGGCATTGACAGGAGAATTTTCTCCTGTTGAATCTGAAAAAATACTGGTATCCGAAGCTTTCTCAAGGGTCCTTGCCCGGGATCTGGTTGCCAAACAAGATATGCCGGGATTCAAGAGGGCCACCATGGACGGATACGCTGTTGTAGCGAGTTCCACATTCGGTGTATCTGAATTCAGTCCTGCCTGGCTTGATATAGCAGGAACCATTCTCATGGGTGACATTCCGGATTTTATTCTTCAGTCCGGACAGGCTGTCAAAATTTCAACCGGCGGAATGCTTCCTGACGGGGCGGACAGTGTGGTCATGGTGGAACATACAGAATTAATTGATGACACTTCCGTTGAAATTTATAAAAGTGTGGCCCCTTTGCAGCATGTGATTGATGCATCCGAAGACTTTGCAAAAGAAGAGACGGTTTTATCCAAAGGGACCTTTATCCGGCCACAGGAAGAAGGCCTTGCAGCAGGACTCGGGTTTTCGCAAATTGAAACCTATAAAATACCAAAGGTTGGCATCATTTCAACCGGGGATGAAATCATTCCCATAGAAGAGGAACCTGTTCCCGGTAAAATCCGGGATATCAACTCTTATACCCTGTCAGGCTTTATCAGGGAAGCTCATGCCAAACCGGTTTGTTACGGTATTATCAAAGATGATCTTGCCGCCTTGAAAAAAGCCGTTGCAAAAGCCCTCAAGGAAACGGACATGGTGCTCATTTCCGGGGGAAGCTCTGTGGGAACAAGGGATTTTACCATTGATGTCTTATCGGCTTTACCGGATACAGATATTTTAGTCCACGGCATGTCCGTGAGCCCAGGGAAGCCGACAATTCTTGCTAAGTCCGGGAGGAAACCCGTATGGGGACTACCCGGCCAGGTGGTGTCTGCCATGGTGGTCCTCAAAATTGTGGTCATACCATTTTTAAACAAGCTTAAAGGGCTTGAAACCCGGGACAGAACGATCAGGATTCCCGCGAAATTGACCCGGAATGTATCCTCCGCACAGGGCAGAAGGGACTTTATCCGGGTCGAGCTTGCAAAAAAGGGAAACCTGCTGCTGGCAAAACCGGTTTTGGGCAAATCCGGATTGATCAGAACCATGATTCATGCAGATGGACTCCTTGAAATCGGCGATCATGTTGAAGGTCTGGAAAAAGATACCATGGTAGATATTATCCTTTTATAACATATGGTATAACATATGGGGTCAGGCTTTCCTTATTGGCGTTGTTGTACTCAATAACGCCAATAAGGAAAGCCTGACCCCGCCTACACAAGAGAGATGGGACCAATGAATTCCAAAAGAAACGTATATCTTGATATGAAAAGTATTGAAGAGGCAAAAAAGATTCTCTTTGAACATTTTGGCCATATGGTGACAAAAATTGAAACCCTTGATGTGGCAAATGCTAAAGGCAGAGTTTTAGCAAAACCGGCTGTCGCAGCCGTATCTTCACCTAATTTTCATGCAGCCGCCATGGATGGCATTGCCGTGGAGGCAAAAGTCACGTTTGGGGCCAGTGAAGAAGTTCCAATAACCCTTTCCCCTGGTAAAAATGCCTTGTGGGTCAATACCGGTCATGTCATGCCGGAAGGCACCAACGCTGTCATTATGATCGAGCATCTCAATATTATAGATGAAAAGAGTGTTGAGATTGAGGCACCGGTGTTTCCCTGGCAGCATGTCAGGAAAATGGGTGAAGATATTGTGGCCACCCAATTGCTGTTTCCAAGAGGGCATCAGATTAATTCCTATTCCCTTGGCGCGCTATTGTCGGGTGGAATATTTACAGTGGATGTTTACAAACAGCCTAAAGTTCTGATTATCCCAACCGGATCGGAACTCAAACAATGGCATGAGATCAGGATTGATCAGCTCAAACCCGGGGATGTGGTGGAATCCAATTCTTCAGTACTGGGCGGGCTCTGTGAAGATCATGGCGCCCAGTTTGACCGTCACCCCATGCTCAAGGATAATATTGAAAATATTAAAAGGGCTGTGGAAACAGCGGCAAAACAGGATTATGATTTGATTTGTATCATTGGCGGGTCTTCGGCCGGGTCTGAGGATTTTGCAAAACCTGTGATTTCCTCTCTGGGTGAAGTTTATGTTCACGGGATTACCATGATGCCCGGGAAACCCATACTGTTTGGCAAAGTGTTTGATACCCCGATATTTGGCATCCCGGGTTATCCTGTATCGGCCATTGTTGCCTTTGAACAGTTTACAGGCCCTTTGCTGTTAAAAATGCAAAAGCTTCCTGAAAGAGAAATAACAAAGGCTTTGGTTTCCCCAGCAAGAAAAATTGCTTCAAAACTTGGCCAGGAGGAGTTTTTAAGGGTGAAAATCGGTTCGGTGGACGGACAGCTTATGTCTTCCCAATTGCCCAGAGGATCAGGAAGTATCACCACCCTGACTGAAGCGGACGGTATTATCAGGATACCTCGAAATATTGAGGGGATATCAGAAAATGAGAAAGTCCAGGCCCAGTTGTTACGACCCTTATCTTCCATTGAAAATACCATCGTGATTACCGGTTCACATGATAATACCCTGGATCTGCTTGCCGATCAGATAAAATCAGTAAGCGGCAATGTCAGCATTTCATCAAGCCATGTGGGCAGCATGGGTGGTTTGATGGCCGTTAAAAAAGGTGCCTGCCATATGGCTGGTGCCCACCTTTTGGACCCTGAGGACGGCAGCTATAATATATCCTATATTAAAAAATATCTGTCGGATCAAAAGGTTTGGCTGGTCAATCTTGTCATGAGGGATCAGGGACTTATTGTGCCAAGGGGAAATCCTGAAAACATTCAATCCATTGAAGATTTAAAAAACAAAGACCTGCAGTTTATCAACCGCCAGCCGGGATCAGGCACAAGAATTTTATTTGATTATAAGCTGAAGATACTTGGTTTATCGCCTGATGATATTCAAGGCTATGAAAATGATGAATACACCCATATGTCTGTGGCTGTTTCCGTTCTTTCAGGAAGGGTGGACGCAGGGCTTGGTATCCAGGCGGCAGCCCGGGCACTTGATCTTGATTTCATCCCGGTTGTGACAGAAGAGTATGATCTGGTCATTCCGGACAGGTTTTATAAGACCCGGAAAATTCAGGTTTTACTTGAAACCATCCAGACCAGGGGGTTTCAGGATCGGGTCATGTCCCTTGGGGGATACAGCACCCAAAATACTGGTGAAGTGATTTATACATCAGGCGAATTTAATACACGTTAAAGAACGCATTTAAAGTAGTTTAAAATAAAAAAGGCCACAAAGAAAGTCCCTTTCTTTGAACTTTGAAGAAAGTAACATTTCTTTGTGGCCGAAAATAAACTGAATGGGAAAAAAACTGTTCGCTAAAAAAGCAGTTCCTTCCCAGGTTTGTCTTTCAATTAATACGGGTGAAGTTCAACCCTTCTGTTTAATGAACGGCCTGTATCCGTACCGTTTAGCGCGACAGGCTTAGTAAATCCGAATCCTTCGGTTGCCATTCTGTTTTTTAGGATGCCTTTTCCAATCAGATAATTTTTAACGGCATGGGCACGTCTCATGGAAAGATCCATGTTATATGCGTCAGTACCGACATTGTCGCAGTGGCCTTGAAGTTCAACACCCATGACAGGATTTTTTTCAAGGATTTTGGCAACATCATCCAATAAAGGATAGGCTGCAGGTTTTATCACATCTTTATCAAAGTCAAAAAGAACATTGTCAAGCACCCAGCATCCAACCGGATTGACTGTCGCACCAAGCGGGGTTCCAGGGCATTGATCATCCTCATCATAAACTCCGTCTTTGTCACTGTCTTTTTTTGGTGCCACAACCGGGGCGGCAGGAGCAGGGGCAGGAGCAGCAACCTTTTTTTCAAGGAATACTTTTTCAACAAAACTTCCCAGGCCTGCGCTGGTTGACAATTGGTCTGCAGTTGAATAAAAACCGCATCCTCCGATGGTTGCAACCTTTTTTAAAAGAGCCTCTCCTTCTTTTGAATCCCCCACGAGGATGGGATAAAAACAGATGGAAGAGCCATAAAGATCTTTTAAGTTTTGTGCAGAAGCCAATATATCTCCGGGCAGATCAAGTCCGTCAGTAATGATAATAACGGCATTCATAGCACCTGAAAGTCCTTTAAGGTCAGTCCCTGCTGCATTAATTGCTTTATACAGCGGGCTGGTTCCACCCGGTTCAGTAATTTTTTCAAAATTAGTCTCTAAATTGTGAGAAGAATATCTTTCCATCCCGTAAAAGAGTTCTGTTGAATTTTTTGATACTTTAGGAGAGTGACCAAAGGATCTTAGGCCTGCTGTTTGGCCCATTTCAGGAATCAAATCATTCATCCTGTATACAAGGGCCTGTGCAATATCAAATTTTTCATACATGGACATGGAGCTTGATGCATCAAACAGTATCATGAAATTATCTACTTTTGATGCGTACATACTTTTATCAAATTGTGCTGCTTCAAATGACGGCAGGGTACTCATCTGTTTTTGCGCGCATCCAAATAAAAAAAGGAAGGCAAAAAATGTTAATAAACCTCTAATTAAAAGTTTCATGTTTCTTTTCTCCTTTTGTTGTTGTGTATGTAGGTGTTTTATTAAAAAAATATCTGAACGAAAATATATTAACCTATCTTTTACAGAAAAATGGACATGAAATCAAGGTTTCTTTATTATCTTGCAATTAAGGCTTAAGAATTATATACGAATGCTGTTTATGGAAACTGAATGAACAATAAGAAAATTGATAAAATATGGAATACCATCAGGGGATCATTCTTGGCATTTTACAGGGACTTACGGAATTTTTACCGGTAAGCAGTTCCGGGCATCTTGTATTGGGACAGACTTTTTTCGGAATTACCCAATCCCAACTGACTTTTGATATCAGTGTTCATGTGGGAACACTTCTGGCTGTCCTGGTAGTTTATTCTTCTGACATTTTAGCTATGATATCTTCTGTTTTTGGATTTCTCTCTAAGGCAGTTTCGTTTAAGCCGGTCGCGCATTTGGTAAAGGAAGATAAAAACCTTCAAATGGCAGGTTTGATTGTGATCGGTTCTATCCCAACAGCCATCATCGGGCTTGTCTTAAAACAATTTGAGCATGTTCTGTTTACCTCAGAGGTTCTGGTCGGATCGATGTTGATCCTGACAGGAACAATCCTGTGGGTTTCCCGAAATTATTATTTCACGGACACTAAAAAAAGCCGGTTTGGTAATAAAAAGGCGTTTTTTATCGGGATAATTCAGGGGCTTGCCGTCATCCCGGGTATTTCACGATCAGGAAGCACTATTGCTGCCGGGATGTTTATGGGACTTGACAGGCATACGGCAGCTAAATTTTCTTTTTTGTTATCAATTCCCGCAATATTGGGGGCGCAAGTTTTGAGTATAAAAGATATGATAAGCAGTGGTCTAATCATTGATCCTGTAACAATATATGCTACAATTGCTTCGTTTATAACCGGGTTAATTGCTTTAAAAATGCTCTTGACTTTGGTTCATTCGGGCAAATTTCATCTATTTGCCCCTTATTGCTGGCTTATAGGGTCACTGGTCCTTTTATCAAAAATTATCTAAAGGAGGCATCATGAATCCTGGGATTTTCAGAGAATATGACATCAGAGGTGTCGCGGGCAGGGATATTGAGGGAAAGGATGTGGTGAGCATTGGCAAGGCCTACGGCAGTCTTTTAAACCAGCAGAATAAAAAAATAGTCTCTGTTGGAAGAGATTGCAGGCAGACATCTGAAACATTTGCCCAATTGTTTATCCAGGGAATCACCTCTACGGGGTGCGATGTTATTGATATTGGAATCTGTCCCACACCAGTACTTTATTTTTCCATACAGCATTTGAATCTTGAAGGCGGTGCCATGGTGACGGCAAGCCATAATCCACCCGAATATAACGGGTTTAAACTCTTGAGTGGCACAGATTCCATTCACAGCCAGGGATTACAGGATATTCGCAGTATTGTTGAAAAAAAAGAGTTTGTTCAAGGCGAGGGCTCGGTGACCCGAAAAGATGTCATCA
Organism: Desulfobacula sp.; assembly: GCF_014237455.1. Lineage (GTDB taxonomy): Bacteria > Desulfobacterota > Desulfobacteria > Desulfobacterales > Desulfobacteraceae > Desulfobacula. The sequence continues at coordinate 5,555 of NZ_JABZFL010000041.1, read as the reverse complement.
CTCTTTATAAAGAATATATTTTAAATAATATCAACATAAAGCGCCCCATCAAGATCGGGATTGATGCCGGCAATGGTACCGGTGGGATTACGGCTCTCCCGGTATTAAAAGATTTAGGGTGTGAGGTGCACGATATTTATTGTGATATGGATGGAACATTTCCCAATCATGAAGCTGACCCCACCCAGAAAAAGAACGTACTCGACCTGATAAAGCTGGTGAAAGAAAAGGGCCTTGATCTGGGGGTGGGATATGATGGAGACGCTGACAGGATCGGTGTTGTGGACAAAAATGGTGAGGTGATCTATGGAGACCAGCTCATGGTGATTTATGCCAGGGAAATTCTTGAACGAAATCCCGGGGCTACCTTTATCTCGGAAGTCAAGTGCTCCATGGTCATGTATGACGATATTCGAAACCATGGCGGCAATGCCATTATGTGGCGAACTGGCCATTCATTGATCAAGCAAAAAATGAAAGAGGAAAATGCAGCCCTGGCCGGTGAGATGAGCGGGCATATGTTTTTTAAGGACAGATTTATGGGATTTGATGATGCCCTCTATGCAACCTGCCGCCTGCTTGAAATCATGGCAGATACAGGCCTGGGTGTTGACGAACTCATTGCCGATCTTCCCAAAACATTTACAACACCTGAGATCCGTGTGGATTGCGCGGATGATATCAAATTTAATGTCGTTCAAAAAATTGTTGCTCATTATAAAACCAAACAACAGGATTTGATTGACATTGACGGGTTAAGAGCCGTGTATGATGACGGATGGGGACTTGTCAGGGCATCCAATACCCAGCCGGCCCTGGTGCTTCGATTCGAAGCGTTGACCGCAAAAAGACTGGATGAAATAAGAAATGAAATTGAATCAGTATTAAAAATCATTATAGAGGAGACAAAATAAGATTTTAAATTTCATAGTATAAAATCTTATGGACCACATTTTATGGAGTTATCGGTACAGCAGCAGGATGCAGTAAATCATACCGGCTCCCCGGCACTTGTTGTTGCGGGAGCCGGTTCAGGTAAGACCAGAACCTTGACAGCCAAGTTTTCACACCTTGTGAATCTGGGCCATGATCCCAAAAGGATTCTCGCCATCACATTTACAAACAAAGCCGCCGGTGAGATGAAATCACGACTCATTGAGATGACCGGTCTTCCGTATCAAAGTTTTCAATGGGTAAGAACCTATCATTCAGCCTGTCTGATGATTTTAAAACGCCATTGCGAAAAATTGGGATACGCACTACCCATACTGGTGTTTTCAGTCTATCAACAGCAAAAGCTGGTCAAAGAACTCTGTGTAAAAAATAATATTGAAAAAAAGCATGCCAATAAAATTTTATCCGCTATTTCAAGGGCTAAAAATTTTGGTAACCCGGGAAAATATTTTGATTTAAAGCCTGTCTTTTTTAATATCAAAATTGAAGATCTCTTTGCTCAATATGAAGAACGATTAAAAGAGATGAACAGTGTGGATTTTGATAATATCCTTTTAAAGACAAGGGACCTTTTAAGGGATCACACTAAGATTCGGGATTACTATCAAAATTATTTTTCCTATATTCTTGTGGATGAATATCAGGATACCAATAATCTTCAGGAGGATTTAACCAACCTGCTGTTGGGTGCGCACCAGAATCTTTTCTGTGTGGGAGATGACTGGCAGGCTGTTTATGGATTCAGGGGTTCCAATGTAAACCATTTTCTAGGGTTCCCTGAAAAATACAGGAATTCAAAAATTTTCCGACTTGAGGAAAATTATCGATCTGCAAATGAAATTGTCCAGGTGGCAAATGATTTAATCGATTATAACCCGGATAAGATGGATAAAAAATGTTTTTCCCAAAAAAAAGGCGGTGTGGTTGAAATTTATGATTTTATGTCGGATTCCCATGAAGCCGAATGGGTTGCCGGAAGGATTAAGGGATTAAACCGGCAGGGCCAGGGCGTAGGCTTTGATAAAATAGCAGTGGTCTACAGGACAAAATTTTGTTCCCTTCCCTTTGAAAAGATTTTCAGATCATACCGAATACCCTATAGTTTGAAGGGATCACAGGGGTTTTTTGAAAGGATGGAAGTCCTGGATATTAATTCCTATCTGAGTGCGGCCTTTTTTCCCAATGATGATGTCTCGTTTGAGAGGGTTGTGAATACACCCAAAAGGGGCATCGGGCCGGCAATGATTAAAAGAATGGCAAACATCCGAACAGAAGGGACAAGTCTTCAGGATGCTGCAAGGATCATGGTCAAAGACAGGGTCTTAAGCAAGAAACTCCATGAAAATCTTTCGCAGGTTCTTGAGATCCTGTATGAAATAACGGATCTGGCTCCTGCCCGGGCCATGGAAGTTGTCATAGAAAGAACCGGCTATTTTGAATACCTGGAGAAAAAAACAAAAACAAAAGCAGAGTTTATTTCAAAAAAAGAAAATATTGAACAATTGATTTATACGGCAAGAGCGAAAGATGATCTTCTGGAATATCTTGAAGAAGCGGCCCTGATCAGGGAAGACAAGGAAGATGAGGATGGACAGGATTCATCAGGCGTATCCCTTCTCACCATTCATTCGGCCAAAGGACTGGAATATGATACGGTTTTTGTTGTGGGGTGCGAAGACCGCCTGTTTCCCCATTGGCGGTCTCTTGAAGCGGGCGATAATGCGATTTTCGAGGAAAGACGCCTGATGTATGTGGCAATGACAAGGGCAGAAAGATTTTTATATCTGACACACGCCAATTATCGGAAAGGTGAATTTGCAATACCCAGCCGGTTTATCGATCAAATTCAGGAGTGCTTATCCTGATCCCCACTCATCATAAAGGTATTTTCCTAACCCTGTTTTTTGCCATTTTTACAACGGTTACAGGGGTTGGTATTGTAGTCCCGCTACTGCCTGTTTATGCTAATGATCTGGGTGCTACAGGTATATATGTAGGATTGATATTCGGATCATTTTCCATATCCAGAACCCTTCTTTTGCCCCTGTTCGGGAGACTGTCAGATCAAAAAGGGCGAAAACCCTTTATTGTGACAGGCTTATTTGCCTACACATTGATTTCCATTGCCTTTGTATTTTCAAACACTATCGAGACCTTGATACTATTACGATTTATCCAGGGGGCAGCATCTGCCATGATTATGCCGGTGGTTCAGGCTTATGTGGGGGAAATAACCCCGGAAGGTTCGGAAGGGTATTCAATGGGATTGTTTAACCTGTCCATGTTTTTGAGCCTGAGTCTCGGGCCTTTGATGGGAGGCGGGATAAAAGATGTATGGTCTCTTGATGCTGCGTTTATTTGTATGGGCTTGCTGTCAGGCATTGGCCTCCTGTTATGCATCTTTTTTTTGCCGGCAACATCTCAAGAAAAAGTAAAAAATAAAAAGAACGAAATAATTCCATGGTCAAATCTTTTAAAAGACAAAGGGATAATTTCCATTTTTATATTCAGGTATGCGTATACTGCCTGTATCGGGGTGATATGGTGTTTCCTTCCGGTGTTTGCAGATACTGAGTTTGCTCTGTCCAGTTCTTTGATCGGTGTGCTGGTCATGCTGGGTGTATTTGTATCAGGACTTCTTCATCTCCCCATGGGGTATGCGGCAGATAGAGTGAATAAAAATATGATGATCATTTTCGGGGGAATTCTTTCAGCCATTGGGATGATCCTGCCGTTCTGGGCATCCTCTTTTTATGACCTTGTTATTGCCGTTTCAATATTTGGACTCGGAGGCGGTGTTTCCATGCCGGCAATCATGGCGTATGCGGTCATTAAAGGCGATACAAAAAAGGCCATGGGATCGGTCATGTCCATCATAACGGTGGCACACAGCCTGGGGATGCTGACAGGTTCCATGGCTGCTGGGCTTGCCATGGATTTTTTAAGTTTAAGGCTGTCTTTCCCCTGCGGAACCCTTATCATGGTTTTTGGAACACTTGTTTTCTGGGCGTTGGTGGATAAGAAATCTTTTATAAAAAATTAGTCTCAACCCCAATATTTTGAGTCATGGGCTATTGGAAAATGGAGAGTATATCGAATACAAGTCATCGTTATGGAATTCTCCTGACAATTACTGGGGAAAATAGAAAATTTCGCCATCCAAAAAAATCACAGCTAAGTCTGATATCCTTATTATGGAGGGGGATAGCTATCGAAAGAAACTATAAAAAAATGATTAAAAACAAGTAGGACCATTCTGTTTGGGCCTAAAAAGGGGGACTTTTGACTTTGGTTTATTGCCAACGCCGCCCAGGTGCGTTCATGAATTTGGGTTGCTGGTTTTAAAACGGTGATTTTGGCTGGATTTTAAACCGCTGTTTCCAATTGTCTAAGCACCCAATTCATTTTATTATCCAATGAACATTTTTTATCCATATCACAACTGGATTTATCAAAATCTGGTCATGCATGGATGTCAACTCTATCTTGTCAGCGGGAATTGGGCCACAAACAATCATTATTGTTTTCATGCCACTATGAACGCCTCTTAATAAACAACTGAGTTTCCTGATCAAATTCAAAATCCTCGCCTATGTAACCTTGTTCAATTTCTGCGAACTCTTTTGGTTTGTTCGGGCAAGGACATTTGATACCTTCAAACATAATAGAACCTAATGGGAAAATCACATCTTCCGGAATCCATTTCGGATTCCCTTGTGGATCACGCCCGACCCTATCGTGATCCAATCGGAAGGATTTTTCTTCTTCGCTATAAATGTAATTGTAAATATCTACCATATTCAAAGGCCATTCCTGACCGTAAGAATCAACAATTTTTTCCCCGTCTTTCGGAAAACAGCCCACTGCATTTGTAAGACAACCCCCGATGTCTGTTCTGTGATAATATGTCACCGTATCCGGCAGGTTGCGATCTAAGACTTCGCGTACTTTGACAAACTCTTTGTTGACACAGCCAATATCTATATCATTATCATGATAAATGAATTGACCGTTTCTGTACGCTCCCAGCAAGGTTCCGCCCTCTAAAAAAAATTCAATGTCGGCATCTTCCAAAACTCCTTTGATTATCCGAAACAATTCTAATCGTTCGCCAATTATTTCTTTATTCTTTTTAATGGTTTCTTTTTTATTACCGGTCGTTACATCGCCCCACCAACTTAATTGTTTTTCTTCCATCATAACCTCTTTTCAGCTTCTTCTGTTAAAGCCATGTTAAACAACTACATGGTTGTTTGGTCAAACCACATTGTCATTTTATTGAAATTTTTTCACAGTATCCGGCCATACATAAACAGCAAATTCGTCGTCTTTCCATTATGAACTATTATTGCTGGGTTTGGGAAAAGTCAATAAATTTATGTCCGTATAATGATTTGAATGCCAATTAATGTTTTGCACCGGGGCACACATTCTTCCTATAATTTGCGTGAATACATGATACACAGCAACAAGAACGCTAATGCGGTGCTGACCGGCGCCGTGCGCCGATCAAGCAAACGTAGTTTGATTGATCGGTGTGCGGTGACCGGTCCAGTTCCTTGTTCTGGCGCCAGAGGCGACGGAACAAGGGGCTGGACGTA
>NZ_JABZFL010000104.1 GCF_014237455.1 Desulfobacula sp. | reverse complement strand
GCCATTAAAACCCTTCTGGCAGATGGTTTTGAAGGACAGATTTATCCGGTAAACCCAAAAGAAGATATGATTCTGGGGCTTCCCTGTTATAAAGATATTACTGATATTGAAGGGTTTGTCGATCTTGCTTTAATTACAACACCGGCCAGGACGATTCCGGGTATTTTGAAAAGATGCGGTGAAAAAAATGTTTCCGGGGCTGTTATCATTGCCGGTGGTTTCAGGGAACTCGGGGATAAAGGGAAAAAACTTGAAGACGATGTTGTTGCTGCTGCAAAAGAAACCGGTGTCAGGTTAATCGGGCCCAATACCTCCGGCATGATCAACTTGAAAAGTAATTTAAATCTTGTGGGTATTCAAAACGCACCCAGGGGAAATATTGCACTGCTGTGTCAAAGCGGTAACATGGCGCTTACCCTCATTACCGAAGCCACCATACGAAAGCATGAAGGTTTTACTTATTATGTCGGTGTGGGTAATGAAGCAGATATCAAGTTCCATGAGTATCTTGAATTTTTCAGAAATGACCCGGATACCAAATCCATCCTGATGTATGTCGAAGGGATGAGCGAGGGACGCAAATTTTTGCAGGAAGCCCATAATACAAGTATTGAGAAACCGATTGTCCTCTTAAAGAGCGGCCGGTCAGCAACAGGAAAAAAATCGGCAGGATCTCATACCGGCTCCCTTGCAGGAAGTGGTGAAGTGGCAAAGCTGGCCTATGAACGGGCCGGTATTATTGTTATTGAAAATTCTGATGAATTATTTCCTGTGGCAGAAACACTTTCAAGCCAGCCTGCCATTAAAAATAATACCATTGCCATCTTGGCGGATGGCGGGGGGCATGCGACGATTGCTGCAGATCTTTTGACGGATTATGGTGTTAATCTGCCGGAGTTATCTGATAAAACCAAGGAAAAATTAAGGAAGATTTTACCGGAAGCAGCATCGGTGGTCAATCCTGTTGATGTGGCAGGGGGAACAGATTCTGACCCCAGCGTATTTGCCGATTGTGCCAAAATTATACTAAAGGATTCCAATGTTGGGGGATTACTTGTGGTCGGACTTTTTGGCGGATACGGCATCCGGTTTGAAGAAAGCCTTGCCATTGGAGAAGAAGCGGCTGCTCATCGATTCGGGGCAATGGTGAAAAAAAGGAACAAACCGATTTTTGTGCATTCCCTTTTCGGTTCATACGAGTCTCACGCTCTGGATCTGCTGCGGCATTATGATATACCGGTTCATGATTCACTGGATATTTCCTGTAAGTGTGTGGCCTCGCTTTGTAAATATGGCAACTATCTGAAATCATATCATGCCAAACGCAGTTTTATCTTTAATTGGCGGGCCAAGGCAAAAAAAGAAGGTCAACAGATTATTGAAAAAGCCAAAAAAGAAGGCCGTCATGTGCTTTTAGAGCATGAGGCAAAACAATTGATCAAGCTGCATGGTGCACCAACGTCTGTGGGGCAGGTGGCAAAAACTTCCGATGAGGCATGGGAAATTGCAAGTAAAATTAAAGAGAAAGTTGTTTTAAAGATTGTTTCTCCGGATATCCTGCACAAAAGCGATGCCAGAGGCGTTAAGCTTAATTTAAGTTCTGAAAAAGAAGTTAAAAAAGGATTTCAACAGATTTTTAAAAGTGCCAATGCCTATAATCCAAAAGCGGATATTAGAGGTGTTCTTGTTGCACCAATGGCACAAAAGGGCCTTGAAATTATTATTGGAACCAAGATAGATGAGCAGTTTGGTCCGGTTATCATGTACGGGCTTGGCGGTATCATGGTTGAAATCATGAAAGATGTAACATTCTGGGTTCTTCCGGTTTCCCCGACATCCAGTAAAAAAATGATCGAAGATACCCGGTCTTCTATTCTTTTAGATGGTGTAAGAGGGCAGAAGGGCTATGATAAGAAAACATTAAGAAAGCTGATATCCATGTGTTCCGAGTTGATTGAATCTTATCCTGAAATTGAGGAAATGGATCTCAATCCGGTGATTCTTTATGAACAGGGACTGGATGTGGTTGATGCAAGAATTATATTAAAAAAATAACTTTACAAATTGTTATGATAACGATAGATTTTAGGATAAGTCTCTGGCAGCAACGATCTGAAATAGTTGTTGATGAAATGATCAAACTTGATGGAATACTCAAATCCTGCTGTGGACATCCTTCTTATTGCTATTTGACTGATTCTATAAGGATTCAAGCTTAATAATTGATTATATCATCAATTCTAAGAGAATGAATCATGTATGGGAGTTTTGGTGTTTCATATAAAAGTGGCTATGGTATGAAGATTGCTTTTGGTAATGTAATAACCTGAAAATAATTGTAAATAAAAAAAGGAGGAAGTAAAGGCAAATAGAAAGTTTTGAAATTGAGGATGATTCTTTAGCATAACAGCGAAGAGAATGAATTTAATATTTAAATTGGAGGTTCAAATGAAAAAGTTATTTGTTTTTTGTATCGCAGCACTTTTTGGATTGGTTCTTTTTATGGGCTCAGCTCCTGTTCAGGCAGCTGATCAAACCTTTGTTACCATTGGAACCGGTGGCGTAACCGGTGTTTATTATCCAACCGGCGGTGCCATTTCACGTCTTGTTAACAAAGGCAGAAAAGTTCATAATATCCGCTGCTCAGTGGAGAGTACGGGTGGGTCTGTATACAACCTTAATGCCATTAGAGCAGGCGAACTGGATATGGGTGTCTGCCAGTCTGACTGGCAGTATCATGCGTATAATGGAACCAGCAAGTTTGCTGCCAAAGGACCCAATAAAAATTTGAGAGCTGTTTTCAGTGTTCATCCTGAGCCCTTTACAGTAGTTGCGCGTGCTGATTCCGGCATAAAAAACTTTACGGATCTGAAAGGCAAACGGGTCAATATTGGGAATCCCGGTTCCGGTCAGCGCGGAACCATGGAAGTTGTCATGAAAGCTCTGGGCTGGACAAAAGCTGATTTCAAACTGGCTTCAGAACTTAAATCTGCTGAGCAGTCAGCTGCACTTTGTGACAACAAAATTGATGCCATGGTATTTACTGTTGGTCATCCTTCAGGATCTATCAAAGAAGCGACCACTTCCTGTGATTCTGTGATGGTAAATGTGACAGGTCCTGCCATTGATAAACTGGTTAATGATGCTGACTATTATAGAACGGCATCAATTCCTGGCGGCATGTATCGCGGGACTGATACGGATACGACTACATTTGGTGTGGGCGCAACTTTTGTCAGCTCAACCAATACTCCTGAAAAAGTTATTTATCATATTGTAAAAGCAGTATTTGAAAATTTTGATCAATTCAAAAAACTCCATCCTGCATTTGCAAATCTGAAAAAAGAAGAGATGATCAAAGATGGTCTTTCCGCACCCCTCCATGACGGTGCAAAGAAATACTACAAAGAAGCAGGGTTGTTGTAATCCTTTCCCTGGTTTGAATACAAAAGTGTGCGGCAAAAGGCCGCACACTTTTATTATTTTTTTATAAGAATAAGTAATTGTCTGTCTAAATTACTTATTTCCCCATGGAGGAATCGTCACAATGACTGAAGCAAATAGCACTACAGTCGATCAGGATGCACTGCAGGAGATGATTGCCGAGGCGGATACCGGAGCGAGAAATCCTGTCGGCGCATTTCCCAAGAAAGTCCTCTTTTATGTCCCTTTGATCTGGACACTCTTTCAATTATGGTATGCATCTCCCTTGCCGTTTATTTTCAATATCCTGGTATTTAATTCCACAGAAGCAAGGGCCATCCACCTGGCATTTGCCATGTTTTTAGCCTATACTGCCTATCCGACATTCAAATCATCTCCAAGGGATTATATCCCCCTCCAGGATTGGTTTCTGGCATTGGTTGCGGCTTTCTGTGCATCTTATCTATTTTTGTTTTATGCAGGGCTTTCAGAACGTCCGGGTGATCCTTTAACCATTGACCTTGTTGTAGCAGTGATCGGCTTGATTTTATTATTGGAAGCAACAAGACGTGCCTTGGGCCCACCCTTAATGGTGGTCGCTTCAGTCTTTATTCTTTATACCTTTGCCGGACCCTGGATGCCGGATGTGATTGCACACAAAGGGGCAAGTCTTGTCAAAGGCATGTCTCACTACTGGCTGGGTACAGAAGGGGTTTACGGGGTGGCAATAGGGGTTTCAACAGGCATGGTCTTTATGTTTGTGCTGTTTGGATCTTTATTGGAATCAGCAGGTGCGGGTAATTACTTTATCAGGACAGCATTTGCAGGCCTGGGCCATATGAGAGGGGGACCTGCCAAGGCAGCAGTCGTATCCTCCGGTATGACAGGGCTTGTATCAGGGTCTTCCATTGCCAATGTTGTTACCACGGGAACTTTTACCATCCCCTTGATGAAAAAAGTCGGGTTTTCGGCGGAAAAGGCAGGCGCTGTTGAGGTGGCCGCTTCCACCAATGGTCAGCTCACCCCGCCGGTTATGGGGGCAGCAGCATTTTTAATGGTAGAATATGTAGGCATTTCCTATCTTGAAGTTATAAAGCATGCGTTTTTACCGGCGATTATTTCTTATATTGCACTGGTTTATATTGTCCATCTTGAATCATGTAAAATGGGGCTCAAGGGCATGGAAAGAACGGTTACAAAAACCGTGGCCCAAAAACTACTCTCCTTTGTTATGACCTTTCTTTTTATCATCATCATTGGTGGTGCGACCTATTACGGCCTTGGATGGATAAAGGTTGCGGCCGGTAAAGCAACCATTTATATCGTATCCCTGCTGCTTGCTGTAGCATATTTTGCACTGATATGGCTTGCCTGCAGGGTGCCGGAACTTGACACCTCCCATGAAATAAACGAACTGCCTGATCTTAAGGAAACAGCTCAGGCAGGCTATTATTTTTTACTTCCCGTTGTTGTTCTGATGTGGTGCCTGACAGTGGAACGGCTGTCACCCTCTTTATCAGCCTATTGGGCAACCATGCTGCTCATTGTTATTGTATTGACTCAGCGCCCGTTAAAGGGAGTTATAAGAAAAACAAAAGGGGATGATTTTTCTTTTAAAAAAGGATTTCATGAATTTGTTAACGGCCTTGTGTCGGGCGCAAGAAACATGATCGGGATTGGTGTGGCAACGGCTGCCGCCGGTATTGTTGTCGGAACTGTAACCCTTACCGGTATCGGTCTTGTCATGACCGAGTTTGTGGAGTTTATTTCCGGTGGAAATCTGGTACTCATATTATTTTTTACGGCAATCATCAGCCTGCTCCTGGGCATGGGACTTCCCACGACGGCCAATTATATTGTCGTATCGACTTTGATGGCACCGGTTATAGTGGAGCTGGGGGCACAAAACGGCTTGATTGTCCCTTTGATTGCTGTCCATCTTTTTGTGTTTTATTTTGGTATTCTGGCGGATGATACACCGCCTGTGGGGCTGGCTGCCTTTGCGGCAGCCGGGATATCCGGCGGTGATCCGATCCGCACGGGCATCCAGGGGTTTACCTATGATATCAGAACTGCCATCCTGCCCTTTATGTTTATTTTTAATACAGAGCTTTTGATGATTGGGATTGGTACCTGGTTCCACTTGGTCACTGTGGTTGTTTCCGCCGTGATTGCCATGCTGGTATTTGCCGCCGCTACCCAGGGCTTTTTTCTGACAAAGAACAGGTTTTATGAAACCATTGCCTTGCTGCTGGTGACCTTTACCTTGTTCCGACCCGGATTTTTCTGGGACAATGTTTATCCGCCCTTTGAGGAAAAGCCCGGGACCCAATTGGTTCAGATTGTTGAAAACCTGGAGTCCGGTTCCATGCTTCGTCTGAAAATCAAAGGCGAGAACATGAAAGGCAAGGAGTATACAAAAGCATTAATGTTTCCAGTGGGTAATGCTGAAAATGGTGTGGACAGGCTTAATGAGATCGGGTTTGAAATACGCATTGAAGAGGGTAAGGTCCTGGTGGATAATGTGGTTTTTTCAAGCAATGCTGAGAAAATGGGAATAGATTTTGATCAGGAAATATTAATGATTAAAATTCCATCAAAGCGACCCGCAAAACAACTTATGTTTATTCCGGCACTGGGTCTTTTGGCACTGGTCTTTTTTGTGCAGCGGAAAAGAAGGGATAAGCTTGCACCAACCTGATTTTTTTGCAGGAGTAACTTATGTTTAAAAAAATACTAGTACCCATTGATGTGGATTATCCAAAAACATCAAAGGCAGTCTATGATAATGCAGCAGATATTGCCAGATTAAGTGGTGCCGATATTCATTTGGTCAGTGTGATGCCGGGATTTGGTATGCCCATAGTGGCGTCTTTTGTTACAGAAGAGATGAAAGCCGAGGCCAAAAACGAATTTGCCAAAGCATTAAAAGAATTCATAGATCAAAACTGTGGGGACAATGTCATCGCCAAAGTGCTGGTTGGCAAGCACTATGAGGTGATTTTGGAAATGGCAGATAAATGGGGGGCAGATTTAATTGTGGTTTACCATAATCACAGACGCAAGGTTAATGAGGCGTTTTCACAGACCTGTGCCCAGAAAATCGTTAAGAATGCCAATTGTTCAGTTTTACGGCTGCGTAATGTTTTAAGTTAAAATTTATTAATTTGTTGACATTACGCCCTGCTTAATGTGTTGCTTTACTATGAAAAGACTCAGTCCTTTAAAATCCGGGGATGTATTAGGTGCCTGTGCGCCATCCGCACGCTTTGACATTGAAAAATTAAATAAAGGGATTCAGGTTCTTAAAAATTTGGGGTTTGAGGTTAAAGTCCCTGAAGAGATCTTTAAAAAGAAGAGATATCTTGCAGGAGATGATGTCCTTCGGGCAAATGTGATTAACCGACTTTTTTCAGATCCGGATATAGATGGAATTATTTGTGCCAGGGGTGGTTTCGGAGCGATGAGAATCCTGAATCACTTAAACTGGAACAGTATCAAGCAAAATTCCAAACCGTTTATCGGGTTCTCCGACAATACCGCCATATTGTTGTCTATCATTGGTAAAACGGGAAGCTCAGTTATCCACGGGCCCACTGTGGTTTCATTGGCCAGTGCCCCCCAAAAAACCATTGATTCGTTTTACAAAACGCTAACGGGTTCTTCTGATGAAATCGAAGTGCCGGACGGGCAAATTATCAAGCCCGGTAAGTGTACAGGTATATTAAAGGGAGGGAATATCGCAACCATATCCCATCTTCTGGGCACAAAGTTTCAACCGGACTTTAAGAATACGGTTTTATTTCTGGAAGACATCGGAGAGCCGGCCTATAAAATTGACCGGATGCTGACTCAGATGAAAATGGCAGGTTTGTTTGAAGGGATACAAGGAGTGATTACCGGGGCTTTTAAAAAGTGTGACAATGAAGAGTATATAGGAGAGATACTGTCTGAAATATTTGAGGAATATAATGTTCCGATTCTTTCAGGGTTGGATTCCGGCCATGGAAAGGTCAATTTGTCTTTATGCATGGGAGCTGATATTAAGATGGATACAATGTCTTCAAGAATTCACTGGATTTAATTTTTATGGGAAAAGACAGAATTTCCAGAGAGATGGAACAGGCAATTTCAAAGGGTATTTTTCCCGGGGCAGTTCTCTTATGTGCCACAAACCAGAAAATTGTCTTCCATGAATCTTATGGGATGGCTGATATTTTCGAAAAAAGAAAAATGAGAAAAGACAGTATTTTCGATCTTGCCTCCTTGACAAAACCTCTGGCGACGACATTGGCCGTATCCAAGCTCATTGAAAGACAACAGGTTTTTTTGAATCAGAAGATAGGATCAATTCTGAAAGAATTTAAACTATCCCCCAAAGCAGATATTACCATTGATATGCTGCTCAGACATACATCAGGATTTTCCGCTTTTCGTGAGTATTTTAGAAAAATTATAAAAATAAATGGAAATTCAAGGCAGCATTTGAGGTATCTTCTTGTCCATGAAGCACTTGAAAATAAAATTGATGAGTGTCAGATTTACAGTGATTTAGGCTTTATGGTCCTGTCATGGATAATTGAAGAAATAGCCGGCCAAAGACTGGATCGGTTTGTTTCAGAGCAAATTTATTCTCCCCTTGAAATTGATGATTTGTTTTTCGTAGATCTGAATCTAAAAAATAAAAAATTTAACAAGTATCGACAAAAAATTGTGGCCACCCAGAAATGTCCCTGGAGGAAGAAACTTCTGATAGGTGAAGTGGACGATGATAATGCCTGGGCTGTTGGTGGGATAGAAGGTCATGCCGGACTTTTCGGAGATGCTGGCTCAATATATAAACTTTGCCGTGAAATATTGAATGCATTGCTGAATAAACCAACAAAGGTATTGGCACCTGATATTATAAGCGCCTTTGTTCAAAAGAAAAATTACTATGACATGGTTGCAGGATTTGACACGCCTTCCAAAAAGAATTCTTCTTCAGGCCAATTCCTTTCATCTTCGTCTGTGGGCCATCTTGGATTTACAGGCACCTCTCTCTGGATTGATCCTGAAACATCATTGATAGTTATTTTTTTAACCAATAGAGTACACCCGTTAAGATCAAATGAGGGGATAAAAAAATTCCGTCCGCAAATACATGATTTAATATATTCTGAATTAATATGAAATATTGTGGTATTAAGGTTTTTGCACTTGTAAAAAACTGATAAGTTTGTTAGCAAATAATCTTTAATAAGATCTTTTGTGTTTAAATACAATTTACAAATATTTTTCTTATAAGAGGTAAAATGAATTTTATAATCGACTCTTTGCTTGGAGCCTTTTCCAATGATTTGGCCATTGATCTTGGGACGGCTAACACACTCGTTTATGTTAAGGGAAAAGGAATTGTATTGAGTGAGCCCTCAGTTGTTGCTGTCAGAACGGATAGGATGGCAAAAAGCAAAGTGCTTGCCGTGGGCACTGAAGCAAAGAGAATGCTGGGGCGTACACCGGGTAATATTGTTGCTATAAGGCCCATGAGGGATGGTGTGATTGCTGATTTTGAGGTCACAGAGGCAATGTTAAAACATTTTATCCGAAAAGTTCACAATAACAGAAAAACCCTTGTCCGCCCTAGAATTGTCATAGCTGTACCATCCGGTATTACCCAGGTTGAAAAAAGAGCGGTTAGAGAATCGGCAGAATCTGCCGGAGCAAGAGAAGTTTTTTTAATTGAAGAACCCATGGCTGCAGCAATTGGTGCAGACCTTCCCATTTCTGAACCGATCTGTAATATGGTCGTTGATATTGGTGGTGGAACAACGGAAGTAGCCGTCATTTCACTTTCCGGTATTGTTTATACAAGATCTTTAAGGGTTGCTGGTGATAAAATGGACGCTTCCATCAGCCAGCACATAAAGCGAAAATACAATCTTCTGATTGGTGAAAGAACTGCAGAAATAATCAAAATAACTATTGGAAATGCGTATCCTGATCTTGAAAATCTTGAAACCATAGAGGTCAAGGGCCGAGATCTTGTATCCGGTATTCCTAAAATACTTGCCATTGATTCTGAGGAAGTTCGGGTCGCCATTTCCGAACAGATTGATGCGATTGTTGAAACGGTTCGCATTGCACTTGAACAGACCCCTCCTGAACTTGCAGCAGATATCGTTGATTCCGGAATTATTTTAACCGGCGGGGGTGCTTTACTGAAGAATCTGGATAAATTACTTAAAGAAAAGACGGGGCTCCCCATTGTTATAGCCGATGATCCCTTGTCTACAGTAGCCCTGGGTTGCGGAAAATCCCTCGACAATATTGATGTTTTGAAAGAAGTAGTCATTAGCTGATTTAATGTTTTCACACAAACTGCTTATTTTTGTTGGGCTTGCTCTCTTTATTGCAATTAATTTTACTGTAATAACCATGAGCAGCAGGGAATCGTTGCCGGTCAGCGGTATTGATCGATTATTCATTTCTATTACTTCTCCTATCCAGATGGCAGTTAGCAAAACCATTTATTTTACCCAAAATATCTGGGATACATACTTTATGTCAGTTCTTGCCGTTAAAGAGAATGTTGAACTTAAAAAACAGCTTGGGAAAGCAATAGAAATCAAAAATCGGTATGAAGAGCTGGAACTTGAAAATATCCGGCTTAAAAAATTTGTTAATTTTACTGGCCAAGTTCCAGACACTTATGTGGCAGCTCAAATTATTGCAAGGGATCCATCTCCATGGTTTAAAACCATTATCATCGATAAGGGTGCAAAAAATGGTCTTGTGAAAGGAAGCCCTGTGCTTGTTTCCGAAGGAATTGTCGGACAAACAATCAAAGTTGCAAACAATTATTCCAGAGTTCTTTTGATTACGGACAGAAACTCTGCTGTTGATGCGCTTGTTCAGAATTCCCGTGTCCGCGGTATTGTAAAAGGGAACAATGAGGATAATTGTTCCTTTGTATATGCATTAAGAAAAGATGAGGTGAAAGAGGGCGAAATGATTATCTCATCCGGTTTGGATCAAGTGTTTCCCAAAGGGCTTAAAATCGGCAGAATTTTAAAAGTGACAAAGGTCCACGCTCAACTTTTTCAAGATATCACTATAGAGACCAGCGTTGATTTTGACAGAATAGAAGAAGTCCTTGTGTTTAAAAACGATCGATGAATTATTTTGAAATGGTTCAATAATGAATGCAGTGTTTTTCATCATTCTAACGATTTTTTTAATTATCCTTCAAACGATTGTCCTGCCATCTTTTTCCTGGTTTGTTCAGTGCTTTGATCTGCTGATCATTGATGTTCTTTTTTTAAGCCTTATTTCATCCCACTATTCAATGATTGCTGCTGTCATTATTATTGGATGCATCATGGACAGTATCTCCGGTGTTCCATTCTGCTATCATATTTTTTCGTATTTATGGATTTATATCATCGTATATTTAGTCAAACAATTACTTTTTCAAAAAAGTATCATTTTCATTTTTATTATCAGCGTTGTGTCCGTATTCATCCAGCAGGGGTTGCTGTTATTCTCAGTCTTTGTCAATCAAGGCAGCAACACCATCTGGACATTTGATTTCGGTCTTCTGATAAGACAGGCATTTTGGGGGTTTATTTTTATCCCACCCGGTATCTGGCTGGTAAATGTTTGCTGGCAGAATTGGATTTTTATAACAAAATTTTTGCGAAACAGATGGCTTAAAAATACAGAGGGCAGGATTGACTGAATTCAATAAAAATCCAGATAGAGAATGGATAAAGCAAAGACTTATCGGTGCAAGTGTGTGCGTTTTGTTTGTTTTTGCCGTCTTATTTTTTCGGTTGATATATCTTCAAATTATTAAAGGTGAGGAATACAGACTTTTATCTGAAAAAAATGCCGTTCGTCTTAAAAGTATCAAGCCGTCTCGCGGTCTTGTATTTGACAGGAATAAAAAACTGATGGTTGATAACAGACCTTCTTTTAATCTTAAAATAGTGCGTGAAGATTCGGGCGATGTTGAAGAGACTGTTGAAAAAGTTGCCAAATTGATCCAAGTCCCTTTCCAGGAACTCATGGACAGTATCACCCGGGCAGGAAAGGGAGCTTTTTACAAATCTGTAATATTAAAAAATGATATCTCAAGGGAGCAGCTTGCCATAGTTGAGGCTCATAAATTTGATCTGCCGGGGGTTCATATCGATATAGAGCCCACAAGACATTATATGCACACAAAAACTGCTACCCATATTTTAGGATATATAGGACAAATAAACAGGAAGGAATTGAAAAGTGGCAACTATCCCAATGTTAGGTCAGGAGACTTAATCGGCAGATA
Organism: Desulfobacula sp.; assembly: GCF_014237455.1. Classification (GTDB taxonomy): domain Bacteria; phylum Desulfobacterota; class Desulfobacteria; order Desulfobacterales; family Desulfobacteraceae; genus Desulfobacula. Next base: position 13,434 of record NZ_JABZFL010000104.1, on the reverse strand, counting down.
TGGTATTGAAAAAAGTTTTGAAAAATATCTGCGGGGAAAACGGGGCGGAAGGCAAATAGAAGTTGATGCCAATGGTAGAACGATTAAGATTTTGAAAACTATTGATCCTGTCGCAGGGCTCGATTTAAATCTTACTTTGGATCTTGATCTGCAAAAGACAGCTCAAAAATTGCTTGAAAACAAGGAGGGGGCGATTGTGGCCATTGATCCTGACAATGGAGATATCCTTGTGATGGCAAGCAGTCCAAGTTTTGATCAAAACGATTTCATTGGTGGCATCAGCAGCAAAAAATGGAAAGCACTGATGACTGATCCGGGCAAACCAATGATCAATAAGGCTATTCAGGCAGAATATCCTCCGGCCTCCACATATAAAATAATTACCTCATTTGCAGCACTTGAAGAAAAACATATTGATGTGAATACCACTACATACTGTCCGGGATTTTTCAAATATGGCAATAGGGCTTATCGCTGCTGGAAGAAACAGGGGCATGGTGAGCTAAGTATTATTGACGCTCTTGCACAATCCTGTGATGTCTTTTATTATCAGGCAGGGGTTAAAACAGGTGTGGATGCACTGGCACAGTATGCAAGGGGTAGCGGACTTGGAAAAAAAACAGGTATTATGCTTGAAAATGAAAGGAAAGGACTCATCCCAACCTCGATCTGGAAGAAGAAACGATACAATGAATCCTGGCAAGGTGGTGAAACACTTTCAGTGGCGATAGGGCAGAGTTATAATTTGGTTACACCTTTGCAAATGGCGGTCTTGATGGCTGCTGTGGGAAATGGCGGCACCTTGTACAGACCCAGAATTGTCAAAACTATTGAGGATAGCCATGGAAAAATTATTAAGAAAATTGAGCCTCAAATTACAGGCGGCCTGCCTGCAAGCAAAGAGACTCTGCATATAGTTAGAACCGCACTTTTAAAAGTTGTCCAGGGTAAAAGGGGGACGGCAAGAGGAATTAGACTGAAAAATGTTGAAATAGCAGGAAAAACAGGGACTGCCCAGGTTTTTAGTATTAAAAAAGATGAAAAAATAAAAACAGAAGACCTGAAATATTCATTACGGGATCATGCCTGGTTTGTAAGTTATGCCCCTGCTCAAAATCCTGTTATCGCTATATCTGTGATGATTGAGCACGGAGAGCATGGATCAAGTACAGCAGCACCTATAGCAGGCGCTTTAATAAAGCAATATACACAAGACCTTTCAACAGAAGAAACATTAACGGAGTAGCCCATGTTTGACAGGAGACTGATAGAGAATTTTGACTGGGGATTTGTTGCATTAATCCTTTTGATCGGCTCTATGGGTCTTGTGATTTTATACAGTGCCCTGACTGCCGGACAAGACGCCGGTGTTGTCCACGTCCTTTTTAAAAAGCAAATGATCTGGATGGGTACAGGTTTCACTATAATGATGATTACAGTGATGATTGATTTTAGAGATCTGGATAAATTAAATCTGTTTATTTATGTGCTCTGCGTTGGACTTTTGATCAGCGTTATTTTTTTTGGAGAGATTGGTGGTGGATCCAGACGATGGCTTCTTCTTGGATTTGTCAGGATTCAGCCGTCTGAATTGATGAAAATAGCCTTGATTATAAGCCTTTCGTCTGTCTATTCAACTTCGGTTTCCCAGACCGGGCTCAATTTCAGAAAATTGATCAACCCGGTAATCTTATGTACAATTCCATTTGTTTTAATAGTGAAACAGCCTGATCTTGGAACAGGATTGCTTTTACTTTTAATCGCAGGCTCAATTACTCTGTTTGTCAAGGTGGAACGAAAGGTGTTTTTTACATTAGCAGGTGTCTGTTTTGCTGCTGTCCCTTTGGTCTGGTTTGCATTAAAAGAGTATCAAAAATTAAGGATATTGACCTTTTTGAATCCTGACAGAGATCCCCTTGGAGCGGGATACCATATCATTCAATCAAAAATAGCTATTGGATCGGGGATGCTGACAGGCAAGGGATTTTTAAAAGGAACCCAGAGCGCATTGTCCTTTTTACCGGAACAGCATACGGACTTTATCGCATCCGTTCTTGCTGAAGAATGGGGACTTGTGGGATCCAGTATCCTTTTGATCCTCTATTTTTTCCTTTTATTATGGGGGTTGAATATTGCATATAATTGCCGGAATATGTTTGGCTCCATTCTTGCTTTTGGTGTTACAATCATGATTTTTTGGCAGATATTTATCAATATTGGAATGGTCATGGGACTCATGCCCGTTGTCGGTGTTCCCTTGCCTCTTGTATCCTATGGCGGTTCATCAGTCATTACTAACATGGTGGGATTTGGGATTCTTTTAAATATCAGCATGCGAAAATTTTCATCCAAATGATCATCAAAATTTTGTTTTTCAATGTTGACAAATGATTTCCCGGATGGTACTCAAGTCACGATTTGATTTAAATTTAGGCTGTTTTATGTAAAAACAGCTAGGAAGATATAAGTAGTTGATTTTTTTATAATTATTAACTGGCGGAGGGGATTTTATGATAACTGTGATTCCTGATATATCTTTGGTATATCAGATGATCAATTTCCTGGTTCTGCTTTTTGTGCTAAATCTAGTTCTGTACAAACCAATCCGTAGTGTTCTCCTTGAAAGAAAGGCAAAAATTGAAGGTATGCAAAAGAGGTCTGAAAAAGCCTCAAGCGATCTTATTGCCGGAGAAGATGCATACAAAGATGGGTTGAAACAAGCCAGAACAGAAGGTTTGAAAGAGAAAGAAACCTTTATAGAAGAAGCATCTCAAGAAGAAAAGGAAATAATCGACAGAATTAACAAGAAAGCTCAAGCTAACCTTGTCGAAATTAAAAAACAGGTGGCAGACGAGACTGATCAGGCCCGCAAAGCGCTTGAAGGTGAAGTGGAGGCATATGCCAAAGCCATAGGCGAAAAGATTTTGAGGAGGGCTTGCTAATGAAAAAATTAGGATTAAAAAAGGGACAACTGCAAGTGATGGGTTTTGTAGCAACACTTGTTTTTGTTTTAACCGGTATTGCTTTTGCATCTTCTGATGGCGGGCATGGCGGAGTGCACAATGCATGGCTTACAGTCGATACATGGAAAGTATTGAATTTTGGTCTTCTTGCTGTTGGTGTATTTTTTATTGCCAGAAAACCGGTTGCCCAGTTTTTCTCATCCCGTGCTAAAGATATTGAAGATGAGATTAAGGAACTTGAATTAAAAAAAGCAGATGCTGAAACAAAACTGGCTGAATATCAAACCAAGTTTAAAAATCTTGATCAGGAATCTAAACAGATTGTTGAAGATTATATTAAACAGGGTGAAGAAGCTAAGACAAGAATTATAGCTGAAGCAGGGGAACAGGCTGAAAAACTTGAAGCTGTGGCCAAACGGAATATCGAACAGGAATTCAAGTCTGCAAAAGCCACACTTCAACGAGAAATCGTTGAAAAAGCTCTGGGGAAAGCTGAAGAAGTGATTATTGCCTCCATTTCATCTGATGATCAGGACAAACTTGTTGACGAATATTTGAAAAAGGTGGTGGCATAATGAAAAATTTAGCGGTTTCCAGGCGTTATGCCAAAGCATTGATACTTATCGGCCAGGAAGACGGCCAGGCAGAACAATATAATGCAGAACTTGAGTCAGTTGTCGGACTCTTTGATACACAGGAAGGTTTCGAGTCTGCATTGACCAATCCTTTGTATAATAAAAATGACAGAAAAAAGGTTCTTGAGGCAGTTTTGGCTGCTATAGATTTGTCAGCTATAATGAAATCTTTTCTGATTCTTTTGTTTGATAAAGGTAGAATCGGTTTTTTAAGAGAGATTGCTTCTTATTATAAAGACCTGGCAGATGAACTTAAAGGTGTTGTCAAAGCCAGCATCGTTTCTGCAACTGAGTTGTCATCGGAAGCAGTGGACAAGATTAAAGAATCTTTGTCAAAAAAGACCGGAAAAACTATTGTTCTGAATGTTCAGCAGGATTCAAGTCTCATTGGTGGTGTGGTGACCAAGATAGGTGATCTTGTTATGGACGGAAGTGTAAAAACTCAGCTGATGAATATGAGAGAAACATTAAAAAAAGGTGAGAGTGTCTAATGGAAATTAAAGCAGAAGAAATAAGCCAGATAATAAAAGACCAGATCAAAGGGTTTGATGCAGAGGTTGACCTGAGTGAAACCGGTGTTGTTCTTTCTGCGGGTGACGGTATTGCCCGCGTATATGGTCTTGAAAAAGTAAAAGCAATGGAACTTGTTGAGTTCCCCGGCGGAATTTTAGGCCTTGCGTTGAACCTTGAAGCCGATAATGTCGGTGTTGCCATCCTTGGTGATGATAAAGAAATCAAGGAGGGTGATATTGTTAAAAGAACTGAACGTATTGCATCAGTTCCTGTTGGTGAGGAGCTTTTAGGGCGTGTTGTGACCACAACCGGAGAACCGGTTGACGGTAAAGGTCCTATTAACGCTAAAACTGTTATGAATGTGGAACTGGTTGCTCCCGGTGTTATTGCCAGACAATCTGTTCATGAGCCTTGCTACACCGGTGCAAAAGCAGTTGACGGCATGACCCCTGTTGGCAGAGGTCAGCGTGAGCTTATCATTGGTGACCGTCAGATCGGAAAAACAGCTATTGCCGTTGATGCCATCATTGCACAAAAAGAAACCGATATGAAATGCATATATGTTGCCTGCGGTCAGAAAAAATCAACGGTTGCCCAGGTGGTTGCAGCTCTTGAAGAGCATGGGGCAATGGAATACACAACTGTTGTTATTGCGTCCGCTTCTGAAGCTGCAGCCATGCAGTATCTTGCTCCCTATGCCGGATGTGCCATGGGTGAATACTTCAGGGATAAGGGAGAGCATGCCCTGATTATCTATGATGATCTTTCAAAACAGGCTGCCGCTTATCGTCAAGTATCTTTGCTTCTCAGACGTCCTCCGGGACGAGAAGCTTTTCCTGGTGACATTTTCTACAACCATTCAAGGCTGCTTGAAAGATCTTCGAAACTCAGTGATGTAGAGGGGGCCGGTTCTTTGACTGCACTTCCGATTATTGAAACCCAGGAAGGTGATGTGTCTGCATTTATCCCGACCAATGTTATCTCCATCACAGACGGTCAGATCTTCCTTGATAAAGACCTTTTCTTTGCCGGTATCCGTCCTGCTGTTGATGTTGGTTTGTCTGTGTCACGGGTGGGTGGTGCAGCCCAGGTAAAGGCAATGAAACAGGTTGCAGGGACCCTGCGTCTTGATCTTGCTCAGTTCCGTGAACTTGAAGCCTTTGCCGCATTCGGTTCTGACCTTGACGAAGCAACACAAAAACAGCTGACCCGTGGTGAAAGACTGGTTGAACTTTTGAAACAACCTCAGTTTAAACCGCTTACAATGGAAAAAATGGTAACGGCCCTTTATGCGGGAACCAAAGGCTATATTGATAAATATCCAAGAGAAGCCGTTGCAAAATATGAAGAAGGCCTTTATTCGTTTGTTGAAAATCGTTTTCCTGAAATTTTTTCCGGGTTAAAAGAAAAAGAAGAAATTACAGAAGAGATTGAAGGCAAATTAAAACAATGCCTTGAAGCCTATGACGAAGAATTCAAGGATGCAGTATAGGCACTTGGAATTTTCTGTGAAAGTATTCACTAACATATAGGCGTAAAGGTAGATATAATGGCAACTTTAAAAGAAGTACAATCAAAGATAGTCAGCGTAAAAAAGACTAGACAGATTACCTCTGCCATGAAAATGGTCGCCACTTCACGATTACGCGGTGCCCAGAACAGTATGGAGCAGTTTAAGCCCTATGCCGGCAAATTTGCCGAGGTTCTGGGAAGCATTGCCGGTAAAGCCGGTGACAATGCAAGTCCTTTGCTTGTTCCCCGTGATGAAGTTAAAAAAGTGGCGCTCATCCTCTGTACATCCGACAGGGGGCTTTGTGGCGGTTTTAATGTACATTTAATTACAAAAGCTCAAAAATTAATTGAATCGGAATTTGAAGGCAAGGATGTTTCCTTTATCTGTTTTGGTAAAAGAGGAAGAGACTGGGCAAAAAAACAACCCCAGCCCATTGATGATGAATTCATCGGTGTTGTGGGTGGAAACATTGAGTTCTCTGTGGCATCCTCTTCAGGACAAAAATTGATAGACTCTTTTCTTGAAGGAGCTGTTGATGAAGCATATTTGATTTATTCTGACTTCGTAAGTCTGGCAAGACAAGAGGCGACTATAAAGCAAATTCTTCCCATTCCTTCTCTTGAAGATGTGGCAGAAGAAAAAGAAAAAGACAAAGAGGGTGAATTCCTTCCGGAACACATCTGTGAGCCTTCTTCTGATGCTTTGCTGGGACAGATGCTGCCAAAGAATATTTTTATTCAGATATATGATGCACTGCTTCAGACGTCTACCAGTGAGCATGCCGCTCGTATGAAAGCTATGGATAATGCAACCAGCGCATGTGAAGATATCATTGGAGAACTTCAGACAATATACAATAAAACACGACAGGCCGGTATTACAGCTGACCTTATGGATATTGTCGGTGGTGCGGAAGCACTTAAAGGATAGATCTTAAGAAAAGTTAATATAAAAACAGCTTTAAGGAGAAAAAAATGGCTGAAAATATAGGTAAAATAGCACAGGTACTTGGTGCGGTTATCGATGTTGAGTTTGAACCCGGAAATCTTCCGAAGATTCTGACAGCTTTAAAGATAACCAACCCGAATATTAGTGATATGGAAGATAATCTTGTTGTTGAAGTGGCCCAGCATCTGGGTGATAATGTGGTCAGATGTATTGGTATGGACATAACCGACGGTCTTCAAAGAGGTATGCCTGTTAAAGATACGGGCGCTCCCATTATGATGCCGGTTGGTGAAGCATCCTTAGGAAGAATTCTTAACGTTGTGGGAAGAGCCGTTGACGGCCTGGGTGACATCTCTCAGGAAAAAATGCTTCCCATCCATAGACAGGCACCTGCCTTTACAGAGCAGGATACTTCTGTAAGAGTTCTTGAAACTGGTATCAAGGTTATTGACCTTCTCGTACCCTTCCCCCGTGGCGGTAAAATGGGGATGTTTGGCGGTGCCGGTGTTGGCAAGACCGTTATCATGATGGAAATGGTTAACAATATTGCCAAGGCGCATGGTGGTATTTCCGTATTTGGCGGAGTAGGGGAAAGAACCCGTGAAGGTAATGACCTTTACCATGAGATGAAAGATTCCGGTGTTCTTCCAAAATGTGCACTGGTGTATGGCCAGATGACGGAACCTCCCGGAGCAAGAGCAAGGGTTGCACTTTCCGCATTGACCTGTGCAGAATACTTTCGTGATGAAGAAGGACAGGATGTACTTTTATTTATTGATAATATTTTCCGTTTTACCCAGGCCGGTGCAGAGGTTTCTGCAACCTTAGGCCGTATGCCTTCTGCGGTTGGTTACCAGCCGACACTTGCCGTTGACATGGGTGAACTCCAGGAACGTATTACATCCACAGATAAAGGATCCATTACAGCAGTTCAATGTGTTTATGTTCCTGCTGATGACTTGACAGACCCTGCACCTGCCACCACTTTTGGTCATCTTGACGGTACGGTTGTTCTCTCCCGTCAGATTGCTGAACTGGGTATTTATCCTGCTGTGGATCCTTTGGACTCCACATCCAGAATTCTTGATGCAGCTTATATTGGTGAAGAACATTATAATGTTTCCCGTGTGGTTCAGCAGACACTTCAAAAATACAAAGAACTTCAGGATATTATAGCAATTTTGGGTATGGACGAGCTTTCTGATGAAGATAAGGTCACCGTACAAAGAGCCAGAAGGCTGCAGAAATTTTTGTCGCAGCCTTTCACTGTTGCAGAAACATTTACCGGTATGCCGGGTAAATTTGTTACGGTTGAAGATACTGTAAGATCATTTAAAGAAATTATTGATGGTAAACATGATGATCTTCCAGAAAATGCTTTCTATATGGTGGGTTCTATTGAAGAGGCCATTGAAAAGGCAAAATCTGCTTAAACATCCGGAGGGATATCATGGCTGAGAAATTATTTCTTGAAATCGTTACACCGCAGAAAGCAATTGTCAGTGAAGAAGTCGAAATTGTGGTTGCCCCAGGTTCAGAAGGTGAGTTTGGTGCGCTTAAAGGGCATACCACATTCCTCACATCGCTGAAAATTGGAACGCTTCGGTATAGAGACGCCAGCGGAAAGGAAAGATATCTTTTTGTCAATGGTGGATTTGCAGAAGTTTTACCGGACAAGGTGACCATTCTTGCCGAGTCTGCTGAGTATAGACAGGATATTGATGTTGAAAGGGCAACAAAGGCAAAAGAAAGAGCACAAAAGCGCCTTGCAGCCAAAGCTGCTGATACGGATCTTGTAAGAGCTGAAGTTGCCTTGAAACGCGCACTACACAGGCTTAGGATTAAAGGGACAAAATAAGGTGACCTTTATTTAAACGTATAACAGTATCCGGAAAACGGAATAGTAAATAAAAAAGGGGGGGCTTTTGTTGGTTTGGAGCGCCCCCTTTTTTGAATTATGTGCTTAAGGTTTTTTGAAAAGAAAGTATAATATGGGCAGTGAAATAGATTATAATGATGTTGGTGTGATTGTTCTTGCTGCAGGCAAGGGAACCAGGATGAAGTCAGATATTGCCAAAGTTCTTCACAGGGTTGCCAATAAAAGTATGGTTGTCCACGTGGTTAAGTGTGCAAAAAAAATTGCTCGGGATAATGTGATTGTTGTTGTCAGTCACCAGGCCCAGAAAGTGAAAGACGAAGTCAGTAAATTTTTTAAGGTGGACTATGCTGTACAAGAAGAGCTTCTGGGAACAGGGGATGCGGTTAAAGTTGCAATTCCAGGATTGAAGCCCAGTATTAAAAATGTCCTGGTATTATGCGGAGATGTGCCATTGATACAGGAGAGTACGCTCCTGTATCTGATGGATGGACATAAACAGAATCAGGCCAAAGCATCCGTTCTTGCAACCGATGTAGATGATCCGACCGGTTATGGACGTATTGTTCTTGATCAGCAGAATAACATGCTTTGTATTAAAGAAGAGGCGGATGCTACCGAAAATGAAAAGAAAATCAAAAAGGTAAATGCAGGGATATATTGTTTTGATAAAAAATTTCTTATATCTGTTATTGATGAGATAAAACCTGATAATAACCAGAAAGAGTACTATTTGACAGATGTTGTCGAGATAGCACGAAAGAGACATGAAAAAATAGTGGTTATCACTATGGATGATCCAAGACAAGTTATCGGCGTGAATACGCTTGAAGAGCTTGGTAAAGTTGAATGCCTGGTCCAACAGTTTGGCAAATGAATTGCCTTGACTTTATGAAATATTTTGAATTATACTGAACTTCAATACGTTTTGTGAGAGTATGAAATTGGGTAATGACCTTATTAAAAAAAAGTTTGATGATATCGATGAGAAAATCGATTTTATGAGAGAATCTTATCGCACGCTTCAGCAGGAAAATGAAGGGTTGATTTTAAAAATTAAGGATTTTGAAGCAGAACTTGACAAGAAAAATGAAACTGAAGAACAATTTTCAGAACAAGAGGCTTTGATTCAATCTAAAATTGATGGGCTTTTGAAAAAGCTGAACTATTTTTCAAATAGTGCTCCAGGCGATTATCAATCAAACATGTGAGCAAAAAGGGTTCGCAAAAGGGATTGCATTGGATGAAATTGTTGTAATTGATCTTTTCGGAGAAGAGTTTAGGTTTAAACCTGATGGTCAGGTTAAAAACCCGGAACAAATTGCACAATATTTAAAAAAGTATATAACAGAAGCTGAAAAACTGTTTCAAAGTAAGGCTTCAGGGAAAAACAAAATTGCAATATTGTTATTGGCAGCTATGAATTTGTCAAAGGATTTTCATGAGCTCAAATTGCAACACTCTGAACTTGAAAAAGAGGTAGACAGTAGAATTTCATCCTTGATAAAAAAAATTGATACGGGAATTGAAAAAAACGAGAAGTGTTTATTATAAATATTTTTACCCCTGCAATGTGCGTGATTGTATGACAGTCTTTGTCCTAACGCATAGTAAAAAGGGAGTCCACACTTTTACTGGTGTGCTAAGTTCCTCCTGGTAAGGAAAAGCCTAAAGGTAATATTGGACACCCACTTTTGAACCTTTGGTTCAAAGCCTTAACAAGCAACACGGCAGCCTGTGGGGGTAATTGTAATAATTAATACAGTTTAGTTTTTCCCTTCCTCAAGCCTTTGCCCCATTTCATATTTTTATAAGCATCTTTTTAAACAGGTAAGGCTTTATGAAAACAGGAAATGAAATCAGACAATTACGACATGATATGTTGATATTAATATACTTTAGGAGAATTGTTTAATGGAATATACGGTTATGCTCTCATCAATTGCTGTTGTTTTGTTGGGATTGGGAGTTGTCACCTTTTTTATTCTTAAAAAAAAGGTGACTCAGGAAAACCTGAATATTGAAGAAGAGCATGTACGTTTAATCGGAGAGGCTAAAATTAAAGCAGCAACGTTGCTAAAAGAAGCCAAGTTAGAAGCAAAATCCAGACTTCTTGAAATGAAGAGCAATTTTGATTTTGAAACCGAGGAAACCCGTTCTGAATTTAAAAGGGAAGAACGAAGACTGTCTAAAAAAAGTGAAAAGTTTGATAAGCATGAAGATCAGTTGGTAAAACGGGAACAAAATATTCAAAAAAAAGAAAGTGAAGCCCTGAAAAAATTTGATTCTGCCGCTAAAAAGGAAGATCATTATAAAGAGTTGTTAGAAAAAACGAAAAAAGAGCTTGAAAAAGTGTCAGGACTTACACTGGAAGAGGCAAAGGACCTTTTGCTTCAAGTCATGGAAGAAGAAGCCAGGCATGAAGGGGCCAAGTTAATTAAAAAGATTACCAGTGAAGCCAAAGAGACTGCAGCCAAAGAAGCTAAAAAGATCATCTCTACTGCCATTCAAAGATATGCCGGTGAATACGTAGTAGAACGGACGGTTTCAGTTGTTCATCTTCCAGGGGATGAAATGAAAGGAAGAATTATTGGCCGTGAAGGGAGAAATATCAGGGCACTTGAAGCGGCTACGGGGATTGACCTGATTATCGATGATACACCGGAAGCTGTCATATTATCCGGATTTAATCCGGTTAGAAGAGAAGTTGCCAGGCTTTCACTTGAAAAATTAATATCTGACGGCAGAATTCATCCTGCGCGGATTGAAGATGTGGTCGAACGTGCGACAGAAGAAGTAGATATCACCATTAAAGAAGCTGGAGAACAGGCTGCCTTTGACTTGGGTGTACATGGGATTGATCCCGAACTGATTAAAGTGATTGGTAAACTCAAGTTTAGAACTAGTTATGCCCAGAACGTGTTACAGCATTCTGTTGAAGTTGCTTTTCTGTCCGGTGCTATTGCTGCTGAACTGGGGTTGGATTTGAAGCTGGCCAAACGCATGGGATTATTGCATGATATTGGGAAAGCGGTGGATCATGAGGTGGATGGTGCCCATGCTATCATTGGTGCAAAACTTGCCAAGAGGTATGGTGAGAGTGAAAGCGTGGTCAAGGCCATTGCGGCTCATCACGAAGATCAAATGCCTGAATCAGTCTATGATTACATTGTCCAGGCAGCCGATGCATTGTCCGGTGCACGACCGGGTGCTAGAAAAGAGAGCCTGGAAAACTATATCAAACGGTTGGAGGATTTGGAAAATATTGCCAATTCTTTTAACGGGGTTGTCAACACCTATGCCATACAGGCTGGCCGTGAAATCCGAGTCATCGCAGAGAGTGAAAAGATTACCGATGAAAGCGCTGTGCTTCTATCCAGAGACATTGCCCGCCAAATTGAAGAAAATTTAACATTCCCGGGGCAGGTTAAGGTCGTTGTGATTCGGGAAACAAGGGCAGTGGAATATACTAAAAAATAAAGGTTGAAGAGCACATGAGTGTCCTTTCGATATTAAAAGAACGGGGATTTATTGAAGATCTCACCCATACGGAAGAATTAGAAGATTATTTAACCAATAACAGGGCAACCTGTTATATTGGATTTGATCCGACAGCAGCAAGTCTTCATGTTGGAAGTCTTGTCTGTATAATGGCTTTGGTCCATATGCAAAGACATGGACACAGGCCCATTGCACTGGTTGGTGGCGGAACAGGTTTAATCGGAGATCCGTCCGGAAAAACCGAACTTCGTAAAATTATTACTCAGGAACAGATTGACGGGAATAAAAAAGGAATTAAAAACCAATTGGCCCGGTTCCTTGATTTTTCAGATGATAAAGCACTTCTTTTGGACAATGCTCAATGGCTCACAAAACTTGAATATATTCCGTTTTTAAGAGATATTGGCAGGCATTTCAGTGTCAATCGCATGATTAAGGCTGAAAGTTATAAAGCCCGGATGGATTCTGAAGATGGGCTGACGTTTATTGAATTTAATTATATGCTGCTTCAGGCGTATGATTTCATGCAACTTGGCAAATCATATGGCTGTTTTTTGCAGATGGGAGGGTCTGATCAATGGGGCAATATTGTTGCTGGCGTTGACTTGATTCGAAGAACAGTAGGAAAACAGGCCTTTGGAATTACTTTTCCTTTGATTACCACTGCCAGTGGTATAAAAATGGGCAAGACTCATAAGGGGGCAGTCTGGCTTGATGCTGAAAAATTTTCTTCTTACGAGTATTATCAGTTCTGGGTAAATACTGACGATGCAGATGTTGTAAAATTTCTTGCTTTGTTTACATTTCTTCCCATGGAAGAAATGAAGCAGGTAAAACATCTTGAGGGTGCTGACCTGAATAAAGCCAAGGCAATCCTGGCATATGAAGCTACCAAAATTTGTCATGGAGAAGATGCGGCCATCAAGGCCTTGCAGGCATCCGTTTCAATGTTCGGCTCTTTGGAAATTTCCAATGATCTTTTACCCGGCAGCAGTATCCCAAGAGGAACTCATTGTGTCACCAGTGATAATTCCGTACCATCTTCATCCTACACTAAAAAAGATATAGGTAAAATACCTGTGGTTGACTTATTCATGAACGTTGGTTTGTGTAAATCCAAATCAGATGCCAGAAGACTTGTCAAACAAGGCGGGGCTTATATTAACGGTAACAGAATAGCAGTTTTTGATCAAATGATTTTAGAAAATGATGTCAAAGATAATGCAATCCTTTTGAGAGCCGGAAAGAAAAAATACCATAAAATTATTTTAAATTAATTGTAAAAATTAATTGACAAAAACACACACTGCATGTATATTATTTTGGTTTTTGTCGATCACATAAAGAGTGATCCCAAACCTATAAGTTTTGATCTTTGAAAATTGGTCAGTGAGAAATTTTAGAGCGGGTCTAAAACAAGACTTTAAAGAGTTTATAGTATAGGATTATAACTGGAGAGTTTGATCCTGGCTCAGAATGAACGCT
>NZ_JABZFL010000006.1 GCF_014237455.1 Desulfobacula sp. | reverse complement strand
CATCTTTAAAACTCCTTGCAAGCCCTGCATCTTCCAGGAGTTTTAAGTGTTTGCTGGCGGTGGACTGTGCAATGCCAAGGGTTTCTTTGATTTCACACACACACAAGGGACGGGATTGAAGTATTTTCATCATTTTGATCCGATTGGGATCTGACAATGCTTTCATGACTTTTATAAATTGTTTCATTTTAATCCTTTGATTGATCTATATATCGTTAAAATGGAATATAACGATATATTAACGGGGTGTCAATATAATTTTTTCAAATTTTAAAAGATATATGAAAAGGATTATTGACAAGAAACTCTAAAATTTATAATAATACTTAGTTATTTAGCTAATTATACATGAAAGGTCAATATGGACCTCATGATCTCAACATTTAAAGCATTGTCCGACCGAAACAGGCTCAGGGTCTTTGGAGCACTTTTTGAGTATGATGAGCTTTGTGCCTGTCAGATTATAGAGTTGCTACAGGTTACAGGAGCTACAGCCTCAAGGCATATGGGTGTCTTAGTTGCCGCAGGACTGGTAAAAAGCAAGAAAGATGGCCGTTGGGTTTATTATCGTCTGAACAGATCCAATGAAAATTTAACAGGGATGTTTCAGTGGCTGAAGGCAGGATTCAATGCATCTATAGATATTGAAAAAGACTCTATAGCCCTGAAAGAAATCACACTTGTGTCACCGGTGGATCTTTGCAGGAAACAAAGAGGTGAGGAATGCTGCCCGGGAAAATGACAGGGAGACAAAAATGAATTATGATACCAGTGTTGCCAATGAACGAAAAATGACCAGTATTTTTGAACGCTATCTGACCATCTGGATAGGTCTGTGTATTGTCGGTGGTATCTTGCTGGGGAAAATAGCTCCGAACCTTGCTAAAACTCTGGACAAAATGTCTATAACTGTTAATGAAGCTCCCGTGGTTTCAATCCCCATTGCCATTTGTCTTTTTTTTATGATGTATCCCATCATGGTAAAAATTGATTTTGCCAGTGTGGTAAAGGCCGGGAAAAGCGGCAAACCTGTTTTTTTAACCCTTTTTATCAACTGGTGCATCAAACCCTTTACCATGTGTGCTATTTCATTGTTTTTTCTGGGGGTTTTATTCAAAGCCTTTATCGGGGTGGATGCCATTGATCTGGTTAAAATGCCTTTTGGCCTGGACCTGCCTGTGGGTGGCCAGCATGGGGCGGGTATAGTTGTCCTGCATGAAGGGGTAAAAATGTTGCAGATCCCCTTGTGGCGCAGTTATTTTGCCGGTTGTATCCTTCTTGGAATTGCTCCCTGCACAGCCATGGTTCTGGTCTGGGGATATCTTTCCAAGGGAAATGATGGACTGACCCTGGTCATGGTGGCCATTAACTCTCTGACCATGCTTGTTTTATATGGAGTGCTGGGCGGGTTCCTACTGGGTATTGGAAAACTTCCTATCCCATGGCAGGCATTGCTTCTCTCGGTTGCCATCTATGTTGCACTTCCCCTTATTGCCGGTTACTTATCCAGATTGTGGATTATTAATGCAAAGGGGGAAGACTGGTTCAAAGAAAAATTTTTACATGTCTTGACACCGGTGACTATCAGTGCCCTGCTCGTAACCCTGATTCTTCTGTTCAGCTTCAAAGGGGAAGTCATTACAGCCAACCCGTTGACAATTCTCTGGATCGCCATTCCACTTTTTATACAGACGATTTTTATTTTTATCCTTGGGTATGGTGCTGCAAAATTAATGAAACTAAATTATGAAGATGCGGCTCCGGTTGCCATGATCGGGGCATCCAATCACTTTGAGGTTGCTATTGCAACATCAGTGATGATTTTTGGACTTTCATCAGGAGCAGCACTGGCCACAGTTGTGGGGGTTTTGATAGAAGTTCCTGTAATGCTGATGCTGGTCAGTATCTGTAAGCGAACCACTTCCTGGTTTGACAAGTAGGCCCGGCGAAAGCCTTTAATTCCTTGAGCGTTATACCGCTTTAATCAATTTCAAACAGCATGACACCCACATTTGTATCTGGCTATTTGACGCCATAATCAGTGTCAGTTTTTTTTACATGTTGCAAGAATATTGCATGAAATTTTTGAAAAACAGATTGTTTTTCTCATAAGCATAGAGTTCCAAATGCTTATAGACAAGAGACTTTAATCATTTTTACAGAATGGCACGGCAATTGCTGATACTTGGAGATAGGAGGAAAAGTTTTTGTTATTTATGTCCACCAAAACAAAGGATATGAAATATGTTGATAAAGGAATGGATGAGCAGAACCGTAATTACTTTGGAAAACGATAAATCCTTGAATGATGCGTTAAAATTATTTCAAACAAGAGTGATTTCCATGCTTCCTGTTTTAAAGGATGGGAAACTTGTTGGTATCGTAACTGACGGTGATATTAAAAAGGCATCTCCTTCAGATGCTACAACCTTGGATAAGTTTGAAATTACGTCTCTCATGGATACGGTTAAAATCGAATCCGTCATGTCAAAGCAGGTTGACACTATCCGGTCGGATCATACGATTGACGAGGCTGCCGGAATCATGCTGAGTAAAAGCATATCCGGAATGCCGGTGATTGATACTGCAGGCAAAATCGAAGGTATCATCACCAAAAGCGATATTTTCAGGTGTTTTGTATCTTTTACAGGTGTTTCAAACAAAGGACAGATTTTTGCATTTAGCCTGCCGGACAAGCCCGGTATTATAAAAAATTTAAGTGATATGATTAGAAACAGCGGTGGTCGGCTGTGCAGCATCATGACGTCTTACGATGACATAGAAGAAGGGTTCAGAAAAGTATTTTTCCATACATTTGACATTGGACATGGCACCTTTGACAGCCTGGTCGAAAAATTCCATGGGGCAGGGGAACTGCTTTATGTGGCTGATCTGTCAAGGGGGATTAGGATGGTTTGTAAAAAATAAAGGAGAATTGTAATGAGTAAAATAAAAAAAATTTTAGCCTGTGTTGATCTTTCACAATATTCGTTGATGACACTTGAGTATGCTGTGGACCTTGCAAAGGGATCTCAGGCACAAATTATTATTTTCAATGTTATCAATCAGCGGGATATCAATGGAATTGACATGGTCGGTAGTTATTTTTCAAGTTATTTTTCGGATGGAATCAATGTGGAAGACTATGTCAAGGAGGTGAAAAAAGAAAGGAGTGGAAAGATGAAAGCCCTGATCAAAGAAAATTTTTTTGATGAAAAATCCATGATGAGTATAAAAGTTGATACAGGTATTCCTTTTGAATGTATCCTGAAAGAAATCGAAACAGAGGATATCAATCTGGTTGTTATGGCAAATCAGGGCAGGGGAAACGTTTCAAGGGTTCTTTTTGGCGGTACTGCCGAAAAGGTGTTCCGACATTCCCCGGTTTCGGTCGTCAGTGTCAGGGATAAGACTATATTTAAAAGGAGACATAAAAAGGAGACATAAAAATGTCTGAAAATAAAAATAAAATTCTTGTGGCCCTCGACGGATCGGAAAAAGCATTTAAAACTATTAAATATCTTTGCAGTTTTAAACCGTTTCATAAAAAGGAACTTGTTTTGCATAATATCATTACCAAAGTTCCGGAGTGTTATTATGATCTTAAAAAAGAGCCTTTCAGCTATAAAGCGACTTCCCGGGTGAAAGCTTGGGAACTTGGATATAAAGCCGAAATAGAAAAATTCATGGAAAAATCAAAGATGATGCTCATTGCCTCGGGATTTAAGCCGGAAGCTATCCGCATTACCATAGCCCAAAGGAATAAGGGAATTGCAAGAGATATCATGGATGAAGCCCAAAAAGGATATGATGCCCTTTTAATACGGAGAAGAGGTGGTATGCAATCACTGTTACCTCTTGCCATGGGAAGCGTTTCAACAAAACTGGTTGAAAAAACAGTCTGTCTCCCGGTTATGCTGGCAGGAATACAAAAGGTTAATCATTCTCTTTGTCTTGCCGTTGACGGGTCTAAAGGGGCAAAAAGGGCGATTGAGTTTGTCGGCAAAACGATTGAAAATTCAGATTGCAGGATTGTTTTGTGCAGTGTTCTCAGGGATTATGAAGGGTATGATGAAAGGAAGAAGGAAGTGGCAGTTGGCGGTATCGGGACAGCATTTGAAGAAATTGAAGCCGTCATTGAAGAAACTAGAAAACAGTTTGAGTCTGTGGGGATAAAAAGAGAAAAGATTGAGAATAAAATCATACAAGGGGCAAAAAGTCGGGCAAGTGCTATTATTGAAGCAGCCGGGGAAGAGAACTGCGATACCATTGTTTTTGGCAGGAAAGGAAGATCGGATGTGGCCCATTTTGACATCGGGCGAGTGCCCTGGAAGGTCATTCATGGTGCCAGGAAAATGACTGTCTGGATTATCCCTTGATCCCTTCCTCAATTGAATGCAGGAAAAAGATGATTTTCGGTGAAAAGAGGGAGCTAAAGTATGAGTGGATTCAATTTGCACAGACTGTTCAATCCGAAATCCGTGGCAGTGGTTGGGGCCAGTGAAAAAAGGGGATCTATTGGTTTCTCAATTATGAGAAACCTTTTAAAAAATGGCTTCAGGGGAGATATTTTTCCTGTTAATCCAAAGTATAAAAGTATCATGGGCCTGTCTTCGGTTGCCAGTATTGAGGATATCGGATCTGATGTAGACACGGCAGTCATTGCAATATCCATACAGTTTGTTCCTCAAATTGTTGAATCCTGCGGCAGGGCAGGTTTGTCAGGCGTGGTTATCATATCTTCCAGCGGCAGGGAGACCGGAGAAAAAGGGCGAGCGATTGAAGCCAAAATTTTGGAAAAGGCCCGAAAATACAATCTGCGTATTATTGGCCCCAATTGTTTGGGGATTGTCAATACCTCAAAGGCGTTTAACGCAAGTGTTGCCCATTTATTCCCTTTGCCGGGGAAAACAGCCTTTCTTTCCCAGAGTGCCGATATCTGTACCTCTGTTTTAGACTTTGCTGATTGTGAAAAAATTGGGTTCAGCCATTTTGTCAACCTGGGTTCGATGATAGATGTTGATGTGGCAGATATGATCGATTATTGGGGTTCCTTGAATTCTGTGAAAACCATTGCCCTGTATATCGAGAAGATTACCAATATTCGAAATTTCATGAGTGCTGCACGATCGGTTTCTCGTGTGAAACCCATTATTGTATTGAAACCAGGCAGATCCAAAGCCAGTGTCGCTGCATTTTATGCTGGTGCTCCGGGGGGTGAAGATGCTGTTTTTGATGCAGCGTTTCGGCGGGCTGGAATTTTACGGGTTACTGAACTTGAAGAATTGTTGGATTGTTCCGAATTTCTGGCAAAACTGAATCGTCCTTCCGGCCCGGAGCTTAAGATTATAACCAATGTGGTTGATCCGGCCAGTATCGTTACCTATGATCTTCCGGAGCGGACGGCCAGGGGCTTTAAAAATCTTTATCAATATGGCCGTAATATTGAAACTTTATTGGAAATTCCTGTCCGAACAGACACAAAGCTTATCATCAATCGTTCCAAAGCTGAAAATATTATAAAAAAGGCCATTGCCGACGGCGCCCAGAGCCTTACGGAAATTCAGATCAAAAATTTGCTTTGGTCCTATGGAATTCCAGTCAATGTCCCTGATGTAGTCGAGTATGAACTGATGATTGGTGTAAAAACAGACCCCAATTTCGGGCCGATTATTTTTTTGGGGATGGGAGGTGTCCTGACCGAAGCATTCAGGAACACTTCAATGGGACTGCCGCCACTGAATCGCCTTCTGGCAAGACAGATGATTGAAGATACTCAAATATCAAGGATGTTAAAGGGATCCAGAAATTTTGAGTTGGTCAGTATTCCTTTGCTGGGAGAACTATTGATAAGGACAAGCAGGCTGGTGACGGATTTCCCGGAAATCACGGCATTGGATATAAATCTCATAATGGTTAAAAATGGCAGTATAATGGCTGTGGATGGCAGCGTTCTTCTTTCTGTGCCCCGTGTTCCTTCTCCCATGCACTTAGTTATCAGTACCTATCCCTGGCAGTATGAAAAAAAAGAGTATACGGTAAATGGGCATGAATTTTTTATCCGACCTATTCGGCCCAGTGATGCTGATTTGCTGATAGATCATTTTTATTCACTTTCACCAAGAAGTGTTTATATGCGATTTTTTTCGCCTGTAAAAGAATTGTCTAAAACCACATTGATCAAATTGACGCAGATTGATTATGACAGGGAAATTGCGCTTGTTGCTTTGATGGGAAAAGGGCAGGATAAAAAAATAGTCGGGGTATGTCGTATTATACTTGAAGCGGATAAAACCCTGGGGGAATTTGCACTGGCAATCAGTGATGAATGGCAGGGCAAGGGAATCGGTTCATCGCTTCTCAAATTATGTCTTAAGGCCTCTCAGAGCAAGGGGGTAAAGCAGGTTGTGGGGGTTGTCCTGGCTGAGAATACTCAAATGCTGATGCTGGGCAAAAAATTGGGGTTTTCCGTGAAACGGCATCCGGATTCCGGGGAATATGACCTGATCATTGATTTCAAAGATATGCATATTGACTATAAATGATTAAAAGTTGTTTTGTGAGGTTAAGATAAAACATTTATTTTTTGACAACCGAGACCATGAACTAATCAGGATTGTCAACTCGGTTTATGATGCAGATAACGTCTTGGGATATACCCGGAAATTATATTATCCCTTTTTCCATCCCCTGGGCATAAAGGAACTGGCAGAATCTAAAGGACTTAGAATGGCATATTCTATTGTAAACCTTCTTGAATCAATGGAAAGAGGGGAAATAGAAAACCGCCTGCAGGCCCTTAAAGGACTGAAAGATGATATTTTCAGTACGGCTGATGGTCCCATGCCGAAAAACACTGCCAGGGTTCTTCTTCAAATAATGAAAGAGCTTGTCAGGGCAAAAGGCGATGACTCTCTTCAGCTCCATCTGGCCCATGATTTCCGTATGGCGGCCTTTGGCAAACCCAGGGTGATAAGGAAATTGTTGAAGTATTACCATCTTCTGGAAATGCCTGAAGAATGGAACCAGATCACTTTTGACGATCACGTTCATGATGCCAACACTTCGGGCAGGAAATCTCCCACACATCTTATTATGGATGCCTGGATAAAGGGAATTCGCCGGTTAAGAGTGATTTATTATCATTATATTGAACCTAGATTTGCTGCGGAACTTATAGAAGCAGCCAGGATCATGGAAATTGATCTTCGAATAGGAATTGAATTCTGGGCAGGATACCGGGATCGCACCATATCATTTATCTGGGTGTCCAGGGGGCTCCCCGACGTTGAGACATTCCTGTGTTTTCTTTCTGAACCCCAGGTCGTGAAATTTATGGAACAGGGGAAAGCTGTTTTAACCTTTCAGAAGAATTGTGTTTTACGTCTTCTGGATGATTTCAATGAGCGGCAGTTGGATAAAATGTGTCGGGATTTTGATATTGATATGAAAAGGCTTTGTCCCAATCAGTTTTTACGGTTTGCATCTCCCGGACAGCCTTCCATTATTCATCTCGGGGAGTATATTCACTCTGAAGCTGTCAAGGCAATGAAATTACGCATCAAAGAGTTGAATCGGATATTTAGCCTGTCCGATGCTAAAGAACAACAAAAAATAAAAGATCTGGTAGAAAGAATGGATTGTTTCAGTGCCAGAGATATTATTTCTATTTATGTATGCCCGTCATATTATCCTGATATCCCCCATTTCTTTGAAATCTGCAACGATCCTGATGTCCCTGACAGGCTTAAATTGAATTTCAAAGAGCTTCTTAGAAACATTGAACGGCTTCATCATGGTTTCAGAATCACCCTCAATTTGGGGAATCTGAAACCGGAAGACATCCTTGAGATCCTTTATGAGGGCAATGGCCTCATAAACCGGCTTGAAATAGTAAATTTAAAAGATTTTATCGCCGGGAAAACAGATCATATCTTTTCAGTTAATGAGCTCCAGGAAGCCATTAATACCGGAAGCTTATTAAAATTAAAACGGGTGGTCCGTCAAATTATCTGGAGTGTAGATCAGAGTGGATATGCGGATAAGAATGATCGAATGGAAAAACTTGTGGAGATTCTCTATGATATTGATGCCCTGAAAAATATGTATGCGGTACGGCCACTCAAATCTAGAATAGGGAGTGATTCAAGCGGAAGGTCTCACCAGGCATATGGAATGGGATTTGGGATTGTCAAAACTCTGGCTTTCAGGGCCAGAAAAGAAATCAGGAAAACAACCGGGGGCAGGTTGATCCTTCCGGCAAGCATCAAGGTGAACCAGAGGATGACATCGGTTCCGTCAAACAGCGTGAAACCGGTTTTAAAATGGATGATGAATATTTTAAAATACTTGCCCGGGTTTGATCAAATTATGCCGTTAAAAAAAAAGGAATGGGTCTTTGAATCCTTTTCCCTGGACATGAAAAAGAAAGGTAATATTGTTACCCTTGGCGGAATACTAAAGGAGAGTAGAAACGGTGTCGGACTTGATTTGCCGGATACTGAAAAAATTACTACGGAAAAATCATGGAAAACGTTTAATACAAAATTTAAAAACGGCATCAAAGTCTTTATTGGATTTATTCCTGCGTTTCTATGCTTCGCTCTCACCAAAGACTGGTGGTTTCTGGCCTATTTTGGTGCGTTTATCTGGTTTGGCATAACCGGCATCAGAAATATTTTACAGTCTGTTCTCGGGGGCGGTGGAATCCGGCGGACCTCTCTACTCAAATGGGATGATTATATCAGCTGGGAGAGATTGACTGATTCTCTGTTATTTACGGGGTTTTCCGTACCGCTTCTGGATTATGTTATTAAAACCGTTCTCCTTGACAGGACTTTGGGAATAAATATAACGTCCAGTCCGATAGTACTTTATTCTGTCATGGCGCTTGTCAACGGGATTTATCTGTCTTTGCACAATGCTTTTCGTGGACTTCCAAAGGGGGCTATAACCGGAAATTTTTTTAGGAGTATTTTCTCCATTCCTGTTGCAATCCTCTTCAACAGCATGATTGGCGGGATGTTAAGGATGGCTGATACTCCTGGTGTCGATGTCGTTCTGCAAAAATGGGCCGCTATCATTTCAAAAGCAGCTTCAGATACTGTGGCAGGGCTGATAGAAGGAACTGCGGACCGGTTTCATAATATGAGATTGAGGAAAAGGGACATCAAAAAGAAATTCTCAGACCTGTTTGATACCTATTCAAGGCTGGAATTTCTTTTCCCGGAAACCGAAGAACTCAAGATTCTTGAAAAATCCGAAGCCTTATTTAACAGCAGAAATTCTGAAGTAAAGGATCTGGCTGTAATGGTCATTATCAATTCTCTTGATCTGTTTTATTTCTGGATGTATCTGCCGAGGGCAAGAACGGCAATGGTTGATATGGTTTTACGACTGACTCCCGAAGAAAAAACCATTTTTTTGCAGTCCCAGAAAATGCTGAAACATGAACATCATATCAGCAGGCTTTTTGTGGACGGTATTCTTGGCAGGAGTTTTTCACGCCCGCTGTCTTTTTATCTTACCACATATAAAAATTATCTAAGTACCATCAGAAAGATTCATCAGAATAATTGAGGCCTGAGTCCGTCAGTATTTTTTACATATTGTAAAAATCATGTTGATTGCGTGTGATATTATCTGAAATAAAGCCCTTTTGATTTTATCAATATCTATGATTATCAATGATTCGCTGAAAATTAAGGTCATGTATGTTTCTGGCAAGTATCTTGCAGTTATATCATATTGACACGCTATATTGACAGGTTTTGGGAAAGGGCGATAATACGGCCAACAGAGGCAGGTAATGATACATTCGACCCGAATTAAATTTATTTTATGTTTTTTGATCGTATCCTTTTTGGTAGGAGGAATCTCTCTATTTATTGGTAGTCGTTTGTTATACAATACAATGATTCATGAAGCCAAAAATCACAACCGATTGGCCCTGAATGCCACTCATGCCGTCTATAATGCCCGTATCAAATTTATCAAACTGGCCCTGGACATTACCACACTTGGCTCTGGATTCCGTTCTTCGGTCGTTAATAAAGATATTTCAGATTTGTCAGATCGTATCAATCGATTGGCTCTAAATGCTGAATTGGATTTTGTCGGAATTGTAACAGGAGACGAAATTCCATTGTGCAGGCTCAGTCCTCATCAGATCTCGAATCAAATCACTTTGCCGGAAAATCCGCTTGTACGTCATACCATCCGTCATCGTCTCATGACCGCCGGGACAATTGTTTTTCCGCAGGAGTTTATGATCCTTGAAAATCCTGAATTGGCTAAACGTCTACAAAATGTGCCAAAAAACGCACCCGAACAAAAAACAACAGATGCAAATAAACAAAGATCCTGTATGGCGATTGCTGCTGCCATCCCAATATTTGAAACTCGAAGTGGAGGAAATTTGATAGGTGTTCTATATGGCGGAATGCTTCTTCATCAAAACATGCGTATTGTCAACTCGATTCCCAAGTCCTTTCTTTTCGATACTATTCAATCAAAAGCGGATACACCCACCGTCAGTATTTTTTTCAATAACATCTGTATTGTAACCAACATGGTCGATCGAAACGGGAAGCAAACCTTTGGCGCACACGTTCCCGACGACGTCAGGCAGCAGGTTCTGATCAGAGGCAACCAGTGGACAACCCGTCAGCAGGATTCAACCGACCGGTATCTTGTGTCTTATGATCCGATTTGCGATATATTCGGAGAAAGAGTGGGCATGCTGTCTATCGCAGTTTCAGAGTCTAATCATCTTTTTTTACAACATAAATTTATTCTATATTTATCCCTGGCAATTTTAGCAAGCGTCATTTTTGCTATTGCCATGGGTATTTTCTTTACCCATCGGATCATGCAGCCCATCCATCGGTTGATCAAAGCCAGTCAGGAAGTTTCAGACGGCAATGTATCACCTGATCTGGGTCCCATATCCAATGATAAAGAAATAGCAGTGCTGCAGATAACGTTCGGGCAGATGGTGAGATCCATGAAACGAAGAAGGATGGAAAGTCAAACTAAAATAATTCAATCTGAAAAACAGGCCAGTATCGGCCGGCTTGCAGCAGGCGTAGGGCATGAAATCAACAATCCTCTTACCGGTGTATTAACCTATACGCATATGTTGTTGCGGAAAAAAGATATTTCAGAGGATATTCGTTCGGATTTAAATGTCATTGTCGAATCCACGGAACGGATTAGAAAAATTGTAAAAGGATTACTTGATTTTTCCCGCCAGACCCGATTGGATCCGGAACGTATCGATATCAACCGGCTGGCGGCATCAACCATTAAATTAATGGAAAATCAGGCACTGTTAAAGGGTGTTTTAATTGAATTTAAGCCGGGTAAAGATATTCCCATGCTGGTAATCGATCGAAGCAAGATCGAAAGTGTTTTGCTGAATATATTGATTAATGCACTCGATGCAACCAAATCTGCCGATACGATTACAGCCCAGACAACAACGGCAGTATCTGCGAACGATGTGGACCACGGGGGAGTGGAAATTGTTATTACAGATACAGGTTGTGGAATCCTGCCGGAAAATTTAAACAAACTCTTTGACCCCTTTTTTTCGACCAAAGAGGTTGGCAAAGGGACAGGACTGGGCTTATCGGTTTCATATGGAATTGTCAAAGAGCATGGCGGAACCATTAGAGTCCAGAGTGAATTCGGTAAAGGATCGACTTTTTTTATATGGCTCCCTTTAAACCAACAGAACCAGGAAAAACAGGATCGATAAAATGAAAATAATAATTGTCGATGATGAAAGCATTGTTCTTGAAAGCTGTAGGCGAATACTTGAATCGGAAGGGTATGAGGTAGCTTCTGCAGACTCGGTTGATAAAGCCCTCATGGTTATCGATCCGGAAAATACTGCACTGCTGCTGATAGATATCAAAATGCCATTTCGCGATGGCATATACTTGGTAAATGAACTCAAAAAACAAGGCTGCACGATCCCCGTTATATTGATGAGTGGACTCAACACACCGGAAACCATTGCCGAATCACAGAAAATAGGAGCCTGCCAATTCTTACCCAAACCCTTCACGCCGGATGAACTGCTCAAAGCGGTTCGACAGGTCATAACATAAGCAAAAGACGAGGAGAAAACTGATGGAAAATAGAAAAGCGCTTGTAATTGACGATGAGCAGGTGGTTTTAGACAGTGTTAGAAAAATTCTCGATGCGGAAAATTATGAGGTTGATGTTACCTTAAAAGGAAAGAAGGGGATCAACCTGGCCATCAACAATTCATATGATATCGTTTTGACCGATATTCGTATGCCGGACATTGGCGGCTTGATTGTGTTAAGAGATATTAAACGGAGTAAACCGTCATTGCCGGTAGTTATCATAACCGGATACGGTTCTGTCAGTTCTGCGGTTCAGGCGATGAAACTCGGTGCAGCCGACTATATCCAAAAGCCGTTTGATCCCGACCAGCTCATTCAATCCGTATCCAAGGCCATTGATTTATCCATCAGCCAGAAACCGGAAGAGCAGAAGATTATCCATAAGCAAGAGGTTATCAAAGTATTGGAGCTTGCCGCAGACGATAGTCATCTCAGAAATGAGTTGTTATATTACGGATCGGATGCACTGGATGAATTCGATTTAACCGGACCTGAAAAACTGGCCATCATTACCGGGGATATCCAATGGATTGATCAACAAATCGGCCCCCTCACGGCCAAACAGAAACAATGGCTCGAAGCGCGCCTGAGCGCTGAAATCTGGTAAATTTTGCCGGCAGGTGATGATGTTATTATTTAAATAATTAAATTGGCATATGAGGAGATATCTCATGGATAAAAAAAGAATATTGATCATTGACGATGAACAGATAGTTTTGGACAGTATCCGCAAAATTCTGACATCCTATGGGTATGATGTCAGTACGACTTCAACGGCAAGTATCGGGATTCGTCGGGCAACCAATGAACCCTTTCATATCGTCTTAACCGATATCCGTATGCCGGATGTGGATGGTCTGACAGTTCTGCGGGATATCAAACGGGCCAAACCAACATTACCGGTACTTATTATTACCGGATATGCAACCGTGGATTCCGCCATTCAGGCGATGAAACTGGGTGCAGTCAATTATATTGAGAAACCCTTCAGCCCCGAGGAACTGATCCGGGCAGTTGTTGCAGCCATAGACAGTTCATCCAGTGTTTTACAGGAGGAATCGACACTCATCCATGTCAAAGAAATATTGGATATACTGAAAAAAGGAGCGAAAGACCGTAAATTTGCCAAAAAAGTATTTGAGCAGGGTTCGAATACTTTGGAAAAATATCATCTAACCAATGCTGAGAAACTGGCGATCATTACCGGTGATATCGATTGGATCGAAGATCAAGTAGGCATCATTGACTCTAAACGGAAACAATGGCTGGCCGAAGGAAAACAGCTTTCCGACAGAAAGGAGACAGGCCTATGAAACAAAGTATGTTGATTATTGATGATGAAGAAATCGTATTGAATGCCTGCCAGAAAATTTTTACGGCTGAAGGTTTCGATGTGGTCATTACGCCTAATCCTGAGCAGGGGCTTAGGCTTGCTTCAGATTCAGTGTATGATGTGATCCTTTGTGATTGGAAAATGCCGGGTTTTGATGGTTTGGATGTGATCGAAGAGCTTAACCGCCGGACACCTGAATCCGCGCTGGTCATGATCAGCGGTTATCCCACAGTGGGACGGGCCACGGAAGCCATGAAACGGGGTGCTATGGATTATCTCTCCAAACCATTTACCCCTGAAGAAATATCACAAGTGGTTAAAAAAGCGGTTCAAGGTAAATTGAATCAGGAAAAGCATGTCCTGGGCAGATTTGAAAAGATTATCAAGTCTTTGCAGTTCCCCATTCCGAGTATGGAGGATAAAGCTCCCAGGACCATTGCTGAAACTGTGGCCTCCACCGTCGGTGTTGGAAAAGCAAACTCACCCTGGCTGACCGTAACGGTTTTAGGCGTTCTGGCCGGATCTTACATCGGTTTTGGCGGGCTTCTGGCCACGAGTATCACATTTGATATGTCCGCCATAGCGGGTATCGGACTTACTAAATTTATGGCGGGTTCGGCATTCAGCCTGGGCCTGGTGCTGGTAGTCATTGCAGGTGCGGAATTGTTTACGGGCAATAATTTAATGATTTCAAGTGTTTTGACCCGGGAAATTACCTTTGGCAATATGTTGAAACGGTGGGGAGTTGTTTATCTGGCCAATTTTATCGGGTCACTGATTATTGCCCTGCTTTTTTATTTTTCCGGTCTATGGAAAACAGGCAGCGAAGCATTAGGTGTGGCCGCTGTTAATATTGCCTTGAAAAAGGTTGAACTTGGATTCAATGAGGCTCTTTTCCGGGGAATCGGATGCAATTGGCTGGTTTGCCTGGCAGTTTGGATGGCATTGGCGGCTCGACAGACGGTTGGTAAAATTTTCGCCATTTTTTTCCCCATCATGGGCTTTGTCGCCATAGGGTTTGAACATTGTGTCGCTAACATGTATTTTATTCCAACCGGAATATTTTTAAAACATTGGGCTACTACAGCGGCCATTGGTAATATCTCAGCTGATTCTCTGACCTGGATAAATTTTTTATGGAGAAACCTTTTACCGGTGACCATCGGTAATGTAATCGGAGGGGGTGTCTTCGTCGGTATGAGTTATTGGGGGGCTTACCTCAAATCTAAACCAATAGATGTGAAGACCTGATCGAGCAGGCTGCCTTTCCCTCAGATATGCGTGGTGGAACTGTGTTAATAAATTTTGATCAGAATTTATCCCAGGGCAGCTTGTTTGCTGCCCTGAAATTTAATTTGGAATTGGACTATTTCTCGTTCGGTTCATTTACATTGATGGTCGTTATTCAACAGGACAGCACAGCATCCCTCTTTCTTTGATAATAGCTCTTCCTTTTTTAGAGTTGGCAAACTCGACAAAGGCCTTAACCGATCCTGTGGGCTCACCTTTGGTAACCATGTAAAATATCTGGTGGTAAGGATAACTTTGATCATCCGGCTTCTTACCATCAATGCTCAATACCTTTATCTCTGGATGGGTGATCTGAGCACCTCGGGAGATAAAGGATATGGCGCCCACAGGCAGCGCCTCAATTGCCTCTAGAACACGGGTTGATTTATAGGTTAAGTAATCATAGTTTATTTCTTTGTGTTTCATGACCAGTCGCCTGAAGTTTTTATGGGCGCCGGTTTCATCACCGGGAACAACAAGGGTAATCGGCAAATCAGGCCCGCCCATTCCTTTCCAATTAGTGATTCCGCCGGAAAATATTTGCCGGAGCTGTCCCTCTCTTAAATTATTGACGGGCGTTGCTTTCTTGGTAATGATTGCCAGCGGATCCTTACAAAAAGGTGTTTCCACCAATCCATGGTCTTTGTGGCGCTGGTATATTGCTCTCGTGCTGCTGGCGATGTCGGTCATATCCTGCATCACCCGATACACGCAGGAATTCGATGATGCAACAAACAGATCAATGGATATTCCGGTTTCCTTTGTAAAAGCATCCAGCCTTGCATTTTCAAACGCCTCATAAACTTGCGCCGAGCAACTGTATTGTAATTTCTGATCAGCAGTTGCCACTGCCAGTGGGACAACAGCCCACAACACCAATAAACTGGCGACTATTAAACTTGATATGCTAAATACTTTTTTCATGATTTCCCCCCTTCTCCTTATTGAGTTAAAGCATTTCCCCTAACAATTATATTGTTTTTTAATAACATAATTCAATTTACGTGCCAGAGGTTAATACGGGGACCTAAATATGGATAACTTATTATTTTTATTAAATATATATAACCGTGAAACCTGCTTTGCTCATTGGAAACGATTGCCTGCTTTGCTCATTGGGAATGATTATTTTTTGTAAGAAATTTGACACAGTTAAAAAATGAAAAACAACTGGATGTGTCATATAATTTAACAAGCTGTAAAGTTGTATGACATGTTGAAGGCTTCCATAGGTTGGATCAAATTTTTCTGTGTTCGCCTGCCATCTATGGGTATGAGGCATTCTGATATATCAAAAAGTCTTAAAAGATGGGGGAATCGCTGTGGCCTCATTTTTGCTCCTATCTCAATGGTTATTGTTTAATGTTGTTGACTATAGTAGTGTAAATTGAAAAAAATCGGCAAAGGACTGATTTAAAATTATAATCGTATAAAACCCGTGAGCCGCGAGTTCACAATAAATATAGAAAGCATTGGGTTTTGGAAAAATCAAATTCAGGCAGAATCCGGAAATTTAACCTTACGGTTTCCCGCAAGCATCAGCGACCGGGAACGGAAAAAAATATTGTAATAATTGTGGCGCTTACAGCGCTTATCTTTGTAGCAGCAAGTGCGGTTATGTCCCAGTGGTATATCGAGAAAATGAGCAAGATCGTGCGCAGGCAGTTCAATGAGGAGCAGATGGTTATTGCGCACAATGTAAAAAATTTTATTGAGAGGGAATTTTCTTTTTTAAAAAGGGAGATAAACATTCTTTCCAATGAGCTGGAAAAGAACGAAGATCCTGACAGTGCAATGAAGGCAAGCCTGGCCAGGGTAATTGAATGCGGGGTCAGTAAAATCGAATTTCGCGACATGAATGTTGGAGTTGTTTATTCCGGCCACCCCTTCCGGAAGGAAATTTCCCGTTCTCCCCTTGAAGAGATTCCCCCCCTTCTCCTTGATTTTGGCGCCAAAAAAATAAATCAACTGGAAGTCTCAAAGCATCAAATCACACCGTCCGGAATAGTATTAACAATCGTGGCACCCGTCGGCGTAGACGGTTCACGAATCATCTCTTGTCGTGTCAATATTTCATGGTTGCTCGGTCCCTATCTCAAGAATATCCGGTCCGGTCAGACAGGGTATGCATGGATCATTGACGGTGCAGGCCGCTTCCTTTTTCATCCGGACAGCTCATACATAGGCAAGAATGCTTTTTTGGCCAGAAGAGAAAAGTATCAGGATATTTCTTTTGTGGAGATAAACAAGATACAAAAGGATAAAATGCTGAAGGGCCATGAAGGAACAGGAAGGTATGTTTCAGGATGGCACAGGGGACTTACAGGCAGGATGGAAAAGCTGATCGCATACACCTCTGTAACGATTTCAAAAATACCGGCTCAGAAGTGGTCGGTAGCGGTTGTCGCTCCTGTCTCGGAAATAGAGGAAGCCGTAAGGAATCAATACCGGCATCAGTTTTTCATGCAGTTGGCCGTGATATTTACAATTATAGCCGGTGCGTCGATCATCCTGTTTTTTGAAGTGAAGTGGTCCAGACATATGGAAAAAGAGGTCAACCGGCAGACCGAGGAACTCGTAGAATCCGAGGCAAAATACCGATCCCTTGTGGAAAGCGCTGAAGATTTCATATTCACTATCGACCCGAACGGTAAATTCCAGTCCATGAACAGTTTCACCTCAAGTTTTTTTAAATGCAGGACCGAAGATCATATCGGAAAAGGACTGCCATCTTTATTCCCAAAAGAAATGAGCCAAAGTCTTCAGCCACTTATCCGCAGGGTTTTTGAAAACGGGAAAAGCATCAGAAAGGAATTCGGATTTTCCCTTGAAAGAGTGCAGATATTCATTGACGCTAACATGGTGCCGGTGCGGAGCGAAAAGCGAGGTGTAAATTCAGTTCTCTGCATTGCAAGGGATATTACTGAAGACAAAAAACTTGAGCGTCATCTTATTCATACTGAAAAACTGGCATCACTGGGCACACTGGCAGCAGGGGTTGCCCATGAAATCAACAATCCGCTTGGAGTTATCCTGGGGTTCTGCGATCTTATACTGCGGAAAAAAGACAAATCTTCACAAGATTATAAAGACCTTAAAATAATGGAACGCCAGGGACTTCATTGCAAAGAGATCGTGGAAAATCTTCTGGGTTTTGTACGCACGGGAGAAGACAATGGTCACCACCATACCGATTTGAACCTCTGCCTTGAAGCCGCTATCAAGATAGTGAGGCATCGTTTTGAAAAAGAGGGAATCTCTCTGTCCACGGAATTTTCAGACACAATTCCGCTTGTAAAGGGCGATTCCCGGAAACTGCAACAGGTTTTTCTCAACCTGATAAACAACGCTGCTGATGCCATGCTCGAAGGCGGAAAATTGACAATCCGGACATTTATGGACACTCATCTTCACATGGTCACAGTACAGTTTCAGGATGAAGGTATTGCAATAGAGGGCAAGGATATTGGCCATATATTTGAACCCTTTTTTACCACCAAGCCCGAGGGCAGGGGAACGGGACTCGGACTTTTTGTAAGCTACGGTATCATAACCGGTTTCGGCGGAATTATGGAGTGTGAAAGCTGGAAACATCCTTCAGGGGATGCTGCATCCGGCGGTACAATCTTTACTGTCAAACTGATGGTAATATCGTAAGGAGGATGGATGAACAAACGTATTTTGATAGTTGACGACGAAAAGGACATGCTGACATTGATTGACAGGATTATTTCAGAAGATACCCATTACAAGACTGTCATGGAAAACAATCCTGAAAAGGCGCTTGAACTTTTCAGGGAAGAGGATTTCGATGTTGTAATGACAGATCTGAAGATGCCCGGTATGTCCGGGATCAGCCTGATGGAGAAGATCAGAGAGATCCGTTCTGATGTATCGGTAATTATCCTCACTGCCTATGCCACTATAGAGACTGCGGTGGAAGCCACACAAAAAGGAGCTGATGACTATTTGACAAAGCCTTTCCGCAGGGAAAGACTCCTTGTAACCCTTGACAAGGCCATGAAGTGGCAGGGGATCATCAGGGAAAACAGGACACTGCGAAAGGCCCTTGAAAAGAAGAACGACCTTTCCATAATCGGCTCGACCGATGCTATGATAAAAGTTTTTGATCGTATCCGCCAGGTTGCTCCCACATCTGGAACCGTCCTTATAACCGGCCCCAGCGGAACGGGCAAAGAGCTTGTGGCCAGGGCTATCCATCAGAACAGCGGGAGAAGGTCAAAAAAAATGGTTACCATAAATTGCTCGGCAATTATGGAGAATATGATTGAAAGCGAGTTGTTCGGACATGTAAAGGGCGCATTTACAGGCGCTGTGACAGACAAGAAAGGACTGGTTGAAGAGGCAAACGGAGGCACGCTTTTTCTCGATGAAATCGGAGACCTGAAGCCGGGTCTCCAGACAAGGATTCTCAGACTGATTCAGGAGGGGGAATACAGAGCTGTGGGAAGCGTTATAACCAAAAAGGCTGACCTCAGATTCATTGCGGCAACAAACAAAAACCTCGAACAGGCCATCAGGGATAATACATTCCGGGAGGATCTGTTTTATCGACTGAACGTCATCCGTTTAGAAATGCCTCCCCTGAAGGACAGAGCAGAGGATATCCCGCTTCTCAGCTACCACTTTCTCAATAAACATTGTGCATTGAATGGAAAACAGATTAAGGGGATCGCACCGTCCGCCGTACAGGCGCTGGCAGCCAGGAAATTCCCTGGTAACGTACGGGAACTTGAAAATACCATTGAAAGGGGAATCATCTTTTGCTCCGGCGATACGCTGACTCTTCCCGACCTGGGTCTTTCCGGCCCGACAGAGGGCCTCCTGCCCGAGATGAACAGGGGAGAAACCATGATGAATTTCAAAGATGCCAAAGAAGAAACTATCCGGTTTTTTCACGAACACTATATCAGGACTCTGCTAAAAGAAAACAGCGGCAATATCAGCAAGGCGGCTGAGATTGCCGGGATACAAAGACAATACCTCCATCGACTCATGAAAGAGTCGCATATAGAAGCCAATGAATTCAGGGGAACGCGCACATCCTGACACAAAGACTGTCAACTATAAAATGACACCTCTAATTTACACCTGTCCACCAGCAGGTTTTACCGGCTGATACCCTTTTGCTGCCGGGCAATTTTTTAAGAAAATTTAATCTGTATAATCAGACTGTTAACCAATACTTTTATTTTCTCTTTGTTTTGGCATATTTTTTGTAATATCTTTTTATCAATAAAAATGTTGACAAGGAAATAAATTGTCGAGATTTTAAAATAAATTTTGATTTTTAAAGGAGATTTTATGGAACATACTATCTGGGAATGGATCGGGGATGAAGCTCTACTGGCACAAGTTGTCTCAGGCTTGTCTACTCCGCTGTTACTCGGTGTTATTGTCGTCTGTATTCTTCTGCTGTCAAAAGGAGCAGACTGGATGGTAGACGGCGTAGTCAACCTGGCGCAACGGACAGGGGTGCCGAAAATCGTCATAGGCGCAACGCTCATTTCTCTTGGAACGACAGCACCTGAAGCCTTTGTTTCAGTGATGGCAGCATTCATGGGGAATCCCGGTCTTGCATTGGGCAACGGCGTAGGATCTATTATCGCGGACACAGGGCTTATTTTCGGTCTTACCTGCATTTTGGCGGCTTCAGTTCCGGCAAACAAGTTCATCCTTAACCGGACTGGATGGGTTCAGGTGGGATCAGCCACCCTTCTGGTGGCAATTGCCCTGGCCCTTCTTTTTTTCTCGTCAGGACCACCGGTATTGGGTCGGTCTTTCGGCATCTTCTTTTTGATTCTTCTGGCAATTTACATGTACGCAACTTACATGTGGGCGAAATCCGGAAAGTTGGAACTTGAAGAGGGGGATAACAATGATAATAATGATGAACTTATTGGTATATTTCAATGCTGGGTGATGCTGATAGGAGGGCTTGCCCTCGTTATCCTTGGCGCCCGGGTCCTTGTGCCCTGTGCCTCAGAAATCGCCATGAGATTCGGCGTGCCTGATGATGTCATTGCAGCGACAATGGTCGCCTTTGGCACCTCACTGCCGGAACTCATGACGGCCATATCCGCCATTAAAAAAGGACATCCCGAAATAACCGTTGGAAACATTGTGGGTGCTGACGTTCTCAACTGCCTGTTTGTCATCGGGGCGGCAGCAACGGCAAAACCCCTTGTCATTCCGGAAAATTTTTTCTTTTTCCATTTTCCGGCCATGCTCATCATTCTCTGGTCTTTCAGGGTATTTATATCCATGAACAAGGACGGTGTGTTTAAACGGTGGCAGGGTGTATACCTTGTCGGGGTATATATCAGCTATGTGGTTCTTCAGTATGCTTTAAATGTAAAATTACCTGCATAATGATTAAAAAACAGGATTGCAGGGGTAAGATAGAAAACACAAAATATAACTTATAAGGAGAAACAGTATGGATAAAAAGAAAGCAAAAAAGGGTTGGGAAGTGGCCCAGGACCTGGAAAAAGAAAAACAGACCATTGCCGAACGGTTTATGCCTGAGTGGCGCCATATCCGGGCAGCCCTGGGCGGTGTGTTCGTCTTTTTCCTGGTTTTCCTGCTAGGCATCTGGCTTGCGGGAAATCCCTTTGAAGCCACGGTAAGGATTCAGTCTGACTGGACAATTGCCAATGGACTCCAGGGAAATGAGTGGCGCATCATATGGAGCGTGGTCCTTTTAGCAGCATTCTTCGAATTCATGGATGCCTCGGCAGGCATGGGATTTGGAACGGCTTTAACCCCCATCCTCCTTGTGCTGGGGTTTGATCCCAAGCAGATCGTACCCGCTGTTATGATTCAGCAGGGTATGGCAGGTCTTGTGGGTGCCTTTCTTCACCGGGAATTTGAAAATGTGGAGTGGAAATTCAGCCCCATGTCTGAAACAGTAAAGCTCTGGATTATCATCGCAGTGACAGGGTGTATTGCCGTATCGTGTTCCATCATCGGTATTTACAAATTTTTTCCCATTGATAAAATCTGGATCAAACTCTATGTGGCCATCCTTCTTGTGATGATGGGGGGTGTCTCTCTGTGGAGTGCCAGAAAAGACAGGCCCTACAAACCCAATAAAATGTTTGCCTTTGCTTTTCTGGCAGGATTTAACAAGGGTGTGGGCGGCGGCGGATACGGTCCCGTGGTCACCATTGGAGGTCTTTTGTCAGGCGTGCCCGTTAAAAGCATGCTTGCCGTAACAGCCATCTGTGAAGGAACTGTCAGTACCTTTGCCATCATCGTATGGCTGGCCCTTTTAACCAGCGGTGTTCAGATAGACTATATCATGCTGCCCTCTTTTATGCTTGCAACCATGTTTTCCGCCATTGCAGCACCTTATATGACGCGGGTTTTCCCGGAAAAATTATGGAAAATAGTGGTACCGGCCTACTGCTGTGTTGTTGCAGTCATATGCTTTTACAAAATAGCACCCAGCATTTACAAGAAACTGGCGGGTTGATGGCAGCCTGAATAAATATATAACTCCCTCCCTGAAAACAGGGAGGGAAAAATAATAAGGAGAGGTGTGATGAGCAAGAACCAGATGAACCATTATATCCGGAAAAGAACCCAACACTTTGGTTTGTCCATGGTCGTCATGGGCATATCGTTTTTTCTTTATTACCTGGGGCTTTTCGGGAATGTGGACGGACCCCTTGCACCGGGAAAGATAGGAGAATCCCTTGCTGGTATGGGGGTTGAAAAAACCCATATGCTGATGTTTTTCCTGTCGTTTTTCATCATTGCAATGGCATGGAATCATATTTTCAACCTGGTTACTTATATAACCGGTTCCGGCGTTGATCCCGTAAAAAAGGGAGTGGTCAGCCACACGGTATGGGTTGTTGCCCTGGTGTTTTGTGCTATAATAATGTATTGTTCATGAACAGTCCGTAAAAAATGAAGGTCACCTGATTACAGGTAATCGAAGGGGTTTTTTATATATCGGGAGGTGCAGGCCATGCCTGACAGATCTTTTACAATATCGGCAACACGAGACTTTCCTTACTACCGCAAGGTATGGAAAAAGGTGGTCGTAATTCTCATTGCCTCAGCTTTCCTCCCTCTTGTGGTAATCGGTGGTGGCATGTATGTTTACATGGCCAGCATAATTAAACACAAAACAATGGAAGCACTTCAGACGGAAGTTGATTCCCATAAAAATAGTATCGATTCCTTCCTGACCGAACGGACAATGGATTTAAAACTCATATCGGAAAACAACAGCCTGGCAAAAATGATATCCCCGGGAACCATTGAACAGGTCCTTTCCTTGCTTCAGAATCAACTGCCCTGTTTCCAGGATCTTGGCATAATAGGGCAGGAGGGCGACCACCTTGCTTATACCGGACCCTACGATCTTACCACTAAAAATTATAGGGATACATTCTGGTTCAAAGCTGTGATGGTGCAAGGCATATATGTCAGTGACGTTTTTAGCGGTTTCAGGAACGAGCCCCACTTTATAATAGCCGTGAAGCGAAATGAAGGGAAGAACGTCTGGATCTTGAGAGCTACTATTATGTCAGGTCTGTTCGACAATATTGTCACCCAGGTGGCAGGAAACAGGAAAGGCGACGTCTACCTGATCAATAGCAAAGGAGATTTCCAGACAAATCCGAGAAAGGGCGGCAAACTGATGATGAGATCGCAGATTTCGCCCCCTGGCCGCTTTAAGGGAGTACAGGTTGAAGAAAAAGACTCAACCATTACGTTAACGACCTGGCTTGATACGGTTCCCTGGCTTTCCGTTGTGAGTGTTGATAAAAGGAATATTTTTGAAGCATCAAGGAAAGTGCGGAATGTCAGTCTGTTTGTTGTTCTGCTGGCAGGATTTCTTATCGTACTTGCCATCCTCCTTACCACAGACAGTCTGGTGTCGATGCTGGAAGAAAAAAGAAAGAACAAACACCGCCTGGACAGCAGGTTGAGAAGAACAGCCTTCCTTGCATCATCCATGAAACTGTCAAAGGGAGTTTTCAGCGATTTGAACGACATTCTGTCCAATATTCATGTCACAGCTACATTGATGAAAGAGCAGGCCGGGTTGGCAAATTTTGGTGAAACCGATTTAATGACAGGACAGATTTTTTCGGAATCTATAAGGGGGAAAAATCTTATCGACAGCTTTATCCGGTTTACCGCACCGAAAAATCCGGTTATTATGGATGTAAACATTCATATGATTTTAAACCGTATGATCATTTTTTTGAAGACGCCTTTGATTGAAAAAAATATAGATGTCATTACCGATTTTCAGGAGGGGTTGCCGTCTGTCAGAAGCGATGTTGCAGCACTGCGCCAGGTTTTTTTGAACCTTTTATTAAACGCTTCTGCCGTTTCCGGTGCAAACAGTTCAATTTGTGTATCTACATCCATGAAAGAAAATTTTGTAATGATTTCGGTCTCAGATGACGGACCGGGTCTGGGAAATGCGGATATGGAACAAATTTTTGGCCTACAGCATTTGACGAAGCGGGGGGATTGGGGATTTGGACTGGCCATCACCCGGGTTATTATGGAAAGAATAGGCGGGGAGATATCCGTCAGAAACGGGGAAGAACATGGCCTGGTATTTGAAATTCGGGTACCAGAGGAATTTATAGGGAAGTTTTTAGATTCAGAGCTCGTGATTTTGGATTAACAATGCTGACGCGGGAAAACATCAAGCAGGCCATAGAAGCCATTGGCAAAAGAGAGCCTGAAATCGCCTATACATTGCATACCATGCTGGGAAAGGGGGAGATCGACGTGCTACCTCCTGGATCAGAATTCCGGGATGAAAAAAGGCTGTATTTTCTTTTTGGCGACAAGAAACCCTTTGTCAACAAGTACCAGTTTTTCTCCAGCGGTACTCCCTCCCTTGAACAGGTGCTGTTGATTCATTACGGAGAAATGGCGCAAAAGCGCAACCTGTTTCACAGGGAACCTTTCGCAAACCCTGGAAAACATGCTTCGAAAATCAATATGGCTGGCCTCTCGCTGATGCTCAACTATGAAATAGACCTGGCTGCGGACCTGCTGAAAAAACAGATCGCCTTAAAACTTCAAAAAAATGGCCAGGCCAATGAAAGTCCTTTGGTCAAGGTGTTGAGACAAAGGCTCAAAAAACTTGCGAACTTAAGAAACGGCAGCATCGGCCAGAGCAATTTAATAGATTCTGAGGAGGATCCCCGGATACTTTTTCAGGGGGTAATAAACGATTATACCAGTGCTTTTTTTATAAGGTTCCCGTTTTCCCGGGAAAGCCTTATGCAGGCTGCCCGCTTTAATTTGGAGTTTTTTCACATTCGATTTTTATTAAAATGCCTGGTTTCCGGTACAGGAAGTCTGCTGTTTGCCTGTATGGCAAAAGGAGAGTTACAGGGACTGATTTTTCTGGAAATAACAAAAAAACTTTTTTACAGGGGATTTGAAGTAAAATATGTTGCCACCCGCGGCGGCTCAGGTTCCCAATATGATTCTCATCCTGTTAAAGGTGCCGGAACCTTTATAATGGCAGGGGTATGGGCGTTCTGGAAAAGCAATTTTTCCGAGGTAAAAGAGATTTTTCTTGATTCGGAAATCGAAGCGGAAAGGTTTTACACATCCATTGGATTTCACACCAGGGGACTGTGCAGGTACATACTTAAATCTCCCGAGGGAAGGCTTTTGACGTCTATTGTGCTAATGGCAGCATTTTCAAAAAAAATACACCCTTCGATCACAAGTCATCTATGCAAAAGAATTCCCGGACAGGTAAGACTTCTTAACCGCAGGAAAAATATAAGCGGACAGCACAAGAGTGC